>NZ_JBNIKR010000009.1:0-205377 GCF_050107295.1 Sutcliffiella halmapala | reverse complement strand
TCTTACATATTGTTTTTTTACATCCTCCATCGGTCCATTACGTTTACTCATTTGGACTCCTCCTTTGATACTTCTATGATAATATCTTTTGATTGAGGTGTCCAAATGAGTTAGGGGGCTAAATAGATATCGAGGCCCAAACCGTCGATATTTAAAAATTTTCGTGGATTTATGAATTTCTTCCTTCTCCTAGTCCTGCTTTTCGAATGCCAAACCGTAAATATGAATCAAACTCCCCTCATAAATAAGATTGCCACCCTAAATTCATTTACAAAATTTTATAAAACCTCTATCTTATTCCAAAATCAATCTATATAATATTCTTTTGTTAGTGCTTTCACGGCAATAAGCAAGGGGGATAAACAAGAATGATAGAAATAAAAAATATAAGCAAATATTATCGGTTGTTTGAACGGGAACCCGGTCTCAGGGGTGCCATAAGGGCATTATTCAAGAGAAAATATATCAAAAAGACGGCTGTTGATAATATCAGCTTCCATATTCCAAAAGGGGAAATCGTCGGATACATAGGCTCCAATGGTGCGGGGAAATCCACAACCATAAAAATGATCAGTGGAATACTGACTCCTGACGAAGGAGAAGTGGTCGTCGGTGGGATCATTCCTTATAAAAACAGGACCAAAAATGCGAAAAATATCGGTGCAGTGTTCGGTCAAAGAACGCAATTGTTCTGGGATATCCCAGTACAGGAATCCTTGCAGCTGTTAAAGCACATCTATGAAATACCGGAAGAAGCATATCAAAGGAATATTGAAAAATTCAAAGAGGTTCTGGATCTCGAGCCGCTGCTTCCCATCCCGGTCCGTCAGTTGTCACTCGGTCAGAAGATGCGCTGTGAATTGGCAGCTGCTTTCCTCCATAATCCATCCGTGGTTTATCTGGATGAACCGACAATTGGATTGGATGCATCTGTAAAGATAAAGATCCGTGAGTTCATCAAACAGATGAATCGTGAGCATGAAACGACCATCATTTTGACCACTCATGATATGCAGGATATAGAAGAGCTCTGCAACCGCATTATCATCATTGATAAGGGTACCATCATCTATGATGGCAGTTTAATAGAATTGAAGAAGACAACAAAGTATAACCGTACCGTAAAATTGGAGCTTGAAGAATCTATGGAAGACTTTGTTATACCAGTTGGCCTGCAGGATTATGTTCTCAAAGAAATGGCGGATTCCCAGCTACTGCTTCATTTCAACAATCAAGACATAAACGGTAGCCAAATCATTTCAGAAGTGATGAAGCATTATGTCATCAACGACTTTACCGTAACGGAACCCGGAATTGAAAAGGTTGTCCAAGAAATTTATGAGCGGGGGTTGGACCATGAGCAAGTACTGGGAGCTGTTAAAGTCTCAAATTAAAATCGAAACCGCTTATATAGCCTGGTACTGGGCAGATGTGGTCTCCACCCTGCTACGTTTGTCCATCATGTATTTCTTTTGGCTTGCTGTATATCAGAATCGAACAGACATTTCAGCCATATCCTTTGATAGCATGATTACCTATGTAGTTATTGCAATGATGCTGGAGAGCTATGTATCCGGTGCAGGGGACCAGCTTGCGCGCAATATCAAGAACGGGGATATTGCACTGGAACTATTGAAGCCCTATGACTACCTGACAAAGCTGATTTTCATGGATTTCGGATCTAAAGCAAATAGTTTTGTCCGCACAACGATCCCTATGTTTATCGTGGCTATGGTGTTTATCGGAATCCAAGCCCCTTTATCATGGCAAAGCTTCCTCTTATTCCTTCCAAGTATGATCATAGGGGTTCTGATTGGAACACAACTAGATCTTATCATCGGTGTACTGGCATTTTGGACAGTAAATGTGTGGGGCTTACGAGTATTACGGGAAGCAATCATCAAGTTCTTTTCTGGTGCCCTCATCCCTTTGACGCTCTTTCCTGATTGGTTTCAGCAGGTTTCAAGCTTCCTTCCTTTTCAGGCGATGATTTTTGTACCTGTCGCCATCTATACAGGACAGATACCGTTTGGTACCGAGGCATTGATGGCCTTCGCCACACAAATATTCTGGCTAGTTGCCCTATTTTTCCTTGTACGGATTGTGTGGTCACAGGCTGTGAAAAAAGTAACGGTGTTTGGAGGATAATGGGATATGTGGAAAAAAACAAAAAGATACAGTTTTTTATATAGTAGATATTTTGCCAATCATCTGAAGGTCATGATGGAGTACAAAACAGATTTCTTCATCGGCCTTTTTTCTGTGATGGTGCAGCAGTTCACTGCCCTGTTCTTCCTGAAGATCGTGTTTGACCATATTGATGTGCTGAAAGGCTGGACCTTTTATGAAATTCTTTTCATTTATGCCATCGCCTTTTTAGGGCGTTCGATTCATCACATATTCTTTGATAATCTCTGGACGCTTGGATGGCAATATGTACAGACAGGGAATTTCGACCGGCTCCTTCTACGCCCCGTGAATCCATTTTTCCAGGTGGTAGCGGAGCGTGTGCAGCAGGATGGTTTCGGCCAGCTGATAATTGGTGGGATTGTACTTTCCATTGCAAGTGCACATCTCGATATTCAATGGTCGATAGGCACGATACTTATGCTCTTTGTATTTATCCTTTCGAGCGGAATCATTTTTGTCGCCATCAACCTGTTTTTCATCACTTTCTCTTTTTGGATGGTCGACAGTCTTCCAATCGTCGTATCCGTGTTCCAATTAAGTGAATTTGCAAGATATCCTTTAACGATCTATCCCCGTGCCATTACTCTGATCATAACCTGGGTGGTACCTTACGGATTTACAGCATTCTATCCTGCCACCTACTTTTTTGAGGGAAATGACCATATATGGCTGGCGGTATTAACGCCTGTCATTGCTGTGGCATCCTTTATGATCGCGTATTGGTTTTGGAACAGGGGGATTCGAGCATTTACGAGTACAGGGAGTTAATGAGTATGTTAATAAACCGGATGATGCACTGGCTTCGTCCGGTTTTTCTGTTAACATACTTCGCATACCGAAAAAATACCTCTTTTCATTTTCCATTTATGTTACAATTACTTTATCGAATTAAAGGAGTGTTTAGGGATGCGAAATATTCCTTATATACAATTAGCGGAAACATATATAGTAGGAGCGATTGGTGGATATTTATTTTTCTTGGGAGGTCTCCCCTTACCCTGGGTCTTGGGAGCGTTAACCTTCGTCATGATTTACCAAGGTGTTAGCAAGCGGAAGATGTATTGTCCTGATCCTCTCAAACAAAGCGGATTCTTGATATTGGGGATGTTCTTCGGGCTTTACTTTACGGCAGATACGTTAAGTACTGTCGGCCCATATGTGTTACCTTATGTCCTCTCCACAATTATTCTAGTGGGCATCAGCATCCTGAATAGTGTCCTTGTCACCCGCTGGATTCCGGTTGATAGGATTACAAGCGTATTTGGATCCATACCAGGAGGGCTTTCCGAAATGGTTATTGCCAGTGAATCCCTGAATGCCCGTTCTTCTCTAGTCGTCATTTTTCAAACTGTCCGTTTGCTCACTGTCCTGTTTCTCGTTCCATTTGTGGTGGTCCATACCTTTACAAATACGGGGTCTGGATTGGATACTGTCCTCCCAGGCGCAGCCTCTGTGTTCGGTGGATGGGATTATGCCTGGTTTGCCATCCCTGTAATAGGTGGAATTCTTTTTCGGAAAAGGATCCCTGCTGGAATTGTCATAGTTCCAATGGCTCTTACAGCAATCATGAACATCCTATTTATCGACATGGGAACTCTGCCACCCTTGCTGCTGATAGTTGCGCAAATCACTGTTGGTATCGGGATGGGCAAAGGAATTGCTTTTGCCGATCTGAAACTTGGAGGAAAATACTGCTTTGTCTACTTTGGCCTAACAGTCACCCTCATTCTTGTTTCATTCGGTTTAGGTGCGGGCTTGGCCGCTTTCACCTCCTTGAATCTGCCGACCGCCATTTTAAGTGTAGCTCCAGGTGGTCTGATTGAAATGGTATTGACCGCGTCCACTGTAGGAGGAGATCCTGCAATTGTAAGTGCCTTGCAGCTTGTTCGTCTCTTGTTTATCATCATCGTGGTGCCACCTGCGTTGAAATGGTATTTCGGCAGAAAACTGGAATCCACTAGAGCAGCTTAGAAGCTGACGTGACCCACACTTTGGTGTGGGCTATTTAATTTACAGGTCATTTAAAGGAGAAACTCCAATATACATAGAATTAGTTACTATCAAAATATTCCTGGAGGCATACATATGAAAATATTAGTGATTGGCGGAACTCGATTTTTAGGTAGATTCATAGTCGAAGAAGCGTTAAAGCAAGGTCATGAAATAACACTTTTCAATCGAGGTAATCATCAAGAACTATTCCCTCAGGTAGAAACGATTATCGGGGACCGCAACAAGGATTTAACCTTGCTTGAAGCGGGCAAATGGGATGTTGCCATCGATACTTGCGGGTTTACTCCGCTGCAATTATCGGAAGCTACAAAAGTATTGACTGACAAAGTGGACCACTACACCTTCATATCCAGTATTTCCGTGTACAAGGACTGGATCCCTTATGGTCTGGATGAGGACTATCCTGTCCTTTCATTGTCTGATACGGAAGTCGAAAAAATCGGATATGGTACAACCGAGCAGATCAATATGCATTACGGCGCTTTGAAAGCATTGAGCGAAAGTGCAGCAGAGAATAACATGCCTGGTAGTGTGCTGCATGTACGTTCCGGTCTGCTTGTAGGTCCCCTTGATTACTCAGATAGATTTTCATATTGGGTAAAAAGGATTGCAGAAGGCGGAGAAGTCCTGGCTCCTGGAAGAAAAGAACGCAATGTGCAGATGATTGATGCCAGGGATATGGCTCTCTGGATATTAAAGATGGCGGACGAGCGGGTTTCTGGTGTGTTCAATGTCACCGGGCCTACGACTCCCATGACCATGGAGGAATTCCTTCTGTCCTGCAAATCGGTATCAAACTCCGATGCAGAGCTAGTATGGGCGGATGAAAGCTTTTTACTCGAAAACAAAGTGGCTCCATGGACGGAAATGCCCTTGTGGATTCCAGAAGAACACCCTCTTACAGACGGCGGCGAGCCCTGGCGTGGTGCCAGTACGATTAGCATTGAAAAAGCCCTCCAGCATCGTCTGATTGTTCGGCCTGTAGAGGATACAATCAAGGATATTCTTGACTGGGAGCAGACAAGAAGCGACGAAGAAAGAAAAGCCGGTATTCATAGAGACAAGGAAAAAGAAGTGCTGGACGCTTGGAAGAGCAGCCAGTTACCATAGAATCATCAATGAAAAGGAGCCGATTTCCGGCTCCTTATTACATTTCACAGATGGAGGTTCAGTCATATGGACATAAAAAAGTATTTAAATCAAATTGGACAAGTTTTTATTGATGAACTGGAAGACAACTTAATCGGAATCTATATCCACGGTTCCATTGCAATGGGATGCTTCAACCCGAATAGAAGCGATGTCGATCTTTTGGTGGTGGTGAAAGACGCCATAGGCGATGCGACAAAAAGAAGAATGATCAGCCGTCTCCTTTCGATTACCAAGGGTCACCAAAACCCATTGGAAATGAGCATTATCCGGGAAAATTATTTAAAGGACTTCATCTATCCGACCCCATTTGAACTTCATTTCTTCCATCCAGACTATTTGAGTGATGAGCAATTTATTTGTGGTGGTGAAGGTTTCTTGGACCCTGACCTCGCAGCACATATTGTAGTTACCTATCATAGAGGGGCAACCTTATACGGAAGAGATATAAAAGAGAGCTTTCATCCGATAGATACCAGCTATTATGTGGATTCCATCGTAAAAGATGTGGAGGATGCCAAAACAAGAATTGTCGAGAACCCGGTTTATTACGCATTAAACTTATGCAGGGTGCTTTACTTCTTGAAGGAAGGGGTCGTCTCTTCAAAAAGAGAGGCTGGCGAATGGGGAGTTAAATCATCATCATACAGTAAACTTATCTCTGAGTGCCTTGCCAGTTATATAGGTGAAGCCGACGAACCGAATTTCAAAAATAATGAGCTCTTCGGGTTTGCCGATTTTATGCTTGAGGAAATCCAGGCTTTAAAAATAAGGCATTGTTAAACAAACGTGTTGTTGATTTAAACTAGCTGTTGATTGGAGCAATAGGTGAAGACTCCGGCGGGTGTAGCGTTTAGTGGAGACCCCACAGGCATCAGCCGAGTAGGCTCTACAAACGCCCCGCGGAAAGCGCAGCCTAGTGCGGAAATCAACAGCGGTGTTTAAAAGTGTCGCCTTTTTTTCAATGTAAAACTGAACTCAAATAAACAAAAACAGGCTCATCCTTTTTCAAGAAACAAGCGACAAAATTTCTTCATTTGCGTCAAAGTAAGTGTGAAGCAAAAAAAATTGACATACTGGAGTGTTACAACATGAAAAAACATCAAAAAATAACGTTGGCGTTAGCATTATCTCTTGGATTATCAGGTGCATTAGGATTCTCCTCCCACGAAACGGTATCAGCAGCCTCTTATTCCAAGGAGGAAATTGTCATTAAAAAAGGGGATACGCTATACAGCCTGTCGAAAAAATACGGTGTTTCCATCGAAGAACTGAAAGAGATAAACGATCTTAACTCATCAAAGATCATCGCAGGGAAAAAGCTTATTATTCAGGAAGCTTCCGTAGTAATGGTCAAAAAAGGCGATACACTCTACTCACTGTCCAAGGAGCATGACACCACCGTATCCAAATTGAAAGACTGGAACAATCTTTCATCCAATATGATCTATACCGGGCAGAACCTGTTAGTGAAAGCTCCTGTGATCATCACAGTCAAAAAAGGCGATACACTGTATTCCTTGGCCAACATATACGATACAAGCGTATCAGACATTAAGAAGTGGAATGGATTAACATCATCTACAATAAAAATCGGCGAAAAATTATATGTTACACCTGCACCGGAAAGCTATACCATTACTATTAAAAAAGGTGACACATTGTATTCAATCGCCAAGAAATATGGCACTACCGTAAAAAATCTGAAAGCATTAAACAAACTGACCTCCAATACTATTTATGTCGGAGATAAATTGAAATTGAATTAAAACATAATGGGAACTTTTCTTCCAATTGTTCGTACTACTAGTATATGAATCTGGGAGTGATGAAAATGGATAAAAAAACAGTTTATTTTTCAGACAATTTCTTTTCATCAGGTGAAACGGATATATATACTGAGAATAAAAAAGTTGTTGGTGTACTAGATTTAAGGAGTGCTTTTTCGTCTAAAGTGGATGTAAAAACACCAGATGGAGAAATCGTTGTTAGCGGTGCCTTCGCTTTCTTTTCCAATCGCTGGGTCGTTAGCAACCATAGGGAAGCTGAAATTGGCCAGCTACGTAAAAAGATGGCATTCTTTAAATCGGTATATGAATATCATACCAATGACAGAGGAGTCTTTCGTTTGGAAAACCCCGCTTTTTCTAAGGAATTTACGCTCTACCATCCGAATGAAAATCTTGCAGCCCACTTTAAGCGGATTAACGGATTTTTTGAATCGTCTGCTTTTGAACTGACTAACCTATGCTCGGATTTAAGTACAGAGGAACTAGTTGCAGTGGTAATGGGCATGAATGAAATTAAAAAACGGGAAGCTACTCAAAGCAATTCTGCAACATAATTGGAGATAATAAAGACTTGGATGAATTTTCATCCAAGTCTTTTACACTTATCCGATTTCCCTTTTTCTCTTCATCAGTTCCAATAGCTTTTCATCCATCTCTGCATAAGCCTCTGTGCCTGGAACAACCATACTAATTTTCCCTAATAGTTCTGTTATCTTCGTATCCAAGAGGGCCATTATTTCCTGTTTTTCTTTTTTATCCGGCTCCACCTTTTCTTTTAGTTTAAGATCATATTCCTTTAATCCCATTTCCACTCTTTTGATCTGCTGATTTTCAATCAGGAGCAACTTATCGCACAGCTTTTCGATAAAGTACCGGTCATGTGAAACAACAATCAAAGTTCCCTTGAAGCTTTCCAAGGTTTCCTCTAGCTGTTCCCTGCTTGGAAGATCTAAATGGTTGGTCGGTTCGTCAAGAATCAATACATCATAATCCTGCATAATCATATATACCAACTTGACACGAGTCCGTTCTCCCAGACTAAGGGTGATAATCGGTTTTAGAAGCTTCTCCTCTTTCATTCCCATGTTGGAAAATATGGACCTTGCTTTTGAAACCCTCTCCCAGCCGCTTAGATCAAGATATTCCATCGCAGTTTTCTCCGACGGCATATCACTGACATCTTGACTCAAATATGCAATTTTCAGGGTGTCGCTTTTCCATAGAGATCCTTTTGAAATGGGCTCACTTCCCAACACCATGTTGATGAAAGTCGTTTTCCCTGCACCATTTGATCCAAGAAGCCCCACCTTCTCCCCATGCTTTACATAAAAATGACTTTGCTTAAACAGAATGCGATCACCAAACTCTTTTGTTAACCCCTTTGCCTCGAGGATTCTTTTTCCACGCTTTCCACTTGCTTCAAAGTCGAATAGCACCTGCGCTTCCTCTTTTGGTTTTTCCACTTTATTTTTGGAAAGCTCGAGCTCCAGCCTCTTTGTCTTCGACTTGATCTGATTGTCTTTCTTCTTGGCCTTGACTCTTTCGAACTCCTTTAACCCCATCTGTCTATTTTCGGAATCGCCTCTGTCTTTCCCAGCCTCCCGATGTGCTTTCTCAGACCATTGCTTAAGCGTTGCAATCTGGCTTTCCACCATTTGAATTTTCCGTTGTTGTTTAGAGTAATCTCTTACCTGCTGTTCATATTGCCGTTGCTTTTCATTCCGGTAATCCGTATAGTTCCCTTCATACTCCTTTAGCTGGCCTTCCTCGATTTCATACACTTTTGTGACGCTTCTATCCAAGAAATATCTATCATGAGAGATGATTACTGCCGCTCCATGGAAATGATTCAGCTCATCCACCAGCCAGTTAACTCCCTTCAAATCCAGATGGTTGGTAGGTTCATCCAGGAATATGAGAGAAGGATTTTTCGCCCAGATTGCTGCAAGTGCAAGCTTCAACTTTTCTCCTCCACTTAAATGTTGATAGCGCTCTTTCTCCCAATTATGAAGCTTTTCCAGACCTAATCGACTTGTCGTCTGCAAAAGAAGTTCTTCATTATCAGATAACACATGATCAACAAGGAGGCCTTCATAATCTGTTGATTGGGGAAGATATCCTATACTCAATTCTTGAGGATGTTTGGTGATAATTCCTTCATCCGGGATTATCAGTCCCTGCAGAATTCTCATCAGGGTAGTTTTCCCTGTTCCATTCCAACCAACAAGCCCGATTCTCTCCCCGTTTCTTATATCCAACGTAATGTCCTTCAGTATATTTCTTTCTCCGTAGCTTTTATTGATGTTCTTAGCTTGTAGAATAATGTTTCTCATACACAGCACCTCCTCATTGCTTAATTGTATTTATTTGTTTTGACTATAAAAAAATGAGCAGCTTTATCAATCATCGCAAAAAAACCTCCCTAGGGTACCTAGAGAGGTTAATGATAAGTCCTGTGCACGAAAACATGCCATGCTTAAATAAGCCTTTTCCGCAATAAAGTATCGTAAAATACACTATGAAAACAAATAGTGGTCTTCAAACGATGCTTATGGAAGGCAAAATGGGCAGACTAATCCAATTCTCTAGGTTCCTCATTTTATTCATCCTCATGAGTTCTCTCCTAAAAATTAGATTAATTCCACATCGCACCTTGTACCTTCCTTTTCTCGTATTGTTTTCTCTATTAGTATATTTTCCCTTTCCCTGCCTGTCAATACAAACAGGAAATTTCCGCTTTGTCTTTTCTGAATATTCCTATATATTTATGGTATAATATTAGGAAGACAGTGTTCATCCACTACTAATATTAACGGAGGTTATGCCGTAAAATGGATTTTTTGCTAACACTTTTGTCCGTCATGCTGCTCGGTATCATCGTTTATTTCGGGAGCAGTTTAATGACCATGCTAAATAGAAAGATACAGTTCCTCGTTGTCATCATACCCATGGTTTCCATTGCCATCCTTTATAGTGTTATTGCCAGCTTAACCGTTTTCCTGCCTATTCTCATCACCATGACCACCCTGCTTTCCTTGCTAGGCATATGGACGGTCAATAGAATGAAGGCAACAGAGCGTATAACAAATATATGATCACCTGACTGCTAATCCAATTATGGGATTAGCAGTTTTTTTATTTCTCCTCCTAAAGTTGTAGGATGAGATACTTCGAATCATTGATTTCCTCCACCAGTTCCTGGTATAAACTTATAGTATCAAAATTGAAAAGGGGTATCAGGGGATGAAGAACGCAATACTTTTTGAAACGCACATAAAAACAAGGAATTTAGAGGAAGCCATCAGTTTTTACGAGAATCTTGGATTGAAGCTCGCCACTGTCATTCAAGAAAGAAGGGTAGCTTTTTTCTGACTGGGAGACCCAGATAAGAAGGAGCAGATGCTTGGCATATGGGAGGTCGCGAAGGAGAAATTTATTCCAGCACATTTTGCTTTTTATTTGGAATATGACCAGTTACTCGAAATCCCTGCATTTTTACAAGGAAAGAACATTCCACTAACAGAAAGCTTTGGGCTTAAGACAAGTGATGCGGTAGTCCATGCTTGGATGCCATCTGCGAGCTATTATTTCTCCGATCCAGATGGAAATTCCCTAGAATATATTACAGCACTTGGGGGTGAACCTGCTCCTCATTTAGGAACACTCCATTTAAATGATTGGTTGAAACGAAAAGAAAATTAATAAAAAAAAGAGGCTGGGACAAAAGTGCTTTAGTCTAAATAAAACCCGAACTAATTTGAATTTTAAAAATCAAATTAGTTCGGGTCTTTTTTCGCAGTATTCGTTTAGTTTTTAGGTTACACCAGCGGTTGATTGGAGTGCAAGACGAAGACTCCTGCGGGAGAAGTGGCCAATGTGAGACCCCGCAGGCGAAGCCGAGGAGGCTCACGGGTCACCCGCGGAAAGCGAAGTCTTGCACGGAAATCAATAGCGGTATTTAGAGCCGGCACCTATATGTTCGTCTTTTATTAGCATTTTTTAGTTTAGTCCCAGTCTCTTCATTTTTAGCCGTTCTTCAAGGATAATCCTTCTTTCATATATCCAAAAGGCGTCTGTATTGCTTTAACCACATATTTATTTCCTGTAATGAAGGTAACCACGACACTCATCAGGATAAGAAGTATATAGCCCGATGTTGAGTTTATTGCCTGGCTGAAGCTCGTTTCGAAAAACCATTTGATGATAAATCCATGAAGGATATAAACATAAAACGATCTTCTACCGATTCCAGTGAAGAAATACTTCTCTTTTGGAACAAGTGCAAAGAATGCAAGAGTAACCAGAAAGCTCCCCGCGTAGATGCCGACACGTCCCAGCATGTCAAATACTGAGGAGAATGTGTATGTGCCATAAAGGATACTTGCACCATCAATTCCTCCTAAAACGATGTAGATGGCTACAAACAGAATAACAAGGAATCCAGCTGCATAATGGCGATAAGCCCCGTTTTTAACCCGTTCAAATAAATCGGTTTTCGTCAGATAATAACCGATCAGGAAGAACGGAAAGAAGTAAAATGTTCGATCAAGGCTCAGGAAACGCTCGGATATTTCGAAAAATCCTATTCCCACTCCCAAGGCGAGCGCCAATGGAACACTGTATCTGGCTTTCAGCTTGGCAAATAGCGGCAACATCAGCTTCCAGGCAATCATACTCAACAGGAACCACATGGCCCATCTTGGTGTGAAGTATTGCAGGGAATATTCCGTTGATGCATATAGCTGGCTATAGAACAACGTATAGATGGTCTGCAAAATAAGATACGGAACCAGCAATCTTGTCACTATTTTTGTATAGTATCCTTTTTTATAAAAGTTAGTACTAAAGTGTCCGGCCAATAGAATGAATGCCGGCATATGAAAGATGAAAATAAAATGATAGATGGACACAAGCCATTCATCATTTGATCGATATGGGGATATGATGTGCCCAAATACGACTAAAAAGATTAGGATAAACTTCGCATTGTCAAAGAAGGAATCGCGAGTTTTCATGATGTTCTCCTCCGTTTCTGTTCTATACGAAGATATTTACCCAGATTTATTGAAGTAATAAACCTAGCAACATATATATTCGGAAAGTATAGAGGAAACCTGTCCGTCTTTTCAATGTTATTTTCTGTAAATAAATACACGCAGATGTTTTATCTGCGTGCCAGTTTATTCGAAATCTATTTCACTTTTTAGAAATGATGTCAAAATTGCCACCGCTTCCTTTTCATCCGAACCTTCAGCTTTCACCGTGACGACATTTCCATTGGCTATCCCCAAGGACAGGAGACCAAGAAGGCTTTTTCCATCCACTATCCTGCTATGGCGGACCACTTTGATTTCAGATTGGAACGCAAGTGCTTTTTGAACAAAAGACTGGGCAGTTCCGGAGTGAAGCCCATTCGTAAGTGCAACGATAATCTGTTTTGTTACCATCATGATTTCCCCCAACTATTGCATAAAATTTATATATGGTATGACAGGGTAAATAAAATCATGAGTAACTTTTGTAAAATAGTGCTTTTGCCTAATTCTACAAAAGGTCTCTACAAAATATTGATATTTATTTTTTGAAGAATTGATAACTCTCTCCCCATTATTTCATACAATAAATACAATCAAGTATGGAGGAGGAAAAATATTGCCAGTATCCATTATCTTCAACCAAATAAATGTAAACTCCATCAGTAAGAGTTCTGCCGTTTCCACAGGGCAAAATAATCAACCAGATTGGTCGACACAGGGTAAAATCAATATGGGGAATGGAATTGAAATCGGAGTCGTAGGCATTAACGGAGTATTCAATGTAGTCATTGATACAGACGGAGTTGATACGACCATTACGAATCCAGAGCTGAACAACCCTCAACCGTCAGCCCAGTTCTAGGATGGAGGCTGCTATGAAAAAAAACAATAAGGTTCCATTGCATGTCCATTTTCTTCTAGATCGGATCGAGATTAACTCCATCATGAATAGTTCAGGAGTTTTCACCGGGCACAATGTTCAGTCAAATTGGAGTACCAGTCAAAAGACAAATATGGGTTTTGGGATGGTAGTTGGCGCAGACAATCATTCTTCCTCCAATATGAACATTGTATATGACCCGGATATGGTCGATATGCCCGTTCAGGTTAATTCCAGCAGCTAATCTTCATCATTTTCATCATCGGAGTCAGTGCCTTGCTTTTCCTTTATGACATCCTGGAGCCATTGAGGAAGTTCCTGATTTTCCAGCTGGTGCAGCATATCGATAAAGGACGAGTCGCTTACCAAACTTTTGGTTTCATGTATATCATTTTCATCTCCGCTGATATTACCAATCCCCTGATTATGTTTTTTATTGCTCTGAAACTGTGCAGGGTAATTGTTCCCCATGTTTATGCAGGAGGCACTCTCAACCACGCCTATCCGGATACTGCCTATGAAAAAATTCGGGGAATATGGAGAACTCATTGGTTTTCCTCCTTTTTCTTAAAGGTGACCGAGTAACCTTTGGTTTTCGGAGTTACAATAAGATCCTTTGGGGGCTGTTCACTTTGCTTTGAGTAAGATTTCACCAAATTTTGTTTTCCATTTGAATTAGTTTCATTCACGCTCTTCCCTTTAACTGGTATGGAAGGTGTCATTTGTTTTTTGTCAGGTTGGGATGGGTGCAACTCTCCTTGTATTCCTCCATCAAAATTATTGCCTATATTCAAGGTCCCGCTTAAGCTTTCGATACTGATGGAATCCAAGTGGTAATGGAGTTGTTCAAATGCCGCCTCTTTTATTTCCAAATGCTGAATATGGTAATGGATGGTGCGTTCCTTTTCCAATTTTTCCATCCGATTAATAAGGCTAACCAGTCTTTGCTCAAGTTCTTTGATTTTGTCATTAACGTTAAAGTTATTATCATTCATCAGGATCACAACCAACTAAGTTTGATTTTGTTCATTCGGCTCTGTTTTACTTTGATTCCTGACCATGCTCGTATTATTTTCCATTCGGTTCTTTTCCCCGACTATGGTGCCCATGCCTTCATTTTCCTGTTTCTGGGCTGTGATATTGAAAATTGTATTATCCCCTTTGTTAAATGAAGAGGAATTCATCAGGATGTCTACTTTGAACGAATGAAATTCAAATTTCATATTTTTAGCTCCCGTCATCATTCTTGAAAGTCAATTTCAATCTGAATTTCCTGCTTTGACTTTTGAAAGGTCAACAAAAGTATCCCTTGCTTATATTGGGCTGTCAATTTCTGTGGAACAAAGGAAAAGGGGATGGAAACCACACGCTTGAATGTGCCGAAGAATCTCTCACTTTGGAGCAGGTTCTCTTTTGGCATCTGATATGGGTAGGTGATGGTGCCTTTTATGAGGAGCTGATTATTTTGGACAGACAACTCGACATCATCTGTGGACTTCAGACCTGGAAGTTCCAATACCATATATCCATGTGTAGGTGTTTCATATATATCTATTAACGGTACCCTCTTGGGGATTACAGGCAATACATCCTTCCAAAATTTCTCCCCAAGGACATCATCTATTTTCTCGTTCATGTTTTCCCACGGGTTCCCTTGCTTGCTATTCTTCTTCATCTCCCTCCTCCCTTGTACCTTCAAAAATAACGCTTGGTTGTATCATAAACAGTGTCTCTATATGTATATGTGACTTGGAGGACTAATTATTACGGTCATGATTGAAACGAGCCTCAAAAAGCAGCCTGGCAGGGAAATTCCCCAGCCAGGCTGCTTTAACTATAAAAGGGGTCTGGCCCCTTACTCTTTACTTCTCTTCTACACCAAGAACTCGATTGATACGTTTTTTTAGCATGCTCATGCCGCTGCCGCCTGCCTGGAAGTGACGCAGGTTTCCTTCTGCATCAAATACGTAGTAAGCTGGCACATATTTATTTTCAAAGGCATCTGTCAATTTGTGTTCACTATCTACAAAAATCGGTTGGGTAATATCATGTCCCATGGCCATGGAGCGGATTACTCCAAGATCAAGATCATCCTCGGAACGCGGCATATGAACTGCGATTACGTTCAGCTCGTCATCATATTCATCACGAAGATCATTGATTTCAGGCATTGCCTCTTTACAAAGGTAACAGCTCACAGACCAGAAATGAATAAGCGTTGGTTTACCGATCAGGTCCCCCTTTGTCACTTCTTCATTGATCCATTCTGTCGCACCTGTCAATTCCGGCATTTGTTCTCTAAGTTTCATGTCTACTCTCCCTTTCATCTATACACATTACTTTTTTATAATAATTATTATATAATACATTTTATATTATATTTATTAGCCACTTTACTGTCAATACAGATTATAATAATTATAAAAAAATAATTAAAATAATATGATTGAACGCAAAAAAAGGAAGCTGGTTTCAGCTCCCTTTTTTCTATGCTTCTCTTTTGTATTGCACCTTCAATGTCACCAGAAGTCCTATGAACGCAAGTATAATCAATGAACCAAGTGCTGTTCTGCTGGCAATATTACCATAGCTCGCCATTAGAAGAGTGATTGTTCCATAAATTAATGGGCCGACAATGGAGGACACTTTACCTGAGAAAGCAAACAGACCAAAGAATTGCCCTCTTTTTCCTTCCGGAGTCAATTCAATGATGAACGTTCTGGATGTGACCCAGGTTGCACCTAACGCAACTCCAAACAAGCTTCCAGCTGTCCAAAGCATCCAAGGAGCGATAGAAAACACTGCGAATAATAAGGCAACAATCAGCAGGCCTGCTACAGAAACAACAGCATATTTAGATCCAATCCTCTTTGAAATGTATCCGTAAATAAAAGAGCCGATGATACTAGAAACGGTGGAAACCAAATATAGCAGGATGAATTCAGAAGCAGTAAATCCTCCGATAGACCGGGCATAGATTGCCATCATGGCAATTGCTGTTGCAATGGCATCATTGATGAAGAAGTAAGCGATCATAAACAGGAAAACTGGCCGGTATATGCGCATTTCCTTGAAAGTTTGCATGATTTCCTGATAGCCACTGATAAATGACTTCTTTTCCTTAACTTGTAACGGTTTATCTTTGTAGATGAAAAATAATGGCAGGGAAAACAGTAAAAATAATAGGCCGGTAGGAATAAATGCACGGTGGAAACCACTGTCTCCAACATATAGATAAACAGTTAAACCTAGCAATGTTCCCAAGTATCCTACTGCAATCCCGAAGCCGGAAATGAGTGGCATCTCTTGTTTCGAACCGAGATCTGGCATCATCGTATCGTAGAAAATCAAAGATGAGTGGAAAAAGAACTTGGCAACCACAAATAGGAGCAATACTGCACTAAAGGTAATCGGCAACCCAAAAAGCAGCTGACTGCTCTCTAAAGTGGCAAATACACCCATGAAAATGGTGCAGAAAACTGCCATCAATGTAAACGGTATGATATATGACTTTCGTTTTCCTGTCCGATCTATCAGCACTCCAAACAATGGAGAAAAGAGAACGAGAAAGAAACTGGCCGTAGCGTTTGCATAGGATAAAAAGGTGCTGGCGATCTGGTCCATCTGTTCATTGGTGCCGATAACCTCCTGCAGATAGAAAGGGAAGAAAATAGTTATGATGTTTGACGAAAAAATGGTGTTAGCAAAGTCATATAGGGCCCAGGAAAGTATGGGCAATGAAAAATAGAGCTGCCAAGGAGACCTTGGTTTTTGTTCCTTGTATAATTGACTTTCTACTTTATTCTCTAAGTTTGCCACATTCTTTCCCCCAATAATTATTGATAAATGAAGTATTCTCTAATGCATACTCGCACTCCTTCTTCTTTACTCAGATTTAACGAGAAGTTAATGATCAGCGAAAAATCACTAGTAAGCGTTTCTTATTAAAATGATATGAATATATTTACGCATTCAATACTCAGTAAAAAAATGAATAGTAGCCTTTACCCTTAATCATACTAATAGGAAATACATTTGATTGGAGCAGAATGAAATAATGAGAGTGCTATTCTTACTTTTTACTGTGATAATATTGGCGAGTGGGTGTGGTATACAAGACGAAAACAATGAAGCAGGAGGAAACTCCCCCACGCTGACCGAGACACAACATACAGGTGAAGTTCCATCTGATGAAGAAATGCTGATAGGGGCAAGGAATCAGTTCCCGTCGGCTGCAGAGAATATGAATACCGAGAAAAGCTTTTATTCCAAAGAAGACGCTAAGCAACTTGTAATGAAGCATCTACAATTGAATAACAACGAGGGTATAACAGTCACTTTTGAAGGTTTTAAGGATGACCATTACCTCTTTCATGTATACGACCTGGTTCACTTCAATAACCAGCCGGAAAAAATGACCCGTGGATGGTATAAGGTAGACCCCGAGTCTGGGAAAGTATCCTTGGAGAAAAAATAATTCAGCAAGGCTCTTTTCATAAAGTTTGTTGCCGTAAAAAATCGGCACTTGGATTTTTTACAGTATTCCCCTTCATATTTATTCAATGTGATAAAGAATTTACTACACGGAAAAGAGCGCGAGGAATAGTACTATAACCTGATTACTTTTAGTACGTCAATAGCAACAATTCATGCGAAAAACAACCTTCAGCAAAAAAGGCAGACCAAGACAATTGTCTCAGTCTGCCTTTTCAATTTCGATACTGGCTGGCGGTAGGCAAAATTACTGTAACCTTCGTACCATGTTTCACCTTGCTGTCATAGAGTATTTTGCCTTTCATTTCATGTACGAGTCTGTTCGTTATCATGCTGCCTAATCCGGTGCCTTTTGACTTGGTTGTATAATATGGAAGACCTATTTTCCCCAGCTGTTCTTCAGACATCCCGATGCCGTTATCAATGAACGTAATAATCACAGACCCTTTTGTATCACCAGGCTTTTTCTCTATTTTAACAAAGCCATCCTTTTCCTCACCTATGGATTCTATCCCATTCTTGATAATGTTCATGATCGCCTGTTTTAGATGTTGTTCATCCGTATAGATGAAATGCGTTCCATCCAATTCAAGCTCCAAGGATACATTTTTATATGAACCAAATGGCCTCAGCAATTCCACAGAATCGGATAGGACCAAATTCAAGTCAACGAATTTTAAAGAAAAAGATGTCGGCTTTGCCACTGTAAGATAGTTGGTGATGATTTTATTTGTACGGTCCAGCTCGTCCAGGATTAAAGGGGCAAACTGTTGGAGCCTCTCATCCTTGGTGTCCGTATTCAAATACTGTATAAACCCACGAACAGTTGTAATAGGGTTGCGAATTTCATGCGCAAAGGCAGCCGCCATTTGCCCAATGGTGGATAATTTTTCGAGGTACAATGTTTCATCGAATTGCTGGTTCGCCAAAATTAAATGCTCCACTACATAAATTAATGAAAGAAATGTTGCAGCAAAAGCCAGAAAGTATACCAGATAAAAACGCATATCCAGAAAAGAAACAGTATTATATAGGATAAAAATATAACCGGAGTAATAAAAAACTAGAATAAAGAGACCATACAATACTTTATTTGTGCTTTTTAAGAAAACCGAGCGAAAGGTGACAGCTACTATAAAAGCCAAGATGGAAACGGCAATTCCCACATATAGGAATTCTCCTCCGATGAAAAAACGAACTACTGAAACGATGGCTGTACTTAAAAGTCCCGGATAAGCACCTCCGTATAAGGTTACTAAGAGAATGGGAATCATTCTTAGATCAAAATGTGTTTCTTTCAATGTTTCAATTGGATACAACATACATAACAGAGCTGCAAATGCACTGAAGAGCGAAAATATCGTTTTCTGCTTAAAGTTCAACGGCTTACGTTTACTAAAAGGGAAAAACATATTCAAATTGAATAATAGCGAAAAAATTATGGTAATATTGACGATTAAGGGTTTAATCAGATAGATCATTAAATGGGATTCCTCCATTACCGTAAATCAATTTCCTTTTAGCAGAAAATCAATGGTAGTCATGCTTGTACTTTCATAATATTGTACTTATCACCAGAAAGCATACCTTCCCTATTATAGGTTCTACATTCAAAAACTGTCTAGTCAAAATACCGTCAAAATGACAAAACTGCAAAACCCGATACAAATAATCGGTTTTTGCATTCTCTCCATAAGAATAAAGGATAATTTTATTTTTAGGAATTGAACCTCTCTTTCCTATATAATAAAAGGATACAAATCTTTTGATGAAGAAGTTTCAATTAAGAAGGTGCATGAAAATGGCAATGAAGCTCGTAATACTTGGACTCCTGATGGAAGGGGATAAACATCCCTATGAAATGCAGCAGGTGATGCAGGAGAGGCATATGGAGCATTATATCAAATTGGCAAAAGGCTCTTTGTACTACGCTGTAGAAAAGCTGCTGAAACAGGAGCACATAGCTGTCCGAGAAGTCGTAAAGGATCAGACAAGACCCGATAAAACCATCTACTATATTACCGTAAAAGGAAAAAAAGCTTTTCAGGAGCTGTTAAAAAAACAGTTCCAAGCTGAAACGAATTATTATCATCCCATGTATACCGCACTCGCTTTTATTCACCTTTGGGATTCTGACATGATTACCAATATTTTAAAAGAACGGATTGAACACACAAAGTTTCAATTGGAAATGCTTGAAAGAGTATATCAGCTTTACGGTGTTGGCGCTCCTCATGGATCTGTTTCCATTATGGAAAACGCTCATGAATTATGTAAAGTGGAACTGACTTGGCTGGAGAAATTACACCGGGATGCACAGGACGGATTATTTGAAAGAAAGATAGAAATTAAAAACGAGCATCGGCCCTGAGTGGCCTTTGCTCGTTTTTGTTTAATCTATTATCAATGCATCGGAAAGAAAATCATTTGAACAAGGAATATCACCGCAAAAATGTAAATGAGAGGGTGTACTTCCTTCCACTTTCCGGAGACAGCCTTCATGATTGGATACATAATAAAGCCGACGGCAATTCCTGTAGCAATGCTTGATGTAAGAGGCATAATGAGAATAATGGCAAATGCAGGGAATGCCTCATCAAACTGATTCCACATTATTTTTGCAAGGCCTTCCATCATGAAACAACCAACAATAATCAATATTGGGGCTGTAATGGCTGGCAGCATGGAGATTGCCGAAATAAATGGAGAAAAGATCATCGAGATTAAGAATAACCCCGCGACTACCACTGCAGTCAACCCGGTTCTCCCCCCTGCCGCAACCCCTGACGATGATTCAATGTAAGCACATGATGGACTAGTACCAAATGCTGCTCCGATTGTGGTAGCAAACGAATCGGATAAGGTAGCCTGCTTGGTGCGCGGCAGCTTTCCTTTTTTCATAAAACCACCTTGCTCAGATACACCTACAAGCGTCCCGGTGGAGTCAAAGATTGTCACTAAAACAAATGCAAAAACAACTGTATATAAACTGTTGGAAAACACTCCACTTATCGCTTCTCCCAAATTGATGAAGGTTGGCAATGGCGGAACAGAAAAATAACCGTCAAATTTCAATAGGTTCATAAAGTAGCCCGCAACCGCTGTCGCAATCATCCCGAAAAACAAGGCACCTGTCACTCTTTTGGCCATGAGTATCAACGTTAAAATCAATCCCCCGATGGCTAGTGCTGTTGCAGGCTCCGTTAAATCCCCAAGTGTAATCATCGTTGCTTCATTTGGTTGTACGATACCGGCCATTTTCAGTCCGAGAAATGCAATGAACAAGCCAATACCAGCAGTTATTCCATATTTCAATGGCGCTGGGATAGCTTCAATCAGCGCTTTCCTTAGATTCGTTAGACTTAATAGAATAATAATAAGTCCTGCCAGAAATACAGTTCCAAGAACAGCTTGATAGGTTAGGCCCTGACTTGCGACTACTGTTGTGAAATATGCATTCAACCCCATTCCAGGTGCGACTGCAACAGGATATTTTGCTAATAGCCCCATTGTTAATGTTCCAACAACTGCTGCAATAATAGTAGCCATGAAAACTTGCTCAAAAGGAATTCCTGCTGCAGATAGAATCGCAGGATTCACAATCACGATATATACCATTGTAAGGAAGGTAGTGACACCCGCCAACACTTCCGTCTTTATGTTTGTTCCAGATTCTTTTAGTCCAAATAATTTCTCAATCACTATTTAATCCCCCAAAAAACGAATGTATTAATTAAACCTTTATAATAATATTCGTTTTTACGGCAAAAAACAAGTGTTAAATAAAAAAACGATTCACCTATAATTGCTTTTTGGCGATTTTCAATAGTTAAATTGATTTAAGTTGTTTTCATTCAAAGAGTTCTGGGTATATAAAAATTAACCAATTAAACTTTTAGCAATTGTCAACTGGCACTGAATAACAGAGTTTCCACTATTTTTTCTGATGTATCTAAATTTTCTAAAAATAATTCTTCACAAATCCAGAAAAATATCAGATAATAGGACAAAGGAGCTGGTGGATTTCCTTCTACCTTTCCTTTCATGATTAACCCGTTACACAATACCAAAATTGCGCACAGGGGGTAAAAATTATGAATAAACATTTTGCTTTTCAACCAGAACAATCAGTCTCGAATATCCAAAATCTAGATATGACGAAAGAGGAGAAAATGGCACAACTCATTGTAGACTCCTCTGTATTTCAATATCATAAAAAGCGCTTGATGAAGGAAATTGATCAGGCGCTAAGTATTAGAAATCAAGAAAATTTCAAGCGTCTATCCACTCAATATAATGAGCTGATAAATCAGTTTTCCCACATTCATTAATAAAGAAGCGGACAGGATCCGCTTCTTTATTCTTGCATTTTATTAGGACGACTCATCTGAATTTTTCTTTTCTCTCTCTTTTCTGCAGCAGGAACAGCCATTGCTATTCCTATTCTGCCCTGCTTTCTCTTGTTTGAACAGATAAGCCAATACACCAATAAGCAAGAATGAAAAGACCCCTGATGACTCATCTTGAAAAAACAAATCCTCCGCGTACACTTCAAACAACCTTAACCAAATCTCAAACAAAATATCCATTACTCTTTCCCCTTTCAGACGGAATCCGACAGACACCAAATCCTAGTAATACTAAGATGAAAGGAGTAACCTTACGTAAGGCAATGGAGAAAAAGAAAATTTTGACTTGTGTGAATATTCTGTGTTCAATTCTATCATACCGCATATGTTATTTTTTTCCTATCCTACTTGTTTCATATTTTTATAGGACTTCCCTCGTAAACATGTTTACATTTTAAGTTGCTATCATCGATTATGGGCACCTTGATTCCCCACTTCATACCTATTTATCACCATTTAGAATCTCAGTCATTTCACTACAACAGTACCGCGATAAATAAAAACAAGGGCAATCAGCATCAGAACAACACCAAAAAGTCTTTGATTATTCAAAGCGATTTTGGCAGAACCGAATAATCCAAAATGATCGATCACCATGCTTACAATCATCTGTCCTATGATTAAAGAAATAATTGTTAAGGCCACACCTATTTTCGGTACAGCCATGATGACAAATGTGACAAAGCATGCTCCGAGGAACCCTCCAACTAGCTGCCATTTAGGAACACTCGGCAACTGCAACAGATTTCCTTTACCAAAGAAGGTTGTTAATAACAGTAGAAATAATGTCCCGATGAAAAACGAAACAAACGAGGCTTCCAGACTTCCAACCCTTTTCCCGAGTTGACTGTTTACAGGAGCTTGGATACCTCCAAGTATCCCACCTAAAAATGCGATGAGGACAAACCATATTTTAACCAATTCAACTACTCCTTCCGTTCCAGACAACTGTTAATACTTATACTACATTTATCTGAATATTCCTTTGGACAGGAGAAAAAAACTCGCTTATACTATGTAGAAAGTGATATCAGTCTATTTGGAAATGAAATTGTAAAAGGAGTTTTATGATGGAGCATTTAATCAACCAGAACGTTCGAAATATTGAAATATCAGGTATTCGCAAGTTTTTCAATTTGGTTGCACAGTACGAAGATGTACTTTCTCTTACCATTGGGCAGCCTGACTTTCCCACCCCCACGCATGTAAAAGAAGCTGCAATACAAGCTATAGAATCAAATCAAACAAATTATACCCATAATGCAGGAATACTTGAATTGAGAAAAGCCGCATGCTCATTTGTAGCCGAAAAGTACGGACAAAAGTATGACGGAGAAGATGAGGTGATAGTGACGGTCGGTGCCAGCCAAGGTATTGACATTGCACTGCGCACCATCCTTGAACCAGGCACTGAAGTAATATTACCCGGACCAGTATATCCTGGTTATGAGCCGATCATCAAACTTTGTGGTGCAACTCCTGTCCATGTCGATACGACCATTACCGAATTTAGATTGACTGCAGAGCTGCTTCAACAGCATATTTCAAAAAAGACTCGATGCATCATTCTTCCCTATCCTTCAAACCCCACAGGTGTCACGCTCCCAAAGGTGGAATTGCTGAAAATTGCTGCTCTTTTAGAGGATAAAGATATCTTTGTTCTATCCGATGAAATATATAGTGAATTGGTATTTGATCATGAACATATATCAATCTCCACTATTCAGGGAATGAGAGATAAAACCATCGTCATCAACGGCGTTTCGAAATCCCACTCGATGACTGGCTGGCGGATAGGATTGGTCTTCGGACCGGAATACTTAATGAAGCAGATGCTGAAGGTTCATCAGTATAATGTATCCTGCACCTCCTCCATTTCTCAATATGCAGCACTCGAAGCATTAACGAACGGAAAAAATGATGCGTTGGAAATGAAGGAGCAATATCAAGAAAGAATGGATTATGTATACACAAGATTGGTCTCTATGGGATTAGAAGTAGTAAAACCTTCCGGAGCGTTCTATTTGTTTCCTTCTATAGAAAAATATAACATGTCCTCTTTTGATTTCTCTTTGAAGATGGTTGAAGAAGCTGGGGTAGCAGTTGTACCTGGCAGTGCATTTTCAAGCCTTGGTGAAGGATATGTTCGACTTTCCTATGCTTATACAATGGACACACTGGAAACAGCAATGGATCGTATTGAGAAGTTTTTAATGGAGTTGACATAACAACAGGGGTCTGGCCCCGGTTGTTATGTCAACAATGAAAAGAACAGGAGGTTCCCCCCTGTTCTTTTTCATTTCTTCCTACGCCATTTTCTTACTTCAATGCTTCCTCCACATTAATGACACCATGCCCATAATTAAAGGCAGAACCTAGATTTGTTGCTGTATCCCGAAGTTTTTGCCTAACTTCCACATTTGTCATGTTTGGATATTTCGCTAAAATCAGAGCAGCTGCCCCTGCCACATGAGGTGAGGCCATGGAGGTTCCATTCAGAGAACCATATTGGTTGCCTGGCAGCGTGCTGTTAATATCAACACCCGGAGCCATCACTTCAAGCTGACTGCCTACGCTCGAGAACGAAGCACGGTTATTATTTGAATCCACTGCTCCTACAGCAATGACGGAATCGTATCTTGCCGGATATCCGATTGTATTGATCAGTCCAAAGAAAGAACCACTATTTCCTGCAGCAGCTACAACAACAATTCCGCTATTATAGGCGTTATCACTTGCCTGCTTTAATGTAGTGGATCCTGTACTGCCACCTAAACTCATGTTAATGACATCCATATCATTGTCAATTGCCCATTCAATTCCCTGGGCAATCCCACTTAAAGTCCCACTTCCCGCTCCGCTTAGCACCTTAACTGCGTATAAATCAACATCATATGATACACCCACTACCCCTACATTATTGTTTAAAGCAGCAATAGTACCTGCCACATGAGTTCCATGACCATTTCCATCCGTTAATGCATCAGGCTCATCTGACACAAAGCTTGCTCCACCTGCAACATTCAGATCTTCATGAGTTGCATCGATACCAGTGTCCAGTACTGCAACTTTTACCCCTGACCCAGTCACTGTTTGGGAATGTGCAACATCCGCCTTAATATGTGGAATTCCATAAGGGACCGTTTGAGCATCAATTTTATACTCGATATCCTCTTCAATATATTCTACAAGTGGATTTTTCTCCAACGCTACAACTGCTGCTTCAGGTAGCGTGACCTGAAGGACATTCATATGGTTGTATTGATGATTGATCGTTCCACCCAATGTGGAAACAATTTGATTTGTCTGTTTGGAGACAGGATTCTTCAACCCAATCAAATATTCTTTGAATAACGGCTTTCCTTTTGCACTTGCCTCCCCGGGTGAAAATGAAAACGAGAGGACCAAAGCTAATGCCAATAAAACGGATAAAAACTTTTTCATATGTAGAACATCTCCTTTGAAAAAAATCTAAATAATCTAATTATTTAGTTACTTATGATGTTAGCATAGCTTTTAAAGGATTGTTATTGGGAAAGTAGTTAAGCATATCGGGCTTTTAAACCGAGATATCATTGTCGATTTCCCAATGGTTTATCATGGTATTTTCCTGTGACTTTCTTATCAGATATACTTGCTTATCATACAACAAAAAAACACCCAACAAATTGTCAGGTGTTCTATAAATAAAGGGGGAATTTAATCAAATTATTGTAAAGCTTCCTCCACATTGATGACTCCGTTTCCATAATAAAAAGCATCACCTAGAGGAGTTGCAGTATTTTTTAAGCGATCACGAATTTGGGATGCTGATAGACTAGGATATTTAGCTTTGATCAATGCTGCTGCTCCTGCGACATGGGGAGAAGCCATGGATGTTCCATTGTAGGAAGAGTAGCTGTTTCCTGGAGTTGTACTAAGAATGCTTACACCAGGAGCCATCACTTCCAGTTCAGAACCAACGCTAGAGAAAGAAGCTCTATTGTTATTTGAATCAACTGCCCCTACTGCTATTACAGAGCTATATTTAGCTGGGTAGCCGATTGTGTTTCTTTTTCCTCTAGAACCAGAGTTTCCAGCAGCAGCCACGACAACAATTCCACTTGCATATGCATTGTCACAAGCTTGTTTTAAGGCTGTAGAACCTGAACTTCCGCCTAGACTCATATTGATTACATCCATTTCATTTGCAATTGCCCATTCTATCCCTTGAGCAATTCCACTTAAAGTACCGCTTCCGGAAGCACTCAATACTTTTACTGCGTAAAGATCTGCATTGTAGGCAACACCCAATACTCCAGCAGTATTATTTAATGCTGCTACAGTTCCTGCAACATGTGTGCCATGACCATTTCCGTCCGTTAGTCCACTAGGCTCTCCAGATACAAAGCTTACGCCGCCTTTTACATTGAGGTCAGGATGACTTGCATCAATACCAGTATCCAATACTGCTACCTTTACACCAGATCCTGTAACGTTTGCAGCATGAGCTTTATGTGCATTAATATGCGTTACGCCCCATGGAGTGGATTGTGCAGTTGCATATACTGCTGCATCCTCTTCCACAAATGCGATGTTGGGGTTGTTTTTCAAGGCCTGTGCAGCTTTTTCTGGAAGCGTTACAAGCTGTACATCCATATAATTATATACATGTTCCACTTCCCCGCCTGCAGCTGTAATCATATTTTTAGCCGAGAAAGCTTTTGCGTTTGTCTTAAAGCCTATTAGATATTGCTTCTTTTCATTCACACTAGGGCCTTGGGCATTGGCTTGTGCAGGTCCAAACGCCAATGCGAATGCCAACATCGCTACAATGAATACTGAAAATCCTTTAATCCAATTTTTCAATCATTCCACTCCCTTAAGTTTGTTTTGATAATTCTTAATATTAAGAACTATTAACGATAGTCTACCACCTGTCATCTTAATTTCATATTGGGAAAGTTGGGGCTTCTACATAGTTTTAATTGCAGTTTTTCGGCTTTGGTTGCCCAATGAGAAATTATGTAAAGATTAGTATCGTTTCCCATTCCTCCTTTCCTCCTTTTTTTCTTGCACAACCTATCTTATTTGCTGGTGAAGAAATTATTGCTTGGGAAAGCAGGAGAGTTTCAGACATTTTATTGAACAAAATGCTTTCGTACTTTCCCAATACAAAATAAAAAGAAGAAGGAATGTTACCGTTCCTTCTTCTATAATCACTATCTATTTATTTGTTAGACTACCTTAAAAATAAGTGTGTGTTATTTTGACTCCCTGTTGATTTCCGTTCCAGGTGGCAGCGATCGCGGGGCGGTGCTTGAGCCTCCTCAGCTATGCCTGCGGGGTCTCAAGTCTACCGCTATCTCCCGCAGGACAAGGAAGGCTTCGGCAGCGATATATCGCACGAAGAAAATGCTCGCATTTTCGAGGAGTCTCACACCTTGCACTCCAATCAACAGGGGAGGCAGGTGAAGCAAACGTCTTCACTATACTTTCATTTCTCAAGGTGTAAATCTTTTACATCAGGATCTCTGTTAAACACCGCTGTTGACGTTGAAAATCAACACTACGCTTTAACACAGCCCTTAGTTAAAGTACACATGATAATATCTCGTAAATGCCACAGCAAAATCTCCTCTTGTTACCACTTCTTCAGGGGCAAAGGTCGCTTCCACTTTTGGCTTCAGATCATATTTTCCTTGCGTCACAGAAAAGTTTGCATTTAGAATATTCAGGTCTAATGCCACTTGTACATACCCTTTTAAGGCGTCGGGGATGTTTGTTTGATCTTTCAGCACGATGCGCTCTTCTTTATAGGTAACCTTCACGTCTCCCGAATGATCCAGTGCTTCTTTTTCCAGGCCTAAGCTCTGTACTAGTGTATAGGCAAGCTCGGCTTTTGTGACACTGCCTTTTGGAGAGAACTTTCCTGGTGATGTCGGTTGCATCACTCCCTTTAACTGATGTGATTGATCTCGAAACGCAGCACCCTTGGCAACCACTGCCTCGGCAAAAGGAAGATCAGCTTTTGACACATCAGTAAAAGATGCTTGGGATGGCAGACTTTGACGAATTTCTGCACCCATTAATAGAGACTTCGCCATGTCCACTCTTGTTAGTTTGGAGTCTGGTTTGAACGTACCATCCTTGTATCCATCAAAAAGTCGTTCTTTCACACCTTGTTGGATGGCCGCTTCTGCGGGATGCCCAGCAATATCACTCAGACCGGTAAATCCATTGATTTTTGTAAAAGCAAAGGAACCTTTTACAGTTTCAGGAAGCGAAATTCCTATTGGGTTCAGCTCGTTCCCTCTTAGTCCTCGAATCTCCGCTTTCCAGGTACCTGGCACCGGATTATCAACCAATACCACCCGGTCTGTATAAAGAGGGAAAAGTAAACTTACCCCAGAGCTGTACTCTGTTCCATCTGGTGCAACCAAGACGAGATTGATAGGGTTACCCGTTTCCTCCAAAAGACCCTTTCCATCAACTCTTGCCAGTAAACTGGTCAAACCTTCTTCTACAGCAAATTCATATGCACCATCTGTCAACAATGAACTCTCGATTTCAAATTCTTCTCTTGATGTGGATGTCTCCACATTTGAATGATAGGTTTGATTCATAGTTAGAGTAGATCCATAATTTTTGTTTTCAAATGATGCATCCACAGCCGCATATGCATTTACATATCCCGCTCCAACTTCCCATGTTTCATAGCCTGGCATATTCGTCGCTGTCGATTGCAAAAGATTTTTCACCTCATCAGGTGATAAAGATTGGTTTGCCTCAAGCATCAATGCAACAATTCCCGCCACATGTGGCGTTGCCATGGAGGTTCCACTCATCGTTGTGTAATATGGCAGATGTGCCGGTTCGATCAATTCCGCATCCTTTTCAGCAGCCAGTGCCGTGAGTGGGGATACGACTTTCGTAGATATGATATCCACACCTGGTGCAGTCACAGTTGGTCTATCTTCCCAGGTCCATTCTTTTCCATCCATTGTAAAACTCCCTCCTACCCCTTTTGTTCCACGGGAGGAGAAGTCAGCGAGCGTTCCGTCCTTCACACCTGCTGCTACAGAAATTACCCATGGTGCTTTTGCGTAAGGATTGTGTGTATTTTCAGATGGTCCTTCGTTGCCTGCTGCAAAAAGAACGACTATGCCACGGTCATAGGCTTTTTTACTTGCAATGTTGATGGGATGGTTCGGATCGAAATCACCACTGGAGCCCCAGGAATTTGTAATAACTCGAATGTCATATTCCTGTTGATGCGTTATGGCGTAATCGAATCCTCCGATTCCATCAAGTACAAACAATGCTCCACCTGAACCATAACCTATTAAACTTGCACCAGGTGCTGCTCCTTCATACTTCCCTCCAGACATTGCACCCGTTCCACCAACGGTTCCTGCCACATGCGTACCGTGTCCGGAGTTGGTGTCTGTATTCGGTACATTTTCCGTATAGGAGATTGGCAGAATACCTGTAATACTTTGAAGGTTAGTAGACCCTAGTACGTTCTGCACCAAGTTGCGTCCTAGCTCATGGTCTTTGTGCGTTCCATCTACTCCACTATCATTTACCACTACCCCGACACCCTTACCCGAGACAGGCAAGCCGCCATTCTTTTCACGGAAAGAATCGTCGGTACGCAGCTTATTAACCCCTGTTACGTCTGTGGACTCTGCATTGTAGTATGTCAGTTCTTCATTCAAGTATATGGAAAGGACTTCTGGAGAAGCCTCCAATTCTTCTATTTGCTTTTTTGTAGCAACTATACCCACTATAGGCAAGGAATTCATTGTAACTGCTGATGTGATGCCAATTTCCTCAAGCAGCCCTAGCTGTTCTGAATTTACCTTTTCTTCTCCTTTGAAAGTAACAATCACTTGTGCTGTACTGGTAGCATCACTTAAAACCGACCATACCTTTTCATTTACTACAGACCCTTCGGATGACGTGGACTGAGCACCAACTGTGTTAAACATGGAAAAGATCAGAACCAGGGCACATGCAGCAGCAAACATTTTTTTCATAAAGTAACCTCTTTTCATTTATTTTTTTATTTTCCTGTTCAATTAGTAGGTCGGGCTAGCTTAACTGCTTCATATGCGTTGACATATCCAGAGCCAACTTCCCATTTTTCATAGCCTTCCATATTGGTAGCACTGGTTTGTAAGATTTCTTTTATTTCAAATGTATCGAGGGTTGGATTTACCTCCAACAGCAGTGCGATGATTCCTGCAACATGCGGTGCTGCCATGGAGGTGCCACTGAAGGTGGTGTAATAGGGCAGGTGAGCAGGGTCAATATATTCCACATCCTTCTGCGCGCTTAATGCTGATAGTGGAGAAATCACTCTTGTAGAGATAATGTCCACACCAGGAGCCGTGATGGTTGGACTGTCCTCCCACTTGTAGGTTGTCCCATCCACCTCAACACTTCCCCCTCCGTCTTTCACTCCTCGGGAAGAAAAATCTGCAAGTTCTCCATCCTTGGTACCAGCCGCCACCGTAATAACCCATGGCGCTTTTTTATAGTTACCGGAGATCGTTGCCTCTCCAGGACCGGAATTCCCTGCTGAAAATACAGTAATGATGCCACGGTCATAAAGTTTCTTTGTTGCAAAATTTATCGGATCGAACGGGTCAAAATCTGTTCCTGCATCACTTGTTGCGCCCCAGGAATTGGTTACGATTCGAATGTTATATTCCTGCTGATGGGTCAGAGCATAATCAAAGCCCCCAATTGTATCAAGCATGGCAACCACTGCTCCTGAACCGTATCCAATCAACTTCGCGCCAGGTGCAACACCTTCATATTTCCCACCTGACATTGCCCCTGTACCACCTACAGTTCCTGCCACATGTGTGCCGTGACCGGAGTCGGAATCGGTATTCGGTACATTTTCCACATATGTGATAGGAAGAATACCCGTCAGTGCATTCAGATTGGAGCTTGCAAACACGTTCTGCACGAGGTTACGGCCAAGCTTGATATCATGGTGCGTCCCATCCACTCCACTGTCGTTTACGACCACTCCGATATCTTTTCCGCTTATCGGCAAACCTCCATTCTGAGTACTGAGCTCTTCGTCCGTTCTAACCTTATCTACTCCGGTATAGGAAGTTGAGCCTTCATTTTCATACTGAAGCCTTTTGTTGAAATATATGGAAACGACAATTTCCTCTTCAAGCAGCTTTTCCACTTGCTGTTTCGTAGCTAGTACACCGGCAACCGGCAAACTTTGAAATGTTATCCCATTTTTTATTCCAAGGCCTTTTAAAAGATCTACCTGTTCTTGCTGGATACCGCCATCATGATCAAATGTGATAATAACCTCAACCGGACCCTTCGCTGTTTGTAGAACCTCTTCTAATGTCACATCCAATAACGCGGGATTATTAGCGTTTGCCTGTGCAGTGGCAGGACCTTGCACCCAGTAAACTGTGAAAAACATTCCAAGTATTAGAACCCCCATTGATAAATAAGTCACATTTTTTTTCATTCTGTTTCCCCTTTCTTAAATTTTGGAATAGTTAGATAATTACCTGTATTTTCTCATACCCACAAAAGCACAACTATTAGTCATCAGTAATAAAAGACAGAGTATACGTACTATCTTCCTTAGTACCTTGGTAGTAGGAAAACATAAAAAAAACACCGAAGCATGCGCTTCGATGTTCGCTTTTCTATGGCTATGTTAAACACCGCTGTTGATTTCCGCACTAGGCGCAGCGACCCAAGGGCGGTCCGGGAGCCTCCTCGGCTTCGCCTGCGGGAACTACTCAAACCGGACCCTTTTATATAAGTCCGAGTGATTGAATAAAGACGAGAAGTATTCCAATTGGGATTACATATCGTATGAGATAGTACCAGATGGTAAATACCGATTTTTTTACGGTTGACCCCTGGAAGAATTCGTCCTTTAGAATATCCTTGGGAATTCGATAGCCGACAAATATTGAAATCAGTAGTGCCCCAACAGGCAATGCAATGTTTGTGACAAGATAATCGGCTGCATCAAAGATAATCAAGCCGTCAATCGTAATATCTGATAGGACCCCAAAGGATAACGCAGATGGTATACCCATTATGAAGATGATGATTCCTGTAACCCAGGCTACCTTTTTTCTTTTCTCCTGGTTGTCCTTCACTATAACAGCAACAATGATTTCCAATATGGAAAATGCAGATGTCAGTGTTGCGAATAGCAAAAGAATCATAAACATTGCAAGGAAGATCACTCCAAATGGAAGCTGATCAAACACTGCAGGAAGAATAACAAAAACTAACCCCGGCCCCTCATCAGGTTGCATTCCAAGCGCGAATACCGCTGGGAAAATGACCAAACCTGATAATAAAGAGATAATAATATTTAATCCGACCACAGATCCTGCTGATTTGATAAGGTTTTCACCTTTTGTCAGGTAGGAGCTGTATGTAACCATGATGGAAATACCAACACTTAAGGAAAAAAGTGCTTGTCCCAATGCCATCAGGAATGTATTGGGTGTGATGAGTGACAAGTTTGGCTGAAGGAAATATCGGACACCCTCCCATGCGCCTTCCAATGTCAAGGAGCGGACCAGAAGAACAAGAAAGATGATAAATAATAATGGCATTAAGATTTTGCTTGCTTTCTCAATCCCGCTTTGTACACCAGCCTGAACCACGTAGATGGTAAGGAGAATGAAGATGAACTGTGCAATAAGCGCTAAATATGGGCTTGCTATGGTCTGCTCAAATAGCCCACTATATTCATCCAATGTGAAATTGGATAACCCTCCGATAAAGCTTTTCCCAAGATAAGTGACAATCCAACCGCCCACTACACTGTAAAAGGAAAGAAGAATAAAAGAGGCTACAACACCCAACACCCCGATAAAGTGCCATTTTGACCCTTTGGCAAGCATCTTATAGGAGGAAATCGCATCCTTTTGAGTGGACCTTCCTATAATAAATTCCGCCAGTAGCATCGGAGCACCAATGAGGAGAGTGAATAGTATAAAAATTAAAAAGAAAATTCCTCCACCATTGGTTCCGGCCATATATGGGAATTTCCAGATGGCACCGAGACCAATGGCAGAACCTGCTGCCGCTAAAATAAAGCCTATTTTTGATGTCCATTGCTCATGCTGTTTCATGATGAAAAACTCCTATTTCAAAGATTAGTCTATTATAATACTATCGATTCTTATATTTGTATAGGGAATATTCTGTCATAATTCAGAAAGGTTGTGTAATCCCTCTTAAGGAAGTGGTACCAATTTATGCTGCACGGCATAGATGACTACTTGGGATCTGCTTTTCACATCCAGCTTTTTAAAAATTTTACTCACATGGATTTTTACCGTTTTATCACTAATATAAAGACGCCCTGCAATCTCTTTATTGGAAAGTCCCTCAACAAGACAAACGAGAACCTCCTTCTCCCTTTCTGTCAGAACAGTATCCTCCTTGACCTGAGTCTCCTGCTGATGATAGCTGATGAGCTTTTTGGTCATCGCAGGATGGATGATGGATTCACCTCGATGAACAGTACGGATGGCATCAATAACCTGTTCAGAAGGGGAATCTTTCAATAGATATCCATCCGCCCCCTCTTTTAATGCAGACATGAAATATTCATCATGCTTATACATTGTAAGGATTAGCACTTTTACATCAGGATATTCTTTTTTTACAATTTTAGTAAGTTCTATTCCGTTTTGCTCAGGCATGTTAATATCCATCACGATGACTTCCGGACATTTACGCTTCAATAAGAGTTCCATTTCTGCTCCCCCAGTAGCTTCCCCCACCACTTTCATGTCACTTTCCAAAGATATGATGGTTTTTAGACCATCCCTTAGTATGGCATGATCATCCACAAGCATGACATTAATCATTTTCAATCTCTCCTTCTAACCCCAATTTGGGAACTGTTAGTGTAACTTCCGTTCCCTCGTTCGGTTTGCTATCAATTTGAAGCGCGGCGCCGATTTTCTCTGCCGCTTCATTCATTTGCAGTATGCCGTAGTGAGGCTGATTCATCGCTTTGATCATGGCATGATACAAGGAGAATCCTTGGCCATTATCTTTCATTTTCAATACAATATGATCTGACTGGTAGCTGATCAGAATATGTAGATGACTGGCATGGGCATGCTTCAGGCAGTTTTGGATGCATTCCTGGAACACGCTGAACATGACTTTTTCTGTCATCGGACTAATGGCCCCCTGATTTCCACGGACCTGAAGCTGAATATCCACAGAGAAGGATGGATCCTTTTTCAGCTCCGCTATCTTTTTTTCCACTGCCAAATGAAATCCCAGTTGCTCGGTTGGGTAGGGACGAAGTGCATAGATAGAGTCCCTCACATCCTTAAGGCTTTCCCGCAGCTTTTTGATGCTGTCCGCAATAAGGAGCTTGGCGTCTGAAGGTTGTGTTTCCAGTTTTTTATAGGAGGTATCCAGCTTCATAACAGCACCTGCTAAGGTTTGGGCAATACCGTCGTGAATGTCATGTGCAATTCTGTTCCGCTCTTCGAGAATGATTCTTCGCTCCTGCTCACTAACTAGCTGTTTTGTTTTCAAAAATACTGCCAGCTGGTTGGCAATCGTCGCAATGGAACGGGTATCTTCAATTGTAAAACTCTTGGTACGGCCTTTCGTCACGACAAAACAGCCAATTGATTGGTCTTCAAATAATAAAGGTGCATATACAACAGATCGTGAGGAGGACCTCAAAAAAGGTGCTAAAGGTCCTTTTCCTGCTTTCTTATGATCATAAACCTGCATTTGCGATATATTCTCCATCTCAAGGAGAATATCATGAAGAGGCATATGGGATAGAATTTTCCCATGGATGATTGTGTGCTCCCAGATACCTTTTTCATTTCTTACAAAAAGGATGCAGTCTTCAATAGGCATCAATTCTTGCAATAGGTTTTTTATCAGCTTTTCCCATCCTCTGGAAGGTATGGACTTATTCAGCTCAGTAGAGAATTGGAATAAAGCCCGGATCCGGTTTTTCTCTGTTTTTAGACGGGCAATGATGGAACTTAGCAAAGAAAGTCCTACAAGCGGAGAAAAGAAGAAAAAGAATGAGAAGATGTCTACTTCTCCACGATTTTGACTGCCAAGTATATGTATGAGGCAGCCATATATATAGGATACAACAAAACTGATGAGTTCCCCTTGTGTTTTCCCCCACCAAACTTTTAATGTATAGGGTTCCGGCCTTAGCCATAGAACAATATCTACAATAGCGTTATTCAACATATAAAAGAGTGTGATCATTAAGGAAAAGCCAAGCAATCCATCCATTATTGGATTAAGACTGACTGTCAGAAAGGTTTCCATTATAATTTGATGGAAAACATGTGCCAAATAAAAGCTGATTACCAGCTGGGATGGATTGAAAAGCATGATACGGAGTGGTCTCCGGTGACTGAGGTTGATTGCTAGAACGATAGACGCATAAGTGATTATTACCAGATCCAACCCGAACACCACATAGATCATATAGATGATCGGAAATGTAAGGGTAGTGTGCCCTTTTGGCACTGGCATTGGATAATACTCACAAACCCCTAGAAAAACAATCAATAATACGAGAGTGAATGATACTTCAACCTGGGATAGGGATAGCACTTGAAATAGTACTAGACCCCATCCGATTACAGTTACAAGCCCCATATAAAGTTGTGAGATGTGTAGTCCCTTCCATTTCTTGTTCATATTATTCCCTGCCATTTCCAATGGTTTATGTGATAGTTATCAATATAAAGAGGAACTCCAGCTGGCACAATGAATTCTCACTTCCCAACTGGAGTTCCTCGTACCGCATTGGCACATATCTATCGTAATGAAAAAGGAGTCAAAAGACTATTAGTAAAAAGGAATATATTAATAGTACAAAAGTATTAGTCTTCAAACTCAAACTTTTGGAAAACGAACTTCAAAGGTTGTCCCTTGTTCCAATTCGCTTTTGACACTGACTGTGCCATGATGGTTCTTGATAATATTGAAGGTGATCATAAGCCCGAGTCCCGTTCCGGTGGTTTTGGTAGTAAAGAACGGCTCCCCTAAACGGGATATTATCTCTTCCGGGATGCCCCTGCCTTCGTCTCTGATCCGGATGATTACTTCTTCCCCATCATCCTCCGTTTCAATAAAAATGTTTCCACCTTCCGACATCGCTTCTATCCCATTTTTTATTAAGTTGATGAACACCTGCTTCACTTGATTGTCATCACATTGTATTAACGGGTCCTTGGCATCAAGCTTCATTTCAAACCAGACATTATTCATGATCGCCTGCGTTTCAAGTAGAGTCGTGACATCCTTAAGCAATGTATCCAGGGAAACTTTTTGAATACGGACCTTATGAGGCTTAGCTAATAACAGAAGTTCGCTAAGGATCAATTCGATTCTGCTCAATTCCGACTCAATGATATGAAAATACTCTTTCTTTTGGTCCACTTCCCGCTCAAGAAGTTTAAAGAACCCTTTTATGGCGGTCAATGGGTTTCGTATTTCATGCGCTATTCCTGCAGCAAGCTGGCCAGCAACAGAAAGCTTTTCAGATTGAAGCATCACTGCCTCTGCCTGCTTTTTCTCGGTAATATCCCGAATAATCACCTGCATTGCATTTTTTCCAAGATAGGTAGTGGGAATCCCCACCACTTCCGTATAGAGCTTATGCCCCTTCATGGTAGTCCATTCCTGTTCAAACGCAGGCAGCTTTTCCCCGTTGGTATGAGCATGTATCGTCTTCCATATATGTTGAAGGTCTTTCTTTTCAATATTTTGATAGACACTTTGCCCGATCAGTTCCGCATAGTTTTCCACTTCGAGCATCTTCACTCCCGACTCGTTGATGAATGTCCATTTCTCCTCACAAATAACACCTATCGTATCAATGGAGTTTTGTACAAGCATCCGAAAACGTTCCCTACTATTCTGCAATATCTTGTGAAAGTTTTTCCGATGCGAAATGTCCATCAGCATCACAAAAGAAGCTGGCTGCCCTTTGTACATCGTCTGATTCGAAATGATTTCCACTTCTATCATTCTTCCGTCCAAACGATACCACCTTTGTTCCATGAGTCCCACACGAAAGCCTTGCTGTACTGATCTGATCCGCTGCTTCACAATATCGTGGAAGGACTCTTCAATGTAGTCATAGACTGAAGTATCGATCAACTGGTTTTTTTGGCAGGCGCCAAGCATTCTTGTTCCTGTCTCATTGACATATTTAATGACCCCATCGACAGTTAAAAAAAGCCCATTCGGTAGATGCTCAATCAAGTCAAATGCGGAGTAGTCTTCTTCATTCTCTTTTAACTCTTTTCTCTCTTTTACCTTGTTGATATTTTCCTGACCATTTCCGTCGGTATTCAAAATAAATTTAGACTGTTTGGCGGATTCACTACCAATATCCATTGTTTGAGACAGTTTCAGTACAATTTCTTTTTCAAATTGCTGTGCAGGATCCTGTATTTCTGAAAGTACAGCTTCCATCCATACAAATCCCGAATGTTTCCTTTTCATTCGAAAAAAACATTGTGCCTGGTGGGAAGGTTGGTAAATCAAACTCTCAATTAAATAAAGATCCTCTGTATGTATCCAGTCTTCCAACTTTGTGTCTATGAGTTCATGCTTGTGATAACCAAGTAATGAGGCACATGAGGAAGAGGCATACTGTATGTTGCCTGTCGGAGATATGATGATGATGAGATGAATTTTTGAAATGGATTCTACCTGTTGGATTTTTCCTTTTTTCAACAAAGAGTTAGGCTTTTCCAACGTTCTTCCTCCCTTCTAATTCTATCAATCTATTTGTCATTTCTTGAATCATGTGTATTATTTCCAACATTCCCTATTATACTACAAATTTCTTTATTTTTCTAAATATTATAATAAATTAAACATAAATACACATTTTAACTCTCTCACCAACTCAAAAAAGTGTATTTCTATTATTTTTTTCCGAATTTCACAAGAATTAAATTATACCAATATAGCCCCAAACCATACATTTGGTATAATAATAAAAACATTGATTATAAAAATTTAAATTTGGGGCCAGACCCCGGGAGGAACTTGAACATGAATGTAGAAGCGAAGAAGGTTGCGTTTATTGGTACGGGTGTGATGGGGCGCAGCATGGCAGGTCATTTGATTAGTGGTGGTTATGATGTGGTTGTGTATACACGTTCTAGGGAGAAGGCGGAGGCTCTTTTGGCACAGGGGGCCAGTTGGGCAGGCAGCCCTGGTGAGGCTGTGAGGGAAGCGGACTATACAATTACGATGGTCGGATATCCCAAGGATGTGGAGGAAGTGTATTTTGGTGAAGAAGGGATCCTCGCTAATGCTAAGAGTGGAGCCTTTGTCATCGATATGACCACTTCCACCCCGACGCTTGCCAAGCAGATTTTTCTAGAAGCAAAGGAGCGTCAACTCCATAGCCTCGATGCCCCTGTTTCCGGTGGGGATATAGGTGCAAGGGAAGCAAGACTGACAATTATGGTTGGAGGAGACAAATCTTCCTTTGAAGCATGTCTTCCAGTCTTTGAAGCAATGGGATCAAACATCATTCATCAGGGTGCAGCCGGAGCCGGGCAGCACACCAAAATGTGCAATCAAATTGCCATAGCTACAAACATGATCGGAGTTTGCGAGGCACTCGCCTACGCAGAAGCAGCAGATTTGAACCCGGAAGATGTGCTGAAGAGCATTTCAAGCGGAGCGGCAGGAAGCTGGTCACTCAGTAATCTGGCGCCTAGAATCATTGCCGATAATTTTGAACCTGGATTTTTCGTGAAGCACTTCATCAAAGATATGGAGATCGCACTGGATGAAGCGGAGCGGATGGGGTTAGATGTACCTGGATTGGCACTGGCAAAGGATATGTATGTGAAATTATCGCAAAGCGGCGAGGAAAACAGCGGTACTCAAGCTTTGTACAAATTGTGGAAGAAGTAAACTTGAAAAGCTTTGGCCAACATCGGCCAAAGCTTTTTTACATAGATTCACGCCCACGCATAAACTCGAGCAGACAAAACACAGCCACTCTAGTCGTCATATCCCTGAAATCAATGGTTGGATCGATTTCCACCATATCAAGTCCACACATCTTCTCATGCTTCCCTAATAGATGGATGGCCTCAAGAAGCTGATCACTGGTCATTCCACCCGGTCCAATCGCTGGACATCCCGGCGCAAATGCCTGATCGAGCACATCAATATCGACGGATACATAAATATGATCCACCTTATCCTCCAGATATTGAATGGCAGAAGTCATAACTTTAGTGATTCCCTGTTTTTTCACATCAGCCATCGAGAAGATTGTCACACCCTGTTCACGTGCATACTGATGGTAAAACGCACTGTTAGAATAATTTCTAATCCCGATCTGGACGAGATGCTCCCCTTTTAAAAGACCCGCTTCCAGTAATCTACGGAATGGGGTACCGTTTGTCGGTCCCCCGTCCTCTGTATTGCGGAGATCATGATGTGCATCAAATTGGATGACACCCACCGTCCCTTTTTTTCCTGAGAGACCTTTGAGGGTGGAATAGGTAATGGAGTGATCTCCTCCAATAAAAATCGGAAGGCAGGATGGATGCGCATCCATCAAGGAGGATACCGTCTCTTCTATCCTGTGGTAGGATTCCTCCACAAGGGTAACATGCATGACGATATCTCCCATATCAGACAGCTTTGGTGATAAAAGAAGTTCAGTCTGATCATCTACTGCATAAGTGGAATAAGATTTCAGCAGCCTTCGAAACACGCCAGGCGTGAAACTTGCACCTGAATGACTGATGGAAGGCTTGGAAAGAGGCACTCCAACCAGTGCGAGCCCCTCCACCGCCTCCTTCCCGTCCCAAGACTTCAGAAGCTCCGCTGCCTTCGGATAATGCCGATCCACGAACGCAGGTCCGCCTGCTTTTTGCATATATGGGTGTCTATTCAAGATAGGCCCCTCCCTTTGCCACCTCAAGGCCATTTTGGAAAACAGTATGCACATGATTCACTCCATAATGATAGGGAACGTATTGATAGTTCAGAGCATTCCATACCACCACATCCGCTTTTCGACCAACTTTAAGTCTGCCGGACACATCGTCTTTATGAATCGCTTTAGCTGCATTGACCGTTACAGCGTTCCAGATCTCTTCGCATGTCATCTTAAGCTTGAGCATGGCAAGATTCATGATGAATTGGATGTTTTCCGTTGGAGAGCTTCCAGGATTAAAGTCTGTCGCGAGGGCAACCGCTCCCCCTCCATTAATGATTTCACGCGCCTTGGCATATGAATCTTTATTCAGATAAAAGGTGGTTCCAGGTAAGAGAACAGCTATCGTATCAGAGTTGCCGAACATTTCCACCGCTTTGTCGGATGCTGCGATAAGATGATCAGCAGAGGCTGCTCCGAGTTCAATGGCCAGTTCCGTTCCGCCTAATGAGACTATTTCATCCGCATGAATTTTCACTGAAAAGCCCGCCTCTTTTGCTAGTTCGAGGAATCTTTTTGATTGCTCGATCGTAAAGACGCCTTCCTCGCAAAAGATATCCACAAACTCGGCAAGTTCTTTTTCTTTTATTTCCTGAAAAAGCTCTGACATTTCGAGTAGAAATGCTTCAGGGTTCTCCTTGAACTCCTTTGGTATCGCATGTGCCCCCAAAAATGTGGATGCGATCTCCATACTTGTGTTTTCTTTCAGCTTTTTTACGACCTCCAGCTGTTTCAATTCAGCATGCTTCTCCAAACCATAGCCACTTTTTGCTTCTACTGTGGTGATGCCATAACTGATCAATCTTTTAAGATGGAAGGCCGCTTTATCATACAAATCTTCAAAGCTTGATTTTCTTGTAGCCTCCACGGTGGAATGGATGCCCCCACCCTGTTTGAGGATCTCCAAATATGGCACGCCCTGCTGCTTTAAGGCGATTTCATGCTCCCTTGATCCGCCGAAAACGAGATGGGTGTGTGGATCAACCAGCCCAGGGGTGACAAGCATCCCCTGGCAGTCTATCACTTTTGAGCTTTCCAGACCTTCTGCTTCCGAAGAAGTGCCGATAAATGTTATGATGCCGTCCTTCCAGCCGATTGCCCCATTTTTAATATGAGGCAAATATCCCATCTGTTCCCCTTTGGCATGTACGGTTTCATGATCCATAGTCAGAAGTTGACCGCAATTTACTAAGAGAGTGTCCAGCTGCATTTTTTATTCACTCTCCTTCAACAATGGGATGTGAACACCTTTTTCTTTCGCCACTTTTTTGGCAAGATCATAGCCGGCGTCGGCATGACGGACTACACCCATCCCAGGATCGGAGGTTAGTACTCGGTCCAGTCTTCTTGCCGCTGCTTCCGATCCATCAGCCACTATCACCATTCCAGCGTGGAGGGAGTATCCCATCCCGACACCTCCGCCATGATGGACGGATACCCAGCTCGCACCATTTACCCCATTGATAAGGGCGTTTAAGATCGGCCAGTCCGCCACTGCATCACTGCCATCGAGCATCGCTTCCGTTTCGCGGTTCGGCGACGCCACAGAGCCGCAGTCAAGATGATCACGGCCAATGACAATCGGTGCAGACAGTTCCCCACTTGCTACCATCTCGTTGATGATTTTGCCGAAACGGGCGCGTTCACCATATCCAAGCCAGCAGATACGTGAAGGCAGCCCTTGGAATGCCACCTTTTCCCGCGCCATTTTAATCCAGTTGCATAGGTGCTCATTATCAGCAAACTCCCTTAAAATCACTTCATCCGTTTTATAAATATCCTCCGGGTCACCGGAAAGCGCCACCCAGCGGAACGGACCTTTGCCTTCACAGAATTGAGGACGGATAAAGGCTGGCACAAACCCTGGGAAATTAAAGGCATCCTTCACTCCCTCGTCAAAGGCGACCTGACGGATGTTATTGCCGTAATCAAAGGTGATCGCCCCTTTTTCCTGAAGCTCAAGCATCGCCTTAACATGAATGGCCATACTTTCCTTGGCAAGTTTCACCAGCTTCTCAGACTCGTAGTTTCTTAGAGAGCTCGCCTCTGTCAGGGTCATACCAACAGGAATATAGCCATTTAGCGGGTCATGGGCAGATGTTTGGTCTGTTAACAGATCAGGTGTGAATCCCTTTGACACAAGTTGTGGCAGTATTTCTGCCGCATTTCCTACAAGTCCTATTGATAATGGCTTGCCTGTAGCCTTATACTCTTCAGCTTTTTTGATCGCCTCATCCAGGTTTTTCATTTTCACATCGCAATATCTCGTTTCAATCCGTCGATCGATGCGGTGTTCATCCACCTCAATCGCAATACATACTCCGCCATTCATGGTTACTGCCAGTGGCTGAGCCCCACCCATTCCGCCAAGTCCCGCTGTAACAGTAATGGTGCCTTTTAGCGTATTGTTGAAATGCTGTTTCGCCGCTTCCGCAAAGGTTTCATAGGTACCCTGTAGAATTCCCTGTGTCCCGATATAGATCCAGCTTCCGGCAGTCATTTGTCCATACATCATAAGGCCCTTCTTATCCAGCTCATGGAAGTGCTCCCAATTGGCCCATTTTGGAACCAGGTTCGAATTGGCCAAAAGTACCCGCGGAGCATCTTCATGACTGCGAAATACTGCAACAGGCTTACCTGATTGGATAAGCAGCGTTTCATCATTCTTCAATTCCTTCAAGGAAGCGACTATCGCATCGTAACTTTCCCAATTCCGTGCAGCTTTCCCTATTCCTCCGTAAACCACAAGCTCACTTGGAATCTCTGCAACCTCAGGATCCAAGTTGTTCATCAGCATCCGCAGTGCAGCCTCCTGCACCCAGCCCTTCGTATTCAATTCACTGCCACGAGGTGATCTAATCACATTCACTTTTTCCATCCTTCTTCATCCTCCCAATTACTAGATAGTTATTTTTTTATATTTCATCTTACAAGTTTTGAAATCTACTGCTTTATAAATATTTCGTTTTGGGGCCAGACCCCGGCAGGAATTTCACGCTCCACACAGTACACTTCCCCGATATTGCATCCATTCGGTGAGGGCTTCGATGTCCTTGGAGAAGATGCGGTCTTCGGTGATGCTTGGGACGATGCCTCTTCCCTCCTGGTGCCATTTTTGCATGAGTGGGGAAGCGTAGTGAACTCCACGGTATTCCACCGCTTGCATGGCGCACATCCATTCGATTGCCAGGACTCTCCTGACATTTGCTATGATTTGATGGGCGTGCCTTGCTCCTATGGTACCCATGCTTACATGGTCCTCCTGATTCGCCGATGAGGGAATGGAATCAACGCTTGCAGGATGTGCCAGTGTCTTGTTTTCCGACACCAGGGATGCTGCACAATACTGCATGATCATGGCTCCCGATTGAAGTCCCGGCTTGGCACTAAGAAATGGCGGCAAGTCGTTCAATTGGGGATTTACCAATCGTTCTATCCGACGCTCTGATATATTGGCAAGCTCCGCCATTCCTAATTTCAGGAAATCCATCGCAAATGCAATCGGCTGGCCGTGGAAGTTTCCACCTGAGATGACTTTTTCACCGTCACCGAAAATCAGCGGATTATCTGTCGCTGCATTCATTTCAATCTCAAGCTTTTCCTTCACATAGCCGAGGACCTGCCATGAGGCCCCGTGCACCTGTGGAATGCATCTTAGTGAATACGCATCCTGAACGCGCTTTTGGCCCTGCCTTGTTACGAGGTTACTACCATGTAAAAGAGTTCTGATCCTTGCAGCGACCTCCACCTGTTCCGGGTAACCCCTTACAAGATGCACATCTTCGTCCAAGGCATCGACAATCCCTTCCAAACCTTCGAATGTCAGCGCAGCAATCGATTCCGCCTGAAATGCAAGTTTCTCAGCCTCCAAATATGCCACTACCCCGACAGCCGTCATTGCCTGAGTTCCATTTATGAGAGCCAGACCCTCTTTCGCCTTCAATTCAAGGGGCACGATCCCTTTTTTAGCCAATACAACACTTGTATGAACCTTTTCTCCCTGATAAAACACTTCTCCTTCTCCGAGCAGTGTCAAGGCAAGATGGGATAGGGGAGCCAGATCTCCACTTGCCCCAAGTGAGCCTTGCTGAGGGACGACCGGATGGATTCCCTCATTTACATACTCCAGCAGGCGTTCAATGATAACTGGCCTTACACCCGAAAAGCCTTTTAATAAAGCATTTGCCCGAAGGACAAGCATCGCTCTCCCAATCACTTCAGAAAAAGCTTCACCAACGCCGCAAGCATGGGAATGGATAAGATGCTTCTGCAATATTTCGGTCTCTTCCACCGGGATCAGCACATCACTGAATTTCCCGAATCCTGTTGTGATGCCATATACCACTTCCCCGTCCAGCACTATATTTTCCACAGCCGCACGGCTTCCAACTACTCGCTGCATTGCATCCTTACATGGTGCTACTTTTTCCTTATCAAACAAAATCGCCTTCATTTTGTCCAAACTCAACGATTGCCCATTTAAAATAATCACATGAATCATCCCTCTCTAATCTTCATTAAAAAACACAAAAGAGGGCCGCACTTTAACAAACGTTAAACGTTCATTAAGTACAGCCCCCTATAAATCAGCAACTATGGGCATAGTTTCTATTTAAATGTGATTGATGCCAAGTCCAATTGTCTCATGCTCCGATCCTCGCACTGGAGCACCAATTGTCCCATAAAGCGCAACTGCAATCCAGTCGCCCTCTTCCACCTCTTCATACGGGTTTCCCCTTACCACTGCAAACCGAAGACCAACCGTACGCAACACCGAACCAAGCTGAACCTGACCTCGTGTTACGCCGCTTAAGGCATCCATGATAGCATGATAGAGAGCATGTGTTTCCCGATAGCCATCGGATTTGATGATACCTTCCCTTTTGGCTGCCGTTTCTATAGCAGCTACCACCTTTTGAGAATCCATCGAGCCGACTTTTCCTATACAGGTACTCCATTGCTCCGGAAGAGTAAAAATAAATTCATCCTTTTCCGTACTCATCGAAAGCAGCACGGCAAACTTTCCAATTCTGCGTTCTATAGCTAAGACCATCTGCATTTTCCTCAATACTGAAAATTTTCTAATAACTATTAACTAGTTTAAGTGTAAAGTTGAATAAGCTTTCCTGTCAAGTTATAGATTTTCATATTCTTTATGGATCATAAAATATTGCAGCCCTTTTGTCGATGCTAGAGCCTGTTCCTTGTTTTCTTTTGCCAAAGCAAAATTTTTCTCATTCTTGGCTCTCTCTGTTTCAATCACATGCCTCATCCAGTCCTTTTTGAGCGTTCCTTTCAGCTCTTCCACCTTTGCTTCATCTTTTTCCATAGCGGCAATGGCGGCAAGGACATAGTTCTTCATATCCGGTTGGTCGATTAATTCAACTTCCTCTTTCGCCCTTACGATATTTCCGAGACGCAAATAATACTGAGCTCGGAATATTGCAGTCTTTTTACCCTTCCACTTCTTTTCAAGGTCTTCCAACTGCTTTTTCGCTTCAGGCAGATTTCCATTCGCGAGCTCCAAAATGAAGCCGTAGTATGGCTCATGCCTTTTCTTTTGCAGGTACTTTTCTATTCGTTCCACATCTTTTGAAAGAAACATGAAGCGGATGTCCTGAAAAGACAAAGCAAAAAATGCAACAACAAGAAGTCCGACAAAAATCCAGAAATTAAAGGCAATATTCATGAAGCCAAGAACAATCCCAATTGCAAAACCAATTACAATAAGCAGTAATAAATGTTTCATCTATTCCTATTTTCCCTTCTCATCATCGTTAGATCGATTTGACCATCCCGCCATCCACAAGGAAGGAGCTTCCGGTCATATAGCTGTTCGCATCAGATACAAGGAAGGTAACGACCTTTGCGAACTCTTCCGGTTCCCCATATCGACCAAGGGGAATTGTATTTTTCATTTTCTCTTCCATTTCACTTTTTGTGATTCCTTGCTTTTCAGCGTTGACTTCATCCAAGAACGCAACCCGATCCGTAGCAATTCTGCCAGGTGCCACCGTATTAATGAGGATACGATCCTTCGCAAGCTCACTAGCCAACGTTTTCGTCATTCCGACAATCCCTGTCCTGAACGTATTGGATAAAAGCAAACCCGGAATCGGCTCTTTGATAGACGATGACGCTATATTGATAATCTTTCCACCATTTTTCTTCAGATGCGGCAGTGCCTCCCGAATCATTCTCACATAGCTTAATAGGTTCAATTCAAAGGATTGCTGCCACTGCTCATCTGTTATCTGCTCAAACGTACCGGCAGGAGGGCCACCAGCGTTATTTATCAGGATGTCCAATTGCCCAAAAGAATCTACCGTATACTGCACGGCTTGTTTAATTTGATCAGGTTGTGTAATATCTGTCTGGATATACCTCACCTGACCACCTTGAAGGTTTTCGAGTTCAACTTGAACCTCATTCAGCTTTTCCTCATTCCGGCTGGCTAGAACCACATTCACCCCTTCATTTACAAAAGATGCCGCAATCGCTTTGCCCAAGCCTTGGCTGGATGCAAGTACCAGCGCCGTTTTCCCTTTTAGATTCAATTCCATATGTACACGTCCTTTCAGAGTATTGTAACTACATTCATTATAGCGCTTACTTTTAGCTCTGTAACGTATTTGATTACCCGTGTGGCAGTAAAATAACCAATTAGTCATGCCAAATGACGCCCTCTCTCCTCGCAAACCAGGGAGTAAGACAATCAATCATGCCTTTTGATTCCCTCACTGCGATCAAAACCAGGGAGTGAGGTCATCATTCATGCCTTTTGATTCCCTCACTGCAATCAAAAACCGCGAGTGAGGTCATCATTCATGCCTTTTGATTCCCTCACTACGATCAAATACAGGGAGTGAGGCAATCAGTCATGCCTTTTGATTCCCTCGCTACGATCAAATACAGGGAGTGAGGTCATCATTCATACCTTTTGATTCCCTCACTACGATCAAATACAAGGAGTGAGGCAATCAATCATGCCTTTTGATTCCCTCACTACGATCAAATACAAGGAGTGAGGCAATCAATCATGCCTTTTGATTCCCTCACTGCAATCAAAAACCGCGAGTGAGGTCATCATTCATGCCTTTTGATTCCCTCACTACGATCAAAAACCGCGAGTGAGGTCATCATTCATACCGTTTGATTCCTTCACTACGATCATAACCAGGGAGTGAGGATACAAAGGCGATTCGTTAGTTAGTTAGTTAGTAAGTAAGTTAGTTAGTTTAAGAATCAGGATATTTCCCCCTCAAAGTGGGAGCAAAAGATTTGTTAATTAAGTGAGGATACAACGACGTGAGAATGGGCACGCGTTATTTAAGGAATGGTCTTTTGTCCACGAAAACAAATAAAAAGCCGCAAAAAAAATTCGCGGCTCTTTCTATAAACATTCCTCTTCCACCAACTCGATCAGGTTTTTAAGCATATTGACAGAGGTATCGAGGGTCAGGGAATAAATCCTCTGTGTCCCTTTCTGTTCTATGGAAACCAGCTTATTGTCTCTTAGTATTTTCAAATGGTGGGAGATTGCCGGCCTTGATAACCGGGAAGATTCCGCAATTTCATTCACGGTAAGCGATTCCTGTTCAGCAAGCAGAAGGATAATATCCTGTCTTGCTTCATCGGCAAGCACCTGAAATAAAGGGATACAATCACGGAAAGTTTGTATAGCACGCTGATTCATGGTCCAACACCTACATCCTGCATCTTTTGCCTATAGTATACCAAGAAATTGTCAGCTTCGGTCATTTTCTTCTATTTTTTTGCCTGCACGCGACGAACAATATTAGTTACTGCTTTTCTTGGTAGGAATCGGATCAGTTTAGTGAGGAATTTGTTTTGCATACCAGGTACAACAATGACTTTTCCCTTTTTGAACTCCCGGTAAGCTACTTGTGCAACACTATCCGCAGATGACAAGGATCCGTCAAATAGCTTGGATTTCCCAAGATCTGCTCTGTCACCAAAACCGGTTTCAGTAGGTCCTGGACATAATGCAGACACTGTAACATTAGTTCCTTTCACTTCATTTGCCAACGCTTCTGAAAAGGAAAGAACAAATGCTTTCGTTGCATAATATACCGCCATATACGGTCCGGGCATAAACCCTGCAACAGATGCCACATTCAGAATACCACCACGGTCCCTCTCAAGCATCCCTGGTAAAAATAGTTTGGATAGAAGTGTAAGGCTTCGAACATTCAAGTCGATCATTCCGAGTTCGCCTTTTACATCCGTCTTCACGAAATCCCCAAATACTCCATATCCTGCATTGTTTACAAGAACATCCACCTTTACATTTTCATCCCCTAGCTCCTGTGCCAATTGATAGATGGATTCTTCATCAGAAATGTCCCTAGACTTCACTTTCACCTCGACCGCGTATTTCTCCCTTAGCTCTGCTGCCAGCATTTCCAGTTTATCCAAACTTCTCGCTACTAAAATCAAGGTGTACTTATCCTTTGCAAAATGGTACGCAAGCTCTTTTCCGATTCCATTTGAAGCTCCTGTAATTAATACTATTTGATTATTCATCTATTTATCTTCCTTTCCGTTCGTTACTTTAAATGTTTAAACATTTAAACATAATATACATAATTTTTTCCGACCTGTAAACTGTGAAGTATTTCCTTATTTTTCATGCCTCTAACCAAGCGACATCCCTCACAAAACGGACAACCGGTTAAAAGGATAACCGGTTGTTTCAGTTTTCTACTCTTCTTCAAACAACGGGATTCTTAATTCACCTTCATCAAACATGTATACATTGTAGGCACCTTCTGCCTGAAGAGTGACTTTTTCCATCTCTTTCTGGATACCTCTTGGAAAGATCTCCGCATTAAACAGCTCAAATTCCCCTTCTATGTCTGGAGGAATATGATTACCCATATAATGCAACTCAAGAAACTCCCCGTTTTCTCCTACTACATTCCAATGGAATTGCTTTTCACTTTTGCCTTTGTTTTTAACTGCATTTATGAGGATTTGATAGCTATTGTCATCATCATCCCCATTCTCTTTATGCTTTACAGTCAGATCCTTCAGAGTCAAACCTTCCAGTTCAATATTGAGCGGTTTGTTTTCAGCTTCCTCCAAAGGTAGAGAAAGTGAGACAAATGAAGGCTCGTTATAATGAATATCCCGGATATCGGCGAAGTAAGGGCCATTCCCCTCTGTTTTGCCGAGATTTTGATGATTTTCATAATCATAATGAAAAAGGGAGAAGTCCTGAGAAATCAATTCACCAGGGTTCCAATCCATCATCTGGGTATTGTAATAGAGTGGAACCATATATTGACCTTCCTGATTTAGCAATTGAATGTTAGCGTAGGCGTTTTGATAGCGTTCCAGGACTGGATCACCATCTCTTGTTTCCTTCAGAAGATTTTCCAGCCGTTTCTTTTCCTCCTCCTTCAATCTGACATGGTAGGTCAACCTGCTACCATGCTTTCCATAGATCATCGTGAGGAACTCGACCTCTATCTTTCCATCAATCTCCTTCACCTCATTCAATTCCACAACCTTGAGGTTATCCTCCACTTTGTCATACCTGATTGGCACTTCCACTTCCCAGTTTCCTGAAATAGTTTGCATTCTTCGGAAATTGAATTTAAGTACAAACTTATCCGGCAGTTTATCCTCTTCTATAGCCTTGATAACAAATGATTGGGGCCCGTCTGTTTCATTCCCCTGAGGAGTATAGAACATGCTGCCCAACGGATGAGACACTTCAATCGGATATTTCTTCCCGTTTTCATCGAGAAGCTGCACGGCATTGGGCTCGAAGAAATCAAAATCCATAAAATTACCAAGGGGCTTATCATTCCTTCTCGTCTCATAATAAACCACCATATGTAATGGATCGATATCCACACCTGTCACTTCAAACGACACATCTTCATCCTTTGCCTTATATGTGCCTTTCGTCCAGACGTTGTAGATGGTGCCATACTCTATGTATGTTGCCACTTTATTCGTCAAAGGCTTCAGGTTAGGTACAAGGATAGCCCCGATCATGAAAACTGCAGCCATGATCCCTATCACACCAAGCTGGTATTTCCAGGTACGGTGCCTTGGCACTTTTTTTGTATATGGAGTAAGTTTGTTCAGTACTCTCCTATTGAAATCCTCTTCCAGTTTCGGTGTATGGATGACGTCCTCCAAGCCCCTTTTTTCCACCTTCAAGCTATTAAGAACTTCTCTGCAGGAAGGGCAAAATTCCAGATGATCCTCGACTTTTTCTTTTTCCTCTTCCTTGATATCATCATCAAAATATTGAATAAGCTCATCGAACGAAAGGCATTCTTCACTGCCCTTCTCCGCATCAACCTCTATCAATCTATCTCTAACATGCTTCAATGATTGCTGATATCTCGCTTTAATGTCCTCTACCTGTTCATCCAGGAACAGCGCAAGCTTTTCAGGGGTTTCTGCAAGAGCATGATGGAGAAGAAATTCAAAACGCTTTTTGTTCTCGAGCGTTGCAATCGCTTCCTCTATCTCAAGAAGACGAGGATTGTAGAATTGGATATAATCCTCAGGGGTAGTTTTTCCGGTAGAAGCCACTTCCGCTTTGAGGAGTGTAAGGGTCTGCCGATATAGCCAATCGGAAAAGAATTCCTTCTCTTCATACAAGGCCAAGTTTTCATAGGCTGTGATGAAACTTTTCCCCACCAATCTCTCCGCTTTTTCCTCTGAACCTACCATCCGGAGAGTTACGGCATACAATCTGTTTTTATAGCGTTCAATGATTGAATCATAGGCATCCTTGTTGCCGTCTAATATACTTTTAACTTTCACTGTCTCCTCGATCATTCCATTTTCCACCCTTTTAAATAGTTCTCGGTGACTTTTTTATCTCTCTATCTATTATACCATTCCCTTCCTTATTTTCACTGAATTATGCGAACATTTACAAAAAGGCAGAAGCAAACATGAAATTCATGGGTTCACTTCTGCCTTTTTCATTAATCTAAGGGAACATTAATCGGTTCAGGAAGTAACACGGTTTTATCAATGGAAAGAAAATCTATGGTCACTGTTTGGACTCCCTTCTCAGCGCCTGGCATTTCAAATTCCAGTTCGAATCCTCCTTCATCGTTTATCGACGCATAAATTGTCTCAGTATCCTGGCCAGTTCGCTTCCATCCGAGCGTTGTTGCATGTTCGATGCCTCTTTTACCAGTCACCTTCACTTTCAGCTTCCCGTCCACCAATTTTGCCGTATAGCCGGTAAGAATCCATTCATCTGTCGACTTATCGTCCAAGATGTGTGTTCCCTGTTGAATATCCAGGGTAAATTGTGCATCCACTGGTTCCTTGACTGAAAATCCGTTCAACTCAAAAATATGTTTTTCTTCTTTATACTTTTCGGATGGCCTTTCCCCTCTTTCTGTTAATCTAAATTCCGTTTCCACCAGAAAGTGATTGCCATTGGTGGAAGATACGCTGGCACCACTGTAAAGCAGTTCCTTCCCCGCTTCTGTTTTTACGCTATAAATGGGCTGAAGCCAAAGATGGACACCCGAAGAGGCAAGAAAATCCTTACGATCCTTCATGGAGCTCTGAATCCTACCCAATTCCTTATCGGAGAATGTTGACTCAAACTTCAGCATTTTAGCATTTGGTGCATTTATCCATTCAAGCAGTTGCAATTGATATAGACCTTCTATTCCAAGCGTATCATCTAACTTCAGCATCGTGGTTTCTTTTTTGGATTCAGTCAAATCGATAGGAATCGAAAAAGACCAATCGCCCTTTTCATCCAGTATTTCATTGATTTCAATGTCAACTGCTAAATGATTGGGGGGTTCATCTTGAGGATATAAAATTATCGAACCATTCCAACTATCTGGTCTCGTAAAATCCAGGTTTTTAAAAGGAACTTCTTCACCATTCTCTTTTTTTAGAGAAATGAAAGGAAACTCATTGTCTTTGGACATCAGAACATTATTCATTTCATTATCCAGCAGATTACCTCTGAATCTTTCCTTCATTACCTCTGTAGCCTCTATCTCATAAAAGATTTCTATTTTGACCGGACTCGCACTGACTTCTGTGATATTAAAAGTCACACCATTGTGCTCCACACTGTACAAAGCCTTTACTTCCTCCTGCTTCATCGGTTCAGTGACTGGAGACCTTTCCCCAAAGAAGTTTTCAAGCTCGGGATACATAGAAGCTCCCAACCCAAATGCCAATACAATACTGCAGGCTGTCAGAAACTGATATTTCCATGAATTCTTTTTCCTTTGACTTGGATATGGAGTTAGATCTTTCAGTACGTGCTGATCGAAATCCTGCGGGAGCCTCGGTGCCTGAATGGCCTTCATCAGAAATGCATCTTCCTTTTGCAAAGCCCCCAGCACTTCCCGACATATCGGACAGAACTCCAAATGCTTTTCTACCTTTTTGGATTCCGTCTCATCCAGGATGCCATCAAAATAAGCTGCCAGTGTATCAAAATTAGAGCATTTCATGAAAATATCCTCCTTTCTGCTGCATAAGCTCTTTTCTCATCTTTTTCTTTGCTCGGTGAATTTTGTTCCTCACCGTACTGAGAGGCTGCCCCATAAGTTCACTTATTTCCTCGTAGCTCAAATCTCTCGTATATTTCAATAGAAGAATCATTCTGTCTTCTTGTGGTAAAAGCTCCAACAGCTTTTCCAAATGTTCATATTTTTCCTTTTGCAAATACTGGCTCTCAGGTGTAGCTGCCAAGTTTGATGGATTAGATTCCTCCTGCAGCTCCACTAGCTGAAACCTCTTTTTCCGGAACTGATCCATGCAATGATTGATGGATAAACGGTACAGCCAGCTTGCAAAGCTCCCTGTGCTTTCATATTTTTCAAGCTGTGAATAGGCCTTGATCAAGCATTCCTGTACCAGGTCTTTTGCATCCTCAGGGTTTTTGACCATTCTTAAAATGACAGCATAAAGCTTATTGCTGTAGCGGTTTATCAGGAAGGAATAGGCCTGCTTATCCCCTCGTAGCACTTCTTTTATATAATAGGAATCGTCCTGCATCCTGTAACCTCACTTCACATCTGACTTTCATTATGTATAACGGGATGGGTCAAAAAAAAATCTCATTATTTTTTTAAATTTCTATTACCATTATACAAAAAGAAGCCGCAGAGCCTGCGACTTCTTTTTTCCTGCTTAAAATTTGTTAAGATAAAAAAACTTTGCGAATATTTCTCTTCTTTTCTCATCTATTGAAGCATTCTTGCTGTGATAATCCAGGTTCTTTTTACTACCGAAAATGAGTGACAGCATTGTTTTCATCCTCCATCATCCCTTTGATTTGTTATAACCAAATTATAGAATGAACAGGATTTTATAAATACGTACTGCAGGATGGTTTACAATCGTTCTTTCAACTATTATTTTTTCCCACTTAGTGAGGATGGCTTCTACGACTTGTGGCGGAGGGGAAATACCCATGCAAAAGGAGATGTGTTCAACACATCTCCTTTTGTTGCGAAGGCTGCTTTTGGGTAAGGTTGCCTTCATGTTTTATTGGTTGTGGCTGCTTAATTTCTATTATGAAAAAGGGGAGTATTTCACGACATGGAAAAGGTGCAGCCTATCCTTGTTGCAGCAAGGGTTTAAAGAACAACCTTATAACAATACTATACTTCCTTTTTATTAACCCAAAATAAACAAACCTTAAATTTTTTGTAAATTAGAACACTCTTACTGCTTTCACCGCACGTGGCTTCCAATAGGTATTCATGGTTGCATAGGCAACCCCGGTTGAAGTTGCAGAATGCAGAATGGTGGTTCCGTCCACAACGATGGAAACATGATTGATTGATCCATTTCCGTCTGTGTCAAAGAAAACCAGGTCTCCTTTTCGCACTTGGGATAGCGGAACTTCCTTCCCGACATTTGCTTGCTGAGCCGAGGTTCTTGGCAGGCTGATCCCATTTTCCTGGAATACCCTTAGAGTAAAGGAGGAACAGTCAAATGCATCTATCCTTGTAGTCGATGCACCGTAGAGATAGCCGGCACCTAAATATTTCTTCCCGCTTTCAATGATGGCGTTCGCTTTCGTCCGCCAAGCGGTATCCCCGCTTACAGGTAAAGCTTGTCCTGCAACCGGTATAGTAATAACCTGTCCTACATAAATTCGGTTTGCATCCTTAATGGTTGGGTTGGCATTCATCAATGCCGCTAGGGTGATTTTATGACGTTGTGCCACTAATGATAATGAATCACCACTTTTGATGATATATGTACTTGATTGCTGTACAGGTGCTGGTTGGCCCGGTGTACTGCTTGCAGGTACAGAACCGTTGGGCACCGTTATTTTTTGGCCAACATAGATGCGATTAACATCTTTGATGGCAGGATTTAAACTCAGCAGTTTGTTTAATGTTGTTTGGTGGTTTTTTGCAATGACAGACAAGGAATCCCCTGATTTAATTGTATAGGTTCCATTGGATGATGTACTGCTCGGTGCTTGAACATTTGGTGCAGTTACTTTCAAGGATTGCCCTGGAAAAATGACATCCGTGGAAAGACTGTTCCAGGTTTTCAGCTCGTTTATAGAAACCTCATTGTTGTTAGCTATTTTCCACAGTGAATCTCCAGATTTAACAGTATAGTCCGCAGCAAAAGCTTGTCCGGAAAACATGAATGTCGTTACAAGGGCGCCTGCCATGATTTTCTTTTTCATGATGTACAATTCTCCTCTATTCTCACAATTTGTTAATCAATACAAATTTATCTTAGCACGAATTTTCCAACAAATAACGCTAATTTAATTTCCTTCATTTCCATTATATGTATATAAAAAACCCCCGGGATTTTACCCAGGAGGTATCTATTTATATTCCTGCTGAACGCTGCAGTCTTTTGGCAATTTCCATAAAATCTTCCGGTGATATTCCTGGCGCAAACTCCTCCGGAAGATCTTCGAGATCGGGGATTGGACCTCCTTGAGGGGTACCTTGAACTACTTCAAGCTTACCACCGTCCTCCGGATGACTGCCTTTCCATATGAGCGCGACATCCTTATAATCATTTTCGCTAAAAGTGTAAAGCTTTCGATGGATTCCTTCTGCTTCAAATTTCCTTGTTGTTTCGAATGCCCTGTTCTCCAAAGAAGGGATTGGAACCATTTTCGTGATGTCCACCCCTGTTGCAATTTCCAGGGCTTTTGCATAGGCAACGACATGAACACCTCCTCTTACAAGGAGATACCCGATCATCTCTCTTGCTACAGGATTATCTGTCATCTCATACACCCTCATCTTATGGGTTCTTGCCCCACACTCCAGAAAGAAATTATGAAGCAGGTCAAGAACGAGATTACCGCTGTTAAAAACATTATCCCCTGTCCATGCCCGCCCCATGGAATCTGCAGGCATTCCTGTTTGTGCATTAACAATATAGTGCTGAGTGTTCCGAAGGTCTTTGGTATTTCTCAAAGGGGCGGCATTTGGGTTTGCAGGATACGTTACACCCTTCAGCATCAAATTTATTGTATTTGTCACAAGTTCCACATGTCCGAATTCCTCGGCTGTAATGCTTGCAACCAAATCATAAAAGGGTTTGAGCTTTTTCTTGTTACGAAAATTGAAAGATTGGAACATGTAGTTATTCAAGGTGGACATCTCCCCGAATTTCCCGCCAAGCAGTTCCTGTACCGCTGCCGCTCCGTTCGGATCTGGACTTTTGGGCATCGGCAATTCAATCTGCAGTTTATTAATTCTTTTAATCATTGCATTCCCTCCCTTGCACTAGCAATCAGATATCGCTATTTACTTTTATGTTTTATGGGTTCTGTCCTATTACAATCACAGAAAAGAGTTCCAATATCTAGGGCATACGCCCATACATCATGGGTGTTTGCAACATAAAGTATCGTATCTTAGCTTGAAAGGAGATACGTTTAATGAGTAAAGCAGATGGCGGAAGATGCGAAAATCATGGCTCTGGTTTCACATTATTCATCATATTGTTCATTCTTCTAGTGATTATAGGTGCAGCCTACCTTTGTTAATAACGGCTGATGTATGAAAAAACGCAGAGAAGTCTTTGCGTTTTTTATTTTTGGACTCGTTAATGAACATAATTTGCGCAACTATAGGCTAGCATAAGAGTAGATTAAGTGTTGGTTGGAGGAATATTAGCAATGAAGACATCCTTGCCTATTACCCAAAATCAAATAGCGATTTCACATCCGCAGGAGTTTGATTGTTCTGAGGTACGGTTCTGGAATTACAATAAAATGAGTTTGTCCGATGAATAAGACTTTGGAAAGATTGTTATGGAGCATTGCTTTACCAGGATTCGGCCAATTATTGAACAAGCGGTACGTCAAGGGCATTACATTCATTATTTTAGAGGTCATCATTAATGTACAAGCCAACTTCAACTCCATAATCATGTATAGTTTCAATGGTGAAATCAAGCGGGCTTTTGAAGATGCAAACTATTTGTGGTTGATGTTCTATCCTTGCCTGTACTTTTTTGCAATGTGGGATGCCTATAAGGATGCCGGAGGTGGAAGTGCGCCTTTTTCCTATCTGCCATTTGTAAGCTGTGCCTATTTTGTCACTGTAGGTCTTATGCTTTCACCGAAAATTGAAGTGTACGGAACAATTCTTGGACCAGTCTGGCTCCCGATGGTTTTTGTCATACCTGGAATTGTAGTTGGACTATTCGTAAGAGAGGTACTCTTGCATTACTACACTGAATAATCTAGAGAAGGAGTGAGCATTCTTGCCATATGCTACTACAAGGGATAATGTAGATATCTACTACCGTCTTATAGGAAGTGGACCACACACACTTGTCTTTATTCACCCTCCAGGAATGGGGCACGTTACATTCAAACAACAGCTTCCTTTGGCTAAGAGATATCGTTTATTGCTTCTGGACCTGCGAGGAAATGGAAAAAGTGGCAGCAATCATAAGAAGGTTCAATTCCCACTACTTGCTCAGGACATTTACGATGTTTGCAAGCAGTTGGGACTGGATAAATTGATCTTGATAGGCTATTCAAATGGCGCATCCATAGCGATGGAATTCGCCTTCAGCTACCCAAGTCTTGCAAAGGGGCTGATACTTGTTGGGGCTTTTCCTAAAGTAGATTCCTCCCTATTGTTTGGAGAATTTCTTCTTGGCATTGTTGCAGCAAAGCTTCATGCAGTTCCGATTTTGGCAAAGGTTATCGGAAGTGCCCACGCCTATACAAAGGAATTCGGCATGGAACTGGAGACTTACATAAATAAAACAAGTGCCAATATTCTTCTTCAGATGTATCATGAGGGAATAAGGTATGATTGCACGAAAAGAATACCTGATATCAAAGCACCGATTCTGCTTGTGTATGGACAAAGGGATTACTATGTTCACCACTATCAGAATGATTTCAAAGCATTGCACCCCGATACGCAAGTCATCTATATAGGAAAAGCCAGACACCAGGTTCCCACCAAATTTCCGGACGAATTCAATGCGGTTGTACACTCTTACATCCGAAAGATTACTATTCCCTAAAAATGCAAAAGACCGCATGCAGGTAGCATATGGTCCATGTTACTTATTTTGTAGGAATACTTATTTTTTGTACTTCTAGAGTCTTTGCTAAATGAATCTTACTTTGAATTCGACTGGATGCATATGGAAATAAACAATTATGCGCAATTCTCATCCTCGTTAAAGTGGTCTGAAGCGTTGCTTGGGCATCTTTCTCATGGCCCAATTGAATATTGGTCATATCTACCATGACGCGAAGGACATTTTCAAGTGCTTTCCTGAGCTGGTCCTGCTGCAGCTCTGCATCGTCTTTTACCAATAATCTAACCATTTCATTAGCGTATACATTCATTTTTTCCATACTCTCCACTTTCGTTTTCATCGCACAATCCCCCTTGGCTCATTGTATTTGCAACAAAAACTTACTATACCATTATTTTTTTCCAGCCTTCTAAATCATTTTTTCGCCCCTACCTCCCTCAATCCCTGCCTGTCGACAAAAGTAGTGAGGAACCTATCTTTTTCGAGCATACATCCCTTATTTAAAGATGTATAAAATATGCTTCTTTTCGCTTCACGAATTTTTTTACGATAATACCTCCTTTTTACACATAACCTATTTTCTTACAGTTCTTTTTCCTTTATAATGGGATATATCGTTAGAGGGAGTGAACATGATGAAACTTATACAACTTGCAGTAGAAAAAAAGCGCAACCAGATGATGCAAACTGCTAAAAAAACAGGTTTAACCTCTAATGAAACGATAAAATTAAGTCAAGAACTGGATGAAATGATGAACATCTTCGTTCCTCCAACGATTGATTTTTCAACTGATCAGCATAATAGGAAAAACAATCTCAAACGATAATTCCTATTGAAACTTTAATAAAAACCTTTATAATTAATAAAAATTCATGTAAAAGCCATTAATGAAAAAGAGAGTAGCTTATCCGCGGGACAAAAGCGAGTTAGGGACGGTGGGAGCCTAATGCGATGTGATAAGGGAAGCGCACTTTGGAAATGGATCAGGTTTATCCCCTTTAGCGGATAAAAGCGGCTTTTTCTTAATGGGAAAAGCAATAAGAGTGGTACCGCGGGATTACAAAGCTCGTCTCTTCATTAAGTTGAAGTGACGGGCTTTTTTATTTTTTAAAAAAAGGAGAGCTTGTTATGAACATCAAACAGATGATAGCTGAAGCCATTCAGCAAGCCATTCCGGAGCTGACCATTGAGCAGATTGCCGGTAGAATCGAGAAGCCAAAGTACACGCAGCATGGAGATTATGCCTTCCCGGTATTCGACCTTGCCAAATTAAGAAAACAGGCACCACCTGCCATTGCATCCTCCCTTTCCTTCATGATTCACCATCCATGGGTGATGAAAACGGAAGCAGTTGGCCCTTATGTCAATTTCTTTTTGCAAAAAGACAAGGTTCAGAAGGAAATTGTCTCAACCATTATTGCTTCGGGAAAAGATTTTGGAAACCTTCAAATTGGTAAAGGAGAAAACGTTGTACTCGACCTTTCCTCCCCCAATATCGCCAAGCCCTTTTCCATGGGACATCTGCGATCCACTGTTATCGGCAATTCAATAGCAAATATTCTGGAGAAATGTGGGTATCAAACGGTCCGCATCAACTACTTGGGAGACTGGGGTACTCAGTTTGGAAAGCTTATTGCCGCCTATTTAAAATGGGGGTCAGCAGAAGCCGTCCGGGAAAATCCCATACCTGAACTGTTGAAGTTGTATGTGAAGTTCCATCAAGAAGCCGAAACCGATCCATCTTTGGATGACGAAGGACGCCTATGGTTCAAAAGATTGGAGGACGGAAATGAGGAAGCACTTGCCCTATGGAATTGGTTTCGCGAGGAATCTCTCCATGAATTCCAGCGAATCTATGATCTGCTGGGCATCGAATTTGATTCCTTTAACGGGGAATCATTTTATAACGATAAAATGGAGACTATCATCAATCGATTAAAAGAGTTGAAACTATTAACCCTATCCGACGGTGCCGAGGTGGTCGAACTGGATGAAAGACTGTGCCTGCCCCCTTGCTTGATCAGAAAATCGGACGGCGCAACCCTTTACGCAACCCGGGATCTGGCTGCCGCTTTTTATCGGAAAAAGGAGTATAACTTCGCAAAAGCTCTTTATATTGTCGGCCAGGAACAGACTGTCCATTTCCAACAAGTAAAATCTGTTGTTCACAAAATGGGGGAACCCTGGGCAGAGGAAATGCACCATATCCCATTTGGCCTTTTATTGAAAGATGGCAAGAAAATGTCCACCCGGAGAGGGAAAGTAATACTCCTGGAAAAAGTGATTCAAGAGGCCATTGAACTTGCAGAAAGCAATATCGCAGCAAAGAATCCTCATTTACCGAACAAGCAGGAGGTTGCAAGACTTGTTGGAGTCGGTGCCATCATCTTTCACGACCTGAAAAACTATCGCTTGAACTCCATTGAATTCTCATTGGATGATATGCTCAAATTCGAAGGGGAAACCGGTCCTTATGTACAATATGCCCATGCCCGGGCATGCTCCATTTTAAGAAAAGCCTCCTGGTCTGCGCAAGGGCTTGCTCCATCCCAAGGACTTAATGATGACTATTCCTGGGATCTTTCAAAGAGGCTATATGATTTTCCTGGGACATTGGAGAAAGCTTGCGAGGGTTTCGACCCATCCATTATCGCAAAGTATATTGTGGATGTTTGTCAAAGCTTCAACAGTTGGTATGGCCATGAAAAATTACTGACAGAGGATGAAGAAAAAGGGAGCAGACTTTCATTAGTGTATGCTACGACACTCGTCATCCAGGAAAGCTTACATTTGTTAGGTATGGGTGCCCCTGAAGAAATGTAATGACATTCTCTGTAAATATTGCATCCCAGCACATGAAACCTGCCATTCTCTCATATATTGTAGTAATAATCTATTGGGGGGATGCCTATGAAATGGCTGGTATGGTTTCATGTCTTGGTTGCAATTATCGGAATTGGCCCCACATTTTTCGGAAATATTCTATTGAGAAAACATCAAACCATCACTGACCTGCGACATAACATACTTCTGCAACACAAACTGGATTATTTCCCAAAAATCGGTGGAACCATCGCTGTCATCACTGGTATTCTGCTCGTAATATTCGGGGACTACGGTTCCATCCTCCAGTTCTGGCTTTTTGCACCCCTTCTGCTTTACCTTCTCATTCAAGTTCTTGTTATAGGATTTATCTCACCAAGACTGTATGAACTGCAGCATTGGCTCCTTCATCCGGATAATCGTGCTTCCACCCAATTGCCTCTAACACACGTATTAAGTTTGAATGCCCTCAGTAACCTGTATATGTTCGTTTCATTCCTGGGCTTTTTGATTTTCCTTCTTATGGTCATCAAACCGACATGAAAAATAGGTCAGTTCCTTAACCCCTTTTTTATAAAAACGAGCTAAGGCATTGACCTATTTTTTGTCCTTTAGTCGGACCATGCTTTACGGTTTTTATAGTTTGATTCCGTCCCAAAATAGTTATTTAGGAGCAGTTCCATTTTTTCAAGATCTCCCCGGGTTACAACCTGGTCCCTATCATCCCAGTAGACAGTTGAGACAAAATAATATTTCTTAACACGAGAAAACAGTACCTTGGAGTGAGGAAACTTATCGAAAAAACCGATCATTCTTCCTTTTTTCATATAGGAAACATTTAAAAGCTTCAACACTATCACCTACTTATTTTAAGCGTTTCCTCCATTACTTCTTTACCACATTTTGAGCATAAGAAAACTGCCTATCCATCAGATGGCAGCATCTAGTTTTATATATCCCTTCTTAAAGCCTTCAGTACATCGATCCTGGTTGCCTTCGCTGCCGGCTTCAATCCTGAGAGAATGGCGACCACAAGACTGATTCCCACACAAATTGCAGTCAAGGACCAAGGTATATACGAGAGCATTACCTTTGTACCCATTTCTTCGTTGAACATCATTTTGATAACCAATGGCAGTGCAAGATTAACACCATAGCTGATCAGGTAGGAAGCAACTGTCCCGATTACCGCCCCGATGATGCCAATATAGGCACTTTCCATCAGAAACAGACTTTTAATCATTTTCGGGCTTCCTCCAATCGCCTTCATGATACCAATATCCTGTGTCCGTTCGGTGACTGCCATGCTCATCGTATTGAAAATCCCGATCGAAGCGATGATGACCGCAATTGTTCCAACAAACAAGAGACCCACTTTCAAAACTGCAAACAATAGATTGATTTCCTTTAGCTGTTCAAGTGGCGAATATGCGTAATAACCATCTGCTCTCGCCTTATCCAATATCGCTTGCACATGTTCCATATCTGTTGCATATACCCCAAGATAGGAATAAGTGGATTCCTGGTTTTTCAATTCCTCTTTAGCCTCATCCGGCATGGAAGGATCGATCAATGTCCCATACGCAGTCCCAGTAAAATTTTCTATCTCCTGCATTTTCTCTTCTTGGATATTGACGTAATTCTGGTAGTTGTTTTTATTAACAGGCTCTTCTGCAATCCCGACAATCGTAAGCGTGAATTCCTTCGTCTCTTTTTTCTCATCAAAAAACTGCGGGATCGATAAGGTAATCTCTTTTCCAATCAGTTCATCCTGGTATTCCTGATATTGACCGTCCACTTCCTTGCTGAACGTTTCCTTTAAATGATAGCCTACCACCACTTCATCCGCTGTCTGTGGCATGCGACCTTCGGACAAGGAAAATCCTGCTTTTTTCTCAGAAGAATAGTCGACTACCCTTGTTTCGGCATGGCTTGCAAAATCCTCCAATGAATAGAAGGATTCCCAGTTATTTAACTGCTTCCGGCGAACCACCGTATTTACATTTTCCATTTCTTCGAAGTATTCAACGTCAGTTTGGGTAAGCCCTGTACTTGTCTCAGGATTATCACCGTTACTTTTTCCACTGACCTCGACCTCCGTTACCACCCCGTTCTGCGTGACATCCTTTATGATTGTTTCTTGCAATCCAAAACCTACGGAAGCCAATACCATTAAAAAGGCACATCCCATAGCCGTTGCAAGAATCGTCATGAAAACACGGCTTCGGTTCTTTTTCATATTTTCACGTACAAATTGATGTTTATCTTTGAACTTCATAGATTTCTCCTCTTTCCATGACAGTGCCCTCTGCCAGTTCAATCGTGCGATGTGCTATACTGGCAACATCTTTGTCATGTGTGATGATGACAAATGTGATTCCTTCCTTTTTGTTCAACTCCTTAATGAATTGAAGGAATTCCTGCTCCGTCTCACTGTCCAGGCTACCTGTAGGTTCATCTGCAAAAATGATGCTTGGATTTGTAATAAGTGCCCTGGCAATACCGACTCTCTGCTGCTGACCACCTGAAAGTTCACTTGGGTAATATTCCTCGTATCCCTTTAAACCGACCCGGGCCAATACTTCAAGCACACGGGCTTTTCTAACGGTTGTGGGAACTCCTTTTATTTTCAAGGGCAATTCCACATTGCTAAACGCACTCATACTGGAAATCAGCTGAAAGCTCTGAAAAATGAAGCCGATATTCTTCAGACGGAATTCAGACCATTCCGACTCATTGAACTTCGTCACATCCGTACCTGCAATTTCAATCGTACCGGACGTCGGCTTCATAAACCCGCTCATCAGGTTCAATAAAGTCGATTTGCCCGATCCGCTCTTTCCTACGATAGACACAATCTCCCCTTCATAAATGGACAAATCAATATTTTTCAGGACCGACACCCGCGTCTCTTTATTTTTCTTCCCCACAATAAAATCATGAGAAAGCCTGCTCACTTTTATCATAACTATCATTCACCTATTCTTTTGTTTTTTGTATCGATACATAGGTTTAGACGAAATATGGGGTGGAAAGGTTTTGGGCTGTTTGGGAGAAATTTTTTTATAAGGAAAATGGAAGGGTATACTGTCTACCGTTTGTACGTCCAACATATTCTAATCCTGAAGATTGCACAATTCTTCTTGCGGTTGAAATGTGCTCCAGCCCCAGAAAGTCCTTTAGTTCAGAAACAGAGATAGTCGGCTTCACCAACAAAAAATAATCTTCCAAATCGTTCAAATATGTGTCTTTTGATACAGAGTTGCAAATGACACATCTCCAAATTGATCTGAATTTTTTAAAACTCAGCCTTTCACACTTGCTACAATATACGCCTTTTTGTAAATGTTCATATTGGATGTTTAATTTCTGTAAAGGATTTGTTTGAAGAGGTTCATTGGATTTAATGAGTGCTCCAGCAGTTTTACGGAGGTCTTTCGAGGATATAACTTCTTTGGGATACCTTTTCATCAGCATATCCATCTTTTGGGTAAGGCCGATTACCTTTGTCACATATCTTTCTACCATGTTAGGATTGGAGATCGCTCTTACGAAAGAATTTGAATTTGTAAATACTACTAAACATTCACCTGGTAAATCAGGAAGTTTCTTATTTTTCAACCATTGTTGAAGTTGAGCCTTTTGATTCAGCACCTGGCATATCGGATCAAAATAGTATTCCTTCATTTCTACATTGTTTCTTTTTGTAGTTTGAATCAACTGCTGAAATACCGGATCGAACTCTAAAATTCCATTCATATTTTTCGCCTCTAGTGCCAAGTAAAAGCTATGAAACAGTATCAAGGTATCAATTTGAAAATAAACATCTTTGTTGGATAACCTTAAATCATTCAGTACTAAAAACTCCTGTCCTGGATCCGTCCATCGGCTTAAATAGTAATCCAATCTTTGTTCCCCTTTATACCCTGCCAAACATTTTGAAAGTTCCGATTCGATTTTAGAATATCTTGGATCTGTGATTAATAATCTCCTTTTAGCAGACTTCAATTTCTTTATTTTCAAAGAAACGGTTCTAGCTTTCTTTACTGTCAAGTACAACACATCCTTTTTTTGTGATAGTGGACATATTTGACAAAATAGTTCAAATACCTTTTTGCAGATGCATTTTTTCGGCATGTTTTTTGAATGTTGCTTGCTGGGATTGATGTTTTGTGGACTATTTAATGGGAGATTGCAGTCTATCTTCACGCAATACTTAGTTATTCTTACGTAAGGCTTTTATATTCTCACGTAACTAGCGTTTATTCTCACACTTTCCCCTGCTATTCTCACGTAACTTCCTGACATCTTTACGCTTCCCTTTTCACAGGTGTTTGCCCCGGTCGATCATCATTTGCTTCTCTTTATGGCGGGGGGGTGACGTTGATGATTACCTCATTTGTTAATTATCACTCTTTTGTTTACATACATGGGTTGGTTGCTAACCTTTTCAAAGGGTATTTGTGTCTATCCTCACGTAACTTGCTTTTATCCTCACGCTTCTCTCTGCTATTCTCACGTAACTTCCTGACATCTTCACGCTTCCCTTTTCGCAGGTGTTTGTGCCGGTCGATCATCTTTTGCTTCTCTTTATGGCGGGGAATTACGTTAATTATTACTTTGTTTGAATAAACTGCTCATTTATTGCATCCCGGGGAATGTTACTGGCCTTCTTAAAGTTGGATTTCCGCCTATTCTCAAGCAACTAGTTGCTATTCTAACGTACCTCGCCATTATCCTCACGTTTCTCCCTACAATTCTCACGCAACTCAAAAAACTCCTCACGAACCAAGTTTTCGTGCACAAAAAAACCACCTCTCCTCAAAACCAAGAAAGGTGGTTCCCCATAAATCCCTAAGCTGCAATATCCCTCTTCACAAAAGTAAAGAAACTGACCACATGCAGCAATACGAAATACATTAGATACATCACTACCGAAAACCAGAATGTGGTTCCGGCAACGATTGGCATGCCATCGATTAAAGCGTTGAAGTTGGTGTTGGCGAATGGCGAATACTTCGCCCATTCGAATTTCATTCCAACCAATTGGGTGATCTGTGCTCCTGTGAACAGGAGAAACAATGAAATACCTATTGCAAGTGAATTGTTACGGAATACACTTGAAATCATGAAGGCAATTGTAGCGAACATTATAACACCAAGTGAGCTCAAGAGCAGCTTAACCATGATATAGAAAAACGGATGAAGCTCGAACACATCCCCGCTCACATATAGTAGCTCGGGTGCACTTTTCATCCCGAATGCGATGGCTCCTGCGATAAATGATGTGACGAAGAAAATAAAGAAAAAAATCACCATGAACACCAGAACGGACAGATATTTTGCTATTAAGATCCTGCTTCTTTTAATAGGGCGGATCATGAGTAGCTTGATGGTGCCCCATGTGAATTCACTTGCAATCGTGCCGCCTGCGATGATCACAACGAACAGGGTGATGATGCTTGTTAATCCGAGATTGTCGTTAATGTATGTCCACACGGAATTTTCCGTAGTAGGTTCCAAATCATTCTGAATGCGGTATTCATTAATAGCATATCGGCGCTCCAGGTATCCGTAGTCACGGTCGGGCTCGCTTTCCATCGTCATTTTATAGTTTTCGTTATCCTGTTGAAGCTGCTCTTTCCAGCCTAGATGTTGTCCCCCGCCTTGATTCGGGTCATCCATCATGGAACCCATCATGATAGTAAATACCACGCCGATAACGGATAGACCGATCAGGATGATGCTCATTACATAAAAACTTGGACGGCGGAACCATTTGATCAATTCATTTTGTACAAGCTTTATCATCCTAGGCACCCCGCTTCTGTGACGTTTTTTCCAGGAATTTATCTTCGAGGGTTTTTGTCACTTCTTTTACTTCAAAAATTGCAATCTTGTTTTCTACCAGGCTTGCCACTATTTCAGGGACTCTCTCTTTTTCAAGGACGACCTGGAGATTTATATCCGTCGCAGTCACTGCCAATCCGGATGATTCCAACAATTGTTGTGCTTCATCCATTGGTGCAACTTTAAATTGATAGGAAGAAACCCCATCCTGGATAAAGTCACGGACGCTTTGGATATCAAGCAGTTCACCATGTTGTATGATGCCGATCCTGTCACACATCAATTCCATTTCCGACAATAGATGGCTCGAGACCACAATGGCCATCTGCTCATCGCGTGCTAGTTTTCGCAGGTAATCACGGATTTCCCTGATGCCTGCAGGATCCAGGCCATTTGTCGGTTCATCCAATATCAACACCTTTGGCTTATGAAGCAATGCCTGTGCAATACCCAAGCGTTGCCTCATACCGAGGGAATAGGTTTTCACCTTTTCTTTAATACGGTCCGTCAAACCTACCAGTTCAATCACTTCCGCCAAGCGGGCTTCGGTTACCCCAGGTACCATGCGTGCATACTGCATCAGGTTCTGATATCCTGTAAGGAATTTGTACATTTCCGGGTTTTCAACGATTGCACCTACATGGCTGACTGCTTTCTCATAATCCGTCTTTATGCTGGCACCTTCTATGAAAATATCACCTGACGTTATGCCCATCAGTCCCACCATCATTCGAATGGTAGTGGTTTTACCTGCTCCGTTTGGTCCTAGGAAGCCGAACACTTCCCCTTTGTACACCTCAAAGGAAACGTCTTTGATAATCTTTTTCCCTTTAATTTCTTTGCTGACATTTGTAAGCTTTACAGCTATTTCATTCATTCCATTTCCCCCTTAATCGCATTACATTTCCATTTTCTTTTCCATCCATATGGCTGAGAAGAGAATCAATCCAGCGCAAATCATGGCATAAAAGCTAATAAGCCCAAGTGATACCTCTCCCATCGTCATCCCTAAAGTAATCGTATCATTTTCAAATTGCGCTCCAAATGTAGGCATTGGTAATTTTCCTATTTCCGAAATGCGTGTATATAGCTGCGTTTCGGCTGACCACTGATGTACAAAGAAAATAGGAAATATAGATAACACAATAAGAATCTGACTTAATCTTCCTAGGCCACTTTTTGTCCGGACACTGATCAATAACACCCAGATAAACAGCCCCAAAAAACCGAGATAGACGCTCACAAGTGTAATTCCAGCAAAGAGATAGGCCAACTCCCACCACTGTTCACCAACCATCCATACCGGCGTATCCAATATATTATTAGATAGAGAGACTAAAATAAACATTAAGGATAGAGATAAAAATAAGGACAAAAAGGATACAAGGAATTTACTTGTTAATAAAGCAAAAGCGGAACTTGGATTATGAAGCCATTGCATGGTTTTCGTCTCTTGATGGATAAGGATAGGTAACCCTACACCCATATACAATAAGTGAGTTAACAGTAGGAACATTCCGATCCCGGTTGCTATTGTGGGTTCATTATAATAATGTGCAAGACCGATGCCAAAAGTCCAAGCCACAAATATCGCCGCAACATTCTGCAGAAAGGATTTCTTAGCAAGCTTCCAATCCTTCCAAAACAATCCCTTCATTCCCATCATCCCAGATTCTCCTCAAACGAACGGATCATCCATTCCTTCACAGACAGCCCTTCCACTTCCCTAATCTGTTCTACGTTTTCTTGGGCCAAAAAGTTTCCATTTTTTATTAAAATAACTTCATCCAATAAAGGTTCGATTTCATCGATCTCATGTGTGGCAATGACAATTGTCTGTCTTCCAAAATCTACATACGTCAAAAGACTTTTTACTATCGAGTCCCTTACCATTGGATCTAGGCCTGAAAAAGGTTCATCCAGTAAAATATATTCCGCTTCCCTTGCAAGTGCCAGGACAAGCTTCAACCTTCCCCTGTTTCCTTTGGAGAGTTGCTTGATTTTCTTTCCCGGTTCCAATTTCATGAATTGCAACAGCTCTTCCGCTTTATCCATCCGGAAGTCTTCAAACTGTGAGGCATAATACCCGACCATGTCACCTACAGTAAACGGTTCATAATAGAAATCCAGTTCTGTCAGGTAAGCAACGGTCTTCGCTACTTTTCGTGTTGCCACTTCCCCATTCACAGTAACCTCCCCTTTATTCGGTTTTACGAGTCCTGCCATCAACTTGAGGCTTGTTGATTTTCCGCTGCCATTGGGTCCGAGGAGTCCGATTACTTTCCCAGGTTCCAGGACAAGGTTACCTTCCTTTATCGCATAATCCTTGCCATACCTTTTCGTTACATTATCGAATCTAATCATGCTTCTCTTCCTCCTTGGACAAGAATTCTTCCACACTGTTGATGATATCCGATTCCATTACCCCTATTTCTCGCATGCTTTTGACAAAGTTCTCTACTACATTTGCCTGCATCGATCTCTTCAATTGCACAACCATCCCTATATTCTCTGTGACAAACGTCCCCTGTCCCCTCTTTGTTTCCACTACTTCCATCCTCTCCAATTCACTATAGGTTCGTTGAATCGTATTTGGATTGACCCCAGATTGAATCGCCATTTCCCTGACAGATGGCAATTTATCTCCCGGCCTAATGTCCCCACGGACGATTTCCCTGCTTATCCGGTCAATGATCTGCAGATAAATCGGTTTATCCGCATCATATTTATTACTCATTTCACTTCCACCACCTTCTCCAAGAGCCAAGCTGAAATAGAAAACCATATCGATATTCTGAAGAAATACAGAAGTAGATAGCCAACTGTCAGCTGATTGCTGTCAGGATTAATGGTTCCTCCCCCATCCGCCACTTCGAAATAAAGACCAACGATATGATCTAATGGCAAAGGCCATAGACCTGAAATAAAACTTACGAAAGAAGTGTCTCCGAGATAAGCAAGAAGGGAATGCAGGAGAAAAGCAAATGATAGAGTAATGAGCGCCTTATACTTACCAAGAACCGGGTGTGTACCTGTTGCATGATAGAACGCCCAATAAAATAGCAGATAGAGTCCCAATTCGATCCCGATTGCTGTTATCCCTAATCCCCCCGAGATAAATAAAGAGAAATAGTTGAAATTTTCGAGCCTCGGAAATGCTTCAAATAGTATGATAATTGCCAGGATAAAGATACTGAAGCTGGCTAGATGCAAGTACAATCCAGTTACTACTTTGCTTAACAGAATTTTAAAGGCTGGTTGAGGCGAGTGCAGCCACAACTGTGATTTCCCCTCCATGATCAATCCGCTGATCAAAAAGACAGTAATATAAAAAATATGCCCTCCAATTATCATTGTTGTCACCACAAGCCCGATTCCAGGTTGCTCGTGATAGATGGAAAAGCCAATTGATATCAGCCACGCACTTAGCAGTCCAAGTGTAGTTAGCAGAAAAGTCTGCCTGGAAATCAACCATTCCTTTCTTAACAACCCCCTGAATGCAACATTCATCATAATCCCTCCCGAATATACCAGTGTACTAATATAACCATACACTGTGTTCTAGTTAGATAGTACACTAAGTCAAACTTGACCGTCAATAGGTTTTCTCCTTAATTTTTTTCGACATAATCCCTAAACATAAAAAATATTATGCCGATAAAACAATTACATCTGAACTACTCAACAGTTGCTGACAAGGATGTACATAAATTTAGTTTTTTTTACAAATTTCTCTATAATTACTTAAAATTTATTTGAATATTTTGTATAATAAAATTACTAATTTCTTCATGTGTTTGGGAGTGAAGTGATGGATACAAGAGGAAGAAGAATTGTCCGCAACAAATCTAGAAGTCAGTTTCATTATTTAGTACTAGCAAAGGAATTTATCAGTTCATTCGTTCTTCATGCACTTTCACTAGCTATTGTTGCATCATTTTTAATTTGGGTACTGAATCAGGTATGAAAACAAAAAACGAGAGGGTCTCCACACTTGGAGTTCCTCTCGTTTTTGTTTATAGAAATTCCGCTTTACTTCTTTTTTTGCAATGGAACAACGTTTCTCGTTTCCCATTTTGTTTCTAGATCAACTATTCTGTCTTCGAGCTTTCTAAGGGTGCGGTTAAGCCGATAGAACATCGGGATGTAAATGACGATGACTGTTATCACAGCATAAAAGACATATTCCATTCTTTTCCCCCTTCACTTTCCTTCCTATTTCTCTTTTTTTATAGGCTGGACCTTGCTTTTATGATAGTTTATTCGGCTCCCGGCATAAAAAACACTGCCACTCGCAAGAAGTAATACCAATAACACCTGAACCAACCTTGATTCGATGCCGAACATTGCCGTTAGGATATAAACGAGAATAATCGGGATCATGACTGTATATAAGGAAAATAAAAATCGATATCGCTCGTCCACTTCATGGACCGTTCCACACGCACTGCACGTTATGGGCCTATAACCGAAGAATATGGAAGCCAGTTTCTCGGAATACGTTATCTTTTCTTTACAGCTTAAACATTGTTGAAATGACATGCTTCTACTCCTTAGAGGTTGATAATTTCAAGAAATATTCATATGTATAATCCACTAGCTCCTTCTGATCCATCAACCGTGAAAAAGCTTTTCCAATATACCCTTTATTGACCTCAAATTCCAACTCGAATTTTTTGCCAATCTGATTGAATACCTCGTCCTGATAGGATATTGTCTGATATTCCTTCCAGACTTTTGCTCCGTCTTCCATGAGGGCACTCCCCGCTTTTATAAGCGTCCTTACAGGCTGTCGGTGTTCCGCAAGATGCATGGATGTATTGTTCTCATAGTCTACTCCAAGTAAAAGGACACTCCCTTGCAAGTCATAGATTTTGCCAGTGGGGAATGCTCCCCTAAGCCCTCATCAAGACCATGTCCATCAGTTACAAAATGTTTATGCTGTCCCCAGGCAGCAAAGGAAAGCGTCGGATGACTGCTGCGTACAACGTTTGGAAAACTGCGGAACGACTCCGGTACTACACCCATTTTATAGGTAGGAGTTATGTCCGGGTCGAAAGCGGGTGTCTCCACTTTTATCGTATCCCACCATTCAGAAGGAACAGGAGGATGTTGCCACTCGCTGGGATCACTATTATCTCCGGTGTGAGTCGGCATAACCAGAGTCCCCTTGTCTGTCAGCAATTCCTGCAATGCCTGAATGACTGCTACTTGTGCCCCGCATACCCAGCCTATTTTGCTTAGGGAAGAATGGACAAGCAAGGTTTGTCTCTCTTTTATTCCAAGTTTCCTTAAATCATCTTTCAAGGAGGATTTCGTGACCAATGTGGACTTTATCTCCTCTTCATGTTGTGTCATGTCATCACTTCCTTTTCCAAAAGCATCTATTCTTATCATACCAAATCTATGAAAAAAGAAATATATAATTATCTGAAAATAAGAATAAAGAAGAGGATGTGCAGCAGCCAGAGCTGTCCATCCTCCTTTACTCTATTATGCCTCTGCAGGCTGTTTAAGATTCTTCAGTATATTAATTACAAATAATATCACACCTAAAGTAGTCAGATTCGCCCCGATGATCGTTGCAATCAAGTAGGAGTCATTGCCGTGAACTGCAAATGCCAAGCCGATCATCATTAATGGCAAGCCGAGGTTATGCAGCCAGTAGTGACTGAGAGCAAGCTTTGTTTTTCCTACTGAAGGGAATAAATGATAAATGATACCCGCAAGCGTCAAGGAGCTCCAACCAAGGAGATTGATGTGAACATGAACAGGGGTAAGACTGTAATCATGTGCTTTTGACATATAATACCCGATCCCAACACCAATCAAAAAATATACTGCTGAAATCTTAATTAATCTGATTCCCATTCCCCGTCCCCCATTCCTGTTTACGCTAGTAATCTACACCTATTTATACGTGTAACAGCAATACCTTAGAACCAGAAAATTTCCATATATTGAATGAAAGAAGATTAGTTTAATATATCTAATAAACTATTATTCTGAGGAGGGCAGTTTATTGGTCATCACTTGAATAAAATCTTCAATAAAAGGCTCTGTGTCAACCTCCATGGCAATTGCGACCTTGTTCTCACCAGGTTTTATATCAGGCTTTGGCCTGAAGTCGGCAATGCTTACCCCTCGCAGGTCATTCTCTCCTGTCCCGATGAAAATTTTCCGCTCCACATATTTAAATGCCTCAGGAGTGGAAATGGCAAATAAGGTAAGGACATCATGCAGGGGACTACCTTTAATACCTGGGACAAGCTTCTGATATGCTTCAAAATAATAATCAAAAATGGATTTCATCAGAGGCTGGTATGGATTATTTTCGGTTGCCACAATATTATTGATGATTTCCGGTGTAATGATTGCATCATTTGTTACGTTCAGAGGGTAGACTACCCCGTTCTTCACTTTGCTCGTTACAATATCCGCAGCAAGCTGGTCTCCATAAAAGTTTGCCTCTGCCCCTGCTGTTACATTTCCCGGCACCAGAAAAGCCCCTCCCATCAAATAATAGCCCTTGACGGAATTCATAATTTCCACACCGGCCAGATTGAACGCCAAGGCGAGGGATGTACTTCTTCCTACATCGACAATGAGCAGCTCCTGTCCATACTCTTCAATTATTTTAAAAATCGTATCAAAGTTAAGCAGCTCCCCTTTAATCGTGGCTGGCGGCCGGATTGGGCCTAGCCCTTCCTCCCCGTGGATTTCTGGATAAAATGGCGCAAATTCGCCAGACAACGGACCCTTTGCACCACCAATAAGAACTACATTGTTTCTGTTTGCCAATTCCAATAAATAAGCGACATTCTGCGAAGCCTGTTCTTGATTGACATTTCCATAGCTGGTCACTATACCGACCAATTCAATCTTCGGACTTAAAATCCCATAGATGATTGCCAATGAATCATCGATGCCCGGATCACAGAATAACAAGACTTTTTGCGGCATTTTCATCTCCCCCTCGGTTGAGTGGCTTCCTCTAGTATATTCTGCTGGGTTCTGATTTTTCCTTATTCCGTTATACCGGTTCCGATTATTCTCACTTCTGAAGTTACCTTGATTTTTACATTTGGATACTGCTCTTCCCATTTTTTGAAATCAAACCCTCTTATCCTGGTTTTTGCTTCATATCCAAAGCCGACTGGGTCAACTTTATCTTGTTGAAATGATTTTATCAGTTCCAAAGAGTTTTTTTCCAAATCCTCTTCAACCGCCTTTTGAAATTTCTTTAATTTTTTGGGATCCACCTTTCCACCGGAATATTCCCTTATAACTCCGTCCAATTGAAGATGTATATCAAAATGAGGTTCATTATTAATCGATTTCACTTTGACTTTCCTCTTTGTATGAATACTTTTTAAAGATAAAAATTCTTCTTTTCCGGGTAATTCTATCGAAACCGACCCATCTGTATATTCATCCACAAGAAATTTAAAATAGAATAGTTTTTCATTTGGTACTATTGTTGCAAGCTTATCCTCCTGCATAACTACTGCACCAAGGATGGCTATTTTTCCGTCTTTTAGTGTGAGATATGGCAAATTTGTGTCCTTCCCCTTTTGATAAAAGTCGGATAGAAAAATGTGTAAATTGGTTGCAGGAAGATCCCGTCGTTCAATATTATGCTTTATCATATTTGATAAATAACTCCCTGTACCTTCTGTTCCATAATTTCCTCCTAGCATTTCTTTTACCTGACCATCCACTATAGCGAGATATAATCCGGTACCGATACTGGCATCCCTCTGAAGGGCATCAATTAATTTTAGTACTCCTTTTTCAGCCAAATCCTTATTGAAGAGCACCACTTCCAAACTACCGTTTACAATAGGCGCAGAGGATTTCTTTTGCAATTCGCTTAAAAGGTCTTTATTTAGATTTGCTTCAGCAGAGAATGTCTCATTGGAAATGGATTTGTCCGCTTTATAAATGGGTATTAAGAGGGTACCCATAACATTTTCACCTTCAAGCAGGTCGAAGCCCTCGACCGTTTCGATATTAATATCATCAACGATTTCCGTTTCTAAGCACCCTGTTAGCAGCAAAAGACAAAAGGTGAAAATACTAGATTTACGCAGAAGCATTTGCCTTCTTCTCCTTTCTCCAACTCGCAAAGGACACTATTACATACAAGCACGGAATGTATAAATAACCCAAATAAAATCCTATCTGACCTAAATAGTTATTGAGATCGTTTATCAACTTTCTATCCTCAAATAATTGTAAAATAAAATAAACGAAGACAGTAATTATCATAAGGGTCGTTTTATGTTTGACATGAAAGATCCGTTTTGCAAGACGGCTTGCACACCATAGGAATACGCAAACGTTTGGAAGGATGATTAAACACCAGTTGGCTATCCCTATATACTCCATCCGTTCTACAAATGGAAGCTCGATAATTTTCCATATAGAAAGTGTTGCCCATATATTTTTCTCCAACTTCCCTTCACTAAAATAAGCAAAGGTTACCACGGCTAGAAAGAGATAAATAGCGGTTGTGATAAACACCCCCAAATGAGCCCACTTTTTCGATTTTTCCGGATTGCTTACGAATGGATAAAAAATAAGGAGGGTTTCAAACCCCAGCATGCTTAAGGTCATATCTTTTCCGGAAATCAAGATATCTTTGATGGGATGATCAAAAATAGGCAACAGGTTTCTGAAGTTGGCATATTCCAATGGCAAGATGAGAGTCAATGCCAGATAGGATGGAAGAATGACACCTAGAAACGCGATTCCGGTAATCACTCTAAAACCACCTTCAATGATGTAATAGACGAGAAGTAGAAAGAATAGGGTGAACATCCAAGTCTTAAAATCGGGAAAAAGCCAAACCTGTATCACTTCAATATAGGTTCTGAGTACGGTCACTGTTGTAAACATAAAATAAACGACAAAAAATAGATTGAACAGATTCCCAAGCCATTTTCCGAAAGCTAATCGGTGTGCACTAGCTAGGTCTCCATTGGACTTTTCACATATTTTGTAAATGAAGTAAATAATGAGTTGAGTATAAAACCCAAAAATGATGATTCCTATCCAGGCATCATATCCGGCAGACATTGCAATAATTCGTTGGAAGCCAAGAGCCCCAACACCAAACATTGTGCTATGAATCAGAAAAAACACTAAAAAAGGAGAAACCTGAAACTTCTTTGGCACCTGCTGCAATGTTCTGCCTCCCTTCATTGGCTATTCAACATCAATATCCTTCGGCTTACGTTTCTTCTTCATTGTCATTCTCTCTTTTTTCTGGGTTCTTAATTGATTAGGACGTTTTGTTTGAAATGAAAAAGGAAAACGCAATAAGGCATCTTTCATATCTTGGACTCGCGGCGGATAGATCGGCTCCAAGTACGGCTTATTCAAGGAAGTTAATCTTAGGAGATGGGTAGCCAGGATGCAGAAGCAAAAGACAATTCCGAGCAACCCCCAAAGTTCCGCAAACAATAAGAATGGGAACCTCAATAGACGAATAGTATTACCCATTTTGTAGACTGGAGTGGTAAAGGAAGCCAGTGCAGCCAATGCGACAATGATCAGGAGAACATTACTGGTCAATCCCGCTTCAACCGAGGCGGTTCCAATTACGATCCCGCCCACGATACCGATTGTTTGACCTACTTTTGTAGGTAGTCGGGCTCCAGCCTCTCTCAGTAATTCGATTGTCAACTCCAAAAAGATTGCTTCCAATATTGGTGGCAATGGTACTTCTCTTCTGGAAGAAATCAGTGTACTGAGCAGATCCTTTGGAATAAGCTCATAATGATACGTTAATACGGCCACATAGACAGGAGTCACCAATATGGAGAAAGCAACTCCAAATAGCCGGATCAACCGGAAGAAGGAAGATAGCCAATAGCTTAAATAGTAATCCTCAAAGGAAGAAAAGAACTCCACAAGCGTGGTTGGACCAATCAATCCGTGTGGGGACCCGTCCACCATAATCACTACTTTTCCTTCAACCAATGCGGAGGTGACGCGATCAGGTCGCTCTGTATCTAAAAGTAATGGAAAGATTGAATTCGCATTATCAGAGATTAGCTGCGTAATATAAGAGCTATCATTAATATGATCATATTGCACTTCTGACAGGCGCTCTTTTACCGTAGCTACATTATCTTTATTAGTGATGCCATGAATGTAGATGATAGCTATTTTCGTTCTGGAAATCGTCCCCAACTGCTGCTGTTCGACCGTCAACATGGGTGTTTTTAACCTTCTTCGAATCAAGTTCAGGTTAGAGTCGATATTTTCAACAAATGACTCCTTTGGGCCTATGACGCTGAATTCAACCTCAGGCAAAGATACTGCACGTGTTTGAACAAACTCCGACCTTACCAACAACCCTATTTGATCATGTTCATGTAATTGCAGATACATGAAACCGGATAGCAGTTTTTCCCTTATTTCATTGGAATCCTTTGAAATGGTAACTATCTCAATGGGAAGAAGGTCTTTCAGATCCTCAAGACTGTTCCATGGCCTGGTTGTAATCGTGTGAAGAATATCTCTGTGCAAGAAGTCTGTATCAATCAGAGTATAATAGTAGTTCACCCAGATCTTTTTTCTACCGTCCTGCGTACTGCATGTAAAACGGAGAAAGTCGACAGATTTATGCATTTGGTCTATCAGTTCATTTACTGTTAGATTTTCAACAAGTCCTGGCTTGGAATTAGATTTAGTTGTTGATTTAAAGAGCTTTTTGAAAATATTCTTCAATCTAAATCCTCCTCTAAGCATTCTTGTATATGTTATTTTTCCTAGAAAGCGCCTTAATATACAAGAAAATCCATTACTCTACTTGCCCGATTTGTTACATTACCAAAAAAATAAAGAGCCCGCAAAAGGACTCTTCATTTTTACAACTATTATCTTTGTGGACGCCTAATAATCTCCACCACATCAAATAATCGGATATGGTACGTGTTTTTATCTATATCTTTGATCGTCAGCCTGTTTGCTTTATAACGAAATGATTGAATTCGCCCTGTAATCTGTATAACATCGCCTTCAAACCAAATGGACATCTTTATCGTCTCTTTCGACATATAAATATGACGGAGGAGTTTTTTTATGTACTGGATATCAGGTACATTTTCCGGGAACAATAAGAAACCCTGGACAGTCTTCTCCTGATCATTCTTCCATATAAACATCGTTTGGTTGGTTAGCTTATTTTCATTTTCCTTTTTATACTCCATGGCTATTACCCCTTTTTCTATTAAATTCTTTGTATTTCAATGCAGGTAACCTCCATTTTCAAAATAACACCATTGAAAACTTAATAATCTACCCATTTGACTATGCATATACCATTTATTCTAAGATGTGCAGGAGTATTAAAAACAAACTACATTGTAAGTACCGCGGAATAATGAAAAGCCGGCTTTTCAAAAGGATCATAGACATGAAGGAACCCTTTGAAGAGGTGCTAGAGCAATATACTCCCATGATTCATCATATTATCAATTCGCTGCACATTTATAAAAATCAAGATTATTATCTGCAGGAGGGTATGATTGCACTCTGGGAAGCTACCGTTACTTTTGAAGCGGAAAAAGGTGCATTTACTTCCTATGCATATTCCACCATTCGGGGAAAATTGCTTAATTTCCTAAAAAAAGAAATCAAGTATGCTGCAGCAGAAGAACCTTCGGACGATTTCAAATTGACTTCTATCCCATATCAAGAATCCACCATCAGGGAAGACATGGAAGCCTACACTCAGAATCTTACAGAAAATCAAAGGAAATGGCTAGTAGAATATATCATAAATAATAAGAAAATAGAGGAAATTGCCTGTGAGACAGGGGCGACAGCGAGTGCAGTGAAATCCTGGAGAAGAGGAGCGTTAAGAAATTTAAAAAATGTAGTGCTATAGTAAATGGGATAACAGCGGTTCTTAGAACCCGCTGTTATCCCATTAAAATAAGGTTAGCTTCTCGCCTCTTGCATGTATTGGTAGATTACTTCGCCATTATGTTTTGCAATTCCTCGAAAATGCTTAAAGTCGTCTCTTGAGACAAGCACTTTTCGGAATTCCATGAACTCCTCTTTTGTCACCAGATATTGATGAAGTTCCCCGTCTTTCAATTTATCCAGAATTTCTGTAACTAACTCTTCGTTCATGACTGTTCCTCACCTTCGTCTTTCATCTGTCCAAATTATTATTATAATATCGTATTATTTCAGAAAAGACTTCATTTGAAAAGAAAAAAACCCCTTCTTTTTTGGGAGAAGGGATTCTATGGGGGATAAGGAATAAAATGATTAGAGTTAATTTGCTCTTCACAAATTACTACTCTCTCCATGATATGCCCAAAAAATAAAGGTGTTACAGTTAAATAAAAAGAAAATTTAGAAAAAACTATCTTCAAACTATTTACGTTTTTACAAAAATAATGCAAAATGTATATAATAACTTTTTTAAATCCATTCTTTAGTTTCCAACATATACAAAACTTTATAAGGAGAGAGAAGATGAAAAAGGCAGAAGTGGGGAATATTATTGAATTTAGAGAAGGTTTGCAAGGGGTAGTAGAAAAAGTGAATGAAAACTCTGTTATAGTAGATCTTACTTACATGAATAACTATCGTGATCTGGAGCTTGAACAAAGAACAGTTGTCAATCATAAAAACTACAAAGTCATAGGTCAATACTGACTCAATTCTAAAGGCTTTGGATTTTCCATGACCAAAACGAAAAAGGAAGTAAAGGAAGTTGCCAATTGCAATCTTCCTTTTTTTGCTTTGTGTATCACCAATTATCCCATTTCTTCCTCTAAAATATCTAATACAACCTCACTTTTTTCTTTATCAAGTTTTACAGTAAAATGGGTTTCTTCGCTTATATTCAGGTTTCTTCTGATTTCTACGGGTATATTCACTTTTCCATTATTCGAAACGACGGACTCGTTGAAAACATGTTGTTCTTCGATTGGCTTCATCACTAGGCCCAGCGGCTTTTCCATAATCATTAATACATCGCCATCAGAAATTTCCAGCTGTTCTCGTATTGTTTTGGGAATGGTTAAATGGCCAGATTTTCGAATTCTCCGCAATTCATTATAATGGCACATGGTATACACTCCTATTTTTTTAAATGTATTCCCTTATACTTCAAATCGGAAACGAAATTTGCAGTTGATACAGGAAAAACTAACATTTGTCATAGGCTGCCTATCTTTTGTATTAGATCTGACTCTACATGGTGCACTCCTTTTTTACTATTTTTCATGAATGCAACCATTGCTTTTGCCACTATTTTTCCTTCAACGGGCCTGTACTTTTTTAGTTTCCCAATCAATATTGGCTGTACTGCCTTTCCAAGCCATTCTCCCACTTTTTCACCTTGTCGAAATTCCTTTCTTTCTCCCAAGAGCAAAGAAGGACGGAAGAAGTAGGTGGAGGCGATTCCGATTCCACTTACCGCCTCTTCCATCTGACCTTTAATTCTATTATAAAAAAAACGGGATTCGGAGTCTGCGTCAATTGCAGAAACGACTGCAATCCTTTGTACCCCCTGAGCCTTTGCCAGTTTTGCTGCTTCCACGACATAATCATGGTCGACCTTTATAAAACTTTCATTCGATCCAGCCTTCTTTCGAGTGGTTCCTAAGCAGATGAATACTTCGTCAACCTGAAACGCTTCGGTATTCTCGGAAAGTCTTGAGAAGTTTATAACAATTTCCTTCAGCTTAGGATTTTTTAAGCTGGTTGGCCTTCTTACTATTGTAAAAACGTTTTTGTATTCCGAATTTTCTAAAATTTCATTCGTCAACTGACTCCCGACCAATCCTGTAGAGCCAAGGATTAAAGCATTCTTTGTACTATTCATAAAGTTTCTCCTTTTTCCTACTTCTATTCTCTTTATAACAAATCCTTCAAGTTTCTACAACTAATGAGGTTTATCTGCCAATCTTCTCCGGTCCGAAGCAAAAGGAGTCCTGCCTTATTTTCAAATAAATAGGTACAACATGATGTTGTACCTAACGGGTATTAACGGTTATCAATCTTTTCCGGATATAGGTCATGGTTCATCAGTCTGTATTGCGCCATTTCCTCATATTTTGTTCCCGGTTTTCCGTAGTTTGTGTACGGATCGATGCTGATGCCGCCACGCGGGGTGAATTTGCCCCATACTTCGATATAGCGAGGGTCCATCAATTCAATGAGGTCATTCATGATGATATTCATGCAATCCTCATGGAAATCGCCGTGGTTGCGGAAGCTGAAAAGATAAAGCTTCAGTGATTTGCTTTCCACCATCAGCTCTCCTGGAATATAGCTGATATAGATGGTTGCAAAATCCGGTTGATTTGTTTTCGGGCATAGGCTCGTGAACTCAGGGCAATTGAATTTGACAAAATAATCCCTTTTCGGATGCTTGTTTTCAAATGTCTCCAGGACATCCGGAGAGTAGTTGAATAGATAGCTTGTTCCTTGGTTTCCTAAAAGCGTGACACCTTCAAGTTCATGATCTTTTCTTCCTGACATGTTAAACACTCCTTTGATCTATACTCCGCGCTTGTTTCCCCACACAAGGGTATGCAGCTGCGGCAGCACTCTTACATTATTCAGTTCCTCGTCTTGCATCACTTCTTCAATCAGCCATTCGTACTGAGCTAGAAGCTTTTGAATCAATTTATCATTATCTTCAGTGGCGATGTCTTCGTTCCCCACCTGTACAAAAAAGGATAGCTGCGGATATCTGTTATGGACCTTTTTAGCATAAGCCAGATCGTCTTTATTAAACACTACGACCTTCAATGATGTCTGTTCCACTTTAATACGCTTGATGATATCATCAAGCACGTTAAAATCAGTTTCCATCATGGAGCTAGGGGGTTTGGGGGAAATGGTCAGATCATCAATATCACAGAGCCAATCCTGCCATCTGCTGCCTTGAGTCTCAAGTGCCACCTGAATATTGTTTTGATGTAAGAGCTGTACAAGCTCTCCCATTTTTTTCAAAAGAGCAGGATTACCTCCGGATATGGTAACATGATTGAATTTATTTCCACCAATTTCTATCAAGCGCTCCAAAATCTCTTTAGGATTAAGCAGAAGGATATCGGCCTTTGCACTGCCATCCCATGTGAATGCTGAATCACACCAGGAACATTGATAATCACAGCCCGCTGTCCGAACAAACATGGTTTTTCTTCCGATGACCATCCCTTCCCCTTGCACGGTTGGTCCAAAAATCTCTAATACTGGTAGTTTGGTACTCATTAATCCATCTTCCCTTTCTTTTTCGGACGATAGACCACATAGCTGGTAGGAGTTTCACGTACAAATACCTGCAGGCATGTCGGTTTATTGGGAAGTGCTGACAGATGGTTCTCGATCGTTTGCCACATGACCCTCGCCACTACCTCCGTTGTCGGAAAGTAATCAGGGTTGTCAGAGCGAAAGACATCCACATGGTCATTTAAAATGGTATGGTCAAACTTATCATGTAAAAGTACCTTCAGGGCTTTGAAATTCACCAAAAAGCCAGCTTCATCAAGATCATCCCCACCAACAGTTACATTGACAAAGTAGGTATGCCCATGGACCTGCTTGCATTTTCCCGCCGCATCAGAGGGGATATAGTGTGCGGCTGCAATATGCATATCCTTATTCAGTTCATATTGGAAATCATGAAAAACCTGTGGATACATCTGTTGCATCATGAGGACACATCCCCTTTATCCTTTATTGCCAGATACTCATCAAGTCCACGCTTTCTAAGCTTACATGCCGGGCATTCTCCGCATCCATCTGAAATGACGCCATTATAGCAAGTCAAGGTTTTGGTTCTTACGAAGTCCAGGGCACCAAGTTCATCTGCCAGTTGCCATGTTTCCGCTTTGTTCAGCCACATCAAAGGTGTATCAATGACAAATGGATAATCCATAGAAAGGTTGAGGGTCACATTTAAGGATTTGATGAAGACATCCCTGCAGTCGGGATAGCCGCTGAAATCCGTTTCACATACGCCGGTAACAATATGCTTTGCACCCATCTGCTTTGCTGCAACTGCTGCAAAGGAAAGGAATAACAGGTTTCTGCCATCCACAAATGTGCTAGGTAGCTCTCCCTCTTTTTCCTCAATCTCAATATGATTTCGAGTTAGGGCATTTGGCGTCAGCTGGCTAAGTAGTGACATATCCAGCACACGATGATTCACTCCCAGCTCTTTCGCAATATTGCTGGCACATTCTATCTCCAATTCATGGCGCTGACCGTAATGGAAAGTGACAGCTTCCACATCAGCAAATTCTTTCATTGCCCATAGTAAGCATGTTGTGCTATCCTGGCCGCCGCTAAAAACTACCATCGCCTTCTCTTGTTTTTTCATGGTATCAATCTCTCCTTACATATGAACTAGTTCTATTCAAAACAGAAAAAACGCTACCTGATGATGGAGGCTAGCGTATAACATCGGAACAAATAAAAAAAACTATATCCTAAGGAATATAGTTATGTTCAGTCCTTAGTTTTTTATAGAGGGTATTTGCTAGAACCTCTCCTACTGCATCAAATGCGTAGACTTTATTCAATTTAACTTTTTAACTTTGTTACTATAACATATTTCACCATAACAATCTACTATCTTTTATTCAGGAAGAAAGAAGGGGAAAGAATGACGAGATCTGCAACCTTTTTACGTATACGCACCAGTTTTTGGTATCTGCCGTCTTTTTATGGTATCATCTCTGCAATGTTGGCCGCTTTAACCTTAACCGTTGACCACCTTGTTCTTGGTTCTGGCAGAGAAAGCAATATTCCCGATATATTTTTAGCTGATATTTCTCTCTCTCAGACCATCTTGAGTTCTATCGCTTCCTCTCTGTTAACAATGACTACTATTACATTTTCCACAATACTTGTCGTGCTGACCACCTATCTATCGGAATTTTCTCCAAGGGCTTTGCAGAATTTCATTACTGACCATGCCACTCAAAGGGTTTTAGGAATATTTACAGGTGGATTCATCTATTGTATCCTTTTGCTTCTATTTCTTAAAGAAACCGGGGAAAAGCAGCTATTCCTTGCCCCAACCTTTGCTGTTGCAATAGCAATTCTCTGTTTGATTGTATTCGTTTTTTTCATTCAGCATGTTACCACCTGGATTCAAGTGAGTAATCTGCTCCATAACATTACGATAGAGACTATTGATAGTATTGAGGATTTGTATGATCAATGGGGTTCTAAGAAAGCTGACGCTCCTTGGGATGATTGGGAAGGCAATGAGATTGCGACAAAAGAGCCCATCATCCTTATGAGTGAAAAACCCGGATATGTTCAATACATTGATGTACAAGCACTGGTTAATGCAGCTTGTAGATACGAATGCATTGTACGTGTGGAAAGGCAGCAAGGTGACTATGTGAACGAGGATACTCCCTTGTTGTCCATTTTCCAAAACGAAAAAGTCATCCATACAGATGAATTCATGACAAAGATAACCGTCTCCCTTGCACGAGCTCCATTGGAGGATGTGGAATTTGGCATTAGAAAGGTAACAGAGATCGGTGTACGGGCCCTGTCCTCCGGCATCAACGATCCCAGTACTGCAGTCCATTGCATTGAGCAGTTAAGTACGCTATTTTCCAGACTGAGCTCTCTGAATGGACCTGAACCGTATTTCAATGATAAAAATCGGAACTTAAGAGTCATCGTCCGAACTCCTGACTTTTTTGAATATCTAAATATCGCTTTCGCTCCAATCATCCGTTATGGTAAAGAGGATATTGATGTAATCGCTTCGGTTTTTCATGCTTTCACCATTATCTCCAATCATTCCACCTCATCCAGAAAAGAGGCGATATGGAAGTTTACGAAGCACACACTTGAAGCGATAAAAAGCGAAATCTATCTGGAGCTGGAGAAACAACAACTTAATCAGAATCTAAAAAACTTATTGTTTTCTCTCGGACATTCAAGCGAATACAAAAATCTGATGTTCCACTAAAATTTATATTCCTCCTTTCCCATCGTACATCTTGGAAAAGGAGGGAGCTTGGATTTGCTGACCACGCAAAAAAAGGCACCTATTCCAGGAACCTGATATTAAAAGCCTTTTTATCTTTCCAGGACACCTACCCCTAAAACAAGATTATTCCATAGGACTTTTTCTATTGTTTCCAGTTTCTCTTTGTCACAACGTATCATCAGAATCAAATCTGCATCCGATCCACGCTTTCTCATATTCTTCTCACTTTTCTTCGTAGTATAATAGTCGACCAGAAAGCCTAATACCACCCCAAAAACCAATCCGAAAAGTCCCCATAGAATTGGTCCCAAATATAAAACATATCCATAGATAACCCCCAGTAACATAAAGATGATACCAAAAATTGCAGATAAATCCATTAAACTCCGTCCATCTGAACGATGCATGGAATCAATCATTTTGGATTGGTATTTGATTTTATCCAAAGGAATGACAAGCAACTGTTCTTTAGATAGACCGAGTTCTTCCAATTCACGTAATGTAATTTCCATTTCCATGGTATATTTAAATGTCGCGAAAATGTACATTACATTCAACTCTTTTCTATAATGGCATTTTAAATTCTAGGTCCTGGTATTTTTCCTTCAGCTCTCTGCTCATATATCTGTCAATGAGCTTATTGATCTCCACTGCGCTTACATAGGAATCATACGCTGCAAAACAATAGATGGATGGGATAAATAGTAACCATTGAGGTATTAATGCCTGGCTGGCGTGACTGAAATCTCCCATTAATGTTAAGTGGATGGCGGTATATACATTCGCCTGGTATGTGATAATCAGCCACCAAGTTAAGATAAATATGACGGATAGTATCCTGGTAACATATAAATTCCCTAGTCCTGGTGTCAATAATGACCAGATTAAAGCAAGGATTGGGCTCTTTTTGTCGATAAGATTTATTTCAAGCGAACTCGTATTTTTGATGATAATCGGAAAATCATCCCGATAAGCCATGGTGTAATGTTTATTCATTTCTACAGTCAAACGGTAGCTATCCCATATGGAAAACACGTAAATGATAATGTAAAGGATGATCCAGCGCTGATCTAAAACCACCACTGCATCCTCAAACCTACCTATCATGGACAGATAGATAGCTTCGTTCAGATGGGCAGCGTAGTTAATTAAGACTTCCCAGGAGATTAAAATAAATGCTGTTAAATACTTATTAAGCATAAAATGGCCAAATCCGGGGAATGAAGCAGCCCACCACGCCACAACAAAAGGCTTACGATAATGAAGGATGCTCGTCGTAAACGGACTGATAATCGCAGCATATCTCTTTTTCTTGTAGCTTTCCGCCATTCTGCCTACCCCATTCACCTGTTATTTCTTCCCATAGTATGCGATGGACACTCGGCTACTATGCAACAGCAGGGGAAAACGGGACATAAGTATTATTTTTGATATATCTTAAAAGCGGATAAAATAAATGGCACACCCAACTTGATGTGCCATTTATTATAAGAGAATTTATTTAATTGCTCTTTTTTCCAGCTTCATCCGCTAATTGTTCGAAGCTCTTGACTTTCCCATGCTCATTTTGTGATTGCTTTCGTACTTTTCTTTGTCGTTCCTGCTGACTTTTAGATTGTGTCATCCATATCTGCTCCTTTCGCAAGCTTGTTCTTATGATTTGTATATAGAAAAACAATTATTCGAAAGTCATGTTCTTCTGCTACAATAGTTGCAATAACAATAAAGGAATGTTGATGATGAGTCGAATTAGATCAGTCCTGCCATTGTGGATATTGGCCAATATCTTGATTGGTATCAGCTTTACTTTCAAGGGTTTGTTTTGGCTTTTGTTCCCGCTAGCACTATCGCTTTTGCTTTTCACAAGCCTGAAGTTTGGACGCCAAGGTGATATATCACTAATACCATCCATTAAATCTATATTCTTTGGTGCCATTACAGGTAGTTTGCTTTATCTTATTTTTCTCTCGACCTATTTTGTTATCAAATTCTTTGATCTTCCTTTTCTTTCACAAGTTAAAGAGTTATATACGATTGTGGGTCCATCAGAAATATGGCATTATCTGCTATTGGTATTCATTATTGTACCGGGTGAGGAAATTTTCTGGAGAGGGTATATACAGGATGCAATTTCAAAATGGAAAAACGGTCCTGCAGGTGTTATGATTGCTGCCTGCCTTTATACATTTGCACATCTATGGTCCGGAAACCTTATGCTTGTGGCTGCTGCATTTACAGCCGGGGTCGCCTGGGGTGCATTATTCGAATGGAAAAGATCCCTGGTGCTGATCATTGTATCCCATTTGGTGTTTGATATCTGGTTGCTTGTAGTAATGCCCTTGAACTTTTAATGATTGGATTCCCCTTCCAGTCTTAATAAGGTAAAATGATTTCTTGGAGTAATATTAAAAGGAGGAAAAAAGTATGGATGCCATTTATCTATTTGTTATTGCAGCTGTTGTTGCTTGCTTTGGAATAGCTATACTTCTTAGGTCAAGTATGGAACAGCTGGCTAAACACCCGGAGAACATCTCTCAAATACAAACTAGACTTTTTATGTTTGTAGCATTTATTGAAGCTCTTCCGATCGTACTGATTGTGTTTGGATTTATGACATTGGCCGATTCAAGCGCAGACCTTATCATCCCATTAGTGATAGTCGTGGTTAGTGTCGTGATAAATGCCGTTATAAACCTTCTAAAACGAAATGAACTCGTAGCGAACTACCCGGAAGTCAAAAGTACGATTAATTCCCTTTTCCTTGTAGGAAATGCTTTAATGGCAGCCATTCCTGTAGTAGCCATAGTAGCGATGTTTGTAAGATGACAACTTGAGATATTTAATAATATGAAGACAGGCAGGAAACCGTGAACGGTTTTCCTGCCTGTCTCATTTCCTCACAATCAAAAGTATCAGAAATGCAATGCTTATATAGCCGAATAGTGGGTAGAGGTGTTCAATTAAACTTCCGTAGCCGATTTGGCTGATCGTATATATAATTGAAACCAAAACAATCGTTACGATGTAGCGTGGAATATTCCACATGCTTTCCAACTGACGCTGCAAACCGAAAATATCGCTGACAACAGAAGTGAAAATCTCCCCATAAATGACAAACACATACATACCGAAAAAGGAAATCATCCCAACCTTCACAACCTCTGCCATAGGAATTTCATACGTCTGGAAATTCGGCAGGGAGGCGATGGAGATATGACAGGTTATCAAGATGAAGCAAAGGACAAGGCCACCAATAAAGCCACCACGCTTAATGATCCATTCGTCATCGACCTCTGTCGCAAGGGGTACAAGAACAGGTTGAGCCATTGCCAAGTTAAAGGCGACATAGGTAACAGGGGAAATCCACCCTTTCCATGACGGCTGCTGCGATGATAGTGTCAGGAAATCAAGGCCGTGCTCCATTAAGGCATTTCCTGCAATGAAAAAGCTGAAGCCGATCATGACAGGCACCACCACAATGTTGACACCCACCAACCCTTTGACACCTATTAATACAACACACACAGCCAATCCGACTGTCAACACTAACCCAAACTGATAATGCCATCCCAGCTGTTCTTCAAATACAGCGCCTGCCCCGGATAGCATCACAGCTCCGACGCAGGTCAAAATGATGAGCATGAAGAGGTTGACTACTGTACCCGCAGACACCCCAAACAGATATTCATTAAACTCTTTATAGGAAGTCGCCTTTATCCTCTTGGAAACCAGCATCATTTTCGTGCCAAGCCAAATGAATAAAAACCCACTGATTAAGATGGAGAAGAATCCTACCCACCCATATTGGGTGAAAAATTGGACAATCTCTTTACCGGTTGCAAAACCTGCTCCCACTATTGTCCCAACATAAACCGCACCTATCTGAAAGGCACCAAGCCAACTTCTACTCAACCGCGCCCCCACCCCTAAACCATTTTTTTGCGTCCTCTCCACATTGAAAATGAAAAAACTGCTTGTCACATTATATGAGACAGGCAGTCAGGAAAGAAGCGTTTTTTGATAAGGGCTTTTTAAACATTCCGCTAACAAGTATTTGCTAGTAACTATTAAACTTGGAGGGGCAACTTCTTCCTTTCATACCTCCCTTTTAACGGGAACATGGTTGCACTCGAACTTTGTGCCACCCCTGAAGGAATATCCTCACCCTCTATAATCCAGGCTGTATCATCCAGCTTTTCGATGACCGAAATGTTTTGTCCGAAATTTTCTATTTCAGGGTATTCACCAAAGACAACCCATTTTAATAAAGAATCCTGGTCAGTAACAGAATCATTTGCCGCAGGAGATGCTTTGGGTTCTTTTTCCAACTGAATGATGTCTTCTAGTACTGCACTCGCTGTAGGAAACATGCCAGCCCCTGGACCCTGCAGCTGCAAAGTCCCCAATAGATCGGTTGTAATGGAAACACTGTTTTGAACCCCTTCGACCTGATAGAAAGGATGGGAATCTGATACAAGAACAGGCTCCACCTTACATTGTATTTCATTGTTTGACTTGAAGAGAGTGACCACATGTTTGAACCTCAAATCCGCTTCCTCTGCAACCTTCATATGCTGCGGCTGAATGTGTGTTATTCCCTTTCTTATTACGCCTTTGATACAGGGCTGATCTCCATAAATCAGCTGACTCAATACTAATCCTTTATAAAGAGCATCATGTCCTTCAATATCATTGGTAGGATCAGATTCAGCATATCCATTTTCTTTTGCAAGCTGAAGCGTCTCAGCAAAAGTGCTGCCCAACTTCCTCATGTTCGTTAAAATAAAGTTGGAGGTTCCGTTAAGAATACCCTCGATTTTTTGAAAATGATTGACCTGAAGAAGCTGTCTAATCGTTTGGATGATGGGGATTCCTCCCGCTACGGTCGCCTCATAGCCTAGGCCAACTCCTTTTTCCAAAGCCAATGCCTGCAGCTCGGTTCCATGAAATGCAAACATTTCTTTATTCGCAGTAACAACATGACACCCCTTAACGATTGCTTTTTTAAGATAAGTGAATCCAGGTTCCCTGCCGACAATGGCATCAATGACAATATGAAGATCCGGAAGTGACAGAATATCCTCAAAGTTCGAGGTAAGAAGAACCTTTTCATCCGGCGCCACATGCTTTTCTAAATTTTGAACAAGTATAGCGACAACATTAACCTCTTTTCCCAAAAGCCTCTGTAAACGGTTTTGATGGGATTCAATCGTACTGTATACACCCTTTCCAACCGTTCCATATCCCAATAGAGCTACATTTATTTTAGACATGAGTCACTTCCCTTCTCTCTTTTTCCTCAAGCAATCGCTTCACTTCCATCCCCCATTTGTCAAACTCAACTAAAAAGCCATCATGTCCGAACTCTGTTTCGACCTCAACAAAAATTGCTGATTTTCCATGGGCTTTCAGTTCCTCCACTGTTTCACTTATCATACTAGTGGGATAGAGCAGGTCTTTTGAAAAGCCTATCATGCATACTTTACTTTTTATTTGGCTCAGTGCTCTCCTCCAACCGTTCCGTTCCCAGCCAATATCATATTGGTCCATTGCCTGCAAGAGACAAAGATAGCTGTTGGCATCAAATCGTCGTGTGAATTTCTCACCCTGGTATTTCATATAGGAGTCCACCTGATATTCAACGACAGAATCCTCTTGCGTTCGTTTCTGTTCCCTGTTAAAACGATGATTGAATAAACTGGCAGAGCGATAGGTTACCAGACCAACCATTCTGGCTATTTCAAGGCCTTTCAATATTTCATTTTCCTGGTAATCTCCATTATTCCAAAGTGGGTCTGTCATAATGGCCCTTCTTCCAATACAGTTAAAAGCGAGTGCATAATCAGTAAAATAAGGGGTTACAGCCATAGGAATAAGAATATCTGCAAAATCCGGATATAATACTCCCCATTCGAGCACCTGCATTCCCCCAAGAGATCCCCCAATAACAGCTTTGGCTTCGGAATACCCAAGCTCCCTTAGTGCCAAATATTGAGCATGCACCATATCTCTGATTGTGACAGACGGAAACTTCCTTCCATATTTTTCACCAGTTTTTGGATTCATGGAGGTTGGACCTGTGGAGCCATTACACCCTCCTAGAACATTCATCGTTATTACTTGATAGTCTTTTGTATCAATATAAGATCCAGGACCAATGAAGGAATGCCACCACCCTTTTTCCTCCTCTGACCCTTTTGCAAATTGGTTTCCTGTCAGGGCATGGCAGACGATAATAAGTTCCCTATTTTTGTTTCCCACCCTTTCATAGGCAATTTCCACCTTCTCCAATACTTCTCCACTCTCAAGCACCAGTCGCTCGATCCGTACACTACCGGCAGTTGTTTTGCAATCACTCTCCGTCACTGTCTTTCCACCCTTTTCATATCAGATGCTTTGCACTTTCAAGGCGGATTTTCCTGTTGCTGTGAAAAGTGCCTGGTCTAGATCCTTTTTCAGATCTTCGATGGATTCAATTCCTACAGATAAGCGAATCAGATCTTCTGTTACGCCTGTCTTTTTCAGATCTTCCCCTGTAAGCTGCTGGTGCGTGGTGGATGCTGGATGAATGATCAAGGATTTAGCGTCTCCTACATTGGCTACATGTGACCAAAGCTTGATGGAATCAATGGCTTTTCTTCCAGCTTCTCTTCCACCTTTGATACCAAAATTGAGAATGGACCCATACCCGTTTCTCAAATACTTTTGAGAAGAAAGATGCGCCGGGTGTCCTTGAAGACTAGGATGGGAAACCCACTCCACAGCAGGGTGATCTTGAAGGAATCTGGCAAGCTCTATCGCGTTTTCATTATGCTTTTCCACCCTTAAGTGAAGCGTCTCCAATCCTTGCAGAAGAAGAAATGCACTTTGAGGACTTAAGCATGCGCCAAAATCACGCAAAAGCTGGACACGCAGCTTAACAGCATAAGCAAGATTTCCGAAGGCTTCTGCATAGCGGATGCCATTATAGCTTACATCCGGTTCAGTAAAGTCTGGGAATTTATGATTATCCCAGTTGAATGTACCGCCATCCACCACAATTCCTCCGATTGTCGTTCCATGACCGCCAATCCATTTAGTTGCCGAATGTACCACAATATCCGCTCCCCACTTTATCGGGTTGCAAAGATATGGAGATGCAAAAGTATTATCAATAATGAGCGGTATGTCATGATCATGCGCGACTTTTGCAACACCTTCAACGTCTAAAACATGTAAGCTGGGATTTCCAATGATTTCGCCGAAAATCGCTTTGGTTTTTGGGGTTATCGCCTCTCTAAAATTCTCGGGATCCGTTCCATCCACAAAGTTCACTTTTATCCCATACTTCGGCAATGTGACAGCAAAAAGATTATAAGTTCCCCCATACAAATTGCCTGCTGCAACGATTTCATCACCGGCATGGGCAATGTTTAATATAGCAAATGCTATTGCAGCCATGCCTGAGCTGGTTGCAACAGCCGCCACTCCACCTTCCAACAGCGCGATTCTCTTTTCCAGCACATCAACTGTCGGGTTTCCAATTCTCGTATAGATGTTGCCGAATTCATTTAGAGCAAATAAATTTTGGGCATGCTCTGTATCATTGAAAACATAGGATGTTGTTTGATAAATGGGAACCGCTCTGGAACCGGTAGTCGGATCAGGAGTTTGGCCTCCATGTAACAATAGTGTTTCTATTTGATAAGATTCATTTGGATTGGTCATGTCATTACCTCCGTTTATATATAAAAATAAAAAACCCCTTCATAAGAAGAGGTTTTTTTCCTCCTCTTATCTGTCAGGCATAGTCCGCCTGCAGGAATTAGCACCTTTTCAGAAAAAAATAACTTTTTCTGATGGTTGCCGGACTTCATAGGGCCTGATCCCTCGGTCACTCTCGATAAGAGATATTCAGTTTTTTGTACATTACGTTAATTCATTAAATGGATAATTGATTTACTATCTACCATATTGAGTAATAACGGATAATATTACTTTTAATTTTCCCCCTTTTTAAACAGATAAAAAGCCTCTTCGATAAGAAGAGGCTTTCATTGAAGGTCCTCTTCTTATCTCTCAGAAAAAAATTCTGCAGAAATTAGCACCTTTTCAACATCATTGAAGGTTGCCGGGCTTCACAGGGTCTGTCCCTCCACCACTCTTAATAAGAAGTTTTGCTATTTGATTTTAATAAGCTTGATACTTTTTGCAATTATAACAACAGTCTCAAGCTGAAGTCAACAAACTTTTCTAAATATACCGAATAAAATATATACATTATTTTCCAATAGACAAAATACTTGAAAGTCAAAAAAGGTCAAAGTATACTAAGGCTAAACCTTAATGGTCAAAGAAAGTCAAACTATTCTCAAGGAGGAAGCAAAGAATGATTTGTCAAAAATGCGAACAGAATCAAGCAACTATTCATGTTAAGTTCCAATTTAATTCAGAACAAAAGCAACTTGTCCTATGCTCTTCCTGCTTTGAAGAAGAAAGAGCAAAATTACAGACGCCATCTGGATTCTTGCAAGGATTTTCCGGACAGACTCCATTTTGGGAGCAGGATCATCGACCTATTAAAGAGTCAAATTTCAAAGATGCTAAAGAGTCCAAACATGGTGGTGGAATTCTGGACAAATTAGCCAAAAATGTTACGAATCTGGCTAAAGCAGGATTGATTGACCCTGTGGTGGGAAGAGAAAAAGAAATCAAGAAAGTAATTGAAATTCTAAATAGACGAAACAAGAACAATCCTGTACTAATCGGGGAACCTGGAGTAGGTAAAACAGCTATTGCGGAAGGACTTGCTCTTAATATTAGTACTGGAGATGTTCCTGCCAAGCTTCAGAATAAAGAAATCTATCTGTTGGATGTTGCCTCACTTGTTGCCAATACTGGTATTAGAGGTCAATTCGAAGAAAGGCTGAAGCAGATCATCCAGGAACTGCAGGAAAGAAAAAATGTCATCCTATTTGTGGATGAATTGCACTTAATCGTGGGAGCAGGTTCTGCGGAAGGGTCCATGGATGCAGGTAACATGTTGAAACCGGCATTGGCCAGAGGAGAGCTGCAGCTCATCGGGGCTACAACCTTGAAGGAATACCGGCAAATAGAAAAGGATGCAGCATTGGAACGACGCTTTCAACCTGTTATGGTAAAAGAGCCTACTCCTGAAAAAGCTGTTGAGATCATTAAAGGTATCCAATCCAAATACGAGGAATTCCATCAAGTTTCCTATACAGAAGAAGCGATAAATGCCTGCGTCAGCCTGTCACACCGCTATATTCAGGATCGTTTCCTACCTGATAAAGCCATTGATTTGCTTGATGAAGCAGGATCTAAGAAGAATTTAACCTTGGATGTAATGGACGTGGAGGGAATTAACTACCGACTGGCACAGATTGAAAAGGAAAAACAAAAAGCTTTGGATGAAGAGAAATATGAATACGCTGCAAAGCTGAGAGATGAAGAAGCAAAGCTTGAACAGAGTAGAAATAGCTCCACTTCGAAAAAACTTGAAGTTACACTGAATGACATCTATGCAATCATAGAAGAAAAAACTGGCATTCCTGTTGGAAAGCTGCAACAGGAAGAACAAGTAAAGCTTCGTGATCTCGAGGCAAATTTAAATAAAAAAGTGATTGGACAAAAAGATGCAGTCCATAAGATTGCAAAAGCAATTCGCAGAAGTCGTGCAGGTCTTAAAAGAAAAGAACGACCTATTGGTTCCTTCCTTTTTGTCGGTCCTACTGGGGTTGGTAAAACAGAGCTTACCAAATCACTTGCCGAAGAGCTTTTCGGTTCAAAGGATGCATTTATCCGTTTTGACATGAGTGAATACATGGAAAAGCATTCAGTATCCAAACTAATTGGATCTCCACCAGGGTATATCGGGCATGAGGAAGCTGGACAGTTGACAGAAAAGGTTCGCCGCAACCCTTACAGCATTGTACTGCTTGATGAAATGGAAAAAGCCCATCCAGATGTGCTCCAGCTGTTCCTTCAGGTAATGGAGGATGGCAGGCTGACGGACAGCCAAGGAAGAACTGTCAGCTTCAAAGACACTGTGATTATCATGACAAGTAACGCAGGTGTTACAGACAAGAGGATTACAGTAGGTTTTGAGAAGCACGAAAATACAGTGCAAGGTTCTATACTGGATTCCTTGTCGTCCTATTTCAAACCGGAGTTCCTTAACCGATTTGATAATATCATTGAATTTGCAAAGCTTGAAAAAGAGCATATGCGTAAGATTGTCGATATTCTGATTAATGATTTATCAGGTATGCTGATCGAAGAGCATCAGTGTAAACTTTATTTATCGGAAGCTGCAAAAGAATGGTTGGCTGATAAGGGCTACCATCCTCAGTTTGGGGCTAGACCATTACGCCGACTTATTCAGGAACATGTAGAAGATGCCATCGCTGATGTTTTACTGGAGCTTGATTACATCCCTACTTCTCTTCAAGTGGAGGTTGAACAGGAAGAATTGAAAGTAAATGTTAACTAATATGCGATTTGAGGCTTGTTGGTCACCATTTCTAATTGGTGATCAACAAGCTTTTTTTATTTATAATGATTAAACGAAATCCCCGGCTTTTGAACTCAGGTACACGATTACGCCTTCTCTGTTTCTGTGTATTATCATTCTTTAATCCCAATTGATTTTCTGCATTCGAGTTTGTTATTGGGACACTAACATACGAATTTGGCATCTTCTCTTGTGCTTGATCTATCTTGATTATTGATTGGCACGCAGAAAAGTTTAAAAACAGCATTGCCGAAAATAACAGATGGAAAAAACAGGCCACGATATCAACCTCCCACTGTTATCGTGACCTGCATCAAATTTTTTATGTAGCTGTAACGAAACTGTAATAGAACACATTACTCCAGGTCATAATCCTGTAAATGAACAAAGCTGAAGCCCTGTTCCAATAATTTCAGAACCGCTTTCTTTACTCCTTCAGCTGTCCCGCTTCCCGGGTGATTCATGTGAAGGATCACGATCGATCCAGAGGATGCTTGAAGCATGGAATCTTTCACTTGATCCGCGGTAAAAGTCGCTCCAGCATCACCTAGAATATCAAAGTTCACTACTTCCAAACCAAGGTCCTCGGCTATTTTAACCGAAACATCATCGTAAAAAGCTGTTCCCGAGCGAAAATGTTTTGGAAGCTTTCCTGTATGCTCCAATATCATTTTCTGATTCCCGATAATTTCCTCCACGATTTCCTCTTTTGAAGTTGTACTCTCTATGCCCCAAGCAGAACGGGGGATGGTGGATAATGGCCGGTGTTCTGTACCATGATTTTCTATTGTGAATAAAGAATTGTTTGCTAGCTCCATAAAAATAGTGGGCTGCGCCTCTATCCATCTGGCATTCACAAAAAGATTCGCCTTTATGTTATGCTGGTCCAGGAAACCAATCAGTTCATCATCATATCCGCTGCCATTTTCTCCTCCGCATGCATCCAATGTTAATGCTATGACTTTTTCATCGGTTTTCATCCTTGTTTTTACACCTGAAACAAATTCATGGAATTCATTGGACTCCCCATAATCACTCTCGTTCAGAACATGGTTTTCCCTTTTTGTCAGTTCCTCCAAGGCCTCTTTCTTTTGGAGTTCTTCCTCCGTTAGTTCCGGCAACTCCTCCACTTTTGTTTCTTCTTTTTGAACAGGTTTCTCCTCTTTTACTTTTCCATCCTCTCTTACAGGTTCCTTTGTTGTGCTAACTTCTACACCACTACAGGCAACCGACAATAAGATACAGATGAAGAAAACTCCCCCAATGGTTCCCCTCATTTCAACATCCCTTTTCGACAATATACTTTTTTATGAAATGGCTCCGTTAAAGACCGCTGTTGATTTCCGCACTAGGCTTCGCTTTCCGCGGGGCGTTTGTGGAGCCTCCTCGGCTTCGCCTGTGGGGTCTCCACTAAACGCTGCCTCCCGCTGGAGTCTTCGCCTATTGCTCCAATCAACAGCTAGATTCTAATAAGCATCACAAATCTTTAATAAGAGAAAAAAAACTGACTGAAGCGTTTTTCATGGAAAATCCATGCACTTCAGTCAGTTGATATGTGTAAACTCTATGTTGTTGGAATACTTTCTGTAAGTGGATATGTTCTGATTGCTCTTAATGCTACTTCCCCATCGTTAAAGGGTACAGACTCGCTTCCAATCAGTTGATAATTTTCATGCCCTTTGCCTGCTATTAATACTACATCATCTTCTTTAGCAAGTTCGATGGCCCTGAAAATCGCCTGTTCACGATCACCGATACATTCAAATTTGTCATCCACTGCCCCGGCTGCCATTCCATTTATTATTTCCTCATATGGCTCGTCCAATGGATTATCAGTGGTGAAGATGACGTAATCTGATTTCTCTGTTGCGATCCTGCCCATCTTTGGTCGTTTATCCTTATCTCGATTACCGCCTGTCCCTATTATGGAAATGATATTCCCTCTGGAGAACATCTTGATACTTTCGAGCACCTTCCCGATTGCATCCTCCGTATGGGCGTAATCAATAATGACAGTTCGTTGATCACCTGTTTGCAACGTTTCCATCCGGCCACTAGGTGGTGTTACCTCACTTAGATGCTTAAGAATTTTCTCAAAAGGCATTCCCTTATCCCAAAGTACACAAATAACGGAAAGAATATTATAAACGTTAAATTCACCTACAAACGGAACTTCCAGTCTGTATTCCCCGAAATCCGTATGTAAAGTGAAGGCTGTTTTATTTTCGAAAAACTCCAGATCACTCGCTCTGAAATCCGCATCATTTTTGATCCCGTATGAAATGATTCTGGCACTCGTCATACTGATATAATCCTTGGAAGCTTCATCATCCATATTTAGAATTGCAGCTTTGTCTTTACGGAGATCCTGTCCGAGCTGCGAAAAGAGCAATCCTTTTGCGTTTTTATAATTTTCCATGGTACCATGGAAATCCAAATGGTCCTGTGTCAGATTGGTAAACACTCCATTCTGGAACTCCACCCCGGCCAAACGTCCAAGCAGAAGTCCATGGGAAGATACTTCCATTACAACATCCGTCACACCTGCATCCACCATGTCCTTCAGCATTCTTTGCATGGTCAGTACATCACTTGTTGTGTTCTTGCTTTCGAACTTTTCCCCATCGATATCGATTTCGATCGTTCCACTAAGGCCAGTCTTATAGCCTTCGTTTCTCATCACTTTATTGATGACGCTTGTCACTGTCGTTTTCCCGTTCGTCCCTGTAACTCCGACAATTCTAAGCTTGGTGGAAGGGTAGTCAAAAAATGCATTCGCAAGCTGTCCCAGTGCTCTTTCCGTATCTCTCACCTTCACGTAGCAGACATCCTCATGCAGCATTTCGGGCAGTTCCTCGACCACGATCACTTTCGCACCCAACTCAATGGCAGAGGAAATATATCGGTGGCCATCAACGGTGTATCCTTTTATGCAGACAAAGACGGAATCCACTGTCACCTGCCTGGAATCGGAAAAAATATTAGAAATGGAAATCGGGAATTCCCCATATATTTTTTGTGTTTGCACTTTTGAAAACAAAGAATTTGTATTCATAGGGTCACTTCCTTTTCTGATACTAAATATTATTTCTAAACGAAGTCAATGTGTTTTTTGTATAGTATCTTCAATTAATTGAATATGTATTTAACCGAATATTGACAAACTAAAAATAAAATCAATACCAAAGCCATTTATACACTATATATCTACCATTCTACAAAAGTAAAGGAAAAAGGGAAAGTAGAATATTGTCGGAAATGCCTTGATTTCGTTGGAAAAAGCTGCCGATATATCGACAGCTTTCTTTTTATAAAGCTCTTTTCATAAAGTTTGTTGCTCTATGACCGTAAAAAATCGGCTTTTGGATTTTTTACAGCAATTCTTCCCATATTATTCACAGTGATAAAGAAACAACTACACAGAAAAGAGCACGATGGCTAGTATATTACGTGATTACGTTGAGTACGTCAAAAACAACAATTTATGCGAAAACAGCCTTTTATAATACTTTATCATCTACCTTGTTTAAATAGTTTTCAATTTCCCCTACAACTGATTCCACACAGCCATCCTCGAATGGAGAACGAAGTTGTGCAAACTTCACCAGTTCCGTGAAGGATTTGCTTCCTCCCAATTTACACAGTTCCAAATAGGATTTCCATGCTTCTGTAGGGTTCTCTTGTGAAAGCTTCCAATACTGTAATGCACAGATTTGAGCCAATGTATAATCAATATAATAGAAAGGTGTACGATAAATATGGCCTTGTCGTTGCCAGAAACCGCCCGATTCCAAATAATCATTCCCATCATAATCTCGGTTAGGAAGATATTTATCCTCAATTTCCCGCCAAGCTTTATTTCTCTCTGCAGGAGTTACTTCAGGATTTTCATATACAAAATGCTGGAATTCATCCACAGCAACACCATAAGGAAGGAATGAAATAGCACTGCTTAAATGGGAGAATTTGTATTTTTCCGCATCTTCCTTGAAGAAAAGCTCCATCCATGGCCATGTAAAGAACTCCATACTCATCGAATGGATCTCACAGGCTTCATAGGTTGGCCAATTATATTCAGGCACATCAAAATCTCGGCTCATGTATACTTGAAAAGCATGTCCTGCTTCATGTGTGAGCACATCGATATCGCCGCTTGTACCATTGAAATTCGAAAAGATATAAGGTGTTTTGTAGGTTGGGATATAGGTACAATACCCTCCAGCTTCCTTCCCTTTTTTCGCGACTAGATCCATCAGGTTCCTGTCGATCATGAACTGGAAGAACTCTTTTGTTTCCTGTGAAAGCTCCTCATACATTTTGCTTCCATTCTCAATAATCCATTCAGGAGTCCCTTTCGGTGTAGCATTTCCGGTTTGGAATTTAAAGCCCTCATCGTAGTACTTCAAATCTTGGACACCAATGCGAGCTTGTTGTCTTTCTTTCAGTTTTTCAGTCAATGGAACAATATATTCCTTCACCTGTTCACGGAATTTAGCTACCATATCTGCATCATAGTCCGTACGTGTCATTCTTGCATAACCAAGCTCTACAAAGTTCTTGTAACCAAGTTTTTGGGCAATCTTGGTACGGAGTTTGACCAGTGAATCAAAAATATTATCAAATTCCTCTTTATTCTCATTAAAGAAGCCGAATTTCGCTTCACTAGCCTTTTTACGCACTTCTCTGTCTGTGGACTCCGTAAACGGGTCCAACTGCGCCAACGTCAGCTCTTCCCCATTGAATGGGATCTTTGCTGATGCTATCAGCTTGGAATACTTTGTCGTTAGCTTATTCTCCTGCTGAAGGTCTTCTATGATGGAATCATCAAATGTTTTCAATTCACAATCAGCCAATGAGAAAAGCTGAGTCCCCCATTTTTTCTCCAGCTCATTCCGGAATGGAGATTTGACAAGTGCTTTATAATATTTTGTATCCAATGCTTTTGTCAACGGCTCTATTTCGTCCAGAAAATCTTGTTCTTCCTTGTAGAATTCATCTGTCGTATCAATGGAATGGCGAATGTACACAAGATTAAAATCCGTGCTTAACTCATTTCTTATTTCATTGATTTCCTTAATGGCATCCTCCTGCTCCTGAGCAGAACTCGCCCCATCAAACCTTACCAACGCAGCATTATACCTGCTCTCGACCTCATCCATATTTGGCCGTGTATATGCAAACTCTTCAAATCTCATAATAAACGTCCCCTTTGCAAACAATATTCACCCTTTAATATTCTACATAAATCGGCATTATCCTGCAGGGGTCTGGCCCTTTATTTAGTGGCACTTTATTAAAACAAAAAAACTGACTCCCGTCAGTTTTTTTCTGTTTGGGCAGCAAAGTGCCCGAGTTTTTTTATTAGGTCGATTGCCTGCTCTTTTTCTTCTGTTTGAAGTCCGGCAAGCAGGTTGTGTATTTGTTGTTCATGTTGTGGGAAGATGTTTTGGAGTAGATCTTTTCCGGCGTCCGTAATTTGCGCATAGGTTACTCGGCGATCTTTTGCACATGCCTTACGGGCAAGCAAGCCTTTGCCTTCTAGTTTATCCACTACATAAGTGATACTTCCGCTTGCCAACAGGATTTTCCCACCTATTTGCTGCAATGGCTGATCGCCCTTATGATAGAGAAGCTCCAGCACTGCAAATTCAGTTGGATTCAGGTCAAAGCGTTGAATGGACTGATTGGCTTTATCCGTAATAGCTCGGTATGCTCTGGAAAGTACTATGAATAGTTTTAAAGAGACATCTAAATCGTTTCTATTTGTCATGATCTTCATTCCTTTTTCAAATATCTTGAATTAAGACCAATGTTATAGTAAACATCTTCATTCGTCAATCCAAGTTGGAAAATATGTAATCGCTATATTATCACGAAGGATGTAGGATAAAAAAGAAGAGCTGATCAATTCGATCAACCCTTTAAATAATTGAGTTTATACAATCCTTTTTCTAATAGATGAAGACAGGAAGTCAATGACCGTTACTACAACCACGATAACCAATAGAATCAGACCCATCTCTTCCCAGTTACGATTCATTTGAGCAAATTGAATGAGTGTACCGATCCCCCCCGCTCCAACTATTCCAAGAATGGTGGAAGCACGAACATCTATCTCAAAGCGGTAAATGGCATAGGAAAGAAACTCGGGAATTATCTGAGGAATAACCCCATGGAACAGGATCTGCACTTTGTTGGCACCACTAGATTCCATAGCCTCCACAATATTCATATCGATGGATTCCAGAACTTCGGAGTAAAGTTTGCCAAGCATACCGGTTGAGCCGATTGCAATCGCAAGAACTCCAGCAAAGGGATTTGGCCCAACAGCAACCACAAAAAGGATAGCCAGAATCAAATCGGGAAATGCACGAATTCCGCTCAAAAGCCATTTTCCTAGCGTAGTGAAGTTTTTGCTCTTAGTCATATTCCGGGCAGCAAGGAACCCAAGCGGAATGGCCAGGATAGCTGCCATCAACGAACCGGCAAATGCAATATAAAGAGTTTCGACCATAGCAGTCCATACCTTACCAAAGGCAGACCATTCAGGATTAAACAGTTTAGGTATCACTCGTTGGAAATTATTGACCATTCTCTCATAGGCCCTTATCCAATCAATATTGATTCCTGTAAAGGTCCAAATATACATCGCCAGTAAAAAAAGGACGCTTGCCCAAGTACGCAATATTCTCAGACCGGATTTTTTTCTTTTGGGAGGTAGAACCAATTCCATTATACAATCGCCTCCCTGATTTTGGTTGAGATGTATTCAATGATTACTACCATTGCAAAGATTACTAAAATGATTAGCATGGCATTAGGATAATTATAAAAACGTAATTGCTGGCTAAGTACAATTCCGATACCGCCCGCTCCAACTAGACCTAATACCACGGAAGCACGAATATTTATTTCAAACACATACAGAACAAATGAAGTAAATTGAGGCAGGACTTGTGGTACCAATGCAAACGAAATTTTTTGCAGTGTATTTGCACCAGAGGCACTCATGGCTTCCATCGGGTTCATATCAACAGATTCAATCGTTTCACTAATCAATTTTGCAAGTATACCCAACGAAAAAATGATGAGTGCAAGAATTCCGGGTAATACTCCGATACCAAATAATCCAACAAAAATAACCGCCAAAACAAGATCGGGGATGGTACGTAAAATATTCAAGAATGAGCGAACTGCCGTATAAACAAACTTGTTTGCCGTAACGTTTTGTGCAGCAAGCAAGCTTAATGGAATACATAAAATCGCTGCTACTGTAGTAGCAATAATTGCCATTTGGATGGTTGTGGCCAATGGCTCCAGGATATTCATGAATACATTAAAATTCGGCGGGAAGAATTTCACGATTACTCGTCCCATGTTCGGAATGCCTTGAATCAGATCGGTAAATGTTGCATTTGTCTTTATGGTGCTTAAAATATAGAATCCGATGACAAGTGAGAAAATGACTGTGAGTCTCGCTTTCGTTTTTGAAGGAAGCAGGGAAGGCACTGGGTTTTTGTTTTCTACTTTCACTCTTCGGCACCCCCGCGCAAATCGTCCTCACGAATCGCACGACCATATATTTGTTCAAATGTCTTTTCTGTCACTTCTGAAACAGGCCCGTCAAATACTACTTCCCCTGCTCTCATTCCAATGATTCTGTCTGCATATTCCATCGCCATATCAATAAAGTGAAGATTGACTATAGTTGTTATCTTATCTTCTTTGTTGATTTTCTTAAGGTAGGTCATAACCTGATGAGATGTTGGAGGATCTAGTGAAGCTACCGGCTCATCAGCAAGAATGTATTTTGGTCTTTGTGTCAATACCCGTGCAATACTCACACGTTGCTGCTGTCCACCACTTAGCTCATCTGCACGGTTATACAATTTTTCTTCAATATTCACACGCTTCAAACTTTCATATGCAAGTGCAAGGTCTTCCTTTTTAAATAAGTTGACCATGGAACGCAATGTTCCTGTATATCCTAAACGACCAGCAAGAACATTTTTCAATACATTAGATCTTTTAACAAGATTATAGTTTTGAAAAATCATTCCCACTTTAGTTCGAAGTTTTCTGAGGTCTTTGTTTCGATATGCAAGTATATTTTCTTTATCTACATTCAATGCTCCACTTGTCGGAGTCACTAATCGGTTGATACTTCTTATAAATGTGGATTTACCGGCACCAGAAAGGCCGACGATAACAACAAATTCACCTTCATTGATCTTCACATTAACATTTTTCAACCCTTGCGTTCCATTTGGATACACCAAGGAAACATTTTTGAATTCAATCATGTTGCAAACCCCCTCATCTCAATAACAAATGCACAAAACAAAATAGGGGAAGCAACCTCCCCCTAGATTGCAAACTTATAAAATTAGAATGAAATAGAATCCTTGAATTTTTCGTACGTATCTTTTACAATCTGGTATTCTTCGTCAGTAGCTTCAGAAATTTCATCCCAGCTGTATACTTCATTCATAATTTCGATCATTTCCTCATCATCATTGAAAGAAAGGAATGCATCTTTGATTTGCTGTACTAGCTCATCATCCAACTCTTTTGTTACAGAGATGGTATCGTTCGGAATCTCTTCGGTATAGCCTAGAATCTTCGTTTTCTCCATAATATCCGGATATTCTTCTTCAAGGCCTGTACGCACATCATCAAAAGTAGTAGCTACATCAGCGTCTCCTTCATAGACAGCGACTGCGGCAGTATCATGTGCACCAGCCTGCAAGGATTCTTTGAAGAAGTTTGTTTGTAGATCTTGTGCACTCTCAATGTCAAACTCGTCCATTAATTGTGCAGCAGGGAATAAGAATCCAGATGTTGAAGCTGCGTCTGGGTAAGCCCAGATTTTCCCTTCCAAATCAGCTAAAGACTCGATGCCGGAATCAGCTCTAACAATATATTGAGCTTTGTATGTGCCACTTCCATAACGGATGGACTTAAGAATAACTTCTGCACCATATTGCTCATTTGCTAGAACATAACCGAATGCCGGAATAAAACCAACATGTACTTCGTTAGAACCCATTGCTTCGATTAACGCTGTATAATCAGTCATTACGCGGCCTTCCACTTCAATGTCCAACTCTTCACCAAGACGGTCAGCCAAAGGCTTTACTGTATCTGCAATAGTGTCAGATTCCTGAGATGGAACAAATCCCATAACGATTTTTTCAGGCTTGCTTTCTCCACTTCCTGAGTCACTGCTTCCACATGCTGCTAAGCTGATTGCCAATAAAGCAACCAAAAAGATTGTCAGAAACTTTTTCATTTTTCTTATTCCCCCATAAAATGTTTTTATCTCACAATTTCAAGTATATAGAAATTCCCATGGAAACCGCTACGTTTTTTTCAGATTTTTTACAAAACATTAAAATATTTAAATTAAAGTTACATGAAACAAAGGGTTTTATCAGCAAAAATTTACATAGAATTAATATTATTCTTCTGATTCTCTCAAATTTCGTCATAAATTCTACGGAACTATGCTAAAATATGGAATGAGACGTCTGATGAATGATGTTGAAGGACGATCTGATTAAAACTTTGATTAAACAGTAATAACATCACAAATAAGGTTGAGGCCTCCTCTTTCAAAAAAAAAACGGCTGATTAAATTAGCAGCCGTTTCTAATTTAGTCAAATTAAATTTACTTACTGGCAAAGAAAAGCCTTGAAAGGAAATTAGTGATGAATGAAGCATTAACCGGCAGCATCCTTGCTGCCATGTCAACAGGTATAGGTGCATTACCGATTCTCTTTCTTAAAAACTCCATTTCACACAGATGGAAGGATATACTATTAGCGTTCACTGCCGGCATCATGATGGCAGCCGCCACCCTTAGCCTTATACCTGAGGCACTGAACTACGGAGGGATTCTTCCCTTATCGATTGGACTATTATTGGGTGTCTTTACCTTAACCTTACTGGAAAAATCCATTCCACATATAGACCTAGAACATAATAGAAAAGGTATCGAGTTTGACCAGAAAGCCATGCTTATCGTTGCTGCCATCACACTGCACAATATACCTGAGGGGTTGTCTGTTGGGGTTAGTTATGCGTCGGATGCAAATGATACGGGAAATTTGATAGCTTTTGCAATTGGTTTGCAAAATGCTCCTGAGGGGTTTCTGGTTGCGCTTTTCCTGATGAATCAAAAAATCAATCGAGTTAAAGCATTCCTTGTAGCTACATTAACCGGAGCAGTGGAAATTCCGATGGCCCTATTAGGTTTTTACCTTACTTCCATTGTCTCTACTTTGGTACCTTATGGTCTTGCGTTTGCAGCAGGTGCGATGCTTTATATCATCTATAAAGAACTCATTCCCGAGAGCCATGGTGATGGATATGAAACCACTTCCACCTACTCTTTCATATTTGGGCTGTTATTCATGATATGGCTGATTCAAATCTTCTAACCATTCTTTTTTGGAATGGTTTTTTTATATGGACTTCTTTTGGTAGACCATTTTTTGATACTCATAAATTAGTTTGTCTAAATCCTGGCTGCATTTAATTGTCTGATCACTGATAAAACCCGTTTTATTGGCCGAAACAATCATAGAGTCCCTTTTCTCCTTAATCAGAATCAAAAGGTTCTCTACATACCCTTCATACGACAATATAATTCGCTCCTTTTATCTCTCTGCTCTCCCTTTCGAATTATTACAAAAATTTCTATTAATGTAAATAGAATCGCAATATTAGACAATCTTTTCACAGAGTTTTTTCACCCGACCGCATGATTACTCAGATTTTGTACAAAATGAAAGTAATAATGCACAATTGCCAGCAAGGAATTAATAAAAAACAAGAATCTTGTCGAATGGAGCCGCAACTAAACCCTAAAAAATTTACAAACCTTATACAGCATCATAGAAATGAGTGGTAAAGTTGAAAAATCTCATCGCTATTTTATCCATATTATCAGTGTTTTTAGGCAGCATTGTCATTCATGCAGAGGAGCACGTTCCGCACGGCAATAGAGTAGCCATTGTAATTGATGATTTCGGAAATGACATGAAGGGGACCGAAGAAATCCTTCATCTTCCAGTCAAGTTGACCATTGCCGTGATGCCGTTTCTTTCTACAACAAAAGAGGATGCGGAGCTTGCACATGAATTGGGACACGAGGTCATTTTACATCTGCCAATGGAACCCGTTAAAGGGAAGAGGAGTTGGCTTGGTCCCGGAGCAATCACAACGGACCTTTCCAACAAAGAAATTGCAAAACGAGTAAATGCAGCAATTGATGCCGTTCCATTCGCCGTTGGAATCAATAACCACATGGGATCAAAAGCCACTTCTGACGAGCGTGTGATGCGGATTATCCTTGGTATCTGCAAAGAAAGACACCTCTACTATCTGGACAGTAAAACCTCTAGGAAAAGTGTCGTTTCAAAAATTGCCACAGAACTTTCTGTACCTTATTTGGAAAATGAATTGTTTTTTGATGAGGTTTACACAACCAACCATATCGTAAAGCAGACGAACCAGCTGATCAGAAAAACAGAAGTGGATGATAGTATCATTGCCATCGGTCATGTGGGCATTGCAGGCGAAAAGACTGCAAGTGTTTTGAAACAATATATTCCTGCACTCAAGAAAAAAGCGGAGCCTGTCACTTTATCAACTATCCTCATAGAAAAAGAGTTGATTACCACTCCACAATAAAAAACGAGCATCCTTTCCTCATGGGAAGATGCTCGTTTTCTGTTAGATTATTTCATTACATCAATCTGATCGACATGGGTCACCCGGAACTCTTTCTCTTCCAGCTTTTTCACAATCTTATTCAGCTTATCCTCAGGTAGCTCTGCAGGCAGGTTCACAATGATCCGCCTTAAATATTTCTCCCCGTTATCCAGCGTAAGCATCCCGTCAATGTTGATGTCCTTCAGCATGGAAACAAGATCCTTGATTGCCCCCTTATGTTCAATTGTTGCAATGGTCAAGGTGTAGCCTCCCGTTTTCATTCCAAATGAATCAGCAAGTACATCCATGACGTTTGCATGAGTCAGAATCCCGAGAAATTCATTTTCCTCGTTCAGCACTGCAATAAACGGCAATCGCTTGATTGTAAAAAACGCTTGAAAAAAGGAGTCCTCCTCGAAAATGAATGCATCTTTATTTTGGATAAGGGACTCCACAGAATCGTTTTCCGACCCTTTGCCTTCGTAAAGATAATCCAGTAAGTGCACTTTATAGACAAGCCCCACAAAGCTTCTCCCATTATCCTTCAAGATGGGAATGCAGCGATAACCTGTCTCTTTAATTTTCTCATACGCGTCCTTCACCGAATAGTTCGGCTCACAATACTGAACATCCTGCTTAGGCACAAAATTATAACGTACTTTCATTCCCTCACTCCTCCAAAACACTTCTATTTATGTAGATAAAACTACTTTTACATTAGCATATTCCTCTGCAAAGGTAAAGAAAATTCATAATATTAACACTTTTAAACCTTGTTAATTTTTCTCTTATTTTGCTGCATTTGCCGCAACCTGAACCGCATCCCAAACTGTTGCATAGGGTGGTGCGTAACTTAAGTCCAGCATTCCAATCTGCTCTGTCGTCAATCCGCATGTAATGGCTGTTGCATAGATATCTATCCGTTTTGCCGCACTTTCATCCTGACCAAGTATTTGTGCGCCAATTAATTTTTTTGACTGTGCTTCATAGACAAGTTTTATGTGAAAAGGCTTTGCATCAGGATAATAGGATGCATGGCTGTTCGTTTCAATTTTTACTGTTTTGAAATTTAAATTTTCATCTCTAGCAGATTTTTCTGTCAATCCAGTCATCGCAGCTGTCCAATCCATAATTTTGACGACGTTGGTTCCAAGTATTCCCTGAAAAGAATTTGAGATTCCAGCCATGTTATCCGCTGCTACTCTTCCATGTTTATTGGCTGTAGTTCCTAAAGCGATATTAACCGGTTTTTTCAAAACAATATGGTTGCTTGTCGCACAGTCCCCGGCAGCATAAATGTCAGGAATGCTGGTTTGTTGCTGTTTGTTGACAATGATGGCTCCATTTTCTAACATCTTCAATCCAATACCTTTGACAAATTCCGTGTTAGGTTTATTCCCGATGTTCACGATAACTGCATCCACATCATACTTCCCTTTATTCGTGCTTACGCTAGTTACCTGCCCCTCCTCAACGTGAAGCTCCTTGACTTCTTCGCCAGTCAGGATTTCCACTTGGTCTTTTAAGGAATTCTCCAAGTTTTCAGCCATATCGGAATCATAGTTAGGAAGAATATGTGGCTGTAATTCAATGACCGTTACTTCTTTTTGTAATTCCATCATCGTTTCGACCAGTTCCATCCCTATATATCCACCACCGATTATCGCTACCCTCTTCACGTTTTCCCTTTCTTGAAAGTATTTTCTCATAACCATTCCATCATTAAGGGTTTTTAACGTAAAGACATTCTCTGCATCCTTTGGTACAAATGGAGGAACAATTGGTTTTGAACCGGTAGCTATCAGTAGTTTATCATAGTTCACTTCCATCGTTTCCCCGGATTGGAGATTTTGGACAAGCACTACCCTCTGCTCTGGCAATACTTTTTTGACTTCATGCTGGATATGTACCCGGATATTCCGTTTCTCGAAATCCTCCACAGTCCTCGCCAACAGATCTTCGTGCGACTCTGTCACTCCAGATATATAGTAGGGTAGACCGCAGGCACCATATGAAATATGTTCATCCTTTTCAAATACGGTTATTTTTACATCTTCCTTTAGTCTTCTAAGCTTGGAAGCCGCACTCATACCCCCTGCTATTCCTCCAATTATCACTATATGCTCCATAAAATAACCTCCTATTTGCAACAGTTCACCACTTCCCATTATATTCCCTCTTTATGGGGTGATTACTCATAAAAAAAAGACAATTGAGTGAAATTCATTCCACTCAATTGCCTCTTGCCACTTAGTTATTTATCTGTTCTGTCTGGCTCTCATAAATTGGTACCCACCCCTCAGTCGTAACGAAGATCCGTATGGCTACGACCTTTCTGTCCTCCATGAGGGTAAAATAATGACGGACATTTGGTGGTACGCTTATCAGGTCTCCAGGCTCCAGTTCCACGTCGAAAAAGTTGCCGTCCTTGCCTTGAATGACAAAGATCCCATGACCGCTCACAATATAGCGGACTTCATCATCTGTATGATGGTGCTCCTTATTGAAATTCTGCAAAAGCTGTTCCAGGTTGGGAGTGGCATCGGATAAGGAGATGACATCCTGTGCTCTGTATCCACGTCGTGCCGAAATGTCCGCAATCTCACTATGATAGACAGATAGGATTTCCTCTTTATTTTCATCTGTAAGGGCAAAGTTTTCCTGAAGATGATCAGGCAGCTTAGAGGTATCCCATTTTTCATAAATCACTTCATTTTCAGTCAAAAAGGACTCGACTTCTTCCTGCACTATGATTCTTTCGTTTGTTTGATGAATTCTGATTTCAGCCATTCTTTTTTCCTCCTCAAGGTTTATTTTTATTGGACCTGCAAGCTTCCTCTAATACTGTTTTTCACGCTTAAAAGCTTTAAGTGATAGGAAAATAGGAATTCCCATGCTTCCAGGTGTTTTTTTGCTTCAAATGCAGTTTTTCCCCAGACCGTAATTCCGTGATTTTGGATCAGCACAGCACCACTGTCTCCATGGATATGCTTCGAAAACTCCCTCGCAAGTTTTGGAATATCAGCATGGTTTTTAATAATTGGAATGCTGACAGAGGCACCTTCTTCCCAAATCCCTAAAGCTTTAATAATTTCCTGGCCAGTAAAGACTATCTCCTTCTGCTCGGCATATAATTCCGAAATGACATTATTATCGACCGTATGGACATGAAGGGAGCAACCGGCATTTGACTTGCCGTACACTTCCACATGAAGCAGTGTCTCCGCGGAAGGCAACAGATGTGTCTCTTCCACCGCTTCCCCTGCATAGTTTACTAGCAGAAAATCTTCCTGTGTTCTTTTCCTCTTATCCTTTCCACTTGCTGATACAAAAAAAGTCAGAGGGTCATCTGATACTTTGATGGAAAGATTTCCACTTGTTCCAAAAAACCAATCGCGGCCAGCCAACTCCTCCTTTACGTCTGCAAGCTCATTCCACCTCGTAATCTGAATACTCATGATGGCACCTCCTGCTTCTTCAGTATCTTAATCACATCGAAGAAATCTTCAAATGCTTCATAGTTAATGGATTGCTCATCGCATTTTTCAATCAAAAAATCCCTGGCTATTACCTGATCCGCCATTTTCGCCGCCTGTAGATCTGTAATGGAATCACCAATCACTATTTTATAAATGTCCTTGTCTGCAAGTTTACGAATAACAGATGGTTTGCAGCACCCGCATTCGTTTTGGCAATCCTCATCACAAGAATGCGGCCAGTGAATCTTGATGCTCTCTTCTGAAAAATCAGACTCATTGCAGTAGATTTGGCCCCGGGGCACAATTCCACGCAGCAGGGGTTCCACAAAAAAGTCTATTCCTCCGGACACAATATAAAGTGGAATCTGCTGGCTCCTCGTGTATTCCACAAATTCATGAAATCCTTTTCTGATCGTGGCATGCTCTAAAATGTACGTGCTGATTTCTTCCTTATGCCTTGAGGGAAGCAGGGAAAACATTTTCCCGACTCCTTCTCGAATGGATATCTCCTGCGAAAGTACTTTATCCTTTAAATCATTCCACTCAGGTGGGGCATATTTCTTCATAATGGCAATGATGTTGTCACTGTCTGTCACCGTTCCATCAAAATCACAAAATATCATTGACTGTCCTGCACTCATTTTGCAACCTCCAAACTGCCCCATTGGTCAATTGCCAGTTTTAGTTCCGGTTTCGTTTCAGCCTGTTCTCTTAATGTTTTTCCAGCCAACACTCCATCAACCGCCTGTCTGAAAGCCTTACCACCGCCAATGGCGCCCAAAGCGTGCCCATGAATTCCACCACCGGCATTGATTACAGAATCCATACCGAAATCGTCGTAGAGCTGCGCTACAAGGCCTGGATGGATTCCAGCTGATGGGACAGGCAGTGTAGCCTTCATTCCTTCTTCCACCTTTGTTAAGCTGTCTCGGATTCCCAGTGCTTCCTTTCTTGGCAACGCGACACTGCCATAGGGTGACGGAAACAGGGAAAAATCGGCTCCAGCGTACCGTACAAGTTTTCCAAGAAGAAGTTCATTGGAAATACCATAAAATTCTGATGGAGTACTTGCCCCACTTACAGCAGGATGTGCCATGATTGGTATCTGGATATTTTCATCCTCAGCTAGACATTGCAACACGTCCAATCCATAAGCAAAAACATTGAAAAGTAAAATGTCTGCACCAAGTTCCACTGCCCGCTTCGCTTTTTCCTTCAAGTCAAACGTTCGGCCGGTAAGATTTACAGCATAAAAGGCGCGATGCCCTGTATCCTCGTAAACTTCCTCCAACACATTCTTGCCGACTGCAATTCTCTTTTCAAATGGAGTGAGTGGATTCTCGAAAAGGATTTCATCATCCTTGATAAAATCTACTCCCCCAAGTGCCTGTTCCCGAAGCTGATTTCCAAGAAATGTGAGGTCCCTACCAATTACACCTTTAAAAATGCTCATTATGTATGGACGATCGGAGATACCTGTCAGTTCCCTGATCCCATCCACACCGAACTTTGGTCCAGGGAATAGGCTTTTCAGTTCACTTGAAAACTCCAAATCTAACAGTTTGATTTCACCATCCAAGGAGAGCTTCCCGAACACGGTCGTTAAAATGGCAGGTAGATCATTGCTGAAGTTTAAGCTTGGGTAACCAATTTGGATGATCCCTCTTGTAATGGCGGTTCCAAAATAACTGTTCACCCTCACGCATGATTCAAGTTCCTGTACATACACCACCCTGCCCTTATGTTTTTTCAGCTGCTCCTGATCCAACAACGGCAAATCTGTCCAAGAACCTACTGTCAAACCAAGGGCAATACCCTCCGCTTTTTTTTCCAAGTTCCCTTTTCTGTCATGTACCAGGTATGTGGCAATAATTTCACTCATATCTATCATCCTTTCAAACACGTGAAATGGTATGTAAACGTAAAAAACCTCTTCGACAAGAAGAGGTTAGGCATCCTAACATCCTCTTATCTCCCAGCATAAAAGCTGCAAGATTTAGCACCGTGCTTATGTACATAAGTCGGTTGCCGGGTATCATCGGGCTAGTCCCTCCACCTGCTCTTGATAAGAAAACGCAATATATATAATATTTTTAAGTTTAAAATAAAGGAAATCTAACAGGAATTATGACATCCTTCTGTGTAGATGTCAATAAAGTTTTCAGAAAATATTTAGTTTTTGAATCCTTTGCACCGCTTCTTTCAGACGTTCTGTACTAGTCAGGAGCCCTACACGCACATATCCTTCACCATAGGAACCGAATCCAATACCTGGTGCTACGACCACATGAGCTTCACCGAGCAGTTTATCGGCAAATTCAGTGGATGTGAAACCTTTTGGAACCTTTAACCAGGCAAAAAAAGAACCTTGCGGCGCAGTTACTTCCCATCCAATATCCCGTAGTCCTGTAATGAGTACTTCCCTTCTTTCAGCATAAAGGTCCACAAGCTCATCCACACATATTTGCGATTCCAACAGTGCCGTTGCAGCAGCTTCCTGAACCGCTCCAAAGATACTCACATACATATGGTCCTGCAATAAATTGATTGCCTCGATGACACTGGGGTTGCCCACAGCAAATCCAACACGCCAACCTGCCATGTTATATGTCTTCGATAGGGTATAAATCTCAATCCCAACTTCTTTAGATCCCGGGGTCTGCAGAAAGCTTATCGGCCTTTTCCCTTCAAATCCGATTGCTCCATAAGCGAAATCATGTACAACACAAATATCATGCTTATCCGCCATTTCTACAGTATCCTCGAAAAATTTTGATGTGGCAACTGCACCAGTGGGATTATTGGGATAGTTCAAAAACATCAGCTTCGCTTTATCCAAAACTCTTTCATCTATGTCTTCATAATTTGGTAAAAAATGATATACTTCTTCTAACGGCATATATTCCATTTTTGCTTTTGCAAGAGCAACCCCTGACCAGTAATCGGGATAGCCGGGATCTGGTACAAGCACGGTATCACCCTCATTCAACAAGCATTGCGGAATTTCAACAAGACCAGCTTTGCCGCCAAATAGTACTGCCACTTCCGTTTTCGGGTCGAGCGTTACGTTGTATTCTCTTTTATAAAATTCAGCTACCGCCTCTTTAAAAAAGTCGTTGCCCCTGAATGGTGAATATTTATGATGAATGGGATTTTCCGCTGCTTTTTGCAAGGAACTTACGATATGTTGTGGCGTCGGCTGATCTGGGTTTCCCTGTCCAAGATTGATGACATCATGCCCCTCGGCCACCACTCTTCCCACCTTTTGCACCAGGGAGGCAAAGAATTGGGTCGGCAGCTGACCTAATAGTTCGGATTTTTGGAAATGTTTCATTTTGCTCACCTACTTAAAAAATTCTTGAAATCCTAGTCACAAATCATATAATGTTAAAAACAACTTGTAAAGAAATTTTTTCAAAAAATAAATAATTATTTGTTCTCAAAAAGGGGGGCCACCACATGAAATGGAAGATTGCATGCATTCAATTTGATATCGCCTTCGGAAATCCCGAAGCCAATATAGAGAAAGTGTGTGAGCTAGTAAAAGAAGCAGGAAAAGATAACCCGGACATTATCGTTCTACCCGAGCTCTGGTCCACAGGCTATGATCTGGGAAGACTTGATAGAATTGCAGACTCCGGGGGATTTGTAACGACCAAATTCCTCAAATCGCTCGCAAAGGAACAGAATGCCCATATTGTCGGGGGATCCATTGCAAAAAAGACCAACCGTGGAATCTACAATACGATGCTTACAGTTAATAAGGACGGAGAGGTTGCAGGGGAATACAGCAAATTGCATCTGTTTCGCCTGATGGATGAACACCATTTCCTTCAACCTGGAAAAACGGATGGAATGTTTGAGCTTGATGGGGAAAACTGCGCAGGCTTTATCTGTTACGATATCAGGTTTCCCGAGTGGATCCGCGCCCATACCACGAAAAATGCCAAAGCCATTTTCGTTGTGGCGGAGTGGCCATTAGCAAGAGTCGAGCATTGGAGAACACTATTAATTGCAAGAGCGATTGAAAACCAATGCTATGTAATTGCCTGCAACCGATCCGGGTCCGACCCTAAGAATGAGTTCGCCGGGCATTCCATGATTATCGATCCATGGGGAGAGATTCTTGCTGAAGCAGGCGAAGGAGCTGAAACCATCTCAGCCACAATCGATCTGGCAAAGGTTGATGAGGTAAGAAAGCAGATTCCTATCTTTGAGGATAGAAGACCGCAATACTATTAAAATAGTGATTCATGTCTCCACCTTTTTTGTTGAGGGTGGAGTTTTTTAGTTTTTATACTTTAGTTGGAGGCTTGGAAGGAGAAGGGATATGTTTAACATCTTTTTTAATACTGACCTCAGCAAAAGGGCCCTTTTGAGACCATCATTCTTGTATTTTCCCATTATTGTGGTCTCAACCGGCTGTTTTGAGACCATCATTCTTGTATTTTCCCGTTATCGTGGTCTCAACCGGCTGTTTTGAGACCATCATTCTTGTATTTTCCCATTATCGTGGTCTCAACCGGCTGTTTTGAGACCATCATTCTTGTATTTTCCCGTTATCGTGGTCTCAACCGGTCGTCTTATGGCAGATATCAGTCTATTGACCATACCCTCCAATTTCAACCGACACTCTCCATGCTAGAAAACTATCTACACATACAAACCAAAAACAAAAAGGACCCCAACAAGTTGGGGTCCTTTTCTATTTGGCTAGCATTATTTTGTAACGTTAGCAGCTTGAGGTCCACGAGCACCTTCAACGATTTCGAAAGAAACTTCTTGACCTTCTTCTAAAGTTTTGAAGCCTTCGCCTTGGATAGCGGAGAAGTGTACGAATACATCGTCCTGACCTTCAACTTCGATAAAACCGAAACCTTTTTCTGCATTGAACCATTTTACTTTACCTTGTAACATGTTTGTTCCTCCTTGTGGTTTACCCACGTAAATAATATTACTATTCTTGCTCTACATTCCACTTTAAGACGAAAACTTGTTTCTGACTTTGCATCATGACGAACAAAAATAATAGTTTAATAATAACAGGTGAGAAATTATTTTTCAAGGTTTTATCCAAAGAATTCATACTATTCTAGTTGTTAGACCTCCGCTTTCCTAACGGTTTTCCACGTCCCCCCACCAAAAGGAAATCAAAAGCTTTATCAAAAAAAGTTATTGACAATACTCTTTTGTGCTTGGTATTATTTTCAACAAGTGATAATTTTCCAACAATTCAATACTTTCGTGAGATATATTTTCACGATCTCTTATCAAGAGCAGGTGGAGGGATTTGGCCCGATGAAACCCAGCAACCGACTGTAATACCGTCGCGAGACGGGGCGTTAACTTTTAACGCCGGAACCTTGAGTTCCATAAGGCACGGTGCTAATTCCAGCAGAAATCATTTCTGGCAGATAAGAGGGGAGAAGAACAAATCTTCAAGCCTCTTTCTTATGGAAAGGGGCTTTTTATTTTTCACTGCCCCTCCTTTTACACTTTATAAAACGGAGGAATAAACATGACAATTGCAATAAAAGAAGGCTATCAGCCGTTAACGGAAGCTACCGCTATTCAATTAATAAAGGAATTGGGATACTTCCAGGCACACGATCAACTTCGCTGCAGGGAAATCGGGGACGGAAATCTAAACCTCGTTTTTCACATACAGGATGAGAACGATAAAACACTCATCATCAAACAGGCCCTGCCATATGCCAAGGTTGTCGGGGAAAGCTGGCCATTGACCTTGCATCGTGCAACCATCGAGGGGAACTACCTTAAAAACGCAATCACATTAGTTCCAGAGCTTGTTCCGCAAGTTCACCATACAGATGAAGTCAAAGCTCTAACCATCATGGAGGATCTTTCCTATTTGGACATTGTGAGAACCGGATTCATAGCAGGGAAAGCTTATCCGAATTTATCACGCCATATCGGTGAATACTTGGCTAAAACATTATTTTCCACATCCGATTTCGGCTGTAATCAGCAAGTCAAAAAAGGATTGCAGCAAGCTTTCAGCAATCCTGAGCTCTGCAAAATCACTGAGGATCTTGTTTTCACCGACCCTTTCCATGAGAGCGACACCAATGATTTTGAGCCTGAACTGAAAGGAACGGTTGAAGGACTTTGGAAGGATGATTCACTGAAACTCGAAGTCGCTAAGCTGAAGTATAAATTCTTGACGCATGGAGAAGCCCTGCTTCATGGGGATCTACATACAGGCAGTATTTTTGCCAATGAAACAGACACCAAAGTGATTGATCCCGAGTTCGCCTTCTTCGGACCAATCGGATTTGATATCGGTCAATTTTTTGCCAACCTTTTGTTTCAGGCAATCACACGGACCGAAAACAATGAAATTATCCTTTCTCATCTTCATCAGGTTTGGGAAACTTTCGAGGAGACCTTCACTACGCTTTGGCATACCTCAAGCGTAGAAACTTTCACCAGAACAAAAGGGTATCTCGAGTATGTTCTCAAGGACTACTTCAAGGATTCCCTTGGATTTGCCGGATGTGAACTGATCCGCCGCACTATTGGGTTGGCACATGTAGCGGACCTGGATGGAATCGAGGATTCAACAAGGAGATTGGCTAGTAAAGAAATTGCGATTACACTCGGACGTCAACTAATAATGCAGCAATCAACCATTACTAGCACAAGAAATATAGAGTGTTTATTAGAGAAAGTAAAAAGAGGAGAATGAAACACCATGACTACCCTGACAAACATACCACTTTCCGTAGAATGGAAAGATACCCACATCCGATTACTCGATCAGCAAAAATTGCCGCAGGAAACTGTTTTTCTAGAACTGCGTACCCTTCAGGATGTATTTGATGCTATTCTTACCTTAAAAGTTAGGGGAGCACCTGCCATTGGCATTACGGCTGCCTATGGACTTGCCTTATCCGCTCAAGGATACGAGTCTTCAAGTATCACTGATTTTCAGGTTAGGCTAAAAAGGGACAGTGATTACCTTGCTAGCTCGAGACCAACTGCAGTCAATCTGTTCTGGGCGTTGGAGCGCCTTCTATCCGCTTTTGCAACAGCTTCTTCTGTGAATGAAGCAAAAACAATCCTAATCCACGAAGCTATTAATATCCAAATGGAAGATGAAGCAACATGCAGGGAGATCGGGGAGCATGCGCTAAGCCTATTCCATAAAGGTGATAAAGTGCTGACGATATGTAACGCTGGATCCATTGCAACGGCAAGATATGGAACAGCCCTATCCCCCTTCTACCTTGCAAAAGAAAGGAACTTTCCGTTAAGTGTCTATGCATGTGAAACACGTCCTGTTCTACAGGGTGCCAGGCTTACGGCATGGGAGCTTCAGCAGGCTGGTGTGGATGTTACGCTGATTACGGATAATATGGCTGCTCATACCATCCAATCAAAAGGGATCAACGCCATTATTGTTGGTGCTGACAGAATTACCGCAAATGGTGATACTGCCAATAAAATTGGGACATACGGACTTGCTATATTGGCAAATGCATTGAACATTCCATTCTATGTTGCGGCCCCACTTTCCACTTTTGACCTGTCGAAGGAAACGGGAAGGGAAATCATCATTGAAGAGAGAGATCCCGAAGAGGTGACCCATATTGGAGGGCAGTTGGTGGCTCCTCAGGGGATTTCCGTCTTCAACCCCGCATTTGATGTCACACCTAATGAATACATTACCGCCATCATTACCGAAAAAGGCATCATAAAAGGAGATTATCGCTCAAAAATAAAAGAGTTGTTCCTCTGAAATATAATGGACATGACGCACATTTTATGCGCCATGTCCTTTACTTTGCCCACATCTCTTTCGGATTCAATTCATAGATTCCATTTTCCCGGTACATATAATGGTTGATGATGAATTCCCTTCTGATTGTTGCGTAATCTTCATGGTATTGTTTGATGTGTTCGTTAATCTCTTTTTCTGTATATTTTTTTCCTATTTCTAGATTCTTGATGATATATTCAAAAATGATCAGCTTCTTCTTTCTCTGTGCCGGAATCGTCTTCAGCAAACCGCTCGGCAATAAGAAATTTTGTAGTATTTGAGTTTTTTCTTTATCCTTCTCCATGTTCTCCACCTCACTTCTCCCCCTGTTTAGCACATGAAACAGCGCCTCGGAATGCTGTTTCAATGATTTTTCATTCAGAAAATAAAAAATGGTATTCTTTTCCCTTCTTTCATAAACGGCACTTACTTCCTTCAGTTTTGCAATGTGATGTGAAATGGTCGGTGCTTTGACTCCCAACCTTTCTGCCAGCACTTGCCCGCTTAAAGGCTGCTCGGCAGCCAGCAATACCAGAAGTTTAATCCTTGTCTGATCTCCCATCGCCTTATGAAAACTGACCAACTTATTTAACTGCAGAAGAAACACCCCTTAAGTTTGATATCTGTCTAATTAGATAATAATCAAACTCAATCCTCATTTCAACCTTTTTTTGTCATCTTCTTTAAAATTATTTCTTTTTCCTCTTCACTGATTATTTGAAGTTTGGTTAAAACATTGGTATAAAAGGCGATTTTATTTACTTTCCCCATTTTCCTTCCACTTCCTTTTTTTGCACTGACGCAACTTTTTTAGTGTTAGTAAATTATATGAATTATTTTTGAAATTGATACAGGTTATACAAAAGATTGTACAAAAAAATACGATAGGGGCTTTCCCCTATCGTACACCCTCTAACTTTAATAGTTGTTCTTTCATCCCGATTTTGTCTCCGGCATAGCCGACTAGTGCCTGATTCTTCCCTATCACCCGGTGGCATGGAATGATGATCGGCAAAGAATTTCTCCTGTTTGCCTGTCCAACTGCTCTTACAGACAGTGGGCGTTTGATTTCTACAGCAATTTCCTGATAGCTTTTTACTGTTCCATATGGTATATCTCGCAGTGCATTCCATACTTCCATCTGAAATGGTGTACCATTCATATTCATCGGAAGGCTGAATTCCATTCTCTCTCCATTAAAGTACTCGGTTAATTGCTCTTCCACCATTGCACACATCGCATGATCTGAATCTTCATCTATTGTCGCAGAATGATATTTGTCAAATAGCTCCTTCTCGTCAAACAGGATGGAAACTAGACTTTTTTCATCACAAAGTATGAATAATGAGCCGATCGGGGAATTCATCTTTTTAAAGGTATACATGAAAATCTCCTTTTCCTATTTTGCCTAGCTTTTAAAGGTTTGGTTAATTGGGAGCTTGATATGGAAAGTTGTTCCCTTACCCAATTCACTTTCTACCTCTATTGTACCATTATGCTCTTCCACAATTTTATAGCTTACCATAAGACCCAGGCCTGTTCCCCTGTCTTTTGTAGTGTAGAAAGGTTCGCCAAGTTTTTTTATTTTATCCCCTGGTATGCCCAATCCCTCATCTTTAATGGAGATTAAAAGGTGCCTGCTCTCCACTTGCTGAAGGTTTACAGTGACCGTCCCACCCTTTGGCATTACCTCTATGGCATTCTTTAGAATATTGATAAAAACCTGCTTCAACTGATTCGGCTCACAATAAACGTCTGGAAGCTGTTCTTCATAAAGACTGGCAAATTGAACATTTTCAAGTGCCGCCTGTGCGCTTAATAGATCCAGGGTATCCTGCATAATTTTGACCACGCTCTTTTGCTGATAGGAAATGGCTTGGGGTTTTGCAAGAACCAGGAATTCCGTAATGATCGACTCAATCCGTTTTAGTTCTGATGTAATGACATCAAAGTACATAGCATACTGACCGTCTTCCATACTATTTTGCAGTAGTTGGATAAATCCTTTTAATGCTGTCATGGGGTTCCTTATTTCATGTGCGATGCCTGCCGCAAGCTCCCCCACCACCGTCAGTGTATCTGACTTGCGGAGTTGGTCTTCCATTTCACGTTTTTCCGTAATATTCCGGAAAATGGTCATATGAAGACCTTCCACTACATTCTTTTTTGCCGAGAACTCAAAAATACGCGGACCCTTACCATAATCATGGCACAGCTCTCCACTTAACTCTTCATTTTCTTCACACTGAACCCATAGTTGCTTCAATTCTTCTATCCGTTCCATCGGAATATATTGTTTCAGGCATTGCGCCATCAACTCTTCCCGTGAAAGTTCAAAGATCTTGCTGGCATTTGGATTTGCATCAATGATTGTGCAGGAATCATCCCAAAGGATAATACCATCCATCGCGTTATTGAAAATCTTGCGGAATTTCTGTTCACTTTCGCGAAGATCCTTTTCCATCTTTCTTCGCTCACTGACATTCCTGAAAATAATCATATTATATCCATCAATGATGCCCTTATTGGCGGTAAACTCCAAGAGCTTCTTTTGTCCATTCGGCATATGGAACTCGAGCTCTTCACGAATCTCGCCTTTTTTATTGAACTCTTTGATGATGGTGGGTACTTTGCTTGTTCCCCTTTGGATAAACTGCTGCAGCTTTGATTTCTCCAATTCATCCAAAGGCAATTCGAACGCTCTGCTTGCAGCAGGGTTCGCACGCATAATATTTCCGAAATTGTCCACTAGTACAATGGCATCCAATGCATGCTGGAACATTTCCCTGAATCTCTCCTCGCTCTTTTGAAGCTGCAGCTCCATATTTCGCTTTTCGGTCACGTCTCGCATAATAGCCAAATAATAGTCATCATAGATGTTTGCGGTGATGGTGACCTCAAATCTCTTCCTTTCGCCATTATGAAGCAATACAGGAAGTTCACCTCTCACGCGTCCATATTTGTCCAGTAAGAGCCAGATTTTCTCCACTTTATATCTCGCATCATTCTCTACAAAATCATCCAGCTTTGCCTGTAGTAAATCCAGTTTTGACATGGCAAAATTAGAACAGAAAGCTGGGTTTACATCAATGAAGAACCCTTCTTTATCAAAAACGACGATACCATCAACAGCCCTATTGAATACATCATGATACATTTGCTTGCTTTTGTTCGTTTCATTTTCCAGGTTCTTTTTGGAGGTGACATCCCTAATGATGCAGATATCCAGGCCACTTTCATCAGGGTTTCGAACTGCCGAATACTCGACAAACTTAACTTTTCCATTATCCAATCGCAGAATCAGCTCATTTTCGGCTTCCCCCAGTTTATCCAACTGAGCTTCCTGGTAATTCACTTCCTCTTTTGACATCAGATCAAGGAATTCATAGAGATTCCGTTGAAGCAATTGTTCTTTGGAAAGCTCAAATAGCTCACAGGCTTTATTGTTAACTTGAAAAAATTCAAGATTTTTATTAAACAATATGATTGCGTCATTGGCGTGCTCAAAAGTAAGTTGTAAAAACATATTCTGCTTCTCCATGGTACGGAGTTTTTGCTGTAGCTCTTCCACTTTTGCTTCCAACTTTTTGGTTTCTTCCTTCACCATGTGTTGGATCATCACTCTTCCCCCATAAAAAAAGTTATTTTTATATCCCTTTAACAACTTCTACGCCCACCCCTAAAATCCTTTTCTACGACACACAAAGCAATAAAAAAGTCATTTCAGAAATATTTTTGTAATATTACGAGTTTTTTTGTAGATAATGGTAGGTAGTAAATGGCAGGGGAGGGGATTATTACTCTGATGCCGAAAATGAGGAATTCGTTAACCTGTAGTCCTTATTATGATAAGATATATTAGTTATAGTTAATTTTGTAAAACCAGATTATTTTACTAGGAGTTTGATGGACTTAAAATGAAAATAATTGCGACAACTCTCAATGCCAAATACATTCATACGAATCTTGCCATTCGCTATTTGAAAGCATATGCAGAACCTGAATATATAGTGGATCTTGTTGAGTATACGATCAAGGATCCCGTCATGAACATCGTTTCCGATCTCATTCAGAAAGAGCCCGATGTCATCGGTTTCAGCTGCTATATCTGGAATATCGAAGAGACCATAAAAGTCATAAGTATGTTAAAGAAGGTAAACCCGGAGCTTATTATTGTCCTTGGCGGACCTGAGGTGACCTATGATGTTTCCTACTGGCTGGACCGCCTGAGCGATGCCGATTTTATTGTCATCGGCGAAGGGGAAATTACATTCAAGCAACTATTGGAGCAATTGAATGGGGATAAAGACTTTTCTTCCATCAGTGGCCTAGCATACCGCAAGGACGGGGAAAAGAAAATTTCTCCACAGCGCAATAAGGTCGATTTGAAGGAGCTTCCTTCTCCATATCGTTTCGAGGAAGATTTATCCCAGCTTGGAAAACGCGTTACCTATTTTGAAACAAGCCGCGGCTGTCCATTCAGCTGTCAATTTTGCTTATCCTCCATTGAAGTGGGCGTTCGCTACTTTGACCGTGAGAAAGTAAAAGATGATATCAGATTTTTGATGGATAACGGAGCAAAAACAATTAAATTTGTCGATCGGACTTTCAATATCAGCCGCAGCTACGCCATGGAGATGTTCCGCTTTTTGATCGATGAACATAAGCCGGGAACTGTATTCCAATTTGAAATCACTGCAGATATCATGCGTCCTGAAGTTATTCAATTTTTAAATGAAGAGGCTCCTGCCGGATTATTCCGCTTTGAAATTGGCGTGCAGTCCACGAACGATGCGACCAATGAGCTAGTTATGCGTAAACAGAATTTCGCAAAGCTTTCTAGAACGGTGACGATGGTCAAGGAAGGCGGCAAAATTGACCAGCACCTCGACTTAATTGCAGGCCTGCCAGAAGAAAATTACGATTCCTTCAAGAATACGTTCAACGATGTATTTGCGCTTCGACCTGAGGAGCTTCAGCTTGGCTTTTTGAAAATGCTTCGTGGAACAGGACTCCGAATTCGTGCCCACGAGCATGACTATATCTACATGGACCATGCTCCATATGAAATCTTGGGCAATAACATATTGAGCTTTGATGATATCATTCGAATCAAGCAGGTTGAGGATGTATTGGAGAAGTTCTGGAATGACCATAGAATGGATACGACTGTGGAGCATTTGGTGACAAATGTCTTCCCTACGCCTTTCGACTTTTTCCAGGGCTTCGGCTCTTTTTGGGATAAGCAGGGATGGGCGAGAATCGGCCATCAGCTCGAGGATCTATACAAACGTCTTTATGCCTTCCTCGAGGAAACTGATCGGAATTCTCTTACAGTTGTAGAAGGTCTGATGAAGTACGACTATCTTCTTCATCAGAAATTCAAACCACGTAAGCCTTGGTGGCAGGACAAGGTGACAAAGCAGTATCGATCTTCACTTTATCAAAACGTCTTGCAGTCACCAGAAATTTTAGGAGAAAAATTCACAGCACTGAAGCTTAACGAAAAAGAATTGTATAAGCACACCATGCTTGAATCTGTTTCCTTCGATCTTTCTCAATATATGCTGACGGGTGAAATCAAACAAGCGGAAAGCTATCTGCTCGTGTATTTCAATCAGTCCACGAATCAGACTGAAGTGTTTCCCATTCCAAATTCAACAGTAAAAAATGCTAGCTGATGCTAGCATTTTTTGCTTTTATTTTTAGACTCGATGGCACCCTCAAACGCTTTCGCGGCATTCGGATCTCCAAACTCAGGACCGAATTCCTCTTTTAATCTGTTTTCAGGAATGGCATGATCTTTTTTATGTGCCTGCTTCTGCTTTTTCTTTTTTGCACCTTTGTCCATTATTTATCCTCCTTACCTGCCTTGTCTTCCCTTTTTCGAGTTGCGATTTGCACCACGAATCATATCCTCTGTCTGATACTCTGCTGCAAACTCCGTGTCAGGCAGACTTTCCTTCGGTGTCTTGTTATTATTTTTTGCTGCATCATGTGCCACTTTCCGTTTTGCCATACTCTTCACCCCCTTGAATTATGTTTATCTTGCCCGTTTGCGTTTTTTTCATAAGCGATTAAGACAATCTCTTCCCCTAGCTCTTCCCTCATCTGGTTTTCGAGTTTTGTAATGGCCCCAAGCTTCTCTTGTGGAATGTTTGCATATCCATATTCCTTGTTCATCTAGCCCATCTCCTTTTCATTTCTTACATACTTATTTATTTTATAGAAATGCTAAAACTATACCCCCACGGAGGTGAAAACTGATGACGAAAAAGAATAAAGACCTCGAAAACCCTTTTATGGAGGAGACGATGCCCCATCAAATTAATTCCCCCTCATTTAAAGGGTCAGGTATTAAAATGCAGCCACCATTTGTGAATGAGCATGGTGTTGTAATAGGGGATAGCTTGTATAATTCCGAACAATCCCCCTTGAACAACTGGACCGATGAGGTGGACCCCTCTGTCATGGCAGGAGACCAATGGGTGCATCCGACTAATGATATTGGATGGAACTCTAGTGAAAATCGCGAGCTTGTGGAAAAGTCAAAGAAGCCTCAAGGAGTACCTTTCACACATCCCGATAAAGACGTGAGTTACGGAAGAGACTGAAAAAAATGGAAAAAGCAGCCAGATCATTTACACTGGCTGCTTTTTCCATTTGTTGTTTAACAATCATCCGGTGGAGTTTCTTCACCTTTAGGCGGATCAATCCCTTTAAAAGAAATAAGTAGAGCAGCGGCACAAGTTCCAGCCAATACATAGAACATCATATTGTCTGACTTTTTAATCAATAACGCTACCATTGGCGGACCTAATGCCACACCAATAAATCGCATGGAGCTATAGATGGAAGTAATTGTCCCTCTTTCCTCTTTCTCTATTCCTTCGGTGATAAGCGCATCAAGACTTGGCAGCGCCACTCCGATTCCGATCCCACCTATTAGAAAAAGACCCATTGTGACCCATACATTGGAAAAGAAACTATTGGCGAAAACCGCCCCGCCTAAAACAGCAATACTGATGACAATCAGCCATTTCATCAATACTTTATTTTTGTCGATTTTCTTTCCTGTGACAAAGGAGGCAATACAAAGGGATGCCAATGGAACTGCCAGGAATAGTCCTTTTTTGATTCCATCGATCTGATGCTTTTTCTCCAATAAATCCGATAAATAAAATAAAACCCCGAATAGGACAAACATTAATATACAACCGATAAAGAATATGGCTAATAACCATTTGCAGTCCTTTTTAAAGATTGCTTTCACGGCTTGTAGAAATTCTTTAAATGGCAATGGCTCTTCTTTTTTCTTTGGCGATTTCACCAGAAAAATCATTAATAGAATAGAAACGAGACAAAAGACTGGAATGGAGAAAAAAGGAAGAAACCAGAAAAAACCGGCAAGTACCGCACCTAATATAGGACTTAACACTTTGCCAAGTGTATTGGAGGTTTCAATAATCCCTAAATTTTTGCTTACTTCAGAGTCACTTTTGAACATATCACCGACAAGAGGCATGACAATTGGTGCCGCCCCAGCAGCTCCCACCCCCTGCAAAGTCCGTCCTACAAGTATCATCCAATATGGGTCATTCATTTTCCAGCCCGCCCAGCCTGAAATGACACCTCCAATTGCCGTTATGATCAGACTTGGAATAATGACAGCTTTTCGTCCCAGTCGGTCTGACAAATATCCTGCAATAGGAATTAAAATAATCGCAACAATAGAATACACTGTAATAATCATACTTACTTGAAAAGAAGTTATCTTAAGCTTCTTCTCGATAGTAGGCAAAACAGGAATTAACATCGAATTACCAAGAGTCATGACCAATGGTATCGATGCAAGCGAAACAATTGCCCATTTTTTCTCATGTTCCATCTCACGTACCTACCTTAAATTATTTCATCCCTCTTAATATGAAACCAAAAGGCAAAAAATATTACGATTAGGGGCCAGACCCCTGCAGGAATTTCCTCCACAACGTCGAAAGGCCAGTCACTCTGCTTTTTGAGAGTGACTGGCCATTTACGTATTTGCTATCCTAGCTATCCTATAATGACCCGTTCAACTGGGTAATGGTACTTTGGCGGTTTTTGCCTGCTTTCGAGTATGAACAGGAATGTGAGTAGACCTACTCTCCCAATAAACATCAGACACATGATCACGCATTTTCCGATGGTGGTTAGATCTGGGGTAATTCCCATGGAAAGCCCGGTGGTTCCGAATGCAGAACACACCTCAAACAGGATTTGGATCAGGGTGAAATTTTCTGTAATGCTTAATATGATTACTGCGGAGGAACAAATAAATATAGCAAGCAGTAATACTACGAGCGATTTGATCAGATCCTCCTCATGAATTTCTCTTCGAAATAATTTAATGGTTTTGTTGCCTCGTGCAAAGTGGAATAAAAACAAGATATTCAGAGCAAAAGTAGTCGTTCTTATCCCGCCACCAACTGAACTTGGCGAGGCACCAATAAACATCAGTCCACTCATAATCAGCAGGGTAGGAAGCGTAAATTCGCTAACATCCATGGTTGCGAGCCCCCCACTCCTTGTTGTAACAGATTGAAACAATGCATAAAAGAAGGACTCATGCCAGGACATCCCCTTAAAAAAGTGGTTGAATTCCATTAGAAGAATGGCAACTGTTCCAAAGGTGATCAAACAAGCAAACGTAATAGTAGTAATTTTGGTGAAAAGGGAAAACCTGAATCGTCCCCCTTTATTTGCGATAAATTCTTTGACTTCCACCAGAACGGGAAAACCGATGGCTCCAGTAATGATAAGAATCATGGTGATGAATTGAACAAAGTAATCCTTTGCAAAAGGCACCAACGATTCCCCTGTTATATCAAATCCTCCATTTGTTGTGGCACTGACAGATGCAAAGAAACCATGCAAATAGGCTTCTTGCCATGTTGAATAGAAAGATAAAAAATATGTTCCCAATATCAAGGCTCCGATAATCTCAATGGTAAGAATGAGAATAAGGATGTGCTTTATCATCTTCACAATTCCAGATAAATTTGATTGATTTTGGTCAATCATCATCAATCTTCTTTCTTTCAAGCCGATTTTTCTTCCCAGGATGAGCCAGATAAACGTACCAACTGCCATTACTCCTACTCCACCAAACTGCAGAACAAAAGCTAAAATAATTATACCTGGTACGGTGAAGGTATCCACTATACTTACAGTTGTAAGACCTGTTACACTGACAGCGCTGACTGCAGTGAACAATGCATTTATAAATGTCCAATCAGCACCATCCTGTCTGGCAATCGGTAAGCTCAGCAAGGAGACGGCGATCACTACCGCTACTAAGTAGAAGGTGAAAATCAACTGTGCAGGTGAAAAATGATGTATTTTGTTACTGAATGCATTTTTTATTTTTATCATAGGAACCCTTTCAATGCGAAACTGTTTTCTGTTTTCTGATTTCTTATTTTATGTACGACTTTCTTTTGAAAAAGTTTCATAATCCTCATTATATTACATGTTTTGTCTGATACTTACTAGTATTGATCGTTTCTATTGCCTCATACTAACTATACAACTTAACTATAAAAGTTGTATATAAAAAAGGAGTGATTACCATGGCTAGAAGCAGCAACAAGTTACTGGTTCCTGGAATTGAACAGGCTTTAGATCAAATCAAATACGAAATCGCTCTAGAGTTTGGCGTAACACTTGGTTCCGATACAGTATCCCGTTCCAACGGATCTGTTGGCGGAGAAATTACGAAACGCCTAGTAGCTCAAGCACAATCCCAACTTAAAGGAAAATAATTAAATATATTGGCGACTCCCAGGGCTTTTGGCTCTGGGATTTATTATTATTGCAGATTAAAAATAAACAAGAAGAAGACTCCCGATTTCAGGAGTCTTTCTGAAATATTATAAGTTGTAAAATAGCATTAGTCAAAATTAATTAGTGTCTGTCTCTGTCTCTGTCTCTGTCTCTGTTAGGGTGGTCGTTATTGTTTTGCCCACGCTCATTTTTTCTATCTTCCTTACGTTGGTTCTGCTCTTCTTTTCTTTCCTCACGTCTTTGTTCCCGTTCTTGTTTACGTTCTTCTCTTTGATCCCGCTTTTCCCCTTTTTCCTGCTCGCGGTACTCTTTTTTCTCATCTTTAAGCTTGTCACGATTTTCTTTTCTTTGTTCTTTAGTTTCATCGTGGAGCTGTTTGCCTTCTGCATCTTTCCAATTTTTGTTCGGCACTGCATCAGGTAGCACCGGCTTTTCCGGCTCTGTTTTCAGCTGTAGTTTATCAACATCGGTGACTTTACTTGGTACAACATGAATTTCTTCTAATTCAGTTGCTTTTGAGGTATCTTCCGAATCGACCAATTCCGTTTTTCGTTCGTTTTGTACATATGTACCAGGAGAAACCCCTTGCTTAATCGCTTCATCACGTTTTTCACTTGTTGTCTCAATTGTAGTTACACTTACATTTTCCACCTGGAGATTTTTAGAGACTGATGTTAGTTCATTTTGCATTTTCTTTTTCCACACCAGGTTTTCGCTGTCTGCGAGAACAGATGCGATGACGATCTCCCCACCCGCCTTGAGATAACCTTCTTGGCGAATCAACTCCATGATGTCAGAAGAAACTTTACTTAAATCTTCATTTTTCCAATCGCCTAAGCGGGGTAGCAGCAATTTTGCTTCATCGTTAAAAGCATCAATGGAAACGACCTGCATATTTTTATTCAATCCCAACTCCAGACTTGGATTCACATCCAATGAAACGTAAGCATAAACTTGATTGTTTACATATTTCGGATAGAAGGACATAAACAAAACAGCAGCAGTTAGCATCGTAACAATAGCCCACTTCATCCTGAAAAAAGATGTCAGTTTCCTCTTTTCCGCTGCGCCCCTATGCAAAGGAAAAAAAATGATTTCCTCCCCGATATCCACTTGCCCCTTTTGTTTTCTGGACTTCAAAAACTCTCCATCCGGGGTGAGCATTGTGACATAGTCGTCATGAACTTCGAGCACAATCCCTTTTCTCAATCGTAACCGCCCCTTTTAAATAATCTTTCAAATATATATAATCCCCCGATAATATGATGGATACCGCGATAATGTATTTCCGGTTACGTTCTATTGTTTTTCTACTCACATCAACCAAACCTTCAAGGTGTTTCATCGGCAGCATCTTCTTCTCAAAGAGATGCTTCTTCAACTCCTGGTTCTGGACCAATGTATGCGCAACCTCTATAGCATTTTGGCGGGCATCCGCGTGCTTTGGTGAACATTCGAGCAGGTCTGAAAAAGAAAGACCAAAATCTTTTAGGACAGTCTGATAGTAAAGAATTTCTTCTTTACGCTGCTCCTGATCAATTTGCTTCTGGAATTCTTCAACTGATAACGTTGCTTCAATCTTATTTGATGCATAATCATCCTGGTCGACTTCCTGCTCTGACATCGTTACCGTTATATTTTTACTTTCTTTTCTTATATAATCGATCACTCTGCGCTTGATGATTAATTCTGCAAAGGATAATAGGGAACTTCCCTTATCCTTTGAGTATTTTTCAATTGCTTCATTAAAAGCAATCAATCCGATGCTGAATTCATCATCCGTCTCGTTTATATATCTTTTACAGACAGAAGATACAGCCTTAGCGATAAATGGTTTATATTTATTAATTAGTTGGTTTTGTAATTGTAGATTGCCAGCTTGAATCTCCAGCACTTCATCCTCGAGGGACTTGGTGCGTCGCTTGCCGATTTTAAAAAGTAGGCTCAGCACTGGCCTCACCTCTCTCCCTGCTTAAAGAATCATGATATTAGCATCTATGAGTCCGTATATTAAGCAAATTTTAAGAAGGAGGCTTTTTCATTATCTCGAAAAAGACACCTTTCTATATATAAAGGTGACGTTTTCTCTAGAAAATGTCAATGTAAAAACCTGTTAAGACGCTTTTTGTGCAAAAAAGTTGCACAAACCCTTTTTGCTGTTTCGTTTCCCTTTCTTATGTATTGACCCTAAATCCAAATAAATTTATCCATTTTTAACCATGAAAGTTGCTATTTCTGTTTAATTCCTCCTTTTACGTTTTATGAAAGCTGTTTCACTCTCCCCAAATGTTACGTGAATGTTTCAATTTTTGCGGGGGAGAAACAAAAAATAATTTTATAATACTTCGAATTACCCAACCCTACCGTGTCAATATGTTTATTAAATTACAAAAAATAAGAAGCCAACCCGGACATTAAGGCTAACTTCCTTCCTAATTTAGCTAATCTGAACATGTTTCAACCGGTTACTTTTGTGCTGTTTATAATACTTCACCATATTATCTGCCGTTTCTTTAAAGGACGGACAGTAAATATTGGCTTCCGTTAATATTCCTCTCGCTTCTGAACAATCGAAGCTTCCCTTCCAAGTGAAATAGTCTAATGCCTGTCGTTCGACCTTCAACCACTTTCTTGCTGTTGGCACCCGCAGAAATGATTTTGCAAGTGTGAGAGGAATTGATCCTTTAGGGGCTTTCTGAAGAAGAATTTCAGTCACAATACTGTAAGCCTCCCTAATGGAGATAGGCGACGGATTCGTTAAATGCAGGGTTTTCCCTTCAGCCTTTTCCGAAAATGCAAGATGACAGGTTCCCTTTACAATATAATCAATTGGTACAACATTAAACTCTGCTACACCTCGCCCTAAGTGTGGAATAAAAGGCAGGAATTTCAAGGTATCAAGAAAATTCAGCATGAAATAGGGTCCATCAAACTTTATTGTCTCCCCAGTCTGGCTATGCCCCTTAACGATCCCTGGACGGATGATGGTGGTAGGAATCACCTGTTTCTCCATCTCAACCAGCACCTCGGCAAGGTATTTTGTATGCTCATAATGATTTTTAAAACCCGCTGAATGCTCCAACTCCTTTTCATAGATGATTCCTTCCCTTAGGCCAGCGATATATGCTGTACTGAAATATATAAACCTCTTCAGGTTTGAAAATGTTTTAAGCCATTCAAGGACCCGCTTTGTCCCAATAACATTTACATGATAGGCGATTTCCTTTTTCACAGCCAAATCATAGACCGCTGCTAAATGGAATACATAATTCACCTCTTGCCTTAAAATCGTGAGATCCTTGTCACTAATCATCATATTTGGCTGAGTAATATCCCCTTCAATGAGCGTGATGCTTGTATCAGGATATTGAATCTGCAGGTTTTGTACTATGGGGATTGCCTGGCTTTTCATTGTAGGAAGCACCAACAAAAACAACTTTTTCAGCTGCTGATCTTCACTCAGTAATTCCTTCACCAGCTCCTGACAGATGAATCCTGGAAACCCGGTAAAAAAATATCCGCACATAATTTTCCCCCTTCCAAAATTTGAAATACTCTTCTCTTTTTTTTCAGGATAAACTAACAGGAAGCACAAAGAAAGTGCTTTTATCTAAATTTTCAAATAATAACTTAAAGAATGAGTGTTAGTCTGTTTGACTCCCTGTTGATTGGAGCAATAGGCGGAGACTCCGGCGGGAGTTGCGTTTAGTTGAGACCCCGCAGGCGAAGCCGAGGAGGGTCAAAAACCGCCCCTTGGGTCGCTGCGCCTAGTACGGAAATCAACAGTGTTTAATGGTGTCAGTCAAATAATGTGAAAAGTAAGGTGAGAACCATGCATACAATGTGGAAGGGCTCAATCAGCTTCGGTCTTGTCAATATCCCCATAAAAATGTATTCTGCAACCGAAGACAAGGATATCAAGCTTCGCACTCTACATAAAGAGTGCAATACCCCAATCAAGTATGAAAAGGTCTGTCCCAATTGCGATAAAGAGGTGGATACATCCGACCTTGTTAAAGGATATGAATATGTAAAAGGGAAATATGTCATTCTGGATGACGAAGAGCTGAAACAATTGAAAGAACAACACGAGGATAAAAGCGTGAAAATCATTGATTTTGTGAAGCTTGCGGACATTGATCCCATCTACTTCAACCGATCCTACTTTCTGGGACCTGGAGAAAATGGCAGCAAGGCTTACTCTCTACTCCGTGAAGCGCTGGAAAGCTCCAAAAAAATCGGGGTGGCGGAAATTACGATCCGCTCCAAGAAGCAACTTGCGATAGTTCGGGTATACAAAAACTGCCTGGTCATGGAAACCGTCCATTATCCGGACGAAGTGAGAGAAGTTGGCGAAGTACCTAGTGTGCCGGAAAAAGCGGATGTGAATGAACAGGAATTGAAGACTGCCATCATGCTGATCGACCAGTTGACCACCGAATTCGATCCAGAAAAATACCATGATGATTATCGGGAAGCTGTCCTTGCTTTAATCGAAGAAAAAGTGAACAACCAGGAAGGTACAGCAACTCCGAAGGAAGCTGGCGGCAAAACCAATGTCGTTGATCTTATGAGCGCCCTTCAGGCGAGTATAGAGCGTACTAAGGATCAGGAGTTGAAACCTGCCAAAAAGAAAACAGAAGCAAAGAAAACTGCCGAGTCAAAAAGCGAAAATGAAAAAGCGAAACCTAAAAAACGTACAACACGCAAGAAAGCGACCAGCTAAACAAGCTGGTCGCTTTACTTATGGTTAACTAGCCATTGCGCAGCATCCAACAAGGAAGAGAAATGGTAATCACCCACCCCGACTTCGTCCCCGATGAATACGGTTCTTGTCCCTGCCGCTTTTCCTGCTTCTATATCGACTGCCCTGTCCCCTATCATATATGACCGTGGCAAATCGATGTCATGTCTTTCCGCAAGATCAACAATCATCTTCGGCCCAGGCTTTCTGCATAAACACCCTTCATGCGGCTTATGGATACAAGCAGCCACTTCCTCAATTCTTCCCCCGGCAGCGCTGATTTCTTTGACCATATGCCGATGAATTTCTTCAAGCATTTGACTCTTCATAAAGCCGAGACCCACTCCTCCCTGGTTAGTAACGACAAATAGCTTGAATTCCGCTTCAGTCAGTAACCGTATCCCTTCCAAAGCTCCAGGAAGAAAGTGGAAGTCATCTGGTTTATTTACAAATTTGACCCGTTTAGTCAGTACTTCATTGATAACGCCATCCCGATCCAGAAACACTCCTTGGTACAAAACATCACCTTCTTGACATAGTTTTATTTTTCTAAAGCAAAATAGATGTAAAGATAATCAAGATGAAAGGAATTCTACAATGGTTAAACCTATGCTATTGAGTTTACACCGCGATCCTCCAACCGGAAAAGACTGGGTTTATGAAGTCAAATACGACGGATTTAGGTGTCTCGCCTTCCTTGAAAAGGATAATATCTTGTTGCAAAGCAGAAATGGAAAGCCGTTGAACAATCAGTTTCCTGAAGTGGTAAACTTCCTGGGAAACCTACTGGAAAATGAAGTTATCCAGCAGGCGGTCCCATTAATATTAGACGGAGAAATAGCCATACTCACCACTTCGGAGAAAGCCGATTTTTCTTCCATTCAAAAGCGGGGCAGAACCCAAAAAATAGAAAAAGTTAAAGCACTCGCTCAATCAAATCCTGCAACATATCTGGTCTTTGATTTGCTGCACATGAAGAACGAATCACTTTTTGATACACCTTTATTCAAAAGAAAGGAAAAACTGAAGAATCTTTTTTCAACCTTACAACTTCCATTATCTCCAACTGAAGACAGCTCCTTTCCTATACAATATGTCCCTTACCATAAAGAAGCAGACACGCTTTGGGAGAAAATAAAGCTGGAGGATGGAGAAGGCATGATTGCTAAGAAGGTTAGCAGTTTTTACCGTCAAGGCAAACGAACCAATGACTGGATTAAAATAAAAAACTATAAAATCATTACCTGCTTCATTACTTCCTATCAAAAGGAAAATGGTTTTTTTCATGTGGGACTCTATAAAAATTCCAACATCGTCCCTATCGGGTTATTTTCACATGGGATGAGTACGGATGAACGCCAGGCGCTCTTATCGGTTATCAAAGAGAACAGCTATAATGAAGATAGTCAATTCATCCATGTAGAGCCTGGAATTTGTATGGATCTTTTCTATCTGGAGTTGTACCAGGGGCAACTACGGCACCCGGAATTCTACCGCTTCAGGTTTGACGTACAAGTGAAGGATTGCAGAATGGAAAACCTGCAGAAAACAGACCTCAACCTCCCTAATTCGGTGACTGTCACCCACCCGGAGAAACCACTTTGGAAGGATGAATCTGTTACAAAATTAGATTATCTTCAATATTTAAAAGAGGTTTCACCATACATTCTCCCTTTTCTGAAAAATAGGCTACTGACCACAATCCGATTTCCACATGGCATGTTCGGTGAGAGCTTTTACCAAAAGAACTGTCCGGATTATGCCCCACCATTTGTAGATACAGCTCTTGAAGAAGGCATCCGATATATTGTATGCAACAATCTTGAGACCCTTCTATGGCTTGGAAATCAGCTGGCTCTTGAATTCCACATCCCTTTTCAGAAAATAGGAGAAAGTTCCCCTTGTGAAATTGTATTTGATTTAGACCCTCCGTCCGCGGAATATTTCTCTGGAGCTGTAAAAGGCGCACTTTTGATGCAAAAGGTATTTGAACAACTGGAGCTTCATGCCTTTGTGAAAACTTCAGGCAGAAAAGGGCTGCAAGTTTATCTCCCTCTTCCAGAAAAGACGTTCACTTATGAAGACACAAGAATTTTTACTGAATTTATCGCACAGTATCTTGTAAGCACAGAGCCGGACGTATTTACGATTGAGCGCTTAAAGAAGAGGCGGGGAAACAAAGTCTATGTAGATTATATCCAACATGGAGAAGGGAAAACCATCATTTCCCCTTACTCTTTAAGAGGAAATACTAAGCCTACAGTGGCCGCTCCCCTGTTTTGGACGGAAGTGGATACAAAACTCAGACCGGAATTTTTCACTATTTTTAGCGTAATGGAGCGTTTGAAGGAAAAGGGCGACCCTTTCAAGGACTATCTAAAAATCCAATCTCAGCAGCCCTTCGAACAGGTTCTCTCCTTTTTGAAAAAAGTATAGGATGTCAGTGGTTTGGAAAAAATGATCATTAAAACAATGAAGTTCTGTTCAGTCTGTGAATCGGCTTCTAATTGGGAAAGGTGATCAATTTGCAGTCCTTTGCGATTGTCCATCCTATCATTGAAATGGACCAGACCTTAATATTGGAATTTGTAGATGAAACGGAGCCTGTGGAAAGTCGTCGATACCGGCTTTTTCTCCAAAAAACGACGTTGCAGGAAATTAAGCTGATTGTCTATCGGCCAAATCTGGATAACTGGCAGGACATCACATCCATGCTATCTCCATTTTATCTGGCATCTCTCCGCAATGTACTCTTACAGCAGATCGATATGCCGTCTGAAAGAGAGGATATCATCTCATAAAAACCAAGCTGCCCTTCAACATGGTGAGCTTGGTTTTTGTGAGTTGAATTGTATTTAATAAGGCTCTCATTTAGATTGTTGCTTTAAGAATAGGACTGGGCTAAAGATAAGATATTAACATTAAACACCCTGTTGGTCTCCGTTCCAGGCATTCGCTTATCCAGGGCGGCCTCGGGAGTCTCACGCCTTGCACTCCAACCAAAAGGGGATGACTCAAAGAATTAATTTGCCTTACTAAGATAGAAAAATCGGATTTTGTTTCAATTTTTTCAGATACGGAATTTGATTGACTTTAAGGCTCTTCATTTTAGCAAATAATGTTTAACCCGTGAGTTGATTGTAGCGGAGGACACTTGACTCCTGCGGGATAGTAGACGGCATGGGAGACCCCACAGGCGAAGCCGAGGATGCTCCTATCCGTCCCCGTGGAATCTTGTGTCCCTCGCTGCAATCAACGGGCTAAATTTGAGGTGTACACTTTATTCTTAATAACAAATGTATGTGATAACAGCCTTTAATAAAAATGTGCTGGTTCAGGAAACGACGAAACAGCTTCCAAACAAATCCGCTCAAAAAAGCACCCTGAATTCAGGGTGCTAATCAATCATATATAAAACATAGATTAAACTTAATGTCGCTACAAACACTGAGGCGATAAACCCAGCAATAAACGGCTTCAAGCCCAATGCACGAAATTTCCGCCACTCTACCTGAAGACCGACGCCAGCCATGACCATGATGATCAGAGACTTGGCAACCGACCCAAGCCAAGCGCTTACTCCATTTGAAACAACACCAACAGAAAACAAAGTGCTCATGACAAGGAACCCGATGATAAATAGGGGAAACGCACCTTTTATGCTGGCACTTTTATCACTCTTATTAACAATGATAAAAGAAATGGCAAGCACCAAGGGAAGAATGAACAGAGTCCGTACAAGCTTCACCGTTGTCGCCACTTCCCCGACGTCCTCCCCGACGAGATAACCGATAGCAACAACCGATGAGGTATCATGGATGGAGGTACCAATCCAGATTCCAAACTGCAGGACCGTAAGACCGAGCCACTGACCTATCCAAGGATAGAGCAAAGTAGCCAATATATTAAAGAAGAAAATCGTGGAGATTGCATAGGCTGTGACTGTTTCCTTTGACTGGACGACCCCTTTCACAACCGAAATCGCCGTTGCTCCACAAATGCTTGTACCTACACCAATCAGCAAGCTCAGCATTTTATCGATTTTCAGAAATTTTCCTGCCAATAGTGTCACTAGGATTCCCCCGATCACTACCAGCAAAATAACAAATATGGACTGTGAGCCTATATCCAATATGCTACCTATGCTTAACGTCGCACCTAACAATACAATCGCGACTTTCAACAATTTTTTTACAACAAATTGAATTCCTGGTAGAAACCTCTCACTCAACTTTAAACTATTCCGTATTACAATCCCAAGCAATAGAGCAAAAATGACTCCACCTATGGCCGGAAAAAGATTCCCCAAAGCTTTTCCTACCATAGCAATCAGGAAGACGAAAATGGTTCCAGGCAACCATGCAGGCAATTTATGAGTCAGTTTTAGTAGATTATCTTGATTCTTTCCCATTATCGTTATTTCTCCTAACGAACTTTTTTCCAAACACCTTTATTATTTTAAAGAACAAAAGAAAAACTGTCGAGAATTTTCGACAGTCATTAGGCTTCTAAACGATGGAAATGTTTTCTCAGGCCCTCACCAAAAATATTGAATGTCAGTACAGCAAACGCTAGTGCCAAGGCGGGGAAGAACGGTATCCAGAACGAGCGGAGGACATCGCCTCTTGCTTCACCCAGAAGAGTGGCCCAGTTGAAACTCGTATTCATAATTTCCCCGGAGCCGTAGGAAAGCTGGACAAATTCCTGTGTGATAAAAATACTGAAGATCCCCAGTTGTCCAATCAATAACGCGATCCTCCCCAAATCAAGAAAGAACTGAACGATCAGTTCAGGTAATGCATTCGGAATATAGTACTTCGTAAACAAAGTAAAAGAGGAAACTCCTACTGTGATGCCCGCTTCCACATATGGGGTGCGTTTGATTCGAAAAAACTGGTTTTGCAGAACCGTTCCGACTCGTCCCACTTCAATGCAAGCTAGAATGATAATAGCCCAGATAAAGCGATTATCGTTGAACACAAATATTGGCAGGTTCAACAGGATGATTGCAGAAAAAATAACGGGAAGTGCAGAGAAAATCTGGTGCCAGCCCTGCAGGATCCAGTTTGCAGGACCTTTTTTGTTAATCGACAATAATGCTAGCAGCATGGCAATGCTGTACCTCAGTAAAGCAACGCCCAAAATCAGCAGCAGCGTATCCTTTGCACCTACAACGATGACACTCAGTAAATCCCTGCCCTCTCTATCTGTGCCAAAAAAATGTTTTTCTGAAGGTTCAAATGGTGCGGTTTCAATACCTTCCTTAGTAAAGACGACCCGTTTGCTTTCCAGTACCGTATCAATGAAGGGTAAGAATGGACCTACCAACGTTACCAATACTAAAAAGAGTAAAAAGGAACTACCTACAATCAACGTCCAATTCCGTTTCATCTATCTATCACCTACTTCGGTTCTACAAGCTTCAGCACGAAAAGGCTGATAAGCTGCGAAATAAATACAATCATCATAAAACTTAACCCGAACCCGATGATCAGACCGGACTCATTGATAAACTTCATACTTCCTGAAAGGGCACTGCTTACATCAAATGCCTGAAACATCCGATAGGCTGCTCCCCGGTAGTCCAATAAATACTCCACAATCAAAAGGTTTGACAGGAGATATAGCATCATTGCAGGCAAGTTAGAAAATATAGGATAGAGACTGTTGCGTAGCATATGTTTCCAAAGCACCTTTTTACCTGTCAGTCCCTTTGACCTTGCCACTTGAATATAAGGCTTTCCTTTTTCATTGCTTAGTGCAGCAGATGTGATCCTCGCCACATACATCATCGGATACAAAGATACCAGAAAGGAGGGCAGCAAAAAGCTGTACCAATGATCATGCCCGAAGATCCTTATCGATGGTAGGTAAAAGATGATCAGCCATTGCAGACAGATTAATAAAAAGAAATCAGGAATCGACTGAACGATCCAAGTCAGCCCTTTACCAAATATATTCCAGCCTCCCCATCGATCATAAAAATCATAGATTCCCTTCAGCACCCCGAAAATCATCGTAACCATAAAGGCGGTGATGATAACCTTCAGGCTTCTTGCCATATGTAAACCAATTTCTTCTTCTGCGGGGTTATTGTATCTGGTAAAACCCAGCGTCCCCCTATTTGACACATCATCCAAAAACAAGGATATATTATGCCTATAGGCCTCCCAAGAAAATTCGTAGCCATACTCGAGCGTCATTGCACTTCCGGATACCCCAATATCAGGAGACCTAGGGAATAGAACTGCCAAAATCAGAAGAATTGCTACAAAAAGAAAAAATAGAAACGATTTCATGATATTCCATGTTATCTGCATCATAGCCCCCACTTTACGAAAACCGAAATAAATATAGTAAAATACTACCACTAAATTATTTTGAATTCTATAAAAATATTAATTTTTCAAAAAACAGAGAGTTCTTAATCAATTGAAATACGAACCCGAAAGTAGTATTATAATGCTTTATAATAGATTGATAGACATGATGAAATTCTCAGCTATGCCACTTCGCACATATTGATCTATGGGAGGTCTGAGCCTTTGAGCAAATTTATAAATAGCTTTACCGAAACATTTACTTATGAATTCTGGACAGATATGGATTTCTGGCTGGATCTGGGTATTGCACTTCTGATCCTGTGCCTCTTTCTCTTATGGAGGAAGTTGTTCACCAAATATTTTTTCAAAATGATCCTGTCGCTATCCCAAAAGACACCTACCGATCTATTTAGTTACATCGTCATAGCATTTAATAAACCGGTACGCACCTTCTTTGTGATATTAGGTCTGTTCTTCGCTTTAAAGGCGGCTCCTTTTGAACTGATGGAGGCAGCAACATTATCCAGGCTGATGCGCTCTTCTGTCATTTACTTGATTGCATGGGGAGTATTCAATTTCATCCCTTCTTCATCCGTCCTTTTTTCTAAGCTTTCTACTAAATTGGACTTTGAAGTGGACAAAATTGTGATGCCTTTTTTCACCAAGGTATTACGCTTCATTTTAATTGCGTTGACATTGAGCATTGTTCTTGAAGAGTGGGATTATAATGTAGGCGGTTTTGTTGCAGGACTTGGACTTGGAGGTCTGGCATTTGCACTTGCTGCTCAGGAATCAATAAAAAACCTCTTAGGTGGATTCATCATCGTGACAGAAAAGCCTTTTACTATGGGGGATTGGATCAAAACACCAAGTGTAGAGGGTGTTGTGGAGGATATCTCTTTCCGAAGCACAAGAATCCGCACCTTTGCCCAAGCAGTCGTTACTGTTCCAAATGCGACGCTTTCGAATGAGCCTATCACAAACTGGTCGAAAATGGGCAAGCGTCAAATCACTTTCGAGCTTGGACTTCAATATGACACTACAAGAGAAAAACTGAAAACAGTAACTCGCCGAATCGAGCAGCTGCTCCGCGGTCATTCGGAAGTGCATCAGGAAACCATTCTCGTTCGTTTTGATAATTTTGGGGCAAGCAGCATGAATGTATTTATCTACTTCTTCACTAGCACTGTCATGTGGGCAGAATTCCTGAAGGTAAAAGAGGACGTCAATTTCAAGATCATGGAAATCTTGGAAGAGGAAGATGTGGTCATCGCCTTCCCTACTCGCACGCTTCATATCGGGAAAGATGCACAGCAGGAACTAAAAAAAGAGTATAGCGTTAACTAATCTAAAAAACCTAGTCCTCCTTGGGAGACTAGGTTTTTTAACTTTCTTTCCGTTTTTCATTCCACTTCCTGCTAGGCACATCATAATAAAAATAGTTATATTCAGCATTTAATTCGGTTGTCGTCATGCCCTCCAATATAAGCGAGTCATATACTCCAATCAAAAGTAGCTTATTGATATAATACTCCCTTTGCTGTTCCAAAGCCTTTTTTAAATTCCCCTTCATGGGCCATCACCCTCAAATGATTGTTTAACCATATCATAGCCAAGAAATATTGATTTCACATAAAGGGAATGTAAATTTTTTTAAAAAGATTGTTTTCGAATTCATTGTTGCTTTAGATGAAATATACACATCAAATGTAGTCCGTTGATTTCCGCTCCGGACACTTGCTTTCCGCGGGGACGGATGGGAGCCTCCTCGGCTTCGCCTGTGGGGTCTCCCATGCCCTCTACTTTCCCGCAGGAGTCAAGTGTCCTCCGCTACAATCAACTCACGGGATAAACGTTATTTGCTACTAGAAAGAGGCTTAAATTAATTAAATTCGCTATTGAAACGAAAATTTAAGATAAAATGCATTTATTGTACCTTTAGTAAGGCGAATATTTTACTATGAGTCACCCCTGTTGGTTGGAGTGCAAGGCGTGAGACTCCTGCGGGAGCAGCGTGTCAAGGGAGACCCCGCAGGCGCAAAAGCGCCGAGGAGGCTCCCGAGGCCGCCCTGGATAAGCGAACGCCTGGAACGGAGACCAACAGGGTGTTATTGTTGACACCTTATCTTTAGGCCAACCCTATTCTTAAAGCAACAACCCATACAAAAAGAATTTTTTAAAAAATTTGTTCTGTTAAACTCTCAGGTCTTTGAAGTTCTGCCATTCAGGGGGAAGCAAATTTCGATATTTGGAGGTGTAGTAGCGGTCATCGATAATCAGTATAAAGCCAGAATCCTTTTCGGTTCGAATCAATCTACCGCCTGCCTGCTGCACCTTATTCATACCGGGATATACGTAGGCGAAATCAAAACCGTCGTAGCCCTGCTCATGAAAATGTTCTTTCATGACATTTCTCTCCAAGGTGACTTTGGGTAGACCGACCCCTATGATGACCACTCCATTTAACCGGTCTCCAACGAGATCAATGCCCTCTGCAAATATTCCACCAAGAACAGCAAAACCGAGCAGCGTATCCTTACGTGCCTGGAAATTATTCAAAAAGACTTCTCTGTCAGTCTCAGACATAGCAGGCTGTTGGACAATCGTCCTTACATGATCAGGCAAATCGTTTTTCATATAAGCGTCATATACCTGCATTAAATACTCATATGAAGGAAAGAACACCAAAAAGTTCCCTTCCTTTGAATGAAAGGTTGTAATGATCGATTTTACAATCGGCTCGATGGATTTGTCCCGATCTCGGTACTTGGTGGAAACTGCATTAGCATATACCTCAAGCTGCTCTCTTTTGAAAGGCGATTCAATGGAAATGTGATAGTCCTCTTTTTCCCCGCCGAGCAATGTCTGATAATAGCCGAGCGGCTGCATCGTTGCTGAGAAAAACACAGTTGCATAAACCTTCTTCGTTAAAGATCTAATCACAGAAGAAGGGTCGAGACACGCGAGCTTCACATGCACTTCACTTTTATATATGGTGACTATCGTCTTGAAGTTCACATTATATTCTTTTGCCACTCTGACAAAGGCCTGTCCCTCATAGAAGCAAGTCAATACTTCTTCATACCCAGCACCTAAAGGATGAGCCTTGAGCCACCTCTCACATTCTTCCACTAGTGCTGCCATAAGCTCGACAATGTGGTGCGGCTTCTCTGATAAAACAAACAAATCTTTGTCCAAAAGCTCTTTTTTCCAATCCAATAGACCATCATTTACCGCTTTAAGCCTTCCATAAAGCGCTTTGTCTACATCTTTCACGATTCTGGCTGTTTGAAGGAACAACGATTTGGAAATGGAGGCAGAGTACATCTCCCTGGCGCGGTCTGCAAGATTATGCGCTTCATCAATCAGGACGATGGTGTCTCTATGGAACTCACTCCATCTTTGCATCCTCACTTTTGGATCAAAGAAGTAGTTATAGTCACAGATAACGGCATCTGCATACATCGCAATGTCGAGGGAAAATTCAAAAGGACAAAGTTTATGCTTGCTGGCATATGCCTCTATTACCCGTCGGTTCATGATCAGCTCATTGGCCAGGATGTCTTTCAGGCCATCTTTAAGTCTGTCATAATAGCCATCGGCAAAAGGACAGAATTCCTTTTGACAGCGAACCTCTTCCTGAAAGCATATCTTTTCCTTTGCAGTTATGGTAACTACTTTCAGATGCAAACCGTTTTCTATTAACCGTTGAAAGGCTTCTTCAGCCACCTGCCTTGTGACCGTTTTGGCGGTAAGGTAAATCATTTTCTCGCACTCTTTTTCTCCGATGGCAAGCAGAGTGGGATAGATGGTAGAAATCGTCTTTCCTATCCCTGTCGCAGCTTTGGCGAAAAGCCGCTTCTTTTCCTTAATAGTTTTAAATACCGCTTTGGACAAATCCTTTTGCCCCTCACGGTAGCTGGGAAACGGGAAAGACAGCTGTTTTAGACTCTCATTTCTTTTTTGTTCGGATTCAAGTATGGTTCCCATAAAGTCCATATATTCCAATATAATGCCTTCCACATAGTCATCCAGTTCATTCAAGGAATATGTCTTTGTAAAAAGCTTCTCCTCCAGGCTGTCCCGTTTAGCAAAAAGGAGGCGTACAGATATATTTTCAAGCTCTTGCTGTTTGGCATAAATATAGGCGTACATCTTAACCTGGGCCCAGTATGTCGGAAAATCTTCTTCCGTCAAATTGGACAGCTCTCTTGAAGTTGTCTTAATCTCTTCGATGATCGTTTCTTTTTCATTCCGGTATATCCCATCGCATCTACCTTCGATCTGAAGAAGGAGAGATTGATATGGATAGTTGATTGACAGATGCACTTCTTTTTCATATTCTTCTCCACGGCTGCCCTGAAGCCGCTGATGAGTTTTCGTACCTTCCTGCATGATATTTGTTCCAACAAAGCGGGAGTCTATGCTGCCGCCCATCGCTACAAACTCCACAAGCTTTCTGACTGATACCTTAAGGGAGACATTCTTATCCATTCTATTACCCCTACCGTTCACATAATAGGTCAAGTATAACAAAAGAATATTGGAAGTAATGCATAATTATTTCAGGAACTCAGGAAAATATAGTAATTGGATAGTTTAGTAAAATCGGAGGTGTAATTTTCATGACTAAGAAGGAACCGACTGCGGTGCTTTCTTCTAATCTTGATGAGAATATCATGATTCTGCGGGAAGTGTTTGTCCATTCCGAAGACTTCGTTGTGGATTATACACCATATCAGGAAAAAGATGCGTTTCTTATTTACATAGAAAGTATTACAGAAAGGAAATTAATTGAACAGGAGATAATAAAACCCATTCATATCAGCCACGCGGACAATGTTAAGGAATTGCTTCCTCAGGCATTCATCAAAGAAACAAGCAGTATTAAGGAAATCTCAAAGTTCCTTTTGGAAGGGAATTCTATCCTTTTACAAAGAGATAACTCTCTTGCGATGATCTTCCAGTCACAGCTGCTGACTGAAAGAAACATCACTGAACCCGGAAGCGAGACCATTATCAGAGGCGCACATGAAGGCTTTGTCGAAACTTTAAGTACCAATATCTATCTGATACGGAAAAGGCTTCACAACCCAAAACTAAAAATCAAATATTTTTCAATCGGCAACGACTCGCATACAAAAGTGGCGATGATTTACCTGGATCATTTAGCAAATGGGAAAACTGTCGGCAAACTGGAAAAGCGCATATCCGATATCGATGCAGACTTCATTCTTGCACCAGGGCATATTGAGGAACATATCAGCGATAATGTATCCATATTCCCCACCCTGTTAAGTACAGAAAGGCCTGACAGGACGGTAGCAAACCTCATGGATGGGCGGATTGCAATTATTGCAGATAATAGTCCGAGCGCATTGATAGCACCTGTCACATTTTTTTCCTTCTTCCAGTCTCCGGATGATTATAATAGCAGATGGTATTTCGGTTCTTTTATCAGGTTTTTAAGAATTATGGGATTCCTCATAACAATCGCTCTTCCTGCAACTTATATAGCGATTGTTTCCTACCATTATGAAGTGCTCCCGACGGAGATTGTGGTTTCCATCAAATCTTCACTGGAATATGTACCGTATCCTCCACTCGTGGAAGCTCTGGCGATGCAAATAACGTTGGAGATACTGCGGGAGGCCTCGATCAGGCTTCCAAACCCCATTGCTCAGACTATCGGGGTCGTTGGCGGGCTTGTAATCGGAACAGCCGTAGTGGAAGCAAACCTGGTATCCAATACGATGATTATCGTTGTCGCCATCACTGCCATTTCTTCGTTCATTGTTCCAATCTCTGAAATGGGCTCATCCATCCGCTTGCTCGGATTTCCATTCATGATTTTGGCGTCACTTTTCGGCTTTATTGGAATGAGTTTCTTTCTCATGTTTGTACTAATTCATTTGTGCAAATTGGAATCATTCGGGACACCATTTTTCGCCCCATTTTCCACTCTAAGATTTTCGGAAATAAGGGATACCATTATCAGGACCCCACTGCCACTGTTTAAATCCCGTCCAAGTGACACACAGCCTCGAATGAAGAAAAAGACGAGAAACTAAGGAGATTTTTTATGCTAAAGGCAAGTGAGAAATCGATTAGCCAAAGTCAGCTATATTTTATTATCATTCAGTCGCAAATGGGTGTCGGAATTCTATCCCTCCCCTTTGCTGTCCATAGTACAGCCAAAGGGGACGGCTGGATTTCCACAATACTTGCTGGTATTGTCTTACAGATATGGTTGCTTATTTTTCTGACTTTATCAAGATGGTTTCCTGAGAAAAACATTTATCAAATCATGAAGCATCTGTTTGGAAGGTTCATCGGTTCGATTCTGATTATTGCCTATATCCTTTACTTTACTGCTGTAGCTGCCCTTGTAGCAGTCCTACAGACAGGTCTCATCAATAAATGGATTCTCACTTTGACCCCATTTTGGATTATTTATGTATTGATTATCGTTGTAGCGGTATACCTGGCTACTGATAACATTTTAACGATTGCCAGGTTTTTCAGTTTGACCACCGGTGTTATTCTTTTTTTCATCCTACTGGTATCAACCGTTTATCGCGATGCAAATTTATCTTATATACTACCGGTCGGGGATGGCGGTATAAAAAACATCTTCATAGCTGTAAAGGATGTGCTTATCGCCTTGGCTGGCTTTGAAATTATCCTGATGGTTTATCCCCTCTTAAAGGATAAAAAGAAAACATTCAAAACACTTACCCTAGCGAACGTCACAACCATATCCATCTACACTTTTCTCGTTTTCACGAGCTTGATTATATTTAGTCCAGTTGAAATAACATTAGTGCCTGAGCCTGTGCTCTATATGTTAAAGGCTATTTCGTTTGAGATAATTGAAAGGCTTGATTTGATTTTTTTATCCATATGGGTCATACCGATGACAAATTCTTTTATCATCTTCTTGTACCAAGCCAGCAAAGGGTTGAAGGAACTGTTTCATGCAGATTCCCATTCCCCCTTTGTACCTATTATCGTTATTCCTATTTTTATTTCAGGGTTCTTCTTGCAGGATAAATTCATTATTCAAAAGATAGACTCCTTATTTCAATACATCATCTACTCATTTGTCTTTTTCTTGCCAATCACCTTTTTGATTTTTGGAGTTTTCAAGAAAAAAAACGGAAAGGAGAAAAAACATGTCCCGTCTACGTAAGCTTTCTGTCACCATTATCATGATTGTCTGTCTTTTGCTTCTTACGTCCTGCTGGGACCAGCGTTTATTAAAAGATTTAAAGCTTGTGTTTACGGTTGGATTTGACAAAGGGGAAAACGACGAAATACTTTCCACGATTGCAATAAGGGAATCAAAGAAAGTCAGCATCGGCGGTGAACCTGGAGAGGCGACAGTTGCTGTTGTGAAGGCTTCAGGCATTACCCTGAGGGATACCAGGTTGCAGCTGGATAGGAAAATACCTGGTGAATTCTCTCCCAGTAAGATGAGGGTATATCTAATCGGTGAAGATCTGGCAAGAGAGGATTTGTACTCTATACTTGATATTCTTTACCGCGATCCACGGGCACCACTCGGGGCAAAGCTAGCCATTTCAAAAGGTGATGCTTCCAATGTTATTAAGATGGGGACCATTAAAGAAACTTTGCTGACCGAAGCAGTTACCGACCTTTTGGAAAATGGCGAGGAAAATACCATTATCGCAAATGAAACTGTCCAAACGATTTGTCCTATTATGTTTGATCCGTCTGCTGATTTTGTTTTACCTGTTATCGAGAGAATAGAACCTCATGATATACAGATAAGCGGAGTCGGACTAATCAGCGATAAAGTCTTTACAGGAGAAATTCTGCCCCCTTCTGATGCGACAATATTACTTTTGATGGCAGGTTATAAAGGAAAAAAAACTCAAATGGTTCTTAAGGTACATGAGGATGAAAAGATTGTAAGGAATCAGTACATGACATTACATATTAATAAGTCTAAACCCACTATTAAAATCCAGGCAGATTCTCCCGATTCCATAAAGGTTGAGGTGCATCTGGAGTTAAGCACCTCAGTTGCGGAATACCCCAAGAATAGTCCGCTAGATAAACAAAAGGTTGACAAACTGGCAGAAAAAGCTGTAACAATGATTGAAGAGAAATCCAAACCCATCCTGGCAACGATTCAGGAAGCCAATAGTGATGTTCTAAAAATAGGGGAAGAACTTCGGGTCCACCACCATTCGACATGGGAAGAATTAAAATGGAGAGAGACTTATCCAAATATCGAAATAATCCCTAAGATAAGTGTGAAAATAACAGGTACCGGGATAATCAACTAATTCTGATAAGGTAAATGACCTCGGATATCCGAGGTCATCCAATGTAACTATTCCCTAACAATAACTATTCCCTAACAAGCACAGCTCTTACAGGACTGCCATCTGCACCTGCTATTTTTAAGGGCAGTGCGATTAACTGGTATTCCCCTTCCTCCACGTCCCTTAGATCAATCCCCTCCAAAATGGCGATGTTCGCTTTATGAAGAAGATGATGTATGCTTAGTTTTTTACTATCCAACTGATCTACACTCGGGAGGTCTACTCCAATTAATGGAACTGACATTTCTTTTATAACAGCTACTGCTTCAGGATTTAAAGAGGGTATACTCCCAGGAAATGCCGCTTCATCCTCCCAAGCGTCTGTCTTAAATAAAACACGTTTCTTCTCATGTCCTTTTAACAGCTCCGTCAATTTCCCACGATCCAGCCCCTTAAGCTTGGACACCTTCAATACAATTGCCGGACCCATAAAAACAGACAGTTCAAGCTGGTCGACCTTTGCTCCATTCTCATCAAAATGATAAGGTGCATCCACATGCGTCCCAGTATGTACACTCATTTCGATGCTTCCCACATTAACAGAACCCGATTCCTCTTTTGTCCAGTTCAGAGAATAGGAGAATGGTGTATCACCGGGCCATGTCGGTGTTCCGGTATGAAGCTTCCGTGAAATATCGTATATGATCATCATTATCCTCCTAGGCTACTACTTCTCGTTCATTTGAATACTTCTCGTAATGCTTGTGCTGCATAATACCTTTCAGAATGGCGACCATCCGATAAACCTCTTCGTATGTGGTGTATAGGGCAACCGGGGCCAGCCTGATTATGGATGGCTTTCTGAAATCAGGGACAACACCATGCTCCTTCAAAGATTTGCATATCCTTGCAGCTTCCGGATGTTCCAGACTGACATGTCCTCCACGATATCGGTCATCTATTGGATTCGCAATGATAAAATCGTATTCCGACAACTCCTGTTCAATGAGATCCATCAGGATTCTTGTTTGATGCAACGATTTTTTTCGGATTTTCTCCATTCCGACCTCATCAAACATTCTAAGTGACCCGAGTAGCGGTGCCATACTGAAAATATGCGGTGTACCAATCTGATAGGTCCCACTCGTCTCAGCAGGTGTAAAATGATGCTCCATATCAAATTGCTTTTCTTTATTGGAACCAAACCATCCTGTTAGACCAGGGGTCCTGCCAAAATGTTTTTGATGGACGAAAAGTGCTCCCACTCCTCCTGGACCTGAATTCAAATATTTATAATTGCACCAGTAGGCAAAATCGACTTCCCACTCATGAAACCGGTGAGGAATGGCACCAACTGAATGACAGCCATCCCACCCCACCAAAATTCCATGTTTATGTGCTTCGTGTGTTATCTTTTGAATATCCAATAATTGTCCGCTACGGTACAGGACAGTTGGCAAAATGAGTATGGCAACCTCATCGTTCAATGAGGCCAAGATATCCTGCTCATCTATAAGCTTTCCATCCCTGCTTCCCACTTGGATGAGATGTTCAGCAGGGTCGTACCCTTTCAACTTCAACATACTTTGGATGGCATAGATATCAGATGGGAAATTCAATACGTCAGCAACAATTTTAGTCCTACGCCCCTTTGGTTCATAAAAAGTGGCAAGAAGCTGATGCAGGTTACCGGTTGTGGAGCCTGTTACGATGACTTCTTCCTTTTTTGCTCCAACCAGTGGCGCACTCAATTCTCCCAAGTTCTCAGCAAAATAGAACCAAGGATTATCCCCTTTTATCCAACCGTCGATACCAAGCTTCTTCCATGAATCAAGCATGTCCAGCAATGCTTGTTCTGCCCTTTTTGACAATAATCCAAGCGAATTGCCATCAAGATAAATACTATTTTCATTTATGTAAAATTCTTTGCGATAGCCCCTTAATTCATCCTCGCTATCCCACTTCTTCATTTCCTCCATTGTGATGCTCATATTCATATACCCCTCCCCTTCATTCTCATTATCTCATTTTTCTGTGAATGCAAACAAGCGATAGTTCTACAAAAGATGTAGAAAAAGCCATAAAAAAGACCCTTCATAGAAGAGTCGCTCAGATCACATTTTGTGTAAGTTCAAAGAAAAGGGCATGCATTTTCTTTTCGGCCAGGTCGTTTACTCTGTTTCTTGTCTGCAAGGAAGGATTGCCATTGATTCGAAAGCTATAGTCAAGAATTTCTGGATGATGTTCTGAATACATAAACTCAATTTTCACTTTATGACCATCGGATTCCATAATAAGGGTACATACCTTATTCCCCATAAATTCTGTGATTTTCACTATGATTCCTCCTTCTCTCCTTTCAACACATTACTATTTCTACAAAGAAGGACAAAAACCTTTATATTTTATCTAATTTTTCAAACTTTTCAATCTAAAAAAGGAAGGCGTGAAACTTGTCGCCCTCCTCAGAAATTATTCTTTAAATGGTTATTTGCTTTCCTTATATCGCGGTTATTCCCAAAGGCATGTGTGACACCCCAAATGGTTGTATCACCCTCTTCTTCCGTCACCTCATTTAATGTCACATCTAGGTCATGAAAAATTCGGTGGAGGTAACGAAGGGCCGTTCTGTCACCCTCCCTTTCCACAAGCAAAATAAATCCGTGAGCATTTTCCATATCATTGAGTATCTTGGATGGGGCAAATCCTTCTGTCTTCATCCAATTAACAGCAGCTTTAAGTTCCTTCCACTCGTCAGAGGTAATCAGATTACGGATGTTCGCCGTTTCCACGCCTCCCCATCCTGTAATATCATTTAGATAGCTATGCTGGATGCTTAATGTCTCTAAAGTGGTTACCTCGCGATCAGGCTGATAGACGACACTTTCTTCATATTCCTTATGTTCTATTTCCTGTACAGAAGCTAAAGTGGTGGAGGAAAATAGGGACCCTTCATCGATAAAATCGAAAAAATGATAACCCACTAAGCCTAATATTAAAATAAATAATAGATTCAACATAAATTTTAACAAGGAAGTCACTCCCTTTCATTCGAATAATTAATAGGTTTCTTTTTGCTCATCTTCCTGTTTCTTGGTAGGATAAAAGAAAAACAACAGGTGAGAACTTATGAAAAAACAATCAACTATCTTTATTATCGTCCTTTTTTTACTATTGTTAATAGGTTGTCAGGAACAAAATGAACCTTCTACCGATGCCCCTCTGGATAATATTTTTGCTAATACTGAACTCAACTACGGGGAATATGTTTTTATTTTTGAAGATGTGGTAGGGCGTGCCAAAGCTATGGAGCTAGAGGATAAAACATTGGAAAAATGGGTGATAAGAGCGTTCGGTGATGAGAAACTATCAAATAAGAGGGATTTGACACCAGATGAGGCATTGAAAATAGCCAAGGAAAATCAGGCGGAAAACCAAGCCTGGATAACTGTCGCAGAGGAAAAATACGACGTGAAAGTAACAGATGAAGAACTGGATCAGTGGATATCAGCAGGCCCCGACCAAAGTGACATCCCTCAGCAACAAGCGTTTGCAGATGCATTGAAGCTTTCTTTAGAGGAATTGAATCATGAATTCGATCGTGAGTTATATAAACAAACCCTTTCATGGGAAAAATTGATACCGGTTCTGGAGAAAAAATATGAAACCAATGATCAAGAGATTTTGCTGGACAAGTACCTGGAGCAAGTAGAACAAGAAGAGAAATCCAAATGAAAAAGACGACAGGGATATGATGACATCCCTGTCGTCTTTTTCATTTTCTATGAGAAATCAAGTTGCCTATAAAGGCTCGCTTTCCTTTTATCTTTGAAACTTCCAAGGAAAAGAGGCAGAATAACAGCCATATCGTTCCTACAGCAAATCCTCCCAGGATATCACTCGGGTAATGGACATCCAAATAGACTCTGCTAAATCCCACAAAAATTGTAAGGAACAGCAATCCGATAATAGCAGCGATTCTACCGATAATAAGTTTTCTTTCCCTAGCTATCAAATATATAAAGAAGCCATAAAGGATGATACTCCCTGTAGCATGGCCGCTTGGGAAACTGAATCCATTCCCATCATAGGCCGGATTTAAGGAGGGACGAGGACGCTGAAATACATGTTTCAACAGAAGTACGAGGAGTCCTCCACCTCCATTTGCGATGATGAAAAACAGGACACCCCATCTATCCTTCTTGTAGAACCAGAGGAATATTGCAGTAATTGCCGTAACAGAAGCAATCCACCATACCGAGCCAGCTTCTGTAATGATTTTCATTTTCGAAAATACCAAATCATATTCATGCGATCGAAGGAAGCTCATGATCGCATGATCGAACACAAACTTTTCCTCTTCCAGGACCTCTTCTGCCAGTTCCAGAAATAACAACCCGGCTGCCACACTGACTGCCATACCAAGCAGAACTAGAAAGATGGCAACCCATTTTTCTCTTAAATAACCACTATTCAGCCATTTCATCATAACATTCGTTATTTTCAAGACGCTTCATCCTATCACAACAATTTTTTCATAGTATTTCTTATATTCCACTATGAAAAATTGATAAACGTCCTTCAAAACGAATGAATAACTTCAGCCCTACATTTTATTATAAGAATACATCATCCAGAAGCCGATATCCTGAAAACCGATACGCTTATAAATGGTTCCCGCTGCTGGATTATCATAAAACAGGCACAATTCTTTCCCCTCCTGGAGTAATTGATGACAAAGCTTTACCATGCATTGGGTGGCATACCCCTTTTTCTTATAGTCATGCAGGGTCGCAACGCCGACGACCATTGCTGATAAGGAATTTTCCGCAGTAGTGGAAGCAGTAGAAACCATTCTTCCATTTTCTTTTATAAAGTAAGATCGAGATACCCCTTTCTCAATCCCCCTACGCTTTCGTTCGACAGTAATAATGGAGTCGCTGAATTCCGGAACGCCATTCAGCAGCTCCACCAGTTCCTCCGCATCCTCAGGGACAGCCAGGTACACATCTGTCGTTGATACATTTTCCGTTGTGGAAGAATTCAGTTTGGTGCATTTCGCATAATAGGTCTCTCTTTTGCGTTTAAGGCGTTCTCTTAAGAATGGCTCCATTCTTTCCGTTATTTCTTTAAGGCCAGACATCATGGTGAAATCCGGATCCCGCAACATAATTTCCGTAAAACCCTTCGCATCAAAATCCTTCTGCGGCTTTGCGTAAGGGATGTAATTTTCCTGGTATTTAAGCAGGACCGCACGCAGCTCTCCGTTCTCGTCATAGTCCCCCCAAAGCTTTTGGAAATCCTGTTCATAGCCATACCCCTCAATATCACCTATTATGAATAAATTCTCTGCAGCTTGTTCCTTCACTAGATCGAAGCAGGCTACATGATCAGCTTCCGTTAGTTGTCGAATCATTATCTTTCCTCCTATTCAAGATTAGAAAATTCCAACCAAAAAGAATATTCTCATATTTTACTTGAGAGTTGTGATTCATGGAAGAGATTTTTTGAATGAAGATTACATGATGGACTTTTTTAGCCTCCTTCCACATGGAAAGGGCCTTCATCCAACACAAAAAGACCACCCAATACGGGCGGCCTCTGAAAATCTATTATTTATATACTTTTACTTGAACTTCTTGAACACCATAGTTGATTGCATCTTGCTTTTCCGGGATGAAGATATCAATCTTATTGCCTTTGATTGCTCCACCAGTATCTCCTGCAATCGCTTCTCCATAGCCTTCAACCCATACTTTAGAACCTAATGGAATGACATTTGGATCAACGGAGATAACCTTCATGTCTGGATTTTCAAGTAAGTTGATACCTGTTGCAGTAATCCCTGAACAGCCTTCACATGTAGCAGTATAGGCAGTTGCAGACATTGTTAGTTCCTGTACAACTTCCTCTTCAGCAGGTGTTTCCTCTGCTGGCTCCTCTGTTACTGGCTCTTCAGCTGGTGTTTCTTCTGCTGGTGCCTCTGTTACCGGTTCTTCAACTGGCGCTTCCTCTGGTGCCTCTGTTACCGGTTCTTCAGCTGGCGCTTCCTCTGCTGGTGCCTCTGTTACCGGCTCCTCAGCTGGCGCTTCCTCTGCTGGCGCCTCCGTTACCGGCTCCTCAGCTGGCGCTTTTGTTTGTTCCGGATTTGGATTTCCTTTTGTATAGATAATTAAATCATCATCTGCATAGATTAAATCAGGATTTTCAATGGAGTTCCATTGCGCTAGCTGTTGATAGGTAACTCCATCATAGTTTTGGGAAATTCCCCAAAGAGTATCACCTTTTACAATTTTGTAGCGTTCGGATATAGCCACTTTTAATCCTTGTTCCGGATGAATCAAGTCACCGGAAAGATTGTTCCAGTCTTTTAATTCCTGTACTGTTATACTATTTGCGTTGGCGATGTCCCAAAGAGTATCACCTTTTTTTACCGTTACTTCTGCAGCAGAGGCATTTGAACCTAGACTGAACGTACCTGCAAGGGCCGCTGCTGTTACTAATGAAAACATGGTTTTCTTCATACGAAATACCTCCTATGTATTCTGACTCAATGTTTCCAATCATATCATGATTTTGCTAGATTAAAAGAACAGTGGAATAACAGTTTCGTTACACGAGTGACGGGTATATTAAGGGATTGTTACAAAGTTTCCTTATATTAGAATATTAAGGAATACTCTTCTATCAAAGGATTTTACAACCAAAAAAATGGTCTGCGAAGAGTTTTTCATTCTCCGCAGAACCCATTAATCTACTATTTTGTTTTAGTGAGAGTAATCTGATACCAGCCACCTTCTTTGATGACAGGCTTCATATTTTCCACTTTTAGACCCGCTTGTCGAGCCAGTTCTTCCAAATCATCCTCAGATGGAAGGGGATAGAGATTATCAAACGCAGTAAAGAAGCTGTTAAATACACTAGAGAACTCTCCACCATGCTTGGAGTTATGGATTGGCGTCACGATGGAAAGAGTTCCTTTGCGGTTCAACCACTCATTGATATTTTTAAATAGAGTGGTTCTATCTTTTGGGGAGATATAATGGAGAATATTATTCAACATCACAAAATCAACTTTAGACTCTGGCCTCCATTCCTGCACATCTTTACAAAGTATCTCTATTTGTTCCTGCTCCCTGCAATTTCTTTTTGCTTCCTCTGCAACATCCTTGTTCAACTCTATGCCAAGCATCTCCGCCTTAGGGAATCTTTTCGAAAGCTTCAACAGATATCCACCACTTCCACAGCCGACGTCCACTACACTTTTTGGGTTTGCTTTCTTCATCACCTTCATCACTCTTGGTACAGCCAACTGTTCTAATAAGGAAGAGGTTTGTGCTACCACCATTCCGTGCTTCTCCTGGTTAAAGCTCTCTTTTTGATCCTCTTGCATCATTTTCGGGTACTTAATAAGTGTTGGGATATGAAGCTCCATCATTTCCTTCAGAAGTACGCCTGTCGATTTTGGGTTATTCTTGGTTGAAGGTACCATGAAGCGATTGGCTGTCTGATATCTCTGTTTGGAGCGCTGCTTCAGGTAGCCGATTACTCCCCCAACTTCCACCCACCTGACAAGGAGATCCTCCTTCAGCGAGAATTCCTGTGCAACTTCGGTTATTGTTTTTGGCTTTTTGAAGGCTTCATATAAGTCCAACTCATAGCCTACATATGCATGCCAACTATATAAAAAAGGCAGATTCCTTTTCATATATCCTCTTGCTTTGAATAGTCGAACATATTCACTTATCATCCCTTGACTTCCTCCTCCATGTCCCTCCAAGGATAATCATCCCTCTTTGTAAATAGATGACGCTTATCCAAGTAAAAATCCATCTCTTCTTTTCTTTTAGGGGCCACTCCCGTCTGAATAGCCCTATCGATGATGGTTTCCTTCCAAATACCCAGTCCGGAAATGTTCAGCATATGCTTAATATGAAGTACAGGGTCATTGGTCAGCTGGTCCATCACTTTCTTTCTCCACGATACAAACGAGCGCAAAGGCCGGGAATAGGCAAGTGCAGATAAATGACTCAGTTTTAGAATATGATGTACACGTGGCCTTCTTACTTCTTCGTATAATGATAAAAGTTCGCTTGAATGTCGGTTATGTTCATACATCCAACAGAAGAGCTCCCCGATCACATCCCCATCCTGGATAGCAAGGTTCATCCCTTCACCTGCCATGGGATGAACACTGTGAGCGGCATCTCCCAATAAAACGATATTATCTTTTACATAGCTGGAAACATGATAATGGACAGGAATCATGAGTTGTATCTGTTTCCATGATTCTATTCTTTGCACATACCCATCCAATGATGGACACAGTTCTAAGTATTTTTCATAAAAAGATTCCAAACCTTCCTTTATCATTGTTTTATAGGAACCCTTTGGAATCAGATAAACAGACCTCACCATGTTGTTTGGAAGCGGAAAGAGTCCTAGGAAAGTCCGGTCGGTTGAGATTATTTTTCCTTCGGTAAGGCTTTTGGGCCTTGGAAAGGTTACAGTCAGAAAATGATGGTCATATTTCTTTTCTTTCCGGCGCAACTGCATGAAATCTCGGACCTTCGACTTTCTTCCTTCGGCACTCACATAATAGTCCGCTTCAATAAAAACCTCTTCCTTCCCGAGCTTCACTTTTGCCAGAGCATTTTCAAATCCCATGAACCTGCCAGGCTGGATATACTTGAAAGATGGATATTTCTCCGCTTCCTCGAGCAGTATCGTTTTTAATGTTTCGTGAGGAATCATAAGAGCATGATGGTATGGTTTCGGGAGAATGTTATAGCTCATTGATCGAAATGGCAATTCTTCATTGTTAACATCTTCCGTTTTTTTTCTCTCGACCAGATCTATTTTGTTAATGATATGCCCCGCATCCAATACAGGTGGTAAAAGGCCGATACTGTCAAAGATTTGCAAAGTCTTTGGCTGGACGAGCTCTCCTTTATATAGGTGGGGGCTTCCCTTCATCTGCTCCACCAGAGTTACTCCTATTCCGCACCTTGCAAGCTTGAGAGCGACCGTCAAACCTCCTACCCCTCCTCCAATCACCAATACATTCGTCTTCATAATCGTCACCACCTATAGATTTCTTTCCACTTTTATTCAGATGTGAAACTTTTGAACTCTCTGATAATAAGCTTGATTATTCAACGCACATTCAAAAAAGCCCTCCACTATTGTCAGTGAAGGGCTTTTAACCATTTTATCGTTTTGCACTCGTTGAACGTTTCAGACTTTCCAGATCCTCTTCCACAGCTGACCATCTTTGCTCGACCATCAGCTTGGCATCATCCACACCTTGATTATAATAGTAGAGACCGATCTCTTTCACAAAAAAATCAACAAGCATTTCCGCTCCGAGCTCGCCAATTGTTTCGTCCCTCTCCAGTTCAAAATAGGTCTGGATTCTGCCGATCATTTGGTCTTTTGCTTCTTTTGGCAATTTAATCATATACTTAATCACACCTTGCAGTAGATTTAACCGCTGTTTTCGGATGCTTCAAGCAACGGTTCATACATCATGATAGCATGATTTTCCGTAATATACTGATCATCCACCTCAATCCCCTGCAAGTTCGATACTTTTCGATGTATGATGTTATGGCGAAGATAACCTCCCCAATATGCAGGAGTTATCCGATGATCTTTTTCATACACCTTATAGCTTACAAGTTGTGGGTTGGCCATCCTCCATTCTCCGACCAATTGATCCCCCTTGACCATGACACAAAGTTGAAATGGCTGATTGGTATCATTTCGAATCTGCAGATCCAAGTAATTGTAAGAGCATGTTGCCCCACTTCCGAAGGGCTGCGTTCGTCTTGAGTCGGGAAACACATCAAAACTGTGACGATATCGTTCGGTCACTGTTAAAGGAGTATGTAAAGTCATCCAGTATATCAAGTTTGAAAGCTGGCACAGTCCGCCACCTAGCCCCGGTTTGAACTTTCCGTAAAATAACACCATTCCATCCACGTAGCCTTTATCTTTGGTTGGCTTTCCGATTAGCTTCCAGTAGGAAAAAGTTTCTCCCGGCTTCAGTACCACACCATTTAATTTTTGTGTTGCAATGCGGAGATTGATCACTTTATTATGTTGGTACCACATTTCAACATCCTTTAACTTTCTTAAGGTGGGAGTGGAATGTTTAAAAGATATATATGGCAGCAATTCATCTGTCTGATGATCCGTGTACTTGATAGAATCCGTTTTCCACTCTATCCATCGTTTTGCTATGTAGAATTGAGTTCCTAGCCAAATTCGGAGAGCAGACCTGGGCTTAGGTCTTAAATCCACGTTATTCAATTATAGTCCCCCCAGAAAATCCCTTTTAACTAATAGACGATTATAACACGAGAAAGTTTCGAATAATAAAAATATTAAAAAATGATTCCTTTAACATTATTTCTCAAGAATAATTGTCTGCTCTCATAAAAGAATAAACACTAGTTGAGAATTTATTTGAGAAGGTGAAGACCATGGAGATACCTCAACCATCCAATTCTGCTGATTTAACGATCGGTGACTCAGTTTATCTTTTCTATCGCAACCCACATACCCAAAATGTAGCAACCGTGCAGGAAGCGCAAGTGGTACCTGACCCGCACGATTCAAGTCAATTAGCATTATTTCTTTATGATACCTATTATCCGCTATCAGATGAGTTTGTCTTTTTCAAATCTTTGGATGATGCAGAAGCTATGTATAATGACTATTTTGGGCCTACATATGATTAGGAGGTGTTATTTTGAAGCCATTTGTCCCTCAACTGGTCTATATTGAACCGAAAGCATTGGAGTATGAGCTTGGAAGGGAATTAAAGCAGAAATTTGAAGCAATGGGACTTGAAATCAAGGAAACAACTTCCCATAACCAGATACGCAATCTGCCGGGGGATAATGATTTTCAAAAGTATCGGATTGCTAAATCAACGCTCGTTGTAGGAGTAAGAAAGACGTTGAAGTTTGATTCTTCGAAACCATCTGCAGAATATGCCATCCCTTTTGCAACAGGCTGTATGGGCCATTGCCATTATTGCTATTTGCAAACAACGATGGGAAGCAAGCCATATATTCGCACCTATGTAAATCTGGATGAAATATTTGATGCTGCAGATAATTACATGAAGGAGCGGGCACCAGAAATAACAAGATTCGAAGCTTCATGTACATCGGATATCGTAGGAATTGACCATCTCACCCATTCGTTAAAAAGGGCTATTGAATATTTCGGAAGATCGGAGCATGGCCAACTTCGTTTTGTCACCAAATTCCACCATGTCGACCACCTGCTTGATGCAGACCATCAAGGGAAAACGCGATTTCGATTTAGTGTCAACGCCGACTATGTAATCAAGAATTTTGAACCTGGAACTTCATCACTTGATTTAAGAATCGAGGCCGCTGCGAAAGTCGCAGGCGCCGATTATCCACTTGGCTTCATCGTTGCCCCCATCTATTTACATGAAGGCTGGCAGGATGGCTATAAAACCTTGTTCCAAAAGCTGTATGATAAGTTGCCGGCTCAAGCAACTGAGGATCTAACCTTTGAACTGATCCAGCATCGGTTCACCAAGCCTGCCAAACGAGTAATTCAACAAAATTATCCTATGACCAAACTCGAACTGGATGAAGCAAAAAGGCAATATAAATGGGGCCGCTACGGAATTGGCAAATATGTATACACCAAGGATGAAGCTACAGAAATCAAGGAAACCTTATCCCAATACATTCAATCCTATTTCCCCCAAGCCAGAATTGAGTATTTTACTTAGGAACAACAAAGAACAGCCTATTTGGCTGTTCTTTGTATAAATCAATATTTCACCATCACAGACAATAGATAATGATAGATCAACTTCTGTGTATTGAGAATGGAGCTTTCGTGTGTCCGTTCGAAAGCATGGGACGATTCGATCCCAGGCCCAATCAATCCATGAATGATATCATGTCCGGAACGGATTGCAGCAGATGCATCCGACCCATAAAATGGATAAATATCAACTTTATATCCGATTTCATTTTTTTGTGCGAGCTCCACCAGATGTTTACGCAAGCCATAGTGATACGGCCCACTGGAATCTTTCACACAGATTGAAACTGTGTATTCATCGGAGGACTGGCCATCTCCCAATGCTCCCATATCGACGGCAAGATACTCGACCGTTTCAGGAGTGATGTTGGAATTCCCTCCATAACCGATTTCTTCATTATTGGAAATAAGGAAATGCGTGGTGTATGGCAAAGTTATTTTCTCGGTTTGAATATGCTTGATCATATTAAGCAAGATGGCAACACTGGCTTTATCATCTAAATGTCTGGATTTTATGTATCCGCTTTCCGTCATTTGTACACGAGGATCAAATGATACAAAATCTCCCACTTCTATTCCGAGCGCCTTCACCTGTTCGCGTGTGGACACTTTTTCATCGATCCGCACTTCAATGTTTTCATCATTCCTCGCTGCATCCCCAGCGTTTTTATAAACGTGTACAGAAGTTTGATGCATGAGGATGGTCCCTGTATAGACCTTGCCGTTCGATGTTTCAATCTCACAATATTCCCCTTCTACTGAATTCCACCGGAAGCCCCCGATCATGGTAAGCTTTAACCTTCCATTTGATTTGATTTCTTTAACCATCGCTCCTAATGTGTCCACATGAGCAGTCAGCATCCGATGCTCCCTCTCGTTCGTTCCATTTATGGTGGCGAGGAGCCCACCTTTACGATTCCTTCTTGTTTCCACACCATACTCCTGAAGGAATTTTTCTACATAGCTGATTACTTTGCTGGTATTTCCCGACGGACTTGGAATGGAAACAAGCTCTTTGATTAATGTGAAGGTTTCCTGTACACTTGGTTGATAGTTCAAATAAGCACTCCCTTTGCATTCTTAGAATAGTTATAGCATAAAATATTTTTCATACCCTGTATATAAGGAAATAATCAGACTTTTTAGGAATTAGTACTGTGACACAAAAACTTTCCGTCTATCGATAACCCCCAAATATAGTATACTGTATCTAACTACTAGACATCCAATAAGGGGGATTAGTATGCATGAAATTGCAAAAAAGCTGTCTGCCCACTTTCTTGAAAAGAATGTTATTCAAGGATGGGCTAGTATAAAAGACACAATAGAACAGGGCTACAATAGCCCATATATATATGATTTTCTATTTCGGGATGCCATGTACCACATTGGCGAGCTTTGGGAGAAAAATGAAATTACGGTTGCCGACGAGCACCTCGCTACCGGTGTAAGTGATCTTCTTCTATCTAAATATCATCTCGCAAAAAAAGAAATAGCCCTATCAGGTACGGACCCTGTTTCCCAAAACCCTTCCAATAGAGCCATGTTTTTCTGTGTGGAGGGAGAAGAGCATTACCTGGGCCTTAAAATGGCTTCTTCCTTATTTGAGGAATTTGGATGGGATGTGTATGATCTGGGTTCCAATCTTCCTTTGGACTATGCCGAATATAGCTTGAAGAAGTGGCAGCCGGAAATCATCTGTATTTCCATTACCATCAGACACCTGTTGCCTAAACTGAATGATACAATCAAGAGACTTACAGCCATTCATCCAGAAGCAACCATAATTGTTGGAAGTCGCCTCCATCAAGAAGCCGCTTTCCTCTCCTGCTGTAGGGAAGATACAATCATAGCCAAAGATGCTGCCTTTTTGTATGAGTGGCTGGAAAATCACAAGAGTAAAGCTTCCTTCGTCCAAAAAGGAGTGTTCCTATAATGTATCGTATACCTGTACCCTATTTTAAATTAAGAAGCGACTTTTCCATCCTGGATGTTTCCAAAGAGGTAACCCACCTCTTTTATCCTGTTACATCCTTTCTTCATTTAGTTGATTCTGAAAGCAGGAACAAGTTAAAGCGGCTCCTGAATGTTCCTTCTCCTGGTAAAATGGAGATAAATCTGAATACAATAGAGTCGCCTACAACATTGTTCACCATTCATTACTATTATCAGCCAAAAGAAGAGATCATCCATCTTGTTTGTTTAAATGAATCAGATTCCTACAATCATATTCATTTCGAATTCCAACAGATTAAAGAAAAGATTCAAAGCGGTGCATGGGAAAAAGTCATTCCTACACAAGTGGAAGAAACTGCTCTCAATATAAACCTACAGCAGGCTTCCAGGAAATTTTCCACAATCAATGACCTGCTCAATATCATACAACACGACCTTCAGACTGCTGGAAAAGAGGAGTATGTAGAATTGATCCGCTCCGAGCTGGCAGACATCAAAGCTTATATTTCCAAATAAAATCGACCGGCCAATAGCTTTTGCTACTGCCGGTTTTTTTATACTAAAATCGAGTTAAATCTTTATCCATTTGACTTTTTGTCCAATGGGTGTATAATAAGAGTTTGGGCAATAGTCCCAAACAGTTAGTAACTTGATATTGAAAGGAAGGACGTTATGACATTCTTTAGTTTTACAAACAAGTCACAAGGATGCACTGGCGTTCCATATAGTTTTTTAAGCAAAGCTTAATCGTACTGGCACGGCCTAGGAGCCGTAAGGACGTATGAGAGGTAGGGCTTACGTTGTTTAAGTAAGAAAAGCTACCATGGAATTTTAACCGCGGCAAACGAATTAAAACACTTTTATGTCAATTATAATGCTTGTGATGAAGCAAGTTACTAATAGCGCAAAAACATCATTTCTAATTGCGCTCCCAATAGAAAAATAAAAACGGGTCGATCCTTGGGACGACCCGTTTTTATTATGTCTTTAAACATTCATATTTGATAATTCCCCTAAACCCCTGTATAATATAATGCTGATTGTCAAAAAAAACGTCGAAAAATATTAACGGAATAAAGTATTTTCTGGTAATAAAGGGGGAATTGGATGTCTTTTACAAGCTTAGTATTAGCCGAAGAAGAGACAGTAAATACTGCAAAAAATAAAGAAGCGATAAAAAAGGAATTGGATGAGCTAGAATTTCAGATGTTTCGCATGAAAGAAAATATGAAGGAAATTGCCAAAAAGTGGCAAGTGATCGGCATTGATCAGACAAAAGACGATACATGGGTAGTGGTTTACACCAACTATGACAGTCAATCATGCAAGATTATGTTAAATGATTGCGACTCCGCATACCGTGGACAATGGGACTATTCTATCCAGGCTACCTATAAGGATGAAGATACCATCTTTATTGGTGACATCAAAGGTCCGGAAAACAAGGGTTTTGGGACAATATGTATGAACTACCTAAAAGAGGTGGCCAAGGAGCAGAACATCAGGTACATCACAGGAGATATTGCCAAGCGTGATTGGGACCACGTAGACCGCCTAGTTCATTTCTACAAAAAGCATGATTTCCACATAGACATCGATAAAGAGTCTAAATCAGGCGAAATTGTTTGGCAGCCGTATAATTAACTGATATTTTCTTTTGTGTTATGTTTTGATGAAAGAAAAAGCTACAGGCAGGAGCGATACTGCATATGAATAAAAGACAGAATATCCAGGTTCTAGGTCAGACGGTGGATAAGGAAACAAGGTGTGTCCATTACCACTCTGCTAAAGACATTATTGCGATAAAATTCTACTGCTGTCAAACATATTTCCCATGCTATCAATGCCATGACGAAAAAGCGGACCACCTCCGTCAAGTTTGGCCCAAAGAAACTCACCAGGAAAAAGCTATCTTGTGCGGGTCCTGCAAAACCGAGCTCAGCATTCAAGAGTATTTGCAATGCCATTCCAAGTGCCCAGTGTGCAAATCAACTTTCAATCCGGGTTGCCAAGTGCATTATCATTTATACTTTGAAAAATAGTTTTTTAACAAAAAGAGGGCCTATAAGGTCTCTTTTTTTCATTCTCCAAACAGGTAGCTGCTCCAAAGTTGTCCGATTTCAGCAGAGGTTAGCCTAGTGTGATTGAGTGATGATTCCAACTGATATTCTCCCTATCCTGTAAACGTTTTAAATGTAAGGATTATGGAAAGTAAAGCCTGGTAAACAATCCATTACCGGACTCTTCTTTCCATCTATTTTGTGTCAGAGTGTAGATATTATACTATCAGCGACCGTCGTAATAGTACCAATATCTTAAAGGAGAAACCCTGTTCTCCAAACATTCCCTTGCACCATTTACCATAGCTGGTGAAGCCACTGGACTTTCGGATCTTTCGCATGAGCACTCATGATGATGATGGTGATCATGATGCTTTTTCTCACAGCACTTTAAAAACACTACTCCCATAACCTTCACCTCCTTTCTTATCTAGTAAATTGTATGAAAATTGATAGAGATTGCTTGTACGGTTTCATCAGAAAAATAAAAAAGAGACAAGCGGATGATAATCGCTTGTCCAATCTTTTATCTATTATTAGGGTTCTTTCATACTTTCGGTAGCTTCAATTCTTCTAATGCCAATTGAATTATATATATATAATATACGGCAAAGACAATTGCGATAGTACAATAAATAAGTGCTTATGATTAAATATTTTCCTAACTAAATCTTTTACAGTTATTGTGCTAAACTTTTTTGTTTCCAAATTAAGCTCCTCCTGCTAAAAAATTGTTGTCCTCGTATACTTTACCCATTTGGATACTTTTAAAAAATTTTGAATGCAAGTCATTGAGTAGGAAATATTAACAATATGCAATCATTAAGAGGGAGGAATAACATGAATCTACAATCAGGAACGTATTATTGGCCCACTACCTTCCCGGAAGCTCCGACATATCCATCACTGGATGAGGATATTGAGTGCGATGTCCTGATTATTGGCGGAGGAGGTTCTGCTGCCCAATGTGCCTATTATCTGGCTAATAAAGGCTTAGAAATTGCGGTCTTAGAAAAAGGCAGAATCGGTTCCGGCAGTACAAGTGCAAACACGGCACTCATTCAATATTCCGGAGAAAAGATGTTCACCGATCTCATACATACCTTTGGAGATGAGTATATTACAAGGCATCTACAATTATTGAAAGATGCGATAGATGAAATAGAAGCAGCTTCGGGAAAAGTCAAAGTGGATACTGAATTCACAAGGAGGGATACACTATATCTTGCAAGCTGCAAAGAGGATGTACCCCGGCTGGAAAAAGAGTTTGAATTTCTTAAACAGCGTGGGTTTCAGCTGGATTTACTCTCCGAAGCGGAAATAGAGAAAAAGTACCCCTTCAGCAGGGAGGCAGCGATATATTCCTATGGAGATGGTGAGCTCAACCCTTTCAAATATACTCATGCACTTTTTGACTATGCTGCAAAGAGAAAAGTACGTATATATGAAAACACGGAAATGAATGGGCATCAATATGATAGACGGAAAAGCCGCATGATCATTACGACAAAGAACGGAAATACCATTAAAGCAGCAAAAGTGATATTTGCAACAGGGTACGAGGGAACAGAGCAAAAAAAAGAAAAGAAAGTATCCTTTGTAAGTACTTATACTGTCACTACAAGTATAGTGAAAGACTTCTCAGAATGGTATAATCAAACACTGATTTGGGAGACGGCCAGACCATACCTATACATGCGCACCACAGCCGAAAATAGGATCATCATCGGAGGACTAGATGAAAATACTTTTTCTGCCGAAGAGCGGGACAGTAAGTTGATGCACAAAAAAGACAAACTGGTCGAAGAATTAAAAAATATGTTCCCTAAGTTAGATGTAAGACCAGAATTTTATTTAGCAGGATTCTATGGCGGTACAATAGATGGCCTTCCCATCATAGGAATATACGATGAGTATCCTGAAAGCTATTTTCTTTTTGGCTTCGGGGACAATGGTACGGTGTACAGTCAACTTCTTGCCAAAATAATTGCCAGAGAAATCCTTGAAGGCGATAGCCCTGATCTGAAGTTATATCTGCAGGACCGCCCTCTTTTAAGAAAGTCATAAACAAAGAAAAGGCCCAGAATCCATAAATGGAATCTGGGCCTTTTTCTTTGTTTATGATCTGAGAGGGATTCGAACCCCCGACCCCTACCCTGTCAAAATCATTTCTCATGTTTTATCTAGATAAATTAAATAAATGTTGTTAAATAAAATCTAGATATATCAAGGGATTTGGTTGTTCTAGTTTATTTTTAGTTAATTTAGTTAACCTTGAAAAAATAAGAATGTGCAATTTTTGTGCAATAATGAGTGAAGGGTTTAAATTTGATGCACCTAAATGTCATTTTTAAAGGGTTTCGGAATGTGACCATTCCGAAACCCTTTTGTCTATAGACTGAAATGACTCAATTTATGATTCATCAAAACTCTCTCAATCATTTACTCCAAATCATTATTTAAAAATGTCGTAACATGTTCTGCAAACATTTTTGAATATTGAAATAAGAAACCATGACCTGAATCTGGATAGATGATTAGTTGTGCATTTTCAATTTTTTGTGACATAATATATGAATTTATTGATGGAGCCATGATATCATTATCACCATTCATAACTAGTACAGGTTGTTTGATTTCAGCTAGGTGTGGGAATAATGAATCTTCACCCCCTGTTTTTTGTAACGCTTGTGCTTGTGCCATAAACGATTCTTGTTTTACTAGAGGCGAACGATCCTTGTGTCTGTTTTGAAGTCGTTTAAGGTATTCTTTTCCTTTAACTTGACTCGATTCAGTTGGCTCGAAGAATAAATATAAGAAATCTTCATCAACATTAACCGGTTTTAGTGCAACTTGGAATACTTCCGGTTGAATTCCTCGGATTCCTTCACCAGATCCTGGACCTGTACCAGCTAATACTAGACGACGTACAAGATCTGGTCTTTTAATTGTTACTGTTTGTGCTACGAAACCACCCATAGAAAAACCAAATAAATCGATTTTCTTTAGTCCAAGTGCTTCAATAAAAGCAATTGCATAATCTGCCATGATTGGAATACTGTTTGCGGCTACTCCTTCAGAATTTCCAACACCTACATTATCAAATAAGATAAGTGTTCGATGTTCTGCTAATCGATTTACTACTGCTGGATCCCAATCGTCCATTGTTCCTCGAAAACGATGGCAGAATACAAGTGGTACTCCAGACTCAACACCAAATTTTCGAAACGCAATTTTTATTCCATTTACATCAATATAAGAAGTTTCTACCGTTTCTGCAGTGACTTTTATGTTTTTTATGTTATTCATTGAAATCATCCTTGTAGTTTATTCTTTTGTTTGTAATCTTTGGATTTCTCTTGAAATATAGGTTTATGTCGTTGGATGTTACACTTCATGAATTGTGACAAACCCTAGTTCATTTCCAATTATTTCAAATTTTGTTTCACGGATGAAAATGGGATTCTCTAATTTTTATTTAATGTTCTTTTGTTAAACAGTTCATTCATTTTAGATACTTGCGATTCAAGAAAATTGATCAAATCTGCCTTAGTTGGTGGCTGGCTTGTCCATTCTGATGATTTTGTGCGGCCTTTAGAGAAATCCGAGAGACCAGTTGGTAAACTAAAGTTCTTGTAAGATTGATGAAAATCATTTGAACTGTAATAGCAATGAAATGCCCCAAATTCCAACTTTATTAAATTGGAGTCATAAAACTGTTCATCATTCGAATTAATTTTTTATTGCAATTTGCATTCTTTAATATGAAATCTAGCGTCTAATATATCCCCCTACTTAACTTTTTATCGATTTTCATTAAATTTCTTAAATACTAAAACAGCATTATGTCCCCCAAAACCAAATCCATTGGAAACCGCGTAATTTACTTCCGCATTAATTGGATTGTTTGGTACATAATCAAGGTCACATTCCTCATCAGGATATTCATAATTAATTGTTGCGGGAATCAAATTTTCTGAAATGCTTTTAAGAGTGATAATGGATTCAACTCCACCTGCTGCACCGAATAAATGTCCCGTCATTGATTTTGTTGAACTAATTTTCAGCTTGTAGGCATGCTCACCAAATACATTTTTAATCGCTTTTGTCTCTGATTTATCGCCTTCTTGTGTACTCGTACCATGCGCATTTATATAATCAATGGCTGTTGTTTCTATGTTCGCCATTTCAATCGCCAGCTTCATTGCTCGAACTGCACCATTATAATCTGGTGAAGTAATATGATAGGAATCTGTTGTTGATCCATACCCAATAATTTCTCCCAATATTGTTGCTCCTCTATTTTTCGCATGTTCATATTCCCCAAGTAACAAAATTCCAGATCCTTCAGACATTACGAAACCGTCTCGTGCCTTATCGAATGGACGACTCGCTGTGATTGGTGAATCATTATTCGTTGACATTGCTTTCATTCTAGAGAAACCCGCGAAGGATAATGGATTGATCGACGCTTCTGTTCCACCTGCTAAAATGGCATCGGAATAACCATGGCGGATATTCAAAAATGCTTCACCTATCGCATGATTACCAGTTGCACATGCGGATACCGGTGAAAAACTTGTACCTCTAAATCCCGTTTTTATCGATACAATTCCAACAGCCATATTAATAATCATCATTGGAGCCATAAATGGAGATACTTTTCTTGCCCCTTTTTCTAATAAGGTTTGATGATTCTCTAGAACTGTATTTAATCCTCCAATTCCAGAACCGATGAATACCCCTAGGCGATTTTCATCTTCACTCTCAATGTTTAATCTAGATTGATCTAAAGCTTGTTTTGCAGCGGCGTAGGCATATTGGACAAATTTATCAAGCTTATTTAACTCTTTTTTATCTAAATACTTTTCAGGTGAAAAATCATCAATCCTTCCTCCGATTTTAGTATTTATGTCTTCATAACCTTCATATTCAATATTTTTAATACCAGATTTTGAGTTCTTTATGTTATTCCATAATGTCTCGACATCATTTCCTAATGGTGTGATGGCGCCATATCCTGTAATAACGACTCTACGATTCATTTAAAGCCTCCAAACATTCATGTAATTTTATTTAAAAGATCGATTACTTGTTTTTTCTCCTTTTAATGTCATGCAAGTAGAACTGGCTTTAGCAACTAATGACTCTTTTTCATCTATAAGATTACATTCAATAAAGCCAATATTATTTCCATTTTTCGTTACAACTGCATGAGCTTTTAACTTAGTTTTCCATACAGGCTTTAAGTAGTTGATTTTTAATTCAATTGTTGTAAAGCTTTCATTTTCTTGTAATGTTGTGGCATAAGCAATTCCCATAGCTGCATCTGCAAGATCACAAAGGATTCCTCCATGAACCGTTCCCATTGGGTTATAATGATATTCTTTTGTTTCAAGTTCAAAAATAGCTTCGCCTGTTCGAATTTCAATGGGATAAAATCCTATTAATTTTGCAATAGGTGGTACTGAAATTTCTAGTTTTGAATTTAATTTAATGGTATTCTCCATTATTATTCTCCTTTCAGTAAACAATAATTATTGAATCCACAAAAGATACTTCAATTTAAAGAAAAGAACTCACATACACAATGAAATCACACGCAAAAAGGAACAATCGGTCTGTTTTTTCGCAAAAAATGATCATTTATTACTAAAGAGTAATTCAATAATTTGTTTATCCACCATATCCAAGTATTTCGTATCCTTATATAATCGAGTTAGTGCTAAAGCACCTTCAATAGATGAGAGAATGAACACGGCTATTTGTTCTGATTCAATTTCACTTTTTATTTCTTTTTCACTTTTACCATGCTCAATAATCCTAGTTAAAAATGCAATAAAATCGGTAAAGCCTTCTTTGATTGCATCTTCAAACTCTACCTTTGAATCATCTGCTTCAATTGCAGCATTCATTAATGGACAACCACCCACAATCACTTCATCATTTGATAAAGTTTTAAAAACTGATAAAAATGCATGTAACTGTTTATAAGCAGATGCACTTACTGATACAGCATCTTTATACTGTTGTTTAAGTGTATTTAATGAGAAGTTAAATGATTCTTTAGCTAAACGGTCCTTATTTTCAAAATGATTATAAATACCCCCTTTTTTAAGACTTGTGGCGGTCATAATATCTGAAATAGAAGTTGATTTGTAACCTTGTTTATTAAATAAGGAAGATGATTGTTCAATAATATATTTTTTAGTTCGATCTCCTTTGTTCATAATAATATACCTCCCGAAAAAGAACAATCGGTCTGTTACTATTAAATCTTTTTCAAATAAACTTGTCAATAGGCTCTTACCATATAAAAATTACCAATTTTTAAGTATATAAAATAAGCAAATGGGAGAAATGATAATAGAGAATTTTTCCCTTCTGCAAATTTATAAGCATCATACATATAAACACATGGATAAAACATAAGCCATTGGAAATCAATCTTCCTACCAGCCTAGGAGATTTCTCCATGAAAACTAAACATAATAGCTTGGTTAAATGAACTCATAACATTAATCATGAATTCTAAAAGAATAAAAATAAATTCCTTTTAATAACTGGCCATTTTAAATGAGTAAAACCAGGTATGGCAATGCTCCAAAGAAATGCATCTAACTTTTAGTGTCTTTTCATATTTTCTACCTTTAGTTAAGGGTTAAATATTGTTTTTGCTACGCGTCATTAAAATGATCCAATCTCCTCATCAATGAAACAAATCCTCTTATCGTAAATAAAGTAAAACTAACACTTACAAAAGTATGTAATGGGGACCATTTTTTCCAATTGAATAATCTAGAATTTTTTTCAAAATACCATTGACCGACGCTCATAGGGATACTCCATGTCAAGCTTTTCAATAGAATGTTCCCTAAATTATCATTATAAGATTGTTTAACCCAAATGACACTTAATAGTGGGAAAAACAACATATCATAAATAATGTTTGTTTTGAAAATTTTAGGAAAAGGACGGACTGGATATTCAACTCTTTTGGAACCAACAACATAAGCATCTAATAGTGTTGCCAGAACCCCTTTTGAAAAGAAAACAACTAGATTTTCTCTCATTTTTGATCCCTTGAATAAAAATGGTAAGGAAACAATGCATAAAGTAAAAAGGGCATTTAACATTTTCTTCTCCATAAAAACATCCCTCCCAAACGATTTATGTAATATTATAATTACCTAATCAATTTCCATTATCCTAATAAAGATTATAGTAATAAATTTAAATAATAACCAAAAGAGGATGGGACTATAAAAACTCTTACAAAAGACGAACAATTTAAGTATTGGGTCTAAAAACTGCTATTGATTTCCGTGCAAGACTTCGCTTTCCGCGGGTGGCCCGTAAGCCTCCTCGGCTTCGCTTGCGGGGTCTCACATTGGCCACTTCTCCAGCAGGAATCTTCGTCTTGAACTCCAATCAACCGCTGGAGTAACCTAAAAACTAAACGTATATTTGAACACATTTAAAAAACCGAACTAATTTGACCTTAAAACTCAAATTAGTTCGGGTTTTTCTTAGACTAAAACACTTTTGTCCCAGCCTCTTTATTAGTTATTGATTTCCTTTCTTTACCCATTCTGCAACAGTCACTGTACGTTTAGCCTGATGTTTAACTGCTGCTTGGACGTCTTCAATCATTTTTCCATCTTGACCAACCGTTACACTTGTTCCATATGGATTACCACCTGCTCCAAACGTTACAGGATCTGTATAACCAGGAGCTGCAACAATTGCACCCCAATGATACATTGTTGTATAAAGTGATAAAATAGTTGCTTCTTGACCACCATGAGAATTTTGAGCTGAGGTCATTGCACTTACTACTTTGTTAGCAAGTTTTCCGTTAAACCATAACCCTCCTGTTGTATCAAGGAATTGCTTCATTTGTGATGGCATATTTCCAAATCGAGTTGGTATGCTGAAAATAATCGCATCTGCCCATTCTAGGTCTTCTAGTTTTACCTCTGGTACATCTTTTGTAGCTTCTACGTGTGCTTTCCATACTGGGTTAGAATCAATTGCTGCTTGTGGAGCTGTTTCAGGAACTTTTAATACTTTTACTTCAGCACCAATTTCTTTTGCACCTTGCTCTGCCCACTGAGATAATTGGTAATTTGTACCTGATGAACTGTAATAAATAACCGCTAATTTTACATTTGACATATTTTCCGTCTCCTTTATAGATGAATTTCCAAATAGTTTACTTAAAATACCCATTGATCAACACCACCAATTCTTAATATTTTCTTAATTTTTTACTCTTCAGTCTATAAAACCACCCCTTCCAAAGAATCCTTGTATATAATTCCCTAAAAAGGTTATCATAACCATATATTAAGTTGCCAAAGGGTTCTTAATGGAATTATGTTAATAGCTAAATTATTTATTCTCACTGAGCTTATTTAGGATTCATAATTTCCTTATTTAAAATATTATTAACCCGAGATAAATAAACTTCACTGTTGTTGATTAATTAAAATTTTCCTATTTTATATAGATTTTGAGATAGCTTTGTCCTTGCTGAAAATATATTGACTCAATGAAAACAATTTGCTTCCATTGATCACAAGATAAGCTGCCATAGCCAAAAATGCCAAATCTAATTCATACCCTGCCATTTGACCATTCCCTAATAAGCCAACTGAAAGTTTGACTTTTAAAGTTGCTCCAATCATTAATAATCCAAATAGTCCAGAAACAAGTCTTGTAGCCAATCCAATAATCAAGGCAATACCGCCTACCATCTCAAGCAAAGCAACTCCGTATGCCAGAAAACCTGGTAAACCTATACTATCAAACCATCCTACGATATTTTCAATCCCACCTTGAAATTTCACTAACCCATGGATAAAGAATAATACTCCTAATGTTACACGTAAAATAAGTGCCCCTAATTCATTTTTTAACATAACCGATTTAACCTCCATAGACTTTTAATTTAATATTTAATCTAGTTTTTTAAAATATTTTACTATATGTTACGATACCACTTTGCAGCAACTTCAACTTCTTCTCTTGTCAACTGATGACCCCTATTTTCCCAATGAACTTCAACATTTGCGTGTGCTTTTTCTAATAACGATTGTAGTTCAGAAGATTCCATCGGTGAGCAGATGGGATCATTTGTCCCAGCTGCAATAAAAACTGATTTTCCTGACAAGTCAGGTAGTTCAATTCCTTTTCTTGGTACCATTGGATGGTGAAGAATGGCACCTTTTAATGCATGTTGGTAGTGAAATAATAAACTTGCAGCAATATTAGCCCCGTTGGAATACCCAATGGCAATAATATTATCTCGGTCGAAATCATACTTTTCTGCTGCTTCATCAAGAAAGTCATTTAATTCCTTCGTACGGAAAATAAGGTCTTCTTCATCAAACACACCTTCAGCTATTCTACGAAAGAATCGTGGCATTCCATTTTCTAATACATTTCCTCGAACGCTTAACACAGTTGCTTCATCGTCAATACTTCCAGCAAGAGGTAACAAGTCTAATTCATTTCCACCAGTACCGTGAAGTAATAATAATGTTGGCTTAGTTAAATCTTTTCCCTTATTAAAAATATGTTTCATTATTTATCCCCCTCCAGAACACGCACTTCTACACTAGGTAAGATTTCTTCTAATTCTTGTCGTTTTGACTCTAGCCACGAAGGTAACATAAGTTTATTTCCAAGTTCATTGATAGGTTCGTCAACTGAAAAACCCGGCGGGTCAGTAGCTATTTCGAAGAGTATCCCTCCCTGTTCATGGAAATACACAGCTTTGAAATAGTTTCGGTCATGAATTTCAGTCGGATAATATTCCTTTTCTTTAAGAAGAGACTCCCATCTTACAAGATCTTCTTCATCCTTTGACCGCCATGCTATATGATGTACGGTTCCAGCTCCCATTAGCCCACGAACCGACGGAGATAACTTAATGTCAATGATATTACCTACATTTTCCTCAGCTCTAAAGCGAAGAACCCCCTCTTCATCGCCTATACATTCAAGTCCTAAAATATTTTCTAAAACATCTGCTGTTTTATTAGGTTGGGCTGAAAATAATGTAGCTCCACCAAACCCTTTAATCGCATTCTCTGCTTGAATTCTCCCAAATGACCAACTGTTTATTGGTCCCTCATTTCGTTCTACTAGCTCAAGCTGAAGCCCATCAGGGTCATTAAACATGATATTTATTTCACCAAACCTTTTAGAAGTCTGGAAATCTACGCCGAATTTTTGTAAACGATGTTCCCAAAATGGAAGGGCCCCAATTGGAATCACAAAACTAATAACTCCGACCTGACCAGTTCCAATTCGACCTTTTAACTGTTTAGCCCATGGAAAAAAAGTAATTACAGTTCCAGGATCTCCATTTTCATTACCGAAATAAAGATGATACACTTCTGGGCGATCAAAGTTTATCGTCTTTTTTACAAGTCTTAACCCAAGGACCCCTGTATAAAAATCAATATTCCTTTGGGCATCGTTCACCATTGCTGTAATATGATGGATACCAATTGTTTTTTGCATTTTTTATCCTCCTTTCTTAATATTTCTTCAAGCTATTAATTTGGTCGTTCTATGGAAAAAATCTCACCTATTTTCGCGTAATTTACACCTGCTAATCGACTTACAGCTGCTAAGCCCTTTGGGTCAATTCTTCCTTTTTCATAAATGTTATTTTCAATATGAAATTGAACAACTTTTCCAATGATAAAATCACATCCTGGTGCATCCAAACCACCCAATTCTAAAGACTGTTCTAGGACACATTCCATTCGAATTTTAGCTTCACTTACTCCTTGAACTGAAACTTTCTCACTTTCTACTGGAGTAAATTTCCCTAACTCTATTTCACTTTGATATGACGGAAGATTGGCAGCAGTCTTATTTACTTTCTCAACATTTTGTTCATCTACTATATGAATAACAAATTCTTTTGAATCAATAATGTTTCTCGCTGTATCCTTTTGTCTCCCCTCTTGGCGTTGAATAGATAATGAAATCAACGGGGGATTTGACGATACTATATTAAAGTAACTAAATGGCGCACCATTCAAAGTGCCATCCTCTGAAAGTGTTGTGACAAAAGCAATAGGTCTAGGAATAATGCTACCTATAAGAAACTTATAGTTTTCTCTTTCAGTATTATTGGCAGGATCAATTGATAGCAATGTAATCATTCCTTTTTAAAATATTCGTTCAACTCTCTTACCTTAACCGGTATTAAATTCCTTTCAATTTTCCCTCTAAATTGTTCATACTGTTGTGGTAACATTAACTTTTCTCCCATTGTCGCTAAAGATTCATCATGGGCAAAACCTGGAGGATCAGTTGCAATTTCAAAAAGTATTTCCCCATGTTCTCTAAAGTAAATGGCATTAAAGTAGTTTCTATCTTGTACAGGAGTTACCTGATAGCCATTCTCTGAAATATATTTTTGCCAATCCAATTGATCTTGGTCATCAATAGCTCGCCATGCAATGTGATGTACTGTTCCGACACCCATTTGCCCACGTCCAATAGGGGTCTGTTTTAAATCAATTATATTTCCAATCTCAGATGAAGATCGAAATCTAATAAAATCTCCTTCTTTTGCAATGAGTTCAAGACCCATTACTTTTTCTAATAATTCCGCCGTTTTATCTGGCTGAATAGATAATAAAGTCGCACCTCCAAATCCTTTAATCGCAACTTCAGGAGTTAATCCTCCAAAGTTCCATGTATTAGCTTCTCCTTCTTCCCTTTCAACAATTTCCAAGTGAAGCCCATGTGGATCGTCAAATTCCAAGTATTGTTCATCAAATCTTTCCATTTGAGTAAATGTTACTTTGAATATTTCTAACCTTTTTTTCCAAAAATCCATTGAACCTTTTGGAACAACGAAAGATGTAACTCCTACTTGACCATCTCCTATAACGCCTTGACGCGCACCAGCCCATGGGAAAAATGTAATGATTGTTCCTGGTTTACCCCCCTCATCACCAAAATAAAGATGGTAAGTCCCTGGATCATCGAAATTAACCGTTTTCTTTAATAATCGTAGCCCTAACACACCTGCATAAAAATCAACATTCTCCTGAGGATGACCCACGATCGCAGTGATATGGTGAATTCCCATTGTATTTTTACTCAATTTTATTTTCACTCCTATTTTTCTTACTATTTTAAGTTAAATATAGGTAAAAAATTCACTTTTGGTTTAGGGGAACCAGTGGTCTTTGAACTTTAACTTTTCCTTAGAGCCAGCATAAAGCATATTTATTTTGCCCATTATCCGCTTATCTTATTTTCTCTTTGTTAAATGTAATTGGGTCAGTTACGGTTACATATTTTGTATGTTGTGAATTAAAAGCTGATGTAGAAAATCTTTCTATTTCATGAGAGATTCTTTATTCCGAGATATTTTAGAATAAAAAAGTATCAAGACTGTATTGACCAGCACCTATTAGAGCTATACCTACAGCCACTACAAGTAACGTTAGATTATATTCATATCCATTTGATGTTGCCCATAAGCCGTTTGGAGCATGTACTTTTACAATAGCAATTAACATAGTTACTGCTATCATAATTCCAGCAATTGGTGTTAAAAGTCCAAGAGCAAACAATAATCCTCCAATTAGTTCTGTTAATCCCGCGAATAGAGCCATAGTTACACCTGGCTTCATGCCAATTGACTCAAACCAACCTCCAGTCCCTTTTAATCCATAACCACCGAACCATCCAAACAATTTTTGAGCACCGTGACCAATGAATAAAGCACCAATTACCAGTCTAATGATTAATAATCCAATATCTATCATAGTAAATTCCTCCAAATCCATATTTTATCTCGATTTCAAGATATGTTAATATAAAAAATTATTTTACCACTTCTTCTTTTAACTTTTTCAAAAGTAACACCAAGGTATCTAATTCATTAATATCTAATGAATCAAAAGTATCATCCACAAATTTTTTATGTTTCGGCATAATTACATTCATCAATTCGAGTCCTGTATCTGATAGGGTCACATGTATAACTCGACGGTCATCAGGACACGCATTTCTTTTTAATAAACCTTTCTGTTCCAATTTATCAATAACATAAGTCATTGAACCACTGGATATTAATATGCTTTTACCAATTTGCTGTATCGTTTGTTTACCTTTATGAAAAAGGACTTCTAAAACCGAAAAGTCTGTAATACTTAAGTTGAATTTGGTCATATCATCCCTGATTTGTTCTTGAATTACTCTAGCCGTTTGCATAAGCAATAAGAATGGTTGGTTTGAACAGCTTCTTTTTATCATAACCACCTCCCCGAAAAATACTTAATTCAAGAATAATAAATTAAAATATCTTGAATACGAGATAATATTACTTCTTATATTCCTCATTGTCAACAACAATTGTTATATTATTGTCGAGTTTAACTATCAAACATTTTAGGTCTGGTTTACTGTAAAGGAATAAAAATTCAAATATGTATAATTATTCAAGACTAACTGAAATAGCTGCTACAAATAATAAAGTAAACCATTTCTAAACAACAAATTCGTTCGCTCAATTTGAATTTACGAGAAATTCACGAAAGTGGGAAGGTTTTCAAAGCAGAATAGGTATACTGTAAAAATGATTGGACAAGGAATTTACAATTCCCGAATAACTGAATAAAGTTTACTGATTGGGAGGCTAATTATGAATCAGAAAGATTGTGACTTTTCACCACTTAAACAAAAATTGAAAGAAGGGTTACACAAGATTTCGGCTGAAATTAATATTGGATTAGACTCATTAGAAAATGAAAACTATTGTTTGTTAGGAAGACTTGAGAGTATAAAGGAAAGATTTGAACAAATTGAAACGTTTGCTGCGTCATTTTATATGAATTGTTATTTATCCCCATATACCGATAAATATTTAGATTTATCAACTTGTATACAACATCTTTCAAATCAAAGACATGGTGCTTTGATTGTGATTGAACGTGAAAATCCACTCGATTCTTTAATCCGTCCGGGAACTCCTATAGGTGCAACATTATCACATTCTTTGTTGGAATCAATTTTCTATCCCGGAAATCCTCTTCATGATGGTGCCGTACTTGTTCGTTCCAATCTAATTTTGTCAGCAGCAAACGTTCTCCCTTTAACCAACAGGGTTATAGGAGAAAAAAAACTGGGAACTCGTCACCGTGCGGCTTTGGGGTTAGCAGAAAAAAGCGATGCTCTTGTGCTCGTGGTTTCTGAAGAAACAGGTAGGGTTTCATTTGCTTTTGATGGGAAGCTATATCCTATTACGACTGCTAGCTCGTTGTTATAGAATGGAGACTCCATCCTTGAAGGACAGATCGCCATAATAATATATGGTGGAATCTGCCCAATTTTGCACCTATTGACTATGAAATGATTATACTTAATTTACAGAAGGGCTTCACCCGGCAAGATTTTTTCGGAAAATTAATTCGCTTTCCTTCTGAAAAATTTATTTACAATTAATACAAACAAATACAAAATTGGTATGTATAACAGAAGTATGTAAAAACCACTTAATGAAGCTAAAGTCTTTATCATTTCGAAAGAATCTCGCTCGTTTAATACTATTGTTGTTAAATTCAGCAGAATAAGGATTCCAATTAATGTATAACTTGGTTTTAAATTAAACATTTCTTTCATACCACGAGAGATAGACCAAATGCACAAACAAATCGGGGGTAAAACGACTAGTAACCAACAAAAGATAAAAATATATTCAAATCTATCGATAAAAGGAACTTGGACTATTTTTGTCATTACTAATGTTGGCCATATAATATGTGCCAATTGTCCACCGCTGAAAAAAGCAAAAGTAATAATAGTTATTAACACATATAAAAAGGTTGTAAATAGTAAGCCTCCATGAGCCCACATTTTTGTCTTTGATGGTTTTCTAACAAAAGGATAGAACAAAAACAATGTTTCAAAACCTAGAAAACTTACTGTAGCTTCTTTTGATGACTTTAGAATATCCTTTATATTGTGTCCAAATAAAGGTAGCAGATTGGAAAAATGACTGAATTTTAACGTAAATCCTAAAACAAAAAAAAGTATGATTGGAATAAAAATACTCCAAAATGCAATTCCTGTTATTACCCTAAATCCACCTGAAACAATTAAAAAAATTACTATTGAAATAATTAATGTAAACTCCCATGGTCTAACTGTATTAAAAGCCCACACATTTATAATCTCTACATAGGAATGAACAACCGTTGTCATCAATAGCAAAAAATATACTAAAAACACAACAGAAAGAGCGTTACCAATAATTTTCCCAAAATACTCCGTGTGAAGAGAAATTAGATTCTTATTTGGAGATTGGTCAAGGAGTTTAAACATCAGGAAAAGAATAATATGTAGCGTAAATCCTACTACTAATACAGATATCCAAGCGTCTTGTTCTGCATATTTTGCAATATCCCGTTGAAAACTTAGCATACCTATCCCTGTTTGGGAAGAATGAATCAAAAAAAAGATAAAAAACGGAGAGAGTAATGAATTTTCTCTGACATCTGTTTGTGCTCTACTCATTTCCATCATCCCCAACACCAGATTGAAAAATAGATGAAGTTATATTCGTTTTCATTGTTACGAATGGGTAGACTGACTTATAAAAATCCTCTTCTTTCCAATGCTTATCTTGACTTCGGAAATCGTCGCCTATCCCTAGTGGGTCAACATCGTTTTCTTTGAATTGGTTGAAAAGGTCTTGAACCTTGTTATCAATATATTTCTCAGTTTCCTTTTCCAGGAAAGGAAACTCATTTCCTAAGTTTATCCATGTAGGATAATCAACTAGTACACTTTTTAATCCTAAAAAATATTCTATAGAACTATCAGAAACATTAGGAATGATTCTTGATCGGCCATAAACACTTTTTATCGTAATTGTTCCTTTTTGGTTATTCTTTTCAATCGGTATTGTAAAAAACATTTCTTTTGACTTATCTATATAGAGTTTCATGAGTGTGGTATGTTCTCTGTCCAAAATCATTTTCAACTTACTATCGGAGCCAATAACAGCCATTTTTTCAATTATTATCTCACCATCCTTTGATAAGTTTATATATGGGATGATTGCATTCCTTCCTTTACCGTAAAAGTCATAAAGAAAAATATGCAAATTCGAATAAGGAAAATTATGATAAACCATGTTTTGTTCGATTAAATTAGGTAGATAATCTCCTTCTTCTTTTGCCAATTTTTGAAAAAGTAATGGTAATGGTTCATCGGAAATGACAATTTTCACTCTCGATCCAATTTTCGCATTTCTACAAATAGAACTAACTATATCTTTAATGCCAACTTCTTTAGTATATTCTTTTCCAAGTACCAACACTCGAGTTTTAGCAATTTCTAGTATGTATGGTGATTTTTGATTAATATTTGTTAAGGATTCTGTAGCATTATTCCCACTAGAAGAAATTAGCTTGACATAATCTTTTTCTTGCCCTTCTCGATATTCATGCACCAGAACAGATCCTAAAAGATTGCCCTCGACACCGTTATAGCCAAAACCCATAATGTCCACTATATTAATTTGATCTACCACTTTATACCTTGAACAGCCTGTAATTAATACAAATAAAACTAGAGTTAATGAATAAAGAAACATCCTTCTTTTTTGTTTAGTTTTATTCATGATCTATCCCCTCTTTTATGTCCTGCTTTTTCTTGGATTGATATCGTGTCTTTCTTAAAGTCCTAAGAAAACCTGGTAGTTTGGTTGATTTTTCATACGAAGATCTGACAAAAGAATCTGTGAAATCCTTCACTCTAAATGGGTAAAGAGGAACCATATAAGGATTACCAAAGGATTTCAATTTTAGTAGATGAGATAACATAATAACAATACCTATTAGTATGCCGAATCCACCCCAGATTGAGGCGAGTACAATGAAGGGGAATCTTATAAGTCTTATCGTATTTGACATTTTGAAAATAGGTGTTGTAAATGAAGCTAATGCAGAAAGGGATACGACGATTAATAAAATATTACTTGTAAGTGCTGCTTCAACTGATGCCTGTCCAATAACAATGCCCCCAACAATCCCCAAAGTTTGACCTATTTTTGTCGGTAATCTAGCGCCAGCTTCCCTTAAGAATTCAATAGTCAATTCCAAAAATATTACTTCTAAAACCGGGGGGAACGGTACATTAGCTCTTGAGCTGATAATGGGTCCCAATAAGTCTTGAGGAATTACCTCATAATGAAACGAAAGTAAAGCCACATAGGCCGGTGTGGAAAAAAGAGAAAAAATAACTCCGAAAATTCTAATGATCCGAAAAAAGGATCCTGTAATCCAAGGCAAATAATAATCTTCAGGTGATATAAAAAAATCCAACAAAGTTGAGGGACCTGTTACTACATATGGAGAACCATCACACATGATAGCCACTTGACCAGATTCTAAAGCATAAGTTGTCCGATCTACCCTTTCTGTTGTTAACAGCAAAGGGAAAGGCGTAAAGGAATTGTCTGTAATGATCTGGTCAAGCAGGGAACTATCAAAAACAACACCGAAATCGATTTCGGATAATCTTTGTCTCACTGTTTCTATGTAAGTAGGATTAGTTAACCCATCAATATACACAATCATAACCCTTGTTTTTGATTTCCTGCCAATTGTCACTTCTTCAAAAACAAGCTTAGAAGCGACAAATTTTTGTCTTAAAAGAAAAATATTCGTTTCTAAATTCTCTATAAATCCAACTTTTGGACCCACTACACTAAACTCATTTTCCGTATCATTTGATAACCTATATCCAGATTCGGACAATCTTAGGTTCACCAATAAACCTTTGTTATCTTGTTGTTTGATTTGAATGAATATATATCCTCTATTCAATTTATCATTGATAACAGTAGCATCTTCAGTAATAACCATATTTTCAAATGGTAGAGATGACTTTACTTTTTCTAAGGAATTTATTTTGTCTATATTTGCTTTTATATATGGGAGTAAAACTCTTTGGAATTTTTCAGAATCAACTAATGAGGTAAAATAAGAAATGAAAATTTTATCTTCCATATTGGATGGAGAAAAACAAGTGAAATCGCTTGATTTTTTTGATTCTTCAAGGACTGTTTTTAACTGTTTTACCTCTTTTTTTTGTTTATTACCAAAAATACTCGACCACATTCCCAAAGCCCACCTTAGTAAATTTCATAAGGTTATATTGCCCAACAATAAAATAAATAAAATAAAGCCATTCATATTTTTTAACACAAAATTATTTGGTCTAAATTTCCTGAATCAAAATATCAGTCCTGGTATGATACTAATTTCATCATAATTAGGAGGTAGAAATATGTACAAAAGAGTATTTCTTGTATTAATGTTTTTATTAGCATTCTCACCCAACACTAAACTTGGAAATGCACAAGTTATTCATGAGGTTAAGCAGGGTGATAGTTTGTTTAAAATTTCTGATCAATATAAAGTAAATAAAGATGAACTAGCAAAGCTGAATGGACTATCCAATAATTCTCAATTAGTATTAGGACAATCAATATTAATACCTGGGTCTACCTATTTTGTTCAACCAGGGGATAGTATTTGGAATATTGCAACTCGTCATACGATAAGTGAAAAAAGATTAATGAGTGTAAATAATTTAAATACGAGAGTACTTAAATCCGGACAAAAATTACTTATACCTAAACCTAAAAAAATGAGTGTTTGGACAGGAACGTACTTTGTACCAAAAGACAAGCACACCAATTCTTGGATGCTGGCAAATTATAAACGCACCCTATCAGGTATTTTTGTTTTTGAATATCGCTTCGATTACTCTGGAAATATAATAGAAGAAAATGAAAATCAGGCGCATATAACTGCTTGGAAAGAAAACCTTACACCGTTTGCAACACTTACTAATTTGAGTGAAAAAGGATTTGATCCTGATTTAACACACGGAATGATAAGTGAGTCGTGGCTTAGGAAAAAATTAATCAATAATATCTATTCTCTTCTTGACAGTCATGACTATAAAGGGGTAGTAATTGACTTCGAACAGGTTAGAAAAGCAGATCGAAACAATCTTAACTTGTTTATCAAAGAGCTGACCGAACGTTTACATCCGTCAGGAATGGAAGTAATGATGGCTGTCCCACCTAAAGAAGGAGATCATAGTCCCTCTCATTCAGTAGCATATGACTTTGCAGAACTAGGGAAATATCTAGATAAAATTTTCTTGATGACATACGATTGGCACTGGCCAGGTGGACCATCAGGACCTATTGCCCCAATAAACAAAGTAAGAGCCACCTTGGATTATGCGATTTCAGTTGTTCCTAAATCAAAAATTATGTTAGGCATCCCTCAATATGCTTACGATTGGACAATTACAGGGGAAAATAAAAAAGGTAAAGCATACTCAACACAAAAGGCAATTGATCTTTATACAGGTTATCGAAGCGAAGTTCATTATGACGAAGCTGCCGCTGCACCATGGTTTAGATATATAGATAAAGAAGGTTTACAACATGAGGTGTGGTTCGAAGATCCAAGAAGTTTACTTAGCAAATTTAAATTAGTGCGTGAATATGGACTTGCCGGTATGGGATGTTGGCATTTGGGATTAACAATGCCACAAACAGAGGAACTTCTGTTAGAGGAATTTAACATAATAAAGTAATTTATTCACTTTCCTAATCAAATATTATTCAAAATAAAAAGCCTAATTATTAATTTAATTTGGCTTTTTATATGCAAATTAATTCGAAATCAGACTATTGTATCCCTAAATATGTTAAGTATTCAATAGTTTATATTTAATCATTTGGATATCCATGCCTAGATAAAATCAGCTACTACCTATCAACCTTCTTGACACTAATCCAATGATTACGATACGGAAAAGCTGATTCTAACGGTATTTATAAAAATGATCGTGGTTTTGTTCATTGATAAAATTCTTGATGTTTATCTAAAGTCACGCTTTAATCGCGTTTTCGATATCTTTTTGGAGAAAAATCGATTCTTTCATTCTTCTTTCATCAATCACTTTTGAAATTTCTTCCATTTTAATTGAGTCATTTGAAATCTGTACCTTGTTTTCTTCCAATAACTCTTTATATGTTTTCTTTCTTTTCCTCATAACTTAACCCCCATTAAAATTTTTACATTTATAATAATTCAACGTAAAAGTGTACTTGTACTCCTCCCAAAAAGTTTTTCCTGAATACTTTTAATTCAAATGTTTTTAATTAAATATAATAATATTCATGAAAATTCCAATAGTCAACCGTTTTTATATAATTAATAATATAATATTATTTCCAATTTTTTATTTTAGTTTCTTGTTTTATTATAATTTGCAAGTAAGATGATAGGAAAAATCGATATAATTAATAGAAAATGGAAAATTTGTTGATAGGTATAAAGAATCCCCGAATCATTTATCCAAACCAATAATTGGCCACATAATGCAACTCCCAAAGAACCTCCTGTATACTGCATTAACAAGGAGAGCCCCAAACCGGAACCAATCAAGTTGTCCGGTAAAATTTGAGAAATCTCATTTGCCAGGGACGCAGTTATCGTAGACAATGATGGTGCAAAAAGTAAATATGCCATAGAAACAACTAATGGAGAATTCCCGATCCAGACACTGACTATAAAAAGTGCCAAGGTAATAATAAAATGTCCTATAATTAGAAACCTTAAATTATTGTATTTATCTATTAATCGTCCTATAAAAACCACTAATATGGATGATAACGTTGCTCCTGGAAAAATATATAATCCTACCATTAAAGGAGACTTCCCATACCAGTTTGTCAAAATTAATGGCATAAGAAACAACATCGCCATATTAAGAATGAACGAAAAAAACGCAATAGTAATTAATTTAAAATATTTGGTATTCTGGAAAAGTTTTGGTGGTATAAATGGGTTTTGCGTGGTACACAAACGAAAATATAGAGCTAAAATAGAAATTGAACTGATAAGAAGAAACATCCAATGAAATGTTGCAAAAGTAAGTAACAAATTAACCATACTCAAAACTAGGATTATAGCGCCGAATGCATCAAAGTAATTTCTTCTTGTACTCTCTTCAGGTAGTAGCATATATAGGAACGAACCTATAGGTATTATCATACATGTAACTAGAAACAGAGTTCGCCATCCAAAAAATTCTGTTATGCTCCCACCAAATAAAGGGCCTAATCCAAAAGCTAAGGCACTAGCTGAAGCAAGTATAGATATCGCTTGTCCTCTTTGTTTAACTGGGACATATCTTGCTGAAAGAACCATTCCTAGCCCGGGTATTGAGCCAGCTCCTATCGATTGAAAAACACGAGCTATAAGGAGTAAATTAAATCCATTGACAATAAAGCCTAAAATTGATGAAATTCCTAGAGTTATGATTCCATACAACATTAGTTTTCGTATTGGGATGAAATCTGACAGACGACTAAATATAATCGAGGACGCTGCAAATCCAATTGAATATGATGAAACAATCCAAGAAGCTTTCTCGGAAGTTATATTCAGGTCGTGTATAATGCTTGGAACCGATACATTAAACATTGTAGTATTAAGAACTATCAAAAAGGAACCAATAGCCCATACAGGGATAACCAATTTATAATTCATGGTGTAATCTCCATTTGTTAGATATATCTGAATTTTTATAGCTTTTTTAAAAGGGAAAGCATAAATGGAGTATTGACATTTTTGGCTTTTAAGATTCAATTAATTATTGCATTTCGAATTTTTCATCTCATTCCTTTAATTACCTTAGCGTTTTAGAGAAAAATTTAATAAAATGAAGCAGGCGCCACAGTCTTAAAAACTTTCAATCAATTAACAGGAGGTTCAAAATGAGAAAGTCCGTCTATATTTGTTTAACATTTATTTTTTTGTTTTTATACAACCATACTGTAAATGCTGATAGCATTACATCAGTCAATAATCAAGTTATCATTATTAATAAAGCCACAAATACGTTGGCTTTTTACGATGATTATAGACTAGTGAGAGTCTTCGCAGTTGCCACCGGAAAAGCAGAATCGTTCACACCTGAGGGTATCTATCCTATTGTAAATAAAATAAAAAATAGGCCATATTATAAAAAAAATATTCCCGGTGGAGATCCAAGAAACCCATTAGGTAATAGGTGGTTAGGTCTGGAAGTAAATGATACCTATGGAACTACTTATGCCATTCATGGAAATAATAATCCTGATTCAATTGGTAAGTATGCAAGTTTGGGATGCATTAGAATGCATAACGAAGATGTGGAATGGTTATACGAGAGGGTAGAGGTCGGAACTAATGTAATCATAGTAAATTCGAACGACTCCTTTCATACAATCGCAGCAAAATATGGTTATGATGTAGATACTTATTTTTATCAACATTACAATTGGTAGAATTTTTTTTAGGTAATATATCTCGAATTAAAGATTTTAACTAGACGAAATATTGTATTTTTATTCTCACAAAAGTAACAATGTACAAACTTTATCAAACTCATCACTTTTATTCCAAAAGCCTATAGCGTTGTTCGTTATAGGCTTACCATTATGCCGTACACACCTAAAAAGAACATTCGATTTTTTCCTATTTATACTATCAGCATTAATTGTTACCCCCTCTCGTTTATCTATGAAAATGATGGGTGCAACAAATCAATCAATATCCGCCAGTTTTTGATGCCAAACAATTGTGCGGTTTCATAGGCTTTTGATTAACAAGTATATGGAGAATGGTTTCGTTAAACGGTGGCAATCACTTTATGTACATGCGATTAGGATAATTTTTTGGTTATAGAGTTGTAGCAAATTTAGTGGAGCTATTAGGCATAGAAGCAGTATTAACACTTTGGGAGAAAAACGAATTTAAGGAAATGATGAAGGAGCAACATCGAATATTAATTTTGGGAGAACCTTCTACAGAGAACAATCGTAAGGAATGTTTGGCACCAACCTTTCTATTTCTAAAACCTGAAAGGCTAGTACCTTATTTATCCAGGGGGGAAATCTAGATAATTCTTAATAAAAAATGAAGGGATAGATTTAGAATGAATTTTATAGTTACAGAGAGTGCAAAGGAAGCATTACACAAAGTAGATAATAATTACATGATCCAATTATCGTTTGAACTAGGAGATTGTGATATTGTAAATAATATATATGAAATGAAAGTAATCCCTAGAAGAGATGCATATATATTTGAGAAAATAGAAGATACAGGAGCATTAAAATTTTTAATTGCCAAAAATTTCGAAGATCTTTATAGCGAAGAAGTTGTAATTGATTTTAATGGTCAACACTTTATTTTGAGAAACAAAAACCAAATATTTAATAACAAAGTGAAGTTAACGTATTGAATTATTGATAATGTAATGAAGCCATTTCTCTCAACTTAGCGAAAGTCTTTGTTTGAATGGGGCCAACTTTCCCAATTTTTCTGATGAAAATATGCTTAATCTGTATTATATCTAGTACGTCTTTTTCTGACGCTCCCTTTCTACTGAAGCATTTATTGTATTTAAATTCAAAGCGTGACAAAAAAGCTGCAGCCCCTTAATAATCAAGGGATTGCAGCTTTTTTATCGGATGATCTGAGAGGGATTCGAACCCCCGACCCCTACCCTGTCAAGGTAGTATTCTCCCGCTGAACTATCAGATCGCAATTTATAAGATGTAAGTTTAATTATAGATAGGACAGGTTTCTTTGTAAAGGATTTTTTATTTATTCTTGCAAAAATTAATAACCGCTCTTAAATGGAGAGCGGCTTCCACCATTAAATATGATTTGCTTCTTTTTCCCTCTTCCCTGCCCCGTAAGCATCCACCATCAACAGGATCGCAGTCACCGTATGCAGTGCCCAGCCAAGAATAGGGACCCAGCCCAAACACGAAGTGATAATACCCCATATACTCCCGTGCCTTTTTTCGCCTTCTTTACTACTGAAAACAAGCGTCACGATATGTAGAACAAGAAGTATGCCAAGCGGAGCATACAAAAAAGAGACGACGGTTAAACCTCCAATGACCGGAATGGCAAGAAAGGCTTCCAAGCCCCCCGTTACCCACTTTAAGATAGTAGAAATTTTCATATCTTCCTCTCCTTCTGCAAAATGAAAAATAAACTCCTTCTATATAGTATATGCTCGACCCCCAAGAATAAAACAGAATATACGTTCGCGTTTTACCTTGCATACAAAACATATGTTCGCATATAATGGTAATTGAAAGGAGTTCGGGTTGAATGCACAGATTACTATCCCTTTATTCTCAACGCCAGATGCCGATTGAAATGATCTACCTTGCAAAAAACGGCCAGATTACACAACGGGAAATATCCGTATTACATGTAAATGGAAATACAGTCTTCGCTTATTGCTATTTGCGTAAAACGAAGCGGACGTTTCTTTTGGAAAACATTCTATCTTTTGTTCCCGTAAAGAACAAAAGAAACTATATCTCATTATAATTTCCACTTTTGTCCTATTGTTTTAGTTTTGTCCAATGTGGTATTCTATACAGTAATATATTTTTCACTTTTACTATAAAGGAGAGGAGATTTAATGAGAGAAGTAACTTTAACAGATCTTTTTTTACACCCAATTACACAGAAATTCCTGCAGCGTTCCGGGGTGGCGCATGCACTCGAGGTGGCCAACCATGCATTTCATTTGGCGTTCAAATACAATGTCAGTGTCGACCTGGCCACAAAGGCGGCTCTTTTACATGATATAGGGCATTATGAATGGTATCGCCAAGGAAAATGGGACTATGAGCTTTATCGCGAAAATGATATCCATGCCATCAAAGGGGCAGAACGAGCTCATAAGCTGTTAATCCGTTTAGGAGAGAACCCCCAAAACGCAAAACAGATTTCCGTAGCCATCCTGCTTCATACCGACTCCTATCTTCCGGAATCCGATATTAAGCGAAGCCCTCTTCAAAAGGTTGTCAAGCTAGCCGATGAGATGGATGAAGAACAAGGTGGAAATCACCACTACAAACAAATTGATAAGATTACAGCACTAAAAAAAATCCAAAAGCTTGATCAACTGGTTGATCAATACCTTCCAAAGCAGAAGCTCCACTTAAACACCCAGGAAAAAACAATATAAAAACCCATACTAAATGATGCAAGAACAAGAGGTAGCCAATGCTGCCACCTCTTCAAATTTATAATGAAACCCCTTACTTTTCACCCCTATTTAAAAAGTAGTCGTAGCCGCTTATTTTCTGGAATCCGACTCCTTCATACAGCTTTAGGGCATTGATATTTTTTACGTCCACATCCAACCTTATCTTTTTACCGGGATAATTGTTCTCTATCATTTTGATTGCTCTCCTAAGAATCTCCCTCCCAATTCCCTTTCCGCGTTTTAACGGAGTGACAGTAAAAGCACTAATATACATCGAGCTTTCTTCATTAGAAATGGTCAACGTTGCAATATCTTTCCCCTCATATTTTATGAGATAAAGTTCAAATCCTTCCTGTGTTCGATTTCTTTCTAGTAATGGGGTAACACTGTCGTTGGCATGTTCAAAATGAAAACCGTCGCTCAACAAGTTGCCAATAATCTCAACATCCTTTTCCTCGGCCAAAAGGAATTCTATCTTCTGTTGCAGAATTGGATTTTCATCTCCATTCTCTGCTTTCTTGGAGTATTCCATCGTATATTCAGAAAAGCTATACGTTGCCTCTATTTTGTTCATCAAGCTTTTTGCTTCTGCCGAAGTCCCCGGACAGACGTACAGGATTTCATCAGCATCACGCTCTTTGCAAATTTCAAGGGCTTTATTCAACATCTCTGTAAATCTTCCAGCTTTTCGATGATCTGGATGGATCATCCCTGCAAGTTCCACCTTCGTTTTGACTAAAAAGGAATATACTCCTAAAAATCCTATTACCTTTGATCCTTTCTCATCATAGCTCAATAATAGGTCCAAATGACTTCCTTCCGCTTTTTGCAGCATCGATAGATTAATGCTTGCACTTACGGTATAGCCATCATGTTTCTCGCATTCTTTCAAAAGCTGGACTACATCCTGATATTCCTTTTGTGTTAAGAAGTTTCTTTGTTTGATATTCATTTGTCTATGCTCCAAATTAATTTTTTATCCTCCAAATAAAAACACCCATATCCACTATGAGTGTTCGACAACGTCCATATTTATTCCTTCCATACTATACTATTGAAGCTTTATTCTCTTACTTTTTTTAGGTCCTCTATGATTTCTTCAAATGGTACATCCATTCCGCTGTATTGTTCCCGTACATAACCTTCTTTGTCTACAAGAAAAATCCCTGTACTGTGCATATACTGGTCTGAGGACTCATCCTTGGCTGCAGGTACCATAAAGGAGACATTTGCAAACCTTTCAATATCCTCCTGCGAGTATCCCGTAACAAAGTCCCAACTGCTATAATCCGCTTCCACCTGATCTCCATATGCCTTTAACGCTGCTGGAGTATCTACATCCGGATCGATACTAAAGGAAACGATAGAGATATCAAGTCCTTCCTCTTCCAATTGGCGTTGTACTCTCGCCATATTCGCTGTCATTGGAGGGCATACCGTATCACAGTTTGTGAAGATGAAGTTGGCCAGCCAATATTCCCCTTTCTTATCAGAAGTCGCAAATGCCTCTTCGTCCTGGTTTTTTCCTGTAAGCTTACTTACTTCAAGCTCCATGGAAAACTCTTCATCCAAATTTATTTCCTTATCTGCACTGCATGCACCAAGCAATAGAATGGATAATATAAAAATACATGTTGCAAAAAATTGTTTCATAGTAAGACCCCCTAGTTAACTAAAGAAAAAGTGTCGAGACTATTATAGCCCGACACCCCACTTATGTGCTAGTTAATGAATTGTGTATCGATAAGATCTTTAAAATCTGGTTTTTCTTTAAGAAATTTCAGGTCAAAGGAAGAGTTTGCAAACTCCTGGATTACTTCCGCATCCACTTCATTTGTAAAACGGATTCTTTCCCATGCTGAGTCTACAACCTCTTTGGAAAGCTCCTGATTGGTTGATTCCTTGATGGAATTAATCGCTATCTCCTTTGATTCTTCCGGATTTTCTGAGATAAAGTCAACCGAATCTTGATGAGCTGCCACCAGCTTCTCCACAAGTTCCTTCTTTTCATCAATCAGTTTGCCCGTCGTTACAAAAATTGTATTAGGAAGAGTGGTTCCAAAAGATATTTCATTACTGTCCACAAGGATCTTTGCTCCATACTCAATGGATAGGACTGAAGCCCAAGGTTCCGGTACAGCTGCAGCATCCACCTTCTTCGATTCGAACATGCCCGCATATTGTGCAGGATTACCGGTTACATGCTTCAATGTACCACCGATCCGTGCAGATGAAAGTCCAAAGTCTTGCAGAAATGTTTCCATTTGCACATCATGTGTACAGCCTATTCCCGGAGTAATGAACGTTGCTCCATCAAGCTCTTCAACAGAAGTAATGCCACTTTCTTTGCTGGCAATAATGACCGTACCACCTGAGGAAGCGCCAGCAACAATCTTCACATCCGCTCCACTTGTATAGTTATTCATGACCGGTGCCGGACCAACGAGACCGCCATCGATATCGCCCGTTTTCAATGCTGTCATAAATGCTCCACCATCAGGGAATGTTTTATATTCCACTGTATATTCGTCACCCAAAGCTTTTTCATATAGGGCTTTTTCTCTTGCAACCATTGCCGGAACATGATCGATGTTAGGAAAATATCCGATTACTACTTTTTCCTTGCCATCCCCAGAACCGCTGCTTGAACCACAACCGCTTAGAACCCCCATCAAAAGCATTAATAGTGCACTGACTGCCAACCAACTTTTTTTCATTCTTCTTTCCTCCCTCGTTTATTCTCTATTTATGAATCCAAGCCCCAGCGACGAATGACATTTTTTTCGAAGCGCTGGAAGATGACTAAATCAACAATGGAACCAATGACACAAATAATGATGATGACACCAAACACAAGGCTCATCTGTCCGAAGTCTGCGGCATATTTTAACGTGTAGCCAAGCCCTGGTCCCATACTCAGAAGCTCTGCGGCCATCAATGCTCTCCATGCGAATGCCCAGGCGAGTCGTGCACCAGTCACCGCATATGGGACGGATGCAGGCAGAATGATTTTCCAGAACATTTCAATCCCAGATGCTCCCATGGTGGAAGCAGCCTTTATATAAAGAGGAGGTACACTCTTTATTCCCATTCTCATATTAATCGTCATCACCAAAGTACCACCCAGTGTGACAATGAAAATGATGGCTGTTTCATTAAAACCGAACCAGATGATGGCAAGTGGCAGCCATACAATGCTCGGTACACTTTGCAGTGCTAGCACGAGCGTCCCAAGGGTTTCATCCGCAGTTTTGGATTTAGCAAGCCAAATCCCCAGCAGGGTCCCAATAACCAAAGCGATAGCGAGACCTACAGCCAATCGTTTAAAGCTTGCCAATAGGTCATAGATCAATGTTTTATCGGCAAATCCAGATATTAGTGCATCCGCAACATTGGTCGGCTTTGGCATGAGATCCGGTGACCAGCCGATTATTCTCACTGCAAGCTCCCAGACTATAAATAGGGTTGCAAAAAATATAAGGCGCTTCACTCCTGGTTTCATTGCTTTAACTCCTCTTTCACGACTTTATCTATCTCTTTCTCAAGCATTCTGCTGATTTCCAGCTCCAGTTCGGTTACTGCTTCACTAGTTCTCATTCTGGGACGTGGCAAACCCACTTTGATATCTGCTATAATCGTTCCAGGTCTTGTTCCCATGACAAGGATTCTGTCAGAAAGCTTGATGGATTCATGAATGCTGTGAGTCACAAATAGAATCGTCTTTTTGGTTTGTAACCAAATGGTTTCCAACTCTTGCTGCAATCGCATTCTTGTTTGTTCATCCAGGGCTCCAAAAGGTTCATCCATCAGTAATACAGTGGGATCCATGGCAAGGGCACGTGCAATCGATACTCTTTGCTGCATTCCACCGGAAAGCTCGTGAGGATACTGTGTGAGGTTGCTTCCAAGCTGGACCATTTTCAGATAATGACCGGCACGCTTCAATCTTTCTTCTTTATTCTTCATATCTCTGATGGCAAAGAGGACATTTTCCTCGACCGTCATCCATGGAAATAAGGCTGCTTGTTGGAACACCATTCCCCTATCCTTACCAGGCTTTGTAATTACCGAGTCATGTAATCGGATTTCACCGTTGGTCGGCTTCAGTAACCCAGCCACCATGGAAAGTAAAGTGGATTTGCCACAGCCTGAAGGCCCTAGTATGGAAACAAATTCCCCTTCATCTATATTTACATTGATGGAGGAAAGGACGGTGTTTTCCACATTGTTTTGTACATATTGCTTCGTTATATCAGAAAGTTGTAAAAACAAAAGTATCACCTGCTTCATTTTAATTCTTATAATACTAATCGGATTAATTGGAATAAGAACTATTATATAACGTATGAATTTTTCGTCAATATATTGACAGCAAAAAATCAAATTATTTTTATCTTTTTTCAAATAAAGTCATGTGCGCAGGATACCTACTTTTTTAGGAAGATATGATATGATTATGACTAAAGCGCTTACCAGAGTGGAATAAGACATCATAGGAGGCTAAATTGATGAAAAAACAATCAGGAAAAATCGAAGAATTGAAACTATATAGCAATGAACTGCAAGAAGAAATGACCTTAATGGTTTACACACCTGCGAACTATTCGCCGCTCTATAAATACAATGTCCTTATTGCCCAGGACGGAAAAGACTACTTCACATTGGGCAGAATAGGAACAATTGCTGATCAGCTTTTAGAAAAAAAAGAAATTCAAAACACCATTATCATCGGGATACCATATAAGGATGTGTTGGATCGAAGAGAAAAGTATCATCCAGAAGGCAGCAAGCAGAGCGCATATGTCCGATTCCTTGCCCACGAACTGACACCATTTATCGATCGCGAATATCCGACTTATCAAATGGGGATGGGACGTGCGTTAATCGGTGATTCCTTAGGTGCTACCGTTTCACTCTTGACTGCCCTTTCCTATCCACATACATTTGGTAAAGTCATCATGCAGTCACCATATGTAGATGAAACAGTATTGAATAAGGTCGAGGATTTCCATCAGACATCCTTCCTTTCCTTGTATCATGTGGTTGGAACAAAGGAAACGGAAGTGCCTACCACCGATGGCAAAAAGAAAGATTTTATCGGCCCAAACCGTACACTTCATGAACGAATGAAGGAGAAGAACTTCTCCGTATTCTACGAGGAATTCGAAGGGACGCATACTTGGACTTATTGGCAGCCAGATCTGAGACAAGCACTGCCAAAAATGCTTTCATAACTATCAGAATTCTTTTCTATCTATTTACGTAAGATTACGATAAAATAAGGAAAAGAAATATTCATTTTTCTTATAAACAATACATAAGTAGGAGGGATATTGGATGAAATATGGAATCGCTATTTTTCCAACAAAAAAACTACAGGACTTTGTAAATTCTTATCGAAAACGGTATGATGCGCATTATGCGTTAATTCCGCCACATGTCACTTTGAAGACTGCGTTTGAAATTGATGAAAACGACATGAAATCTGTTACTGATGAGCTTTCTTCCATCGCAAAAGAAACTGCTCCAATCCCTTTGAATATCTATAAGGTAAGCTCCTTTGCGCCTGTTAATAACGTCATCTATCTAAAAGTTGATCCGAATCAAGAGCTGATTTCCCTACATGAAAAGCTGCACAATGGAACCGGCTATTTCAATGATAACCGTGAATTCTCTTTTGTGCCGCATATAACCATTGGTCAAAAATTATCCGATGATGAACATTCTGATGTACTTGGTGCATTAAAAATGACAGACATTGAGCATGAAGAAATCGTGGATCGCTTCCATTTGCTTTACCAGCTTGAGGATGGCATGTGGACAGTTTATGAAACATTTCGTTTTGGAAAGGACTGCTAAACCTTGCACGTACAATTAGTGGAAAATGAACAACAGCTCGAGGATGCTTATTCCGTTCGAAAAATCGTTTTTGTAGAAGAGCAATTAGTACCAATAGAAGAAGAAATTGATGATTTTGAAGCCGAAGCTGCCCATTTCGTCCTGTATGATGAAGATCAGGCAGTTGGAGCCGGACGCTTTCGGGTAATCGAAGACATCGGCAAAGTGGAACGAATCTGCGTACTTCCTTCCCACCGTATTGCCAGAGGTTCCGGTCGACAAATCATGAAATTCATTGAAGAATATGCCCATTCAAAAGGAGTCACTTCCCTGAAATTAAATGCTCAGACTCATGCTGAAGGCTTTTACTCCAAGCTCGGCTATCATACGGTTTCTTATATTTTCCTGGACGCAGGAATACCTCATGTGACTATGAAGAAAACCATTTAAATGTTAAAAGGCGAACTCCCATCAAATCTGGGTGTTCGCCTTTTTTTCATAATTCTCCCTAACTTGAGTACACTACTAGGAGGAAAACAAGTGAAGGATGACTGCCAAATTATGATGGAATATGGACGAATCACTGTAGAGTTGATTATAGGGTTTTGTGCACTATTTGCCCTTACCCAGCTCCTGGGGAAAACGCAGATTACCCAGATTACCCCATTTGATTTTATTTCAGCCTTAGTTTTAGGGGAACTTGTCGGAAACGCCTTATATGATGAAGATATTGGGGTTGTAAAAATACTTTTTACCGTAATACTATGGGGACTACTCATATATTTACTGGAAATGATTACACAAAAATGGGGACGCACAAGGTCATGGCTGGAAGGCCGGCCTTCCATTGTCATCCATAAAGGCCAGATAAATAAAAAAGAACTGAAAAAAGCGAAACTTGATATTGATCAGCTTCGCCACCTTCTACGTTCCAAAGGGGCATTCTCTCTAAGGGAAGTGGAATATGCAATTCTGGAAACCGATGGTACAGTCAGCGTCCTTAAAAAGTATGGATATGAAACCCCTATTAACAGGGATTTGAATGTGCAAAGCAAAGAAGTCACGCTTTCCATCCCACTCATTACCGACGGCCGTATCTTATCGGATAACCTGAAAGAGATCAATCTTACAGAGCAATGGCTATTATCAGAAATCAAGAAGCTGGGATACCACACTCCACAAGAGTTGATCTTTGCTGAATGGGAAAGGGGGATGCCATTATATGTAATCCCTTACATGGAGAGCAACTCGACCACCAACTGATTATTTTTCACTGCAAGATCAACCTTTTGTTCACTGATTAATTTTGTAAGATATGCTGTTACAGCTGTTCGAAAAAGCATGTAGGAAGGTGCATTTTTAATGACTACCGATTTATTGCTGCAACAGACTGCAACAAGATCTTCCAGAGTGATTCCGCTTTTACTTGCTCTAACATTTTCTTCTACTAATTGTTCGATTTCCTTATGTACGCTGATATTTTCTTCAATCGTCTTTACATAGTCCTCTTCAAAGCTTCCGTGTCCTGGTATCGCTCCCTTGCACGGAAGGCTTTTTATTTTCTCCAGACTCTCCAAAGTACGTGATGCATCCACGATATAAGGAATCCCGTGCTTGTCCAATGATTCTTTTCCAAAGTATCCGTCTGCGGCAAAAAGGATCTCTTCAGCTATAACTCCAAACTGATTATAGCTGTGACCTGGCAAGGCAATGGTTTGGAAGCAGACCTCCCCCACTTTCAGGTTCTCCTCTTCCATTAAAATGGTATCCACTCTGACAGGCTTCCCTTCCAGGAATTTGTTTCTCCAATGAGGCAATGGATAAACTCCATGAAATAAATATAGTGGCTCTAGTATCGGGTTCTCTAAAATAGCCGATTCCAGATTGGGGGCATATGTGTGAATCACCTGTTTTTGTTGAAGATAGGCGGCGCCTCCGTAATGATCCGCGTGAGCATGTGTAATGAATAGATGTGTCAAAGGCAACTCTTGTTCACCAAGGTACCTCAACACTTTTTTCATCGCCTGTTCGTCAAGCCCAGCATCCACCAACAGCCCCTCTTGAGAGGAAACTTTGATATATCCAATATTCACTGCACCTTGGAAATAACCAACTGATCCTGTTATCCATTGAAAATCCACATCAAGCACTTCCCTTTAAAAATGTCCTTCTATATAGATTCGTTTACATACCTTCCCTTTCCTGTTAATTCGGCCAATAAGTGCTCAGAAATATGTGAAGCAGCTTTTTCGCCCTTTTTTCCTCTGTACAAGCTGGTTCTGATGTTTTTCTGGATATCCTCCCAAGAGTACTGGGAATCAACTCGGTAGAATGCAGGTCTTATTACCGGATCCAATTTGATCGATTCCCTAGTTGTATTTATTCTATTCGCATATTGCGTATATGCATCCATTTGAACAGGCAAAACATAGCCCATGAACCATCACTCCTTTCTTCATTTTCCCCTTTTTTAGAAATTAACAAACTATTAATGCCACATGTCTTATTGATATATTATGTGTTACTATGAGAAGGATTGACTGTTAAAGGAGTTTTACAAATGAAGTCTGCCATTTGGAATGAACGATCCATACATTTAGAAAAAATGACGAGAGAACGCTATCAGGAAATATTTGAAGCAGGTGTTAAAGGCGAGCTCCAATGTACGGTCTGTGGAGAAGGCGTCAAACTCTATCTCGGTCTTCGAAATGAACCTCATTTCCACCATATACATACATCCATTGTCCATGAAATGCCACTAGAAGAACTGGAGACAGTACCGCAATCCAATACCCAAGAAGAAGTCTATGTAGAGCGTAATGGATTCCGTATTCCAAAATCCAGATCAATATCGACCGATTCCGGTACAAATGCTGTCAAACAAGTAAAATGGAAAAATCCTAAGCTGCTTTCCAAGCTGCCTATCTTTATTAAAGAAAATTCGGCTCCCCTTTCTACTTTAGGTGGGTTTTTCCAACAAATTAAGAAGAAAAATATTTTCCTTGATTTTGCCCAACAGGAAGCGGTAACCTCCATTGATGGGCCGCTTCTTGTTCTTGCTGGGGCTGGCAGCGGCAAAACTCGTGTTCTTACAACCCGGGTGGCCTATATGGTACAGGAAATAGGGATAGATCCCCGCTCCATAATGCTGATTACATTTACAGCAAAAGCCGCTAACGAAATGAAGGAAAGATTGCAAATGTATGAAGATCAGCATGCAAGGGTTTTTTCCACCCTTGTTGCAGGTACCTTTCATAGTATCTTCTATAAAATGCTGGCCCATCATCACCCCGCTCGCTGGAATGGGGATAACCTCATCAAGTGGGACTGGCAAAAGGAACAGTTTCTGAAATCAGCGGGGAGGAAAATCGGACTGGATGAAAAGGATTTCCCTTTTGATCAGGCAATTCAGCAGATCGGATTTTGGAAAAACAATATGCTGACACCGAAAATGATTACACCAAGCAATCAGGTTGAAGAACAAATTGCTAGCTTGTACAACGATTATGAGGATTGGAAAAAAGAGAAGCAATTGTTTGACTTTGATGATATGCTTATTGGCTGCTATGAGCTTTTATTGGAGAATCCCGCACTTTTAACCAGATATCAGGAACGCTTCCGCTACTTTCTGATTGATGAATTTCAGGACATCAACAAAGTGCAATATGAAACCATCAAGCTTCTCGCACCTGTAGGAAACATCTGTGCAGTTGGGGATGATGATCAAAGCATTTATGCTTTTAGAGGTAGTAATCCAGACTTCATCCTGAATTATCACCTTGATTTCCCCAACACCAAAGTGGTCACTCTATCTCAAAATTACCGCTCCTCCCACAGCATCGTTTCAGCAGCAAACCTGGTTATCCAAAAGAATAAAAGTCGAAAGCAAAAAAGAATGGTTGCTCAATATGACAATCAGACCTGGCCTGTGCTGTTCTTTCCCTATGATGAAGAAGAAGAAGCAACCTTGATTGTACAGGATATGAAGGAGCAGATCGAAAGGGGAAAACAGCCACGTGATTTTGCGGTATTGTATCGAACACATAGTGCAGCGAGAGCGATTTTCGAACGCCTTTCCCAGTCAGGCCTGCCGTTTACATTGGATCAGGATTATGAGAGTTTCTATAAGCGCCGCATTGTAAAAGCCATCCTTGGTTTTCTCCGTCTAAGCCGGGATCCGAACGATGTACAGGCATTTTCTGATATACTGCCTGCTCTATTCTTAAGGCAATCAAGCCTTCAGGATGCAAAAGCATTAAGTATTCTTGAGGATTGCAGTCTGGTAAAAACAATGAGTAAATTATCTAATCTTCAGCCATTTCAACTAAAGAAAATCAAAAGGATCGTACCACTGTTTTCAACTTTGAAAACGGTGACGCCACTTGTGGCACTTGAAATGATTGAAAAAGACATGGGCTTTGATGACTATATTAAGAAACGCGGGAATGAAGGCAATGCTCTTGAAAAGGGCTCGGATGATATTCGTGACCTAAAGGTTGTTGCAAAGAAATTCAATTCCATTTCCGCTTTCCTGGAGCATGTCGATGATATGATCGCCAAAACGGATGAGATGAAAAAGCTGAGCAAAAAGTACGGCAATGCTATTCATCTCTCGACCATCCATCGTTCAAAGGGGTTGGAGTATAATCATGTGTATATTCTAAGTGCAGTAGATGGGAGCCTCCCACATGATTTTTCCTTGGAGGCATTTCGTAATGGAGAACACCTGGCCCTTGAAGAAGAGCGCAGATTGCTTTATGTTGCCATGACACGTGCACAAGAAGCATTGTTTCTTTCCATCCCTGAAAACAGAAGAGGAAAAAAAACCTATATGTCACGATTCATTAAAGATATTCTATAAATCACCAAGCAATCCCTTCAAGTTGGGATTGCTTTTTTTATTTTCCTGGTGTGCTTTATAACGTTTAAAATATTCAAATTGGGGTATGTACCACTTATGAGAAGAACGGAACTGCAAATTCAGGCTGTTTTTGAAGCAAGAAAGGAGAATGATCTAACGATGCAATCCATTAGATCTAATTGTGCCATTACGGAATTGACAGATGAATCATTATTATTTGCATATGAAAATGCAAGAAAGAAAAATCTAGATTTTCACTTCATTCAGCTTTTGGAGGAAGAGATTGCAAAAAGACAGACCATTAAATTACATTCAAAAATCCCAAATTAATATAACGTAGCGACCTGATACATGATACTATTTAAATATACAGACTATTAAAAATGAAGGGGAATATTATGACAAAAACACTTCAAGACATAGAACAATGGACACAATTCCATCGTAAAACTGCTATAGCCCTCTTTAATCAAGTATGGGACCTGATGGAGAAGGAATCTCGTACGGAAGAGGAAGATTTTTTGATGGTACATAAAGCACACGCATCACGCTATCATTGGAATGAGATCGGGGAACCTGTACATTTTTCTCGTGGAGAATGGCAGATTTCAAGGGTATATGCTGTTTTGAAACGCCCAGAGCCTTCCCTGTATCACGCAAAACGCAATTTGGCCATTTGCCTGGAGCATAAGATACAGGACTTTGATTTGGCATTTGCTTATGAAGCCATGGCCCGTGCCTATAGTGTAGGCGGCGAGATAGAACTGAAAGAAGACTATTTGCGCCTGGCGCATGAAGCGTCTGCACATATTGAAAAAGCTGGAGACAGAAATTTGGTATTAAGCGATTTGGAAACAGTCTAACTTTAAAAAATCTGGCACTCGGTGGAGAGCCAGATTTTTTAAAAGCTATTTTTTCTTTTCATTTAACATTTTAGAAATGGTTCCCATGTCCACAGGCTTATTTCCATTAATCAATGTATTTACAATCTTATCTTCGAGTTCCTTAGGTACCTTTTTATTGGCAAGGGTGGCTACACGGCTGACAAGATTACGTACGGTCTGCTCATCCTTGAAGTTTGCATTTTGCATCGAATTTGCGAGTTCAAATACATCCTTCATATTTACCCCGGTTTTCTTCTCTATGCCTTTGAATAAATTATTGTCCACTATACATCCTCCTCTCGGATATACCTCATTGTATGTGTAAAAGAATGGGATTGTTACTTGGATACAGTTTCAATTCAGCGCCCTACATGAAAAAAAGCACGGTTATCCGCGCTTTTCTTCATTCTTTTCTATTTATCAATAGAATTTAGAAGCACCAACGATAATTAAAAGAATGAATAGAACGACAATCAGAACGAATGTACCGCCAGTATTGCCGCCACAGCCATAGCCATAACCAGGATATCCAGCTCCCCCTACGCCATAAGGATAGCCACCATAGTAACCCATAATCTCGCACCTCCTTAATGAAGATTCCCTATTATTATATGTGTATTTTCCCATTCGGTTTGGGCACATCTGAATAGAATATTCAAATAAAAAAAGCCGATGATAAATAAGGAAGATCCTTACTTCATCCGCTTCCAAGCTAATCCGTTTGGTCCATTCCATCCAATTTGCTTCGTGAACCTTCCATCCATTTTTCCAGATTTCCCATGTATTTGTTCAATCTAGCCTCCAACCATTGCGCATTCATTATAAAATCTTCGGCACTTGCAATATGATCCTTGCCGAGTTTTTCCGTCTCTTTCAGGTTTTCCATCACCTTCCACCGTTCAAACATAAACTTCAGTTGTTCTTCACCGAAATCAAAATCTCCCATGTTTTCACCTCAAAATAGTCTATGTAAAAGGTTGAAAAGATGGTCCTTCAATCCTTTAATAAAGGGCTCAATCTATCTTTAATACTCGCCAGCTGTCCAGAAATATCTTCATATAACCCCTTTTCAGTATGGGTGGGAGTAATCTTTGCTAAGTAGGAAAAGTCAGCCTCGCACTTTTCAAGAGTCAAAAGCACCAGCTGTCTTTCTTTCATTTTTTTCGGTGTCAATTTGTCATTATACAAATCCAGACTGATTCTCCCTTTAGAATCAACCTGCGCTAAAAAAACCGATTCCAGCAGCACCTGTTCTTTTTCCAACTGAGCCTTTAGCCATCCTCGATTTAACCCGATCTTGGCAAGCGGCTCGTCGAGTATATCACCGTCCATTATCACTGTCTGCGGTTCGGTAATATGCGGCTTGTCCGAATAAATGTCCCCATAGGTTATCGGCTGGTGTTCCTTCTTTAAAAGAACACTTAGATCGCCGTTTGATTCCAAGGTAGCAAACTCAATATAATCAATGTTGAATATATCCTTCTTCCGCAGCTGTTCCATCAATTCATCAATCGAATATTTTTCTTTTCTCAAATTTTGTTCTAGGATTTTCCCATTTTCTATAAAAACGGTAGCATTTCCTTCAATAATATCCCGAAATCTTTTTGACCTGAGAGAAATCTGAGAAATGACCAAGGGAAACAGTGACCATATAAGAATACTGGTAATCCCATTCACCACTTGGAGATCGGGATCCATGGACAATGTGCCTGCTATATCCCCTATCGTTATACCTACAATATATTCAAAAAAGGAAAGCTTCGAAAGCTGCTTTTTCCCTAATAACTTGGTTATGATAAAAAGTCCTATAATGATGGAGAAAGAACGAATCGCAATCTCTGTCCATTGCGGCATATCGCGCCAGCCCCTTTTTTAATTTCCTTGTGTCGATTGGTTTTGATTTTTCAGTTTCATGTTGATGGTAGAAACAAGTTCATCGATTTTCATCATGGATTCGTGGTAGCTCTGCTGTGCCCCCTCATCCTCCGCTTCCATGGCAAAAACATGAAGACTGCTGCGTACCATCTTTAATGAAGCAAGATTATAGCTTAAAATTAATTTTTCTTCCATGTCCCTTATCCTTTCGGCTTGAAGAGTAATGCTCCAATAAATCCGAAGACAATGGCTGCTGAGATACCTGAACTCGTCACTTCGAACATTCCGGTCAGCACTCCAACCAGCCCATGCTTGGATGCCTCCTCCAATGCTCCATGAACCAATGAATTCCCAAAACTTGTAATAGGGACCGTCGCCCCTGCACCTGCAAATGCGATCAATGGTTCATATAGACCCATTCCGTCAAGAATCGCCCCTGCTACAACCAATGCACTCAAGGTGTGGCCAGGGGTAAGCTTGAATACATCAAACATGATTTGACCAATGACACAAATGAGCCCTCCGACGACAAACGCCCAAAAAAACGATAGCAGCATGCTAATTTCCTCCCATCTCAATTGATACAGCGTGTGCAATACAAGGAATGGATTCTTTTTGTTGAAAGGATAAAGGAGATAATAATGCCCCAGTGGCGACCATCAGAAGCCGCTTTATGTTTCCTTTCTTCATTTCATTTAGGAGGTGTCCATAAAAAACGGTAGCTGAGCAGCCTGCCCCACTTCCTCCTGCTAGCACTGGCTGATCTTTTTTATAAATCAACAACCCTGCATCCTGATATTGCTGCTCATTAATCGAGAATCCACCCTCACGCAAGAGATCAAGCGATACCTGTCTTCCGATCTCTCCAAGATCCCCAGTTACGATCAAATCATAGTAGGAGGGATCTCTTCCAAGGTCCTTAAAATGCGCTTTTAATGTATCAACTGCCGCCGGAGCCATGGCACCACCCATATTGAACGGGTCCGTTAAACCCATATTTATCACTTTACCGATTGTTGCAGCTGTCACATGCGGTCCTACGCCTACATTCCCAATAAGCCCTACACCTGCTCCGGTTACCGTCCATTGTGCTGTCGGAGGTTTCTGTCCTCCATATTCCGTCGGGTAACGGAACTGCTTTTCTACTGCCGTATTATGGCTGGATGCCCCTGTCAGACAGTACTGCGCTCCACCATAGTTCACAAGAAAGCTTGCCAGCGCCAGACCTTCCATCGATGTTGAACAGGCTCCAAATACACCTAAATAGGGAGTACCCAAAGTTTCAGCAGCAAAGTTCGTCGGAGTCATCTGATTGATTAGGTCACCAGCCAGTATGAATTGCACATTCTCCAACTCCAGATTTGCTTTTTGCACCGCCCTGTTGCATGCATCCTCCAGCAGTACCTTATGCGCCTTTTCATAACTATCTTCTTCCAGCCAAAGATCTTTGTGTAATAAATCAAAATCATCGGCAAGCAGACCATTTGCCTCAAAAGGACCGCCAACTGCCGCTCCTGAGAGAATAACCGGCTTATTTGCAAATGTCCAAGATTGTTTTCCTTTTAGCATCAGAAACCTCCTATCTGCATGATGACCGTTTTAATAAGTGCAACAACAAATGCGGAAAACACACCGAACAGAATCACAGATCCTGCTAGCTTAAACATATTGGAACCTACTCCTAGAACAAATCCCTCTGTGCGGTGTTCAATACAAGCAGAGATTACAGCATTACCAAACCCTGTGACAGGAACAGCACTGCCAGCCCCGCCAAATTGGGCAATTCGATCATATACACCAAAGCCTGTTAACAGCATGGAAAGGAAAATCATCGTAGCGACTGTCGGATTCCCTGCTGTAACTTCTGTAAAATTCAAGAAATGGATATAACAAAGCTGAATAGCCTGTCCTACGATACAAAAGATTCCTCCAACCAAAAAGGCGATGAGGCAATTCTTCCAGACCGGTCTTTTTAGTTCCCTTTGCTGTTCAAATTGCTGGTATTCTTTCTGCTCGGGTGTTGGCTGATTATTTTTTTTACTCAAAAGGTATCCACCCTTTCTATGCTTTCTCTTTTCGAAGATCATCAATTTTTTTGATTCGCTTATTAATTTCTTTTTTGGTGAGATTTTTTTCCTTGATGTCCTTACGCAATCTTTCTATTTCCAGACGTATTTTCAGATCATGGGAAACAATCACATTCTCATCCGGAAACTCTTTTTCCAAGGCCTTTTTCACCTTAGCTTCAATCTGTTCTGTGAAGAACTTCTGATATTGGGTAACATGAAAAGCGACAAGCAGCTCATCCTCAGCATCATATGCAACCGCACCCTTTACTTCTTTGAAATCAATTGCAATTTCTTCTGCCCTTTTTTCCTTTTCGGATTTCTCTTTTTTCTTTGTAGAGGTCTGTGTTACGGCATCTTTCACCCTTTCATCAAAATCTCCTCCGCCACAGGCACTGACAATCTGAAGTAAAAAAAGTAGTACAAAAACAGCTTTCCAATATCTCATCTTTTCACCTTCCTATAAAGTACTCTATCCTTTAATATTCTTATCCTGATGAAAATTATGTAATAAAACAAAAGCGGCCATTCTTAGATGGCCGCTTTGATCAAGAGATTATTCGATTTACGATACTTTCAATGATTCCTGCCAGACCTGCTGCAGCTAAAATAACTAGCATTGGCTTTCCTGCGAATGGGTACAGGTAGAAGAAGAAAAAAAGGCCAGCTGCCACCCATATTCCCGTACACCAATGACAGCTTAAGAGCTCTCCGAACCAACCACGCAACCCTTTTCCCTTTATGAGGACATACGTTTCCATTTCACCATTTTCATTCTCTTCTTCCACTTCTTCAATAAAAGGCTTCCTTAAAAAATAGGTTATTTTATCGGTAATGATCAGCCGGGTCAAACGAAAACTTGCAAGCCCCAATAAAAGGAACCAATACCATTCATCCAAAATAAAAACCCCCCTTCCCATACATGGTTATGTCAGGAAGTGAGATTCTATAATAAAAAGCTTAATCAGTCGTTATTATTTTTTTCTTTCCGCACCCGCACCCAGAGGTTTTCTTTACTTTTTTTCTTGGCGAAGAAGATGTGGAAACAATTACATTAGGAGAGATATTCCTTGTTTGGGGCTGAGACTTGGAATAGTGATAATAATTCATAGCGCAAACCTCCATCTTGGTCATAAATATGAATCAACTTATATCATATTATGCAGAGATGACCATTTTGTCTTCCGCCATTGCACAAATTCATTGAAGCAATTTTTTCTTTTATATTTCTTTTTTCACATTATTATAGAACCAGCTTTGAATTTTTGGTTCCTCACTATTGGAAGGCTTATCAGATGTCGCTTGGGCTTTCTCTTCCTTCCATTCTGCCACCACCGTATGATTAGGGAAAAAAATATTTGCCTTCTTTTCGAGATTTCCGACAAACGCACGCAAATTACTCATTTCTTCATGCACTATGGAGTTTTCTTCACGGGCACCCTTCAAATCTTCTTCCAACTGTGTTACTTTCTTTCTAAATTCCACATTCTCCCGCTCCAGATTTTCATTCACGGAAACTACCGTCTGCATTCCCTCTCGCAGCTGTTCATTTTCTTTTCCTAAATCCACTACTTTTCGGTTGGACTGGATGAGGTGGCTTTCAAGATCTGCAATAATGCCTTTTTGATTCTTTGCTTCCTGCACTAATTCCAGATTTTCTTTTGATAATTTTGACAGACCCTCTTCCGATTTTACAAGCTCTCGTTGAACTGTGTGGAGTTGCTGCTGGGAGTCATCCAATTCTAGTTGCACTGTTTTGCATTGAAGTTTTGCTTCATCTAATTGATGTTGGAGTGTTTCGCATTGCTCGTTTGAGTAAACTAATTCCTGCTGGACGGCTTGATATTGCTGTTTTGAGTCATCTAAATCGTTCTGCAAGGTTTGGCATTGTTGTTTAGCATCTTCTAATTCTTGTTGGAGTGTTTGGCATTGCTCGTTTGAGTTAAATAATTCCTGCTGGACTGTTTGGCATTGGTGCTGTGATTCTTCCAATTCTTGTTGAATAGT
>NZ_JBNIKR010000008.1:0-243027 GCF_050107295.1 Sutcliffiella halmapala | reverse complement strand
CCTCATGTGAGTGCTCATCTTCTTCGTGAGCTTCTTCCTCATGTGAGTGCTCATCTTCTTCGTGAGCTTCGTCCTCATGTGAGTGCTCATCTTCTTCGTGAGCTTCTTCCTCATGTGAGTGCTCATCCTCTTCGTGAGCTTCTTCCTCATGTGAGTGCTCATCTTCTTCGTGAGCTTCTTCCTCATGTGAGTGCTCATCTTCTTCGTGAGCTTCGTCCTCATGTGAGTGCTCATCTTCTTCGTGAGCTTCTTCCTCATGTGAGTGCTCATCTTCTTCGTGAGCCTCGTCCTCATGTGAGTGCTCATCTTCTTTAAGTAATTCAATGCCTTCTCCTGCAGCTACGACCTTTACTTCTTCATTTTCCAAAACATCTTTTGCCTTATCCGCAAAGCCTTCCACTCCAACACCGGTGTAGATGAAAGCATCAGCAGAAGCCATCTCACTCATGGTTTTCGTGGAAGGTTCAAAAGTATGTGCGTCTGCACCTGGAGGAAAGACGGATTTTACATCCACATGATCTCCTCCAATTTTATTCGTGAAATCCTCCAAAGGAAAGATGGTTGTGTATACGGTCAGTTTACCATCAGAAGATTGGCTATCCGAATTACAGCCAACTAAAAATGTAAAAAATATCAGTACTATTATGGATAAAATTGATTTATTTTTCATTGTGTTCTCCTCTCATTGAGTATCCTTGAACATTATATCGTAATTATTACGATTTGAGAACTAAAAAGGAAATTGATTAATAATTTTTATTACTCTGTAACAAAAGCGGGTATCGGATCATGGAAACTCGTCCAGTCTTCTAGCATTTCTTTCTCGGTTAGAAGGCATGTGTCGAGGGACCGCTCTAACACTTCCCGATCCAGATCAAATCCGATGAATACTAGCTCTGTCATTCTATCCCCAAAAGTATCGTCCCATTTGTCCAAAAGCTCAGGCTCCTCTTTTAACGTCATTTCCCTATCCATTTCACTATAAGCTGCGATCCAAAGTCCTGCCCCCTGAAGCATGATAGAGGCGCCAGCCTGTGATAGCAATCCAGCCATGTCATTTCTTGAAGCCAACCAGAAAAATCCTTTTGCACGATCTACATTTTCCGGCCATTTTTCCAGCCAACTCATGAATCTCTCAGGATGGAATGGCTTTTTCCTTCTATATACAAAGGAGGATATTCCGTATTCTTCAGTTTCCGGAATATGATCTTCATTCAATTCCTTGATCCAACCCGCTGCCTGGCTTGCCTGCTCGAAATCAAACAGGTTTGTATTAAGTATGCTTTGAAGGTCAATCTTGCTGTGTGCAGAAGGAATAATTTTCGCTCCCGGATTCATTTTACCCAGAAACGCTTCCATATCTTTCACATCCTCATGATCGAGCAGGTCCGTCTTATTCAATAGCAGGATATCAGCGAATTCAATTTGATCAATGAGCAGATCGGAAACCTCACGCGTGTCGTTTTCGTCGGTTCCCTCCATACGATCAAGCAGACTTTCACCGGAATTGTAATCTTCAAAGAAGCGGAATCCATCCACGACAGTAATCATCGCATCAATATAGCATTTGGAGGTCAAATCGATATTAAATTCCTCATCTATATACGTGAATGTCTGAGCAACAGGTATCGGTTCACTGATTCCGGAAGATTCAATAACGATATAATCGATATTCCCTTCATCTACTAGTCGTTCTACCTCTTTCATCAGATCCTCACGCAGCGTACAGCAGATACAGCCATTCTGCATTTCCACGAGCTTTTCCTCTGTCCTAGAAAAGCCGCCGTTCTGGACGAGTGCCGAATCTATATTGACTTCGCTCATATCGTTCACAATAACAGCGATTTTTAAACCCTGCCTATTGGTTAAAATATGATTAAGCAAGGTGGTTTTGCCTGAACCTAAATAGCCGCTTATAACGGTAACTGGTATTTTTGCCATAAATAAAATACATCCCTTCTGCCTATAAAACGTAACCTTTACGATTTGTACTTTTCAATAGTACAAGAAAGTTGAACACTTGACAACTCATTTTTATTGTCATTATGTTTTTTTTTTGTCATATTGGAAGAGACGAAAAATTTGTAGCAGAAAGAAGGTAGCAGGATGAATTTGCTGAATGAAATATTAGATCATAATCAAAATTTTGTGGAAAGTGAAGAGTTTGTCAAATTTAAAACGACGAAATTCCCGGATAAAAAGGTTGTCGTATTGTCATGTATGGACACTAGGCTAATCGACCTTTTGCCAAGTGCAATGAATGTGAGGCACGGGGATATGAAAATGGTTAAAAATGCTGGTGCCCTTGTATCCCACCCGTTCGGAAGCATCATGAGAAGCATATTGGTTGCGGTACTGGAACTCAATGCAGATGAAGTGATGGTCATCGGCCACCATGATTGCGGAATGGGAAAAGTGAATTATGATTCGATAAGAGAAAAAATGGAAGCTAGAGGAATAAAGAAAGAAACAATTGATGACCTGAAATACGCAGGGATTGATGTGAAAACTTTTCTAAAAGGCTTTGACAGTGTGGAGGAAAGTGTCAAGGAGAGTGTCGATATGATTGCCAACCATCCGTTAATGCCGGATGGAGTTCCTGTACATGGACTGGTGATAGACCCTAACACAGGGAAACTCGATTTGGTAGTGGATGGTTATCAATCGGTTTAACCTTTTTCTTTCTTCTCTGGAACATGGTCGATTCCACCCGGATGAAACGGATGGCACTTCAGGATTCTTTTTATGGTTAGCCATCCTCCTTTTATAGCACCGAAGCGGCTGATTGCCTCCATCCCATAATGGGAGCATGTCGGATAGAACCGGCATGAGGGTGGTGTTAATGGAGATATGACCTTTTGGTAAAAGCGGATTAGCAAAAGAAAGATATGTTTCATATACTGTCACCTCAGAATAAATTATAGCTGATTTTCACGGGAACGGAAAATTTATTGAATTCATATAAATCAGATGAATTTAATTGGAATTAAAACTGTGCTATAATAGGTGTAACTTATCAATAAGGAGATGTTTTCATGCCTTCAGTAGAAAGCTTTGAACTTGATCATAATGCAGTAAAAGCTCCATATGTCCGCCATTGCGGGGTACACAAGGTAGGGACAGATGGTGTTGTGAATAAATATGATATCCGTTTTTGCCAGCCGAACAAGCAAGCAATGAAGCCTGATGCCATCCACACGTTGGAGCATCTGTTGGCTTTCAATATCCGTACTCATTCGGAAAAATACGACCATTTCGATATTATCGATATTTCACCAATGGGCTGCCAGACAGGCTACTATCTGGTTGTCAGCGGCGAACCAACAGTGGATGAAATTGTTGACTTGATGGAAGATACGTTGAAGGACGCGGTTCAGATTGAAGATATTCCTGCAGCAAACGAAAAGCAATGCGGCCAGGCGAAGCTGCATGACCTTGAAGGCGCAAAACGCCTGATGCGCTTCTGGTTGGAACAGGATAAAGAAGATCTTAAAAAAGTGTTTGGATGATAAAGTGAGAAGGATGGCCTACTAGGGTCATCCTTTTTAAATTTCATATGATCTATTAAAGACAAGTGTAGACTATTAATAATCTAGCTGTTGATTGGAGCAATAGGCGAAGACTCCTCGAAAATGCGAGCATTTTCTTCGTGCGATGTATCGCTGCCGCAGCCTTCCTTGTCCTGCGGGAGGTAGCGGTAGGCTGGAGACCCCACAGGCGAAAGCCGAGGAGGCTCCAGCCCCGCCCCGCGGAAAGCGAAGCCTATTGCGGAGATCAACAGCGGTGTTTAGTGTGCAAAAACAAAATCTAGTAATTTTGAGTACAACGTCATAATTTTAATAGAGATACATATATTGTTAATAACTAGAGTAAATGTTTCCTAGTTCCCTATGCTATAATGCAAATAGATAAAATGTAAGGAGTCGAAAAATGAGGACAAGCAATAATCTCTTAAAAGATATCATTGGCCTTCTACTCATCGGATTTTTTCTATATCTGTTCTTTTTTATTGATATGAAAGATTTCTCTGAGAAGATTCCGGGCTCATTCCTTAATGTAAATACTATATTCTTGAGTATCGTAATTGAAGCTGTACCGTTTATATTATTGGGGGTATTTGCCTCTGCATTGATTCAGACCTTTGTGTCGGAGGAGAAGATAAAAAAATTCCTCCCGAAGAATGCTTTTGCTGCAATTATTCCAGCAGCGGTTCTTGGTGCCATTTTCCCGATTTGTGAATGTGCGATTATTCCAGTGGTCCGCCGTCTGATCAAAAAAGGGATGCCGCTTCATGTCGGGGTCGTTTTCCTTGTTGGAGCACCAATATTGAACCCGGTTGTAGTAGCTTCCACTTTTTACGCCTTTAATGGAGACCCTACTATTCTATATGGTCGCTTCGGTTTGGCATTTGTACTATGTATTGTAATAGGGTTGTTGATGCTATTACTTTTTGATAATAAAAATCAGCTTCGCTGGACGAAAAATGAACTGCAAGGAAGAGTGGATTCCGAGGTTGAACAGATAGGACCGACGAATAAATGGAAAGCCACTTTCTATCATGCAAGTGATGAATTCTTCGATATGGGTAAATACTTGATTGCAGGTGCGTTCATTGCAAGTTTATTCCAAACCTTCCTCGACCGGGATGTACTTGTTGCACTTGGTTCAAATGAGGTCTTGTCACCTGCTGTCATGATGGCTTTTGCTTATGTACTTTCTCTATGTTCAGAAGCGGACGCATTTGTTGCAGCATCCTTTGGGTCAACGTTTACCACAGGATCGATACTTGCCTTTTTAGTTTATGGACCAATGCTGGATCTGAAAAACACATTTATGCTATTCGCCTATTTCAAGACGAAATTCGTGTTGGCCTTCATGGCTGTTGTGACAATTGTCGTGTTTTGTGCAATCCTTATTTTCCAGCAGATTGTGTTGTAAGGAAAGGATGAGATTGAATGGAAAATAATCGAGATTATGGATTCCACATTTATTTGCGCGGAATCATATTATTAGGCTTTACTCTTCTATTCTTTAAGCTATTAGTGACTGGGAACATTACGAACTTTATTGCGCCGCGGATGATGCCTTTCATGTATTTTGCCGGTGCGACACTGTTCATCCTTGGGATAGTGCAAATCTGGAGAAGCGGTTCCAAAAACAAGGAGGAATTGGTGTGCAATTGTGGATTTGATCATGGTGAATCCTCTACACCCATCCAGTCTATTGTCATCTATTCCATGTTTGTGTTGCCTGTTGTGACAGGGTTCATGTTTCCCGATAATATTTTGGACAGCTCCATCATTGAAAAGCGCGGGTTTACGAACTCCAAGCAGATCGTGGAGGAACGTCAGCAGGCGGGTGCCTTTGAAGGAACACCGGAGGCGGAAGGTGAAGATTCCACTTCCCGTGCAGAAGAGTATTTGAAGGATCCTGAAAAGTATATGGATGAATCAGGCGAGCAATCCATAGATGAGAAATTAGCTGATGCACCTCTTGAACATCCGGAAGGGTTTGAAGTGCAGGCCCCACCGGAAGGGTACTATGAAGAGCTGAAGGCTGAGCTATTAACACAGGATACGATTGTAGTGGAAGATGACCGATACATTCCCATTATGAACATAATTGATATGAATCCTGAAGAATTTGTCGGGAAGAAAATCGAAATGGTCGGGTTTGTTTTCCGGGAGGCAGACTTCACATCCGATCAGTTTGTGGTAGCAAGATTTGGACTCTCGTGCTGTGTGGCCGATGCCTCCGTTTACGGGACATTATCCACGCTCGCAGAAGCAAGTGAATTGGAAAACGATGAGTGGGTAAAGGTGAAGGGGACATTGACCGTGACCGAATACAATGGATGGAACCTGCCTTACGTGGAAGTCGAGAGCCTTGAAAAAGTCGAACAACCGAAAACCCCATATATCTACGAATATTACTAAGTTGGATAAAGATAAACTCGAAATACCCCAAGCAAGCCCTCTGAGAAGATGGCACGCTTGGGGTTTCCGTGTTTATGGAAGGATGTTTAATTGCCAGGGTCATCGTTTGTTGCTGTTTTCGACTTCTTTGTTTTCCTCGATTTCGCCTGGCATTGGGTCCACTGGGTCGATCTTATGTTCATAATTATAAGCTTTATTGGTGGTTAGTATCGTCAGTAAAAGAACGATAAGAACTATAATGACACATATGATTAATACGGTAGTCATTGTTGAGAATCCCTCCTTGCACAATACTACCACTATTCTACCATTATTGCTCTAGGCTAGAAAACAAATGGAAGGATAATGACTTTGTTTAAGGGGAAGATAGAAAGGGTAAAAAAAGGTAGAACTTATTGGTCAAGGAGGAATTAAGATGTCAAATCAATTAACGGATGCAGTGAATAAGCAAGTCGCGAACTGGAGTGTTTTATTTACGAAGTTACATAATTATCACTGGTATGTAAAAGGACCTGAGTTCTTCACCCTTCATGAAAAATTTGAAGAGCTTTATAATGAGGCGGCAACCCATATCGATGAATTAGCTGAAAGACTGCTCGCAATTGAAGGCAAGCCTGTAGGAACCATGAAGGAAATCCTGGAGATTTCCACCATCCATGAAGCAGAAGGAGGAGAGTCTGCGGAGCAGATGGTAAAGAATATTGCCAGTGACTTCTCGACTCTTATCGTAGAGTTGAAGGAAGGCATGGAAATTGCAGATGGTGCAGGAGATGAAACGACAGGTGATATGCTATTAGCCATTCATCAGAGTGTGGAAAAGCATAATTGGATGCTCCACGCCTTTTTAGGCAAATAACTTCTGTCCACATTAATTTAGCCCGATGCAAAGGGAACTCCCTAAGTATCGGGCTACTTCTGTTTTTTCACAGTTAATGAAGGAATCTTGATCCATCCCTCCCAATATCCTCATCAGTGTTGATTAATATTGTCTTCACCTTATCCATAACAAAGAGTGCTACGATCTGATGAAGCTCTTCGTCAGTGAGTTCATTCAATAATCCCAGGCATTGTTCTCTCGTAAAGCTATTAACAACCGCGTATGCGACTGCATCTACATCTTCGTCATCTTTCAATAATCTTTTTTGATATTTTTCTATCATTTCTTCTATGGATTTCATCAGCTTTCACCTCCATATGCAGCTGCCTCTCTAGACATTAGCTTTCTCTATCTTTTTCACTTCATACAAAAAAGGCAGTTTCTACTTACACACTTAATAAAGAGCTGCATAAAATAGAGTATGAAAAGGGGGAGTACTATGGACAAGTACACAGCTATGTACATTGGAGCCGTTTCACTAACAGGTTCAATTGCATCCCTGCTCTTTGGCGGAATAAGCAAGCTACTGCTCTTCCTGGTTGCATTTGTCATTGTCGACTATATTACAGGGGTACTTGCAGCTTTAGTGGAAAAGAAGCTCTCCAGCAGGATCGGCTTTAAGGGGATTGCGCAAAAAATATTCATCTTTGCCTTGGTAAGTATTGCACATGTGTTGGATATCATATTAGGTACTACGGTCATCATGGATGTCACCATTCTTTTTTACTTAGTGAATGAATTTATTTCCATTATGGAAAATGCCCATAGGATGGGTGTTCCAATTCCTAAATTGTTGAAGAGAATGATTGAAACGCTTAAGAAAAAATCAGATCTCTAATTACTTTCATCCTATGGAATAAAGCGGTGATCCTTTAGGGAAAATAAGAAAGGATGCTTCATGAAAGGATGAGAAGGATGGAACGAAAAACCTATTATATTTCACTTGGTGAAGGTAATATCTCACAGGTCAGAACTGCTAATTCATGGGACTACCAGATACAAGCGACGGATGAGGAAATTACCCGTCTAAGAGAGTTGTTCGATCAAAATTATTCTTCCGATTGGCAAGGTTTTTGGCGAGCACATATTCCCTATATTGAGTACCATTTCGACCGCCCCAATGATGGCTACGACACTGGGTTGCAGCAGGTATATAAAATGCTCTATGAGCTCGGTGACGAAGAAACAAAGGCGCATATTAAAAACGAAGGTTTGATGGACGACTTAATTGAATAAATTGACGAATTCTTTTGTATGATGGTCTAAAAAGGATACTTGACTCTCACAATTTCGATGCTACTATGTTAAGATGGAAGAAGAAAAAAGAGGTATTGGAGTTTCGATAGTATGTATGAGTTTGAAGACATTTACCATAATAGAGTGATGTTATCCTTTAAAGACCATCCTTATTCATCCAGTCCCAAGCATGTGTGGGTCATTTGCCAATTTGAAGATCAATGGCTCTTGACCAGTCATAAAAACCGTGGTCTGGAATTTCCCGGGGGAAAAGTCGAAGAAGGAGAAAGCGCCGATCAGGCGGCTCTGAGGGAAGTAAAAGAAGAAACAGGCGGACAAGTATCCAAACTGCATTACATAGGGCAATACAAAGTGGAAGGCAGAGAAAAGGTCATCATCAAAAATGTATATTTTGCCGAGATTGTACGTTTAGAGAAACAACCTACATATTTCGAAACAAATGGACCGGTATTACTGAAACAGCTTCCCACCAACATAAGGAAAGATAGTCGTTTCAGCTTTATCATGAAAGATTCGGTCCTCACCTATAGTTTACAACGAATAAAAGAGAGCAGCTTTTGAGTTGCTCTCTTTTAATTATTTTTAACAAGCTTCTTCTCCAGATATTCAACAAGCTGATACATGATGGTGGCAAATACGGCAATGATCAAAAGGCTCAGTAATACGAGCGTGAAGTTGAAAACCTGGAATCCGTAGATGATCATATACCCAAGCCCCTTGGAGGAAACAAGAAATTCCCCGACTATCACCCCGACCCATGAAAGCCCGACATTCACCTTCAATGTAGAGATGATGGTTGGATAGGAGGCCGGCAATACAGCCTGGGTAAATAGCTGCCCTCTCCTGGCACCGAACGTCTTAAGCACCTTCAGATAATTGTCATCCACTTCCTTAAAAGCTGTATAGACGACAATGGTGGTAATGATAACCGAAATGATTGCCCCCATCGTAATGATGGAACCCATGTTAGGGCCGATGGCGACAATTAGAATGGGACCCAGTGCCACCTTTGGCATGGCATTCAAGATGACCAAGTACGGCTCAAGCACTCTCGAAGTCATAGGTGACCACCACAAGATCGCTGCAAGGATGGTACCAATCAATGTCCCAAGTATGAAGCCGAAAATGGTTTCTGTTACGGTAATGCCTATATTGCTAAGGAGCGATCCATCCTGCATCTTTTCCATAAAAAGACGATAGATCTTACTTGGGTAGCTGAAAAGAAGTGGATTGATCCAGCTGTTTTTTCCTGCAAGCTCCCAAAAAGTGAAGAAGACGATAAATATGATGAGCTGATAAAGCCGTACTTGCAGCTTAACTTTCTTTCTTTTCTGCAGATAATCTGTATGAAGGAGATTAATGTTCCGCTGCTGTTTCAAGCTGCTCCAGCTCCTTCCAGATGTTTTGAAACAAGGAAGAAAACTGGGGATGCTGCCTTGCTTCAAAAGGAATGGTCTCCCTTAATTCAGATGGAACGATAAATGTTTTGGCAACTCGGCCTGGATTAGCTCTTAAAAGAAAAATCCGATCGCTCATGGCGATGGCCTCTCCAATATCATGTGTAACAAGTAGAGCGGTCTTTTGAAAGGATTTAAGTGTCGTGAATACAAGATCCTCGAGCTTCAGTTTTGTTTGATAATCCAATGCTGAAAAAGGTTCATCCAATAGTAATAGCAGTGGATCAGTCGCTAGTGTCCGAACAAGTGCAACACGCTGCCGCATTCCACCGGACAATTGCGAGGGATACAGTTTTTCTACATCATGCAAACCCATATCCTTTAAAAGCTGCAAGGTCTTCCGCTTGGAAGCCTCTGTCAGAGTGTCGGATAATTTTAATCCCAACAGGCTATTTTCTTCGATTGTCTTCCAGGGAAAAAGATAGTCCTGCTGTAGCATATAACCGATTTCCGAGACACATTCCCTGGGGCGTCTGCCCTTTAGCTTCACATCTCCTCCAGTAGGATCCAAAAGACCAGCAATGATGGAAAGCAAGGTCGTCTTTCCACATCCACTTGGACCGAGGAAGGAGATGAACTCCCCCTCCTCGATGGTGATGGAAATGTCCTCTAAAACTTTTGTAGCACGCTCTGGAGTGAAATAAATGTGTTCAATTTGATCTATCGATAGAAAGCTCATAGATCATCATCCTATTCTCCCATTACATCTTCCGCAATGGTTGTATTTACTAATGTTTCATGTTCTACATACTCAGGCAATTCCCCGGCTTCATCCATGATGTTCTGCAGGTTCTCCCATTCCGCTATATCCAGAACAGGATCAGTGGCAAAGGAACCTTGGCTCTTATAGCGGTCCACGACTGTCTCGACTAATTCAACCTCTGTATCTTCAAAGTATGGCAAAATAACCTCAGCCACTTCTTTGGCACTGTGTGATTCAACCCATGCTTGAGCTTTATAGAGGGCTCTTGTGAATTTCTCCACCGTATCAGGATTTTCTTTTATATAGCTTTCCTTTGCCATAAAGGTGGTGTAAGGGATGAGTCCTGACTCTTCTCCAAAGGATGCGACGATGTGGCCGATCCCTTCCGCCTCAAAGATACTTGCCTGCGGTTCGAATAGCTGGACAAAATCTCCTGTACCGGAAGCGAAGGCACTAGGAATATTGGCGAAATCCACATTCTGAATCAGATTTAGATCGCTTTGCGGATCGATGCCATGCTTTTTCAAGGCAAACTCTCCTGCCATTTGCGGCATACCGCCTTTCCGTTGGCCTAGGAAAGTGCTGCCTTTTAAATCCTCCCAGGTAAAGTTCTCAAGCTTATCTCTTGATACCAGGAACGTTCCATCTGTCTGTGTAAGCTGGGCAAAATTGATGATTGGATCATTCGATCCTTGTGCATACACATAGATCGACGTTTCAGATCCGACAAGCGCCACATCGGCACCATCCGCCAATAGGGTGGTCATCGTTTTGTCGCCTCCCCATGTTGTGGTCAGTTTTACATCCAAACCTTCTTCTTCAAAAAAACCTTTTTCAATCGCAACATATTGGGGAGCATAAAAAATGGAACGAGTCACTTCCGCAATCCGGACCGTTTCTTTTTTTCCACCACCGCAAGCAACCAATGCAGCGACAAGAACAAGACACAATCCAATACTTAGGGCAATTTTAAAAAATCTCATATTCAACCTCCTCAGGCTATAGGCAAAAGTTTTGTATGTTTATATAAAATACAGTATGATTTGCCCTAAATATGTGTGAATGCCCAGTAGGGGAATTGGAGGGAAAATGTTGAAGGACGGCTTGATAACAGAGAAGGTACGATACCCGTCACCAAGTCCACATATCGATGTATATATGGTGACCTATTATAGCAGTGGATTAAAGGTAAAAGGGATGCTGGCTGAGCCTAAGGGTGAAGGGACTTATGAGGGGTTTCTATATCTGCGGGGCGGAATCAAGAATGTCGGACAGGTCAGGGTAGGGCGCATCGTTCAATTTGCCTCTGAAGGTTTTGTCGTGATGGCACCTTTTTACCGGGGAAACCAGGGAGGAGAAGGAAATGAGGATTTTGCCGGTGAGGATCGGGAGGATGCCTTCTCGGCGTATAGAGTGCTTGAGAAGCATGAAAAGGTGAAGCCGAACCGGATCCATGTATTCGGCTTCTCCCGTGGAGGCGTGATGGCCCTGATGGCTGGGATACAGTTCCCGGATGCTTGTTCCGTTGTTGCTTGGGGAGGGGTCTCGGATATGGTTCTTACTTATGAGGAACGGGTTGACCTGCGCCGTATGATGAAGCGTGTTATCGGAGGGACGCCGAGTAAGGTGCCTGACGAGTACAAGTGGAGAACACCGCTGTATGAGCTTGAGAAGCTTCAGGCTCCCATATTGATTATCCATGGGGAGAAAGATATGAATGTGTCCGTTGAGCATTCCTATCGTTTGGAAAAGCGCGCAAAGGAGCTCGGGAAGCATGTTGAAAGCTGGTATTATCCGGAGTTTACGCATTACTTTCCTCCAAAAGAGAACAGGAGGCTGGTTGAGAGGCTGACCATTTGGATGAAGGAGCAGGGGGCATTGAAGTAATTTGGATGTGGTGTTCATGGAAGTGTTTGATGAAGTGCATTTTGGTGGTAGCTTGGGCTGGAAAGGCCAGTCAAAGGGTTGATGAAGAGCATTTTGTTGCTCACTTGTGCTAGAAAAGTCCATCATCGGTTTGATGAAGGACCTTTTGGGCATCAATCCTTATGAAAAGGTATATCATCAGGAGAATGAAGGACCTTTTGGGCATCAATCCTTATGAAAAGGTCCATCATCAGGAGAATGAAGGACCTTTTGGGCATCGATCCCTATGAAAAAGTCCATCATCAGGAGAATGAAGGACCTTTTGAGCATCGATCCCTATGAAAAAGTCCATCATCAGGAGAATGAAGGACCTTTTGAGCCTCGATCCCTATGAAAAGGTCCATCATCAGGAATATGAAGGACCTTTTGAGCCTCGATCCCTATGAAAAAGTCCATCATCAGGAGAATGAAGGACCTTTTGAGCATAGCTCCCTATTTAAAAGTCCATCATCAGGTGGATGAAGGACCTTTTGAGCATAGCTCCCTATGAAAAAGTCTATCATCACGAGAATGAAGGACCTTTTGAGCATCGCCCCCTATGAAAAAGTCCATCATAAGCTCCAACTTCGAATCGATTAAAAATCAAAAGAGCCATCCGAAGACAACTTGATGTCATTTCGGATGGCTCCACTATATTATTAGACGGTTGGTCCACCTAGTCCAAGTACGTCTTCCGGAACGTTTTTGAACTTTGTGAAGTTTTCTTTGAATTTGCCTGCCAATTCACGGGCAGCAAGATCATACTTTTCTTCATCATGCCATGTTTTCTTAGGCTGCAGCACTTCATCAGGTACACCTGGAACATGTAGAGGGATCTCCACTCCGAAATATGGATCTTTTTCCGTTTCCACATTTGTAAGATCGCCTTCAAGGGCTGCTTGAACCATTGCTCTTGTATAAGAAAGCTTCATACGGCTGCCTACTCCGTACTCTCCGCCAGTCCAGCCGGTGTTTACAAGGTAGACCTGGGCATTATGCTCATCGATTTTTTTGCCAAGCATCTCTGCATACGTAGTTGCAGGAAGCGGCAGGAATGGAGAACCGAAGCAAGTGGAGAACGTTGTTTGCGGAGAAGTGATTCCGCGCTCTGTTCCTGCCAGTTTGCTTGTGTACCCACTCAGAAAGTGGAACATTGCCTGTTCTTTTGAAAGCTTGGCGATCGGAGGTAATACTCCAGTTGCATCAGCTGTCAAGAACACAATAGTTGTTGGGTGTCCCGCGATACTTGGCTGCACAATGTTGTCCATTGCTTCAAGAGGGTAGGCGGCACGAGTATTTTCTGTTAAAGTGGAGTTGTCATAGTCAGCGATTCTTGACTGACCATCGATTACCACATTTTCAAGCACAGATCCAAAACGGATCGCATCAAAAATTTGCGGCTCTTTTTCGTGCGTCAGTCCGATGCATTTCGCATAGCAACCGCCTTCAATATTGAATACGCCTGTATTGGACCAGCCATGCTCATCGTCACCGATCAGCCTTCTGTTAGGGTCAGCGGATAATGTTGTCTTACCAGTACCCGATAATCCGAAGAATAGTGCTACATCGCCTTCACGTCCTACATTGGCAGAGCAGTGCATCGGCATGATACCATTCTCAGGAAGCAAGTAGTTCATGACAGAGAAAATGCTTTTCTTCATTTCACCAGCGTATTCTGTCCCACCGATAAGAACGACGCGCTTTTTGAAAGAAATGATGACAAATGCTTCAGAGTTCGTACCGTCCACTGCAGGGTCAGCCTTGAAGCTTGGTGCAGAGACAACACTGAATGCGGTTTCATGTTTGGCAAGCTGTTCGTCATTTGGGCGGATGAATAGCTGGTGCGCAAAAAGATTGTGCCATGCAAATTCGTTGATTACCTGGATAGGCAATTGATATTTTTCGTCCGCTCCTGCGAAACCTTTAAACACGAAAATTTCATCTTTATTTTCTAAGTAGTTTAATACTTTATCATATAAACGTTCGAATACATCTTCAGAGATCGGACTGTTTACCGTTCCCCAGTCAATTTTATCCTTGGAGATATCCTCTTCCACAATGAATTTATCTTTAGGGGAGCGACCCGTATATTTTCCAGTTGTAGCAACCACTGCACCGGTAGATGTCAGGCTGCCTTCATTGCGGTTTAATACTTTCTCCACTAATTGAGGTACAGAAAGTTGCATTTGCGTGTTGCTTCCGTATATTAATTTAGTTAAACCATTATCAATACCAACCGTTTTCATCATGGATAACTCTCCTTCAACTTGTATATTAATTTCTCATCTGTTAAAAAGTATAACACATTTAATCGAATAGTCCATACTAATTAAATTATTTTATGAAATAAAGTGTGAATCCGTTAACATTTTGTGAAAAAGAGGCTTATGTATACGGACAATTCTACTTAATGATAGCATATGTTTTTTCCTGTTTCTTCATATAAATAATTTGCCGTTTTTTGTTGACAATAAAGCTTTTATTACGCTAATATAGAACCTTGAACGGATACTCTTATTCCGAGCTGGTGGAGGGGCAGGCCCTATGAAACCCAGCAACCTGCTCAAAGGTAAATGGGCGAGCGCGAAAAAAGCACTTCGCTAATTTTTTTGGACAAGAAACTTGTCGCTTGAGAAAAGGTGCTAAACCTGAGCAAGGCATTGACCTTGACCGATAAGAGTGAAAGGCTAATTCTTGAACCCAAACCTTTCCTCAACATTATGGAAAGGTTTTTTATATTCTGCACAAGATAACAAAGAACATCACAACAGGAAATGAGATCCGTATCAAACATACTGTTATACATGAAGAGAGGTAAAACGCTTTTCATATACAAAAGGAGGAACTTTTTTAATGACTAAACAACGTCGTTTATTTACTTCTGAATCCGTAACGGAGGGGCATCCGGATAAAATTTGTGACCAAATTTCCGACTCCATCCTTGATGCTATTCTTACTAATGACCCAAACGCACGTGTAGCGTGTGAAACTTCTGTAACAACCGGATTGGTGCTTGTTGCTGGAGAAATCACTACTTCTACTTATGTAGATATCCCAAAAATCGTTCGTGAAACCATCCAAGGAATTGGATACACTCGTGCGAAATACGGTTTTGACGCAGAAACTTGTGCGGTTCTTACGTCAATCGACGAGCAATCCGCTGACATTGCAATGGGTGTCGACCAAGCTTTGGAAGCTCGTGAAGGGCAAATGTCGGATGCGGAAATCGAAGCAATCGGTGCGGGAGACCAAGGTCTGATGTTCGGATTTGCTTGCAATGAAACAAAAGAGTTAATGCCTTTACCGATTTCATTGGCTCATAAGCTTTCACGTCGTTTAACAGAAGTAAGAAAAGAAGAAATCCTTCCATACTTACGTCCAGATGGGAAAACTCAAGTTACTGTTGAATATGATGAAAACGATCAACCGGTACGTATCGATACAATCGTTATCTCTACTCAGCATCACCCAGAGATTTCTTTGGAGCAGATCCAACGTAATGTGAAAGAACACGTAATCAAGCCGGTAGTTCCTGCTAACTTGATTGACGAAAACACAAAATACTTCATCAACCCGACTGGCCGTTTCGTTATCGGTGGACCTCAAGGGGATGCTGGATTGACTGGCCGTAAAATCATCGTTGACACTTACGGTGGATATGCACGTCACGGTGGTGGCGCATTCTCCGGTAAGGACGCAACGAAAGTTGACCGTTCCGGAGCATACGCAGCACGTTATGTTGCGAAAAACATCGTAGCAAGCGGATTGGCTGACAAATGTGAGGTACAACTTGCATACGCAATCGGTGTAGCACAGCCTGTATCCATCGCAGTGGACACTTTTGGAACTGGTAAAGTATCTGAAGAGAAGCTAGTGGAACTTGTGCGCAACAACTTCGACCTTCGTCCAGCTGGAATCATCAAAATGCTAGACCTTCGTCGCCCTATCTACAAGCAGACTGCTGCTTACGGTCACTTCGGCCGTAACGATCTTGACCTTCCTTGGGAGCAAGTGGACAAAGCGGATGCGTTGAAAGAGCAAGCGAACGCTTAAATTTTAATGTGGCTGCCGCCAAATCAGGTTATGTGCCTGGTTTGGCGGCAGTTTTTGTTTTGTGGAGTGGCTTGCTTCCAACTAGTTGCCTTGCGCGGTTAGGTGTCGGATTTTGCGGAAATATGCGTTTTATCGATATGCCCCTGTTTTTTGTTGATATATTTTTATTTTCATTGATATAATTTTTTTCTCGTTGATATAGGGTGCGGAATCGTGGATATATGAAAATTTTCGTTGATATCTTAAAATTGCCCTCTAGAATCCACTAGGGAAAATGAGTATTTCATGAAAAAGTAACCTCGAGACAAAAAAATCACTGGAAACTGCTTTAAAAAAAGCCCTCCAACAAAAAGCAGGCGAAATAGATCGCCTGCTCATCCAACAATGTTTAAAGCGCATCCTCCAATAGTTCATAGAGGGAGGCGCGTTCCGTTTCTCTTTTGTTCCATTCATCCTGATACGTTTGCAGGGCCACATGATCTGTCTCTTTTTCCATCTGGGCCTCCAACTCGTATATTGCCAGTTCCAGTTCCTCCAATTTTGCCTCTATCTTCTCGGGCTCGATGGAAGTTGGGGCATTTCTTTTTACTCGTTCCGGAGAAACAATTTCCTTCTTTCTTTCCGCAACTTGAACAATTGCTTGCGATTTTTCTTTTTCCAATTCTTTTCTCTTTTCACGAGCATATTGGTAGTTGCCGGTATAAGTGGTGAGCCTGCCGCTTTCAAGCCAGCAGGTTTTCTCAAAATACTTATTCAAAAAGTAGCGATCATGCGACACGGTGACAATCGTACCTCTGAAATCCTCTAGCGCTTCCTCCAGGACTTCCCTTGATTCAATGTCCAGATGGTTTGTCGGCTCATCGAGAATAAGGAGGTTGATATCCTGATACATCAGCTGGGCCAAACGTAAACGCATTTTTTCTCCTCCGCTTAAACTTTCCACCCTTTTAAATACAGATGGACCGTAGAAAAGAAACTTCGCAAGAACATGTCGGGCCTGTTCCTGGGTGATGGGCACGTATTCCCGAAAAGCGTCGATTAGCGTCTGTTTAGGTGTAGCGGCCTCGACATGCTGAGAGAGGTAGCCGATTTTCACATTGCTGCCTACCTTTAATTCACCGGAATCATATCTTTCCTCGCCCAAAAGAATTTTCAAAAGAGTGGTTTTTCCTGTTCCGTTTTGGCCGACAATCGCGACTCTTTCCTGAAAATAGACATGGAGATCAAGCTGGTCAAAGAGAGTACGTCCGCCAAAGGCTTTTGCCAATCCATCCATTGTAAGGACGTCTTTTCCGCTCCGTTCGCTTCCTTCAAATTGAAGACCCATAGCCTTTCTCTCCAGAATAGGACGTTTCACCTTTTCCATTCTATCGAGTGCCTTTTGCATGCTTTTTGCACGGCGGTGCATAGCGGCGTTTGGAGGATTTGCCTGATTGGCCCATTCCTTCAGGCGCTTGATGGTCTCTTTCATCTTTTTGATTTTCTTCTGCTGCTCCTGATAGGCTGCGAACTCCAGGAGAAGTCGCTCTTCTTTTTCTTTGATAAAGCCGCTGTAGTTTGTGTGGTAGGTATGTGTTTCCCCATCCTCCAGATCGATGATTTTGGTTGCTACCTCGTCCAGGAAGTAGCGGTCATGGGAGATCACGACTACTGTACCTGAGTAATCGCGCAAATATTGCTCCAACCACTCCACCGAGAAAATGTCCAAGTGATTGGTCGGTTCATCCAACAATAGCAATTCCGGGTTCTGCAATAGAATAAAGCCAAGACAAATTTTCGTCTGCTCTCCACCACTTAGACTGGCAAACTTTTGTGAAAGCAGATGGGAAATCTTTAATCCGTTTGCTATCTTTTGTATCTCGGCTTCGATTTCATAGCCTCCCATAAAGGAGAAGCGCTCCTGAAGGACACCATACTCCTCCATTATTCGTTGAAGCTTGCTTTCATCTGTTTCCTGGGACATTTGCAGCTCAAGTTCCCTGATTTTTTCCTGTATCACCATTGCTTCGGAAAAAGCCGATGAAAGTACTTTCTCTCCTGTGGTTCCGTCAGGGAAAGAAGGAATCTGCGATAGATATCCGACATTTATGCCTTTCTTAATATGAATGGCTCCTGTATCAGGTGCCTCTTTTCCGCTGATCAGCTGAAATATCGTGGTTTTGCCACTGCCGTTCCTGCCGACTAATCCGATTCGGTCTTTCTCCTGAATGTCGAGGGAAAGGTTTTCGAAGATTTTCGTTCCTGCAAAGCTTTTGCTTATTTCATTTATTGTACATAGCATCATGTTAATGAGCTCCTTAAGATTATTTTTAACACAAAAAAACCATGAGTAAGAAGGAGTCTTCTTAACCCATGGCTATTTAATAAATACCCACTATGAACAGTGGGGTACGAAGGGGGAGAGATCTCTTACTATCTGAAGCAAGTATTCAGTTTGTTAAAAAAGGACAGACGTATCCCGTTAACAAATGAATCATGAAAAATCGCGCGGCATAAATGTAAAAATGACAAGTATTGCCCGCGATGCTTTACAGATAGTAACATCTCATTCCCTCCTTTCCGTTCGTCAGATTATCATTATTATATACAAGAATATCGGAAGGTTGCAAGTTTTCTGTAAAAGGAATTTACTCTGTTCCTTGAACTAAGCGAGTTCCTGAAGCTCCTCACCTTGTAATGCGAGATGGTATTCGGACAATAATCTTTCAAAAATGGCGTCCCATGATTGCAAGAGGGCATATTGCCTGCCGGCCAAGCCCATCTCTTTTCGCAAGGATGAATCATGGAGAAGGGAAGCAATGGCTTCCGCAAAAGCTTCGATTTCTTTTTCAGGACATAATATTCCAGTCACACCATTCTCAATGATGGAACGTACCCCGCCTGCGTCTGCCCCGATTACCGGAGTTCCACAAGCCAGAGATTCAAGGACCACATTGCCAAAGGTTTCTGTTGCAGATGGAAAGACAAAAAGGTCGGATGCTGCATAGATCTCCGTAAGCTCGGAACCTGACCGGAATCCGGCAAAGGTCATATTGGAAGGTGCCTGCTTGATTAAGTCCTGCTTCATAGGGCCATCTCCTACAATGAGCCAATGGGTATGTTCACGGATATGCTGTGGCAGGGCTGCTTCAATGGCAGGCAATAGTGCCACATCTTTTTCGGGAGCAAGTCTGCCTACAAAGCTGATGATGTATTTTTCTTTAATATGGAATTTATCTTTAATTGAAGAAGAGGTTATTCCGGGATGAAAGAGATTGCAATCCACTCCCCGCGGCCATATGGCGGTATTGGTGAATCCGTGTTTTTTCAGGTGCTCCTGTGTATCCAGGGAAGGTACGAAAATTTTTCGTAGCGGCCGGTGAAACCATCTCATGTATGTCCATAGAAATTTGGTGAGAAATTGAAGGTCGTAATATTCGAGGTATTTATCAAAGTCGGTATGGTAGGAACCAACAACCGGGATGTTGAGCTTTTTTGCGTAGTGTAAACCGCATAAGCCAATGTTGAACGGGGTTGCCACATGAATGATGTCAGGCTGGAACTTCTGCAGCTCCGCTTTTACGGAAATCATGTTAGGAAGCGCAATCCTGCATTCAGGATACAGGAAGAACGGAAGGCTCACAAACCGATGTACGTGACTCGAGAACAGATCTTCCCCGGAGCTGACAGGCGCAAAAACCCGATATTCTATTTGTTTTTTCTCCAAGAAGGCGGTAAATCTCTTTAACGTCCTGGCTACACCATTTACATCCGGTGCAAAAGTATCGGTGAAGATCGCTATTTTCATAAAAATCCCCCATTTTTTCTTTTATAAAAGTGCATATGGATATAAAGAAGCAAGAGCCAAATAGGAAAAGCATCCTACAGAGGTGCCGAGGATACAGCCGACTGCCACATCTGATGGATAGTGAAGACCGAGGTACATCCTCGAAATTCCGACGCAAATTGCCAGAGGAAGAAGAATGGCTGCAAGCATAGGTGCATACAGGATGAAAGGGAGAACAGCCGAAAAAATGGCGGTGGTATGGCCGGAAGGGAAGGAATGATCCTTTAATGGGTTGATGGCCACTTTTATTTCGGTTAATGCAAGGTAAGGCCGTTTTCGTGGATAGAATTTTTTCATAGTTGATACAGGGAGATGGCTGATTGCCAAGGCCACTCCACTTGCGATGGCGGCGTATCTAAGGGAACTTGAGGAAAGAAGAATAATCAATAGAATCGTGCTGATGGTAAAGGTTGCTCCACCTGCATGAGTGATGGTGCGGAAGAAAAGGTTAAGTGCTTTCTTTTCGAAATGCCGATTGATTCCACGAAATACATGACAATCCAAATCATAAATATTGTGTAGGAATTTGATCATTTTCCACAACCCCTTTAAAAAGAAATTGATCTGTATAACTATATTCTAAGTATTGAATATTTAGGAAGTAATAAGCGATTGTAAAAAAAGGGTTAATTTTGCCTGAGAGAAAATAAAGAAACCGTTATGAAATCATAACGGTTAAGGTGTGTCCGCAAGTTAAGTTTGCAGCGATTTGTAATATTGTCCTTTTTCCACATACTCTCTGCGGATGCGTGCCATGTCCATTTTATCCTCATCGGTCAGTTCGCGGACCACTTTTGCAGGACGTCCGAAGGCAAGCGTGTTTGGAGGGATCTTTTTGCCGGGGGAGACCAGACTGCCCGCCCCGATAAAGGAGCCCTCCCCGATTTCTGCACCATCAAGAATGATGGAGCCCATTCCGATCAGGGCGTTTTTTCTGATGAAAGAACTATGTAAGGTACATTGATGGCCAACTGTCACGTCATCTTCTATAATTAGAGGTCTATTCGGGCTTTGATGCAAAAGGGACTGATCCTGGATGTTGACTCTGTCCCCGATAATGGTAGGGGCGACATCCCCGCGAATGACGGTGTGAAACCAGATGCTGCTTTCTTTCCCGATTGTCACATCCCCTGTAATGACGGAAAAATCAGCGAGAAAAACAGTGGGATCTATCTGGGGTTTTTTATCGTGATATGGGTATATTTTATACATGGGAGCCTCCAACTTGTCATAAGGATTTGTTTTATTTTATTATATCAGAAAGATACATTAAGTAATTAAGGGAGTGTTTTTATGTGGAAATGGGAGGTCGAAAATCCGAAGGGAACCGTAGTGATCGTCCATGGTGCCCAAGAACACCATGGGCGTTATCTGTGGTTGATCGACCAATGGAAGGCAAATGGATTCAACGTAGTGATGGGGGATCTGCCTGGTCAAGGACTTTCCACTAGAAGAAGAGGACATATCGATACGTTCGATGAATATATAGAGGAAGTGGAAAACTGGATCAAGGAGGCGTACCTTCTGAAGCCGCCGGTTTTTGTCATCGGTCATAGCATGGGAGGGCTTGCGGTCATACGTACCTTGCAGGAGAAAAGTCCGTTGCTGGTTGCAGGGGTAATCCTCTCATCACCCTGCTTGAAATTGCTTCATCATCCTGCTAAAGGGCTTGATGTCCTTTCGAAAGGCCTCAATTTGATTATGCCAAAATCTAAATTCAATACCGGGCTTACAATTGACAAGGCAACACGCAACGAAGAATTGATCAAAACTGCAGGCGATGATACATTGGTCATCACCAAGGTTTCCGTCAGATGGTATCGAGAGCTCGTCCAATCGATGAACCATGCGTATACGAGCATTGATAAGTTTCCGGATATTCCGGTTTTGCTTATGCAGGCTGGAGATGATTTAATTGTAGATAAAGAAGCATCTGTCATCTGGTTCAATTCCTTAGGGGCCAAAGAAAAAAGCTATAAGGAATGGAAAGGACTATATCATGAGATTTTCAATGAGCCGGAGCGGGATAAGGTTTTCCGCTATTCGAAAGCCTTTTTTGAATTACAATTAGAAGGAAGTGAATAAGCTTGAAGGTACCGACCCATCCTTTTTCCCTTATGAAAAGTGTATATCGTCATGTTTTTCCTGTTGTCTATGAAGAATTGGCCTATTGGAAAAGAAGGGCCAGTGAGATTCCGGCTCCTGAATTAAAGACGCAGGCATTGGCCAGCATTGACTCAAAAGCATTTCATTGTGAGGGTGGGGGGATCCTTTCCTTGCTTGCAGGCACCGATATTCGAAAAGCGATCAAGTTTATTGTAGCTTATCAGACAATCAGTGATTATCTGGACAACCTATGTGACCGAAGCACCTCACTCGATCCAGTTGACTTTGAAGCGCTGCATGAATCGATGAAGGACGCTTTGACTGTCGGTTCCCCTGTCAAGAACTATTACCGTTTTCGAGAAGAACAGAAGGATGGCGGATATCTGGGTGATTTGGTAAGGACTTGTCAAGGTGTGCTGAAGGATATAGAAAACTACCCCATTATTTTTCCCCATTTATTGAAGCTTTGCCAATATTACTGTGATCTGCAAGTACATAAGCATGTTGTGGTGGAGGAGCGGGTTCCACGGCTGGAAAAATGGTTCGCCTCATATAAGGAGGAGCTTCCACCGATGGAATGGTATGAATTCTCGGCGTGTTCAGGCTCGACCCTCGGTATCTTCTGCCTGGTATCTCAATCGTATCGTGAGGATTTTTCGGAGCAGCATGCCTCGAAAATCGTAGGTGGGTATTTTCCGTACATTCAGGGTCTACACATTTTGCTTGATTACTTTATCGATCAGGAAGAGGATCTGGCAGGTGGGGATCTGAACTTTTGTACGTATTATAGAGATGAAGCAGTCTTGATGGAGCGGCTGAAGCATTTTGTTACAAAAGCAGATGAGCATACTACTGGACTGCCTTTTGAGAAATTCCACCGGTTGATCAATCGGGGGCTGCTCGGAGTTTATCTCTCCGATCGCAAAGTCCATGATTGCAAAAATGTTTCCGGGATGGCGAAAAGCATTATCCGCTCCAGTGGCGGAACAGCGTACTTTTTTTATGTGAATGGACGGGCATACCGGCGGATACAGCGTTGGCGGGAGAGTTCGTAGGATTGTGGGAAATTGGTGGAAAGTCCTTCATGGAGGTTATGAAGGACTTTTTTATGGTGATGCAGTCGCAAAAGGTCCTTCATAGAGGTTATGAAGGACTTTTTCATGGTGATGCAGGCACAAAAGGTCCATCATAGAGGTTATGAAGAACTTTTCCATGGTGATGCAGTCGCAAAAGGTCCATCATAGAGGTTATGAAGGACTTTTTCATGGAGATGCAGTCGCAAAAGGTCCTTCATAGAGTTTATGAAGGACTTTTCCATGGTGATGCAGGCACAAAAAGTCCATCATAAAGCCGATGAAGGACATTTCCATGGTGATGCAGTCGCAAAATGTCCTTCATAGAGGTTATGAAGGACATTTCCATGGTGATGCAGGCACAAAAAGTCCATCATAAAGCCGATGAAGGACCTTTCCACAGGAAGCAAACATAAAACGTCCTTCACCCACCGATGAAGGACTCTTCTCCAATCTCTCTATCCTATTTCTTCTCAATCGCAATAATAAAAGGTGGGTTGTTCACCTGGTTCATAAATCGGTACTGCAGCACATGGGCTCTTTTTTGGTCAAGGGCTGCAACGTAATCCAGCAGTGCGTCCCGTTCAACCTGGCCTTCAGGGTGGCCATGGTAGACGACAAGCACGATGACCGCTTCTTTTTCCATAACGGACAAAAGCTGTTCCACCGCAGATATCGTACTGTCCGCAAGTGTCACAATTTCCTTGTCGCCGCCCGGAAGATATCCCAGGTTAAAAATTGCACCGCGGATTCGGGAATGGTCAGCATCTGGAATAAGTTCCAAAAGGCGGGCGTGACTTTCCTGAAATAATGTCACGCGATCTTGACAACCGTTGTTTCGCACTTGATCCAAAGTGGCATTGACTGCTTCCTCCTGGATATCAAAGCCATAAACATGTCCGGTTTGTCCGACCAATTCGGCAAGGAAGACGGTATCATGACCATTCCCAATGGTGCAATCCACAGCAATATCCCCCTCGGAAAGAGCTAGCTTCAATATTTTTTTGCTATATGGCAATACTCGCTCCAGTTTCATTCCATCGCCTCTTTTTTCGGTACATAGTATTTTCCTTGATAGCTGTCACGCCGTTTCAGTTCGGCATCTATCGCATTTAGAACAGACCATTTGTCCACGCTCCACATCGGCCCGATCATGATATCAATGGGACCATCGCCTGTGATGCGGTGAACAATCATCTGAGGTGGAAGGATTTCAAGCTGGTCACATACGAGCTGGATGTAATCATCGAAGGATAAGAACTCAAGCAGGCCTTTTTCATACTGCTTGACCATCGGCGTCCCTTTCAAAAGGTGAAGAAGATGGATTTTGATGCCTTGGACGTCCAGGTCAGCAACAGCCTGTGCCGTTTCCATCATCATTTTATTATTTTCCAACGGAAGTCCGTTAATAATATGGGAGCACACTCTTATGCCGTGTTTCCGAAGTTTTTGGACACCTTGTGCATACATGTCAAAGTCATGGGCCCGATTGATCAGCAGGGCCGTTCTCTCGTGTACAGTTTGAAGTCCCAGCTCCACCCACAGATAGGTACGTTCATTGAGTTCCGCCAAATATTCGACTACATCATCAGGCAGGCAGTCCGGCCGAGTACCGATGGACAATCCCACCACGCCCTCCTGGGATAATACGGTCTCGTACTTTTCCCGAAGCTCTGCTACAGGTGCATGGGTATTGGTGAACGCTTGGAAATAGGCCATGTATTTTCCGTCTTTCCATTTATGGTGCATTTTATCTTTTACGTCATTGAATTGAGTAATCAAGTCATCCGCACGATTCCCGGCAAAATCACCGGATCCTGCTGCGCTGCAAAATGTGCATCCTCCGTGGGCCACTGTGCCATCACGATTTGGACAATCAAATCCACCATCCAATGCTACCTTGAACACCTTATGTCCGAAGGTTTGGCGGAGATGATAATTCCAGGTGTGATATCGCTTGTCCTCGACGGAATATGGAAACGGATTTTGACTTTTTATGTTGGTCATCCGTCATCCTCCTCTTTTTTTAATCCTACATGATTTTAGCACGTAAGAGGGAAGGCTTACAATTTGATTTCGGACTTTCATTTATAGACAAGAATTTTCCTGTACGCTTTTACCGAATGCTACAAAGAAAAATGTGCAAAATAAAAAGGAGCATCACAATTAAGTGTGAGGTGAAAAAAATGGCAACTAGACAATCAGTGGAACAATTCATTCAGCAATGTGAGGATACTTTACGGAATGCACATGCCCAATATAGCGAAGCGCAGCAGCTGGAGCACTACAATGATACAGAGTTTACGAATGCACTGGAACAGATAGAAACGACCTATAATGATTTGATGCATCTTTCTTACAGCTGTAATGCTCAGCAACGTGAGCAGCTCAATCGTATGAGACTGCAACTTCAAAGTCTTCAAAACGATATGACCTTGTTAAGGCACTAACATCGGAGGCGAAAATGATGAAAAAACGTTCCAAACAGAATAATCCTGAACAAAAGACAGGAAACACCGTGGAAATGGGAGCAGAGTATAATCCCGTGAAAGATGTAAAGCAACAGAACCTAAAGCGTTCCCAACCGGTCAGATCCAAAAACCATAGCGAGAAAGAACAAAGGCGTGGCCACTAGGCGGCGCTTTTTCTTTTAAACATGGGGAAGGGGCCAGACCCCTAAATTTTCTTAATTATTACATTTTCCCATTTCAAGCAATTTGTATTGAAACTGGGAACAAAACCAATTACAATTATTTTGGCTTTCGAAATAATAATTGGTTAAAGGAGGGCATGCAGTATGTTGAAAATGCCCAAAGCTCTTTGGTTGCTTGTTGTTGGTATGGCAATAAACGTAACAGGGGCTTCTTTTTTATGGCCGTTAAATACGATATATATTCATGATATTCTAGGCAAATCCTTGTCGGTTGCAGGACTTGTGCTTATGGTCAATGCAGGGGCAAGTGTCATTGGAAACCTGATTGGCGGGTATCTGTTTGATAAGATTGGTGGGTACAGATCGATTCTGCTAGGTATTTCCATCACAATCACCGCATTAATAGGGATGACGTTGAATCATTCATGGAATTTCTACATTATCTATCTAACCATCATCGGTTTCGGATCGGGAATCGTTTTTCCGTCCATGTATGCAATGGCCGGTTCTGTGTGGAAGGAAGGCGGAAGGAAATCGTTCAACGCGATGTATGTGTCGCAGAACCTGGGGGTCGCCATAGGTGCAGCGCTTGGGGGACTTGTAGCGGATATTCGCTTTGACTACATATTCCTGGCGAACACAGTAACGTATGCGATTTTCTTCCTTATTGCACTGTTTGGCTACAGAGGCATTCAGGCGAACCCGACCGTCCAGTCTTCAGTCCTGGATCATTCAAAAAAAATCAAGGATCATACAAAGCTTTATGCACTTCTGATTGTTTGTATCGGATACCTTTTATGCTGGATGGGTTATGTACAATGGCAGACTTCAATCGCAACGCACACGCAGTCTCTAGGAATAACACTTAAGCAATACAGTATACTTTGGACGATTAATGGTGCGCTCATCGTATTGGCACAACCTTTAATATCCTATATTGTAAAAAGGTACACCAAGACGTTAAAAGCACAAATCATGGTAGGTCTGATGATATTTATTGCTTCCTTTGCCGTTGCCGGGACAGCTGAACAGTACACGGCCTTTGTCACCGCGATGGTTATCCTTACCATAGGCGAGATGTTTGTCTGGCCAGCCGTGCCAACCGTTGCAAACGACCTTGCGCCTAAAGGCAGGGAAGGCTTCTATCAGGGCATTGTAAATAGCACTGCAACCGGTGGCAGGATGCTTGGCCCTTTGATGGGAGGGATATTGGTGGATCTTCATGGCATGGAAATGCTATTTGGAGTGCTGATGGGCTTGATGGTCATCGCCATTTTCACCACTAGCATCTATGACCGGAAATTGAAAGGGCAAATAAGTGTACCTGACATTTCAAAAAGCGCTTAAAAGTGGCAGTACGTTTCTTCATGAAATGTACTGCTTTTCTTTTTGCTCAAATCTATTGACATAAAATATCCAAATGTGATAATTATTTAGTGGGGTTAGCACTCTTGATAGGAGAGTGCTAAATACATATTCATATCTGGAAGGAGATTGTGAGCATGGCTAAGAAAGAATTCCAAGCTGAATCGAAAAGACTATTAGAAATGATGATTAACTCGATCTACTCCCAGCGAGAGGTATTTCTTCGCGAGTTGATCTCCAACGCAAGTGACGCGATGGATAAAATCTATTACAGAGCATTGACGGATGATTCTTTGACGTTCGATAAGGACAACTACTTTATAAAAGTGATCCCAAACAAAGAAGAACGTACTTTAACAATTGTGGATACCGGGATTGGAATGACGAAAGAAGAGCTTGAAGCGAACCTTGGTGTCATTGCAAAAAGCGGATCCCTCGCGTTCAAAAAGGAAAATGAAATCAAGGATGGCTTTGATATCATCGGGCAATTCGGTGTCGGTTTCTATGCAGCGTTCATGGTTGCGGATGTCGTAACAGTAATCAGTAAAGCGTTGGGACAGAATGATGCCTTCAAATGGGAGTCAGAGGGCGCAGAAGGTTATACAATTGAGCTTGCTGAAAAGGAAACTGTCGGTACAACGATCATTTTGAAAATGAAAGAAAATACCGAAGACGAGAGCTACGATGAATATTTGGAGGAGTACCGACTAAAAACGATTATCAAAAAATACTCCGACTTTATCCGCTATCCGATCAAGATGGATGTCACCACTACCAAGCCTAAATCCGAAGACGATCAGGAGTTGGAGGAGACGCGTGAGGAACAGACCATCAACAGTATGGTTCCGATCTGGCGGAAAAATAAAAATGAATTGAAGAAAGAAGACTACGAGAAGTTTTACCAGGAGAAGCATTACGGCTTTGATCAGCCACTCAAGCATCTTCATGTGAGTGTGGATGGTACGATCCGTTACAATGCCATCCTTTATATTCCGGAAAATATGCCGTATGACTACTATTCCAAGGAGTTCGAGAAGGGCTTGGAGCTTTATTCTAGCGGTGTGCTGATCATGAACAAGTGTGGGGACCTGCTGCCTGATCACTTCAGTTTTGTCAAAGGCCTTGTGGATTCCGAGGACCTGTCGCTGAACATCTCCCGTGAAATGCTTCAGCAGGACCGCCAATTAACATTCATCGCGAAAAACCTGGCAAAGAAAATCAAAAGTGCGCTGCTTAGCATGCAAAAGGATGAGCGTGAGAACTACGAGAAGTTTTACCAGGCTTTTGGCCGCCAGTTGAAATATGGTGTCTATGCAGATTTTGGTGCGAACAAAGAAGCATTGCAGGATCTCATCATGTTCTATTCATCAAAAGAGAAAAAGCTGGTTACCTTAGATGAGTATGTTTCCAGAATGCCTGAGGACCAGAAGTACATCTACTATGCTACAGGTGAATCCAAGGATCGGATTGAAAAGCTGCCACAGACCGAAATGGTATTGGACAAAGGCTATGAAATGCTTTATTTCACAGAGGATATCGATGAATTCGCCATTAAGATGCTGATGAACTATAAGGAAAAAGAATTCAAGAATGTGTCCAGTGGCGATCTAGGTATCGAAACAGAGGAAAATGACAATGCAACAAAAGCCAAACAAGAGGAAAACAAGGAATTGTTTGAGGCAATGAAGGAACTATTAGCTGGGAAGGTAACCGATGTTAAGGTATCTAAGCGTCTGAAAACACATCCTGTCTGCTTGTCCACCGAAGGCGAAGTGACCATCGAGATGGAAAAAATCCTCGCAGCAATGCCGGACAACCAAAACATTAAAGCAAACAAAGTGTTAGAAATCAACACCAACCATGAAGTGTTCCAATCCCTGAAGGATGCACATGCAACCGATAAAGAAAAATTGGCCCTCTACACTAGCCTGCTCTATCATCAAGCACTATTGATTGAGGGGCTGCCAATCCATGATCCGGTGGAATTCACCAATGATATATGTAAAGTGATGGTATAAATACGAAAAGCTTCCCGTTGAATGATGGGAGGCTTTTTTTTATGCGTAAATCAACAACATATTGACCAGTAAGGTCATAGGTGATATATTTAAAATGACCACAATGGTCAATAGGAAGAAGGTGACAAAAATCAATTCTAAATTCCATAACTTAGCTTATGAAAAACGAGCAACTATTATTAATGCTTCCATGCAGGAGTTTACGAGCAAAGGATACCAATTGGCATCAACCAACGAGATCGTCAAAAGGTCAGGCATTTCCAAAGGTTCGCTTTTCAACTATTTCAATAATAAAAAGGATTTGTATTTGTTTTTGATTGAGTATGGTATCGAGGTTTCCCGAGAGATAATGACAGAAATTGATTTCAATGAAACTGATTTGCTTGAGAGGTTAAAGCAGATTACCATCGTCAAGATGAGAGTGATTAAGAAATATCCGGAGGTATTCAGCTTTCTTCAGGGCGCGATTGCAGAAAGGTCCGAAGAGGTAAAGCAGGATGTGGAGCAGATTACGATGCAATTTGCCAAGGAGAGCTATCAAAAACTATATGAGAACCTAGACTACACCAAGTTCCGGGATGATATCGACATACAGAAAGCCATCAAGACGATCTATTGGACCATAGAGGGAATTGGAAATGAAAGCAAGGAAAAAATCAAGTCCGATAGAGCAGACAGCTTTGATGTAGATGCGCCATTCAAGGAAATGGACGGATATATTGAACTGTTTCAGAAAGCTTTTTATAAATAACAGGGCGGAGGGGCTAGGATGTCAGTAATTCAATTGAAGAATTTAACCAAGTATTATGGAAAGGTTCTCGCACTCGATGGCGTCGACTTGGAGGTGAAAGAGGGAGAGGTGTTCGGTTTTATCGGTCCCAATGGAGCCGGTAAATCCACCACCATTCGGATTCTTCTTGGCCTTTTGCGAAAAACAAGTGGCGAGGTCAGCCTATTTGGCAAAGATCCATGGAATGATGCGGTAGAGCTGCATAAGAGAATAAGCTATGTCCCAGGAGATGTAAATCTTTGGCCTAATTTGACCGGTGGGGAAGCCATTGATTTATTCAGCCGCCTTCGTGGGGATATGGATAAAAAGCGACGGAATGAATTGCTCGAACGATTCAACCTAGACCCCACCAAAAAATGTCGTACTTATTCCAAAGGGAACCGTCAAAAAGTTGCCCTCGTATCTGCATTTGCATCGGATGCTGATCTGTTTATTCTGGATGAACCAACTTCAGGATTAGACCCATTGATGGAGGCGATTTTTCAGGAATGTGTGGCGGAAGTTAAAGCCGATGGGAAAACGGTACTCTTATCCAGCCACATCTTAGCAGAGGTTGAAAAGCTGTGTGATCGTGTAGGAATTATTCGGGAAGGGAAAATTGTGGAATCGGGTACTCTTGAAGAGCTGCGCCATTTGACAAGAACATTTATCACAGTTCAAGCAGGTCAAAAGCTTATGGGACTGGAGACTCTAACTGGTGTGCATCAGCTTGTGGTAAGAGGCAAAGAAGCAAGTTTCCAAGTGGATTCCTCCAAAATGGATGAAGTCCTACGTTATCTGACCCAGTATGAAATCAAGGCTTTGACCAGCACTCCACCAACACTGGAAGAGCTTTTTATGCGACACTATGGAGATGATATCAATCAAGCTACTGAAAAAGGTGGTGCACTTCAGTGACAAAACAGCAGACGTTTACAGGAACATGGATCCTGCTCCGGTTTATGCTTCGCCGCGATCGAATTCAGATTCCGGTCTGGTTTTTCAGTATCACGTTAACGATTCTAGCTACACTTGTCAGTTTTGAAGAGCTATATCCGTCAGAAGCAGATCGCCAAGCAATTGCCACCACAATGGCAACACCAGCCTCCATTGCGTTGACAGGTCCGAAACTATATCTGGAAGACTATCATTTTGGGTCTATGATGTCCCATCAAATGCTGAGTATGGTGGGAATAGCGGTTGCATTGATGAGTATTTTCCTCATTGTCCGCCACACTCGTAAAGAGGAGGAAACAGGCAGGTCGGAACTTGTCCGGGCTTCAGTTTCAGGAAGATATGCCAATACAACAGCTGCATTAATTTTTGCGATTGGAGCAAATCTGTTACTTGGATTGATTGTGGCTGTTGGACTTGGGGTAACAGGTGTCGAGTCGATAACGTGGGAAGGATCGCTGCTGTTTGGTGCTGCAATGGCTTCCATCGGCATAGCTTTTTCAGGCTTGACTATTGTTATTGTCCAGCTGATGGAGCATTCACGTGCAGCCTCTGGGCTTGGTTCTGGTATTCTCGCAATAGCTTTCAGCCTTCGTGCAGTCGGTGATTTGGGGAATGAGGCATTGTCATGGATTTCTCCCATCGGATGGGCGCAACAGACAGCAGCATATTTGGGGAATGACTGGACTCCTTTGTTATTTAGTCTACTTTTTACCATTGTGCTCATTGCTATTGCCTATCCATTAAGTAATAGGAGGGATGTAGGGGCAGGACTGGTCCGTCCCCGACCAGGAAGGGCGGATGCTCCAAAATCCCTTTCAAGCCCACTTGGACTTGCGTTTCGACTTCAAAGGACGAATCTTTTTATTTGGTCCTTTGCGTTGCTTCTTTTCGGGATGTCCTACGGAGCCTTTATCGGGGAAGCGGAGGAGATGTTTGGAGCGCTGGGCGATTCCTTGGAAGGTATGCTACCTGAAATGTCAAGTGGAGTCCTTGCGGATAGCGTTGCCGCAATGTTTATGACAGTATCTGCAATGTTTGCTTCCATTCCAGCAATCCAAAGCGTATTGAGGCTAAGGAGTGAAGAAAAAGCAGGGCGGCTGGACTCCTTGCTTTCCACTCCTGTTGCCAGGAAACGACTATTGGCGAGCTATTTGGTGATTGCACTAGGTAGCAGTGTCGTTTTCCTTTTTATGGCGGGCATTGGAATGGGGATAACAGGAAGCCAGAGTATGGGAGATATCAGTTACCTTTCTGCCCTTACCTTCGCAGGGCTTGCCTTTTCACCGGCACTGTGGGTCGCCATTGGCTTTGCAGTTTTCCTTTATGGACTTTTTCCTCGAAAAGCCGGATTTAGTTGGGCGATTGTCGTCCATGCCTTTTTAGTCCTTTATCTCGGAGGAGCACTTCAACTGCCGGAGTGGCTGACTGACCTGTCCCCGTTTGGGCATATACCAAGTATGCCCGCGCAAGATTTTGAACTTGTTCCATTGCTCGCTCTGACTGGAGTCGCATTAGTTCTAATGGTCATAGGCTTTATTGGATATAGAAGAAGAGATATTACGAACTGATTGACGTTAGGCGTATCCGGATGGGATGGCACTTTGAATAGTTGATTTATCACCGTTTTGGCAGGTAGCTGGACGGTGATTTTTTTGTTGAGATGATGAGAAAAGTGAAGCGGAAATGCAAGGTCATGATTGGAGGGAAATTTGATGAGAGCGGGTTACCCCGATTCAATAAGCCGTACCAACGCAACATGCGCTCTTCATGAAGAGCGCATGTCTAAATTTCATTCATTACTTTGCATTCGTATGAATTGCAACATCCATATTTCCTCTGGTCGCTTTGGAATAAGGGCAAACCTGATGTGCTTGATTTACTAGTTCCTCCGCCTCCTCCTGGGAAGCACCTCTAATTTCTACATGGAGAACTGCTGTCAATTTAAATCCGCCATCCGTATCCTTACCGATAGAAATCGCGGCAGTAACACTTGATTCAATTCGCTTTTTGGCTTGGCGAGCTACTAAATTCAAAGCACTGTCAAAGCACGCTGCATAACCTGCTGCAAACAGCTGCTCAGGGTTGGTTGCACCTTCTTTTCCTGTTCCCCCAAGTGATTTTGGCATCGCTAAGGCTAAATCCAGCGCGCCATCATTACTTTCGATTTTCCCAGCTCTTCCACCTGAAGCTGTAACCTTAGCAGTATAAAGTAATTCCATTGATAGGTCACTCCTTTTAATATTGTTTAAAATTAAATTGTGCACAATATATATTTCTCTTATATCCTATCTCGAATCATTAATGGTGTCAACAATTTAATTGTGTAAAATAAAGTTGTGTATGTGCCGATATGATTTGTACTATAATAATAATTGAAGTCAAAGGAGTGGAAATGCTGGATGGAGGATAAATTGAAGCTTGAAAACCAAATCTGTTTTAAAATTTATTCTGTAGAGCGCAAGATTACAAAATTATATAGAAATCTTTTGGATGAGTTAGATGTGACCTACCCCCAATACCTTGTACTGCTGGTGCTATGGGAGAAAAATACCACTTCTGTAAAGGAATTGGGGGAGAAGCTGTTTCTGGATTCTGGTACATTAACACCGATGTTAAAGAGAATGGAGGGGAACGGCCTACTTGAAAGAAACCGTTCCCGAGAGGATGAGAGAAGTGTCATTATTTCTCTTACTCCAAAAGGCAGGCAATTAAAGGAGAAAGCCGAGTGCATTCCAACTCAGCTGGTCGATAACCTCTCCATGGATTATCAGGAACTCCAAGCGTTTAATCGAACGTTAACCCGCATCATGGAAAATATCCGATAAAAAAGGAGTGCTCCCCTATTTGGAAGAGCACTCCTTTTAGTCATTTTCCGAGGTGAAGAAACCGATAAGTCAAAACAAGTCCACCTACAAAAAGGGTAGCAGCAAAATAAGCAGGAAGCAGATGAATGAGCGTCGTATAGCCGATGGCAACATGAATATTGATTCCTGTAATGAAAGCAGGAAGCCCTCCTACAAGAAACGTCCACCACACCCATCTTTTCCCCTCTTGAATTCCCCATAGCGCGAGCATCAGAACCAAAAGGCCGACACTAAGCAATGCACTCCCAAAACCGGCCCGATCATGAGCAAGAACCGGTAACAACCGCTGATTAAACGCCTCCAGCATCTCGGGTGGCATACAAATATAAATAATGTCAGTCGGAACAAAAACCGACGTGACCCCGATATAGGAAATAATAATGCCACCAACCACAAAGGAAAATCCAAGAATTACAAACAGGAGCTGTCCGTATAAGGATTCCTTCCATATGGAATGATTTTTTAGATTACCAGATGAGGGTGTTCCGTTAAGACCCTTGGTTTTCAAAAATCCATTTAAATAAAAAGGCAACAGAACAAGCCAGAACAAAAGATGCAGCCAATCGAAATATCCGTAACCAATAAAAGAAAAGATGCCAAGAAACCCGATGATGGCAGCCGCATCAATGGCTTGTTTTGCCCAAAGGAGCCCTTGTCTGACTCCGTATCGAGCAAGCTGCATATATACGATTCCGCCGGATATCATGGTGCCGGCCAGTGTCAGCCGGTCATGTGCCATGAAAAGCATAATGCGTTCATTAAAAAGCCATATCTCTTCTTTTTTCATCCCAAGGAAATGCTCATCATATGGCAGAACAATAGATGTCACCCCAAAAAGAAAGGCAAGCATTCCGCCTAGCAGAATGAATAAACCGAAAAGCCAATAGGAGAACCACCCATTGCTAACCGGTGCGGACTGCTCCATCCTTCCTAACAATGATTCGTTAATTCTTTTTGTCAGGCCAGGTCCGGAAAATACATAGCCGTCTGAGAGCAGTACCAGGTCTGCACCGACATTCAACAGTTCATGGGCATGCCCGGGCTCCGCTATTCCCCCTGACGTAACAATGGTTTTCTCGTAACCACTTTGTCTAAGACGTTGTACTGCTTCTGCAAGCTCGAAGTCTCCTGGTTTATCTTCCAGTATTACGCCATCGAATGAGCTCAACTTTATCGGTGATAGATCTGCCTTGCACGACGTTGCAATCCAAATCGGTTTATTGGTGTGAAGACCCAACTCCGTCTGCATATTTTCCACAATGTAGCCATCAGCATAGAGATCAAGTTCTGCTGCCATCCTCTTAACCTCTTCCTTGCTGCCAGAGAGACGAAGGAAAATCGGCTGTTTTTTTCTTAGTTTCCGAAGCTTATGGATTGTGTTCTCTAAACCGATGGATGATAGTACTTCAGGAAAATCTATGCGGTTTGCTTTATTATCTTTTACTGGTTGCTGCCCGCTTTCCCTAGGTTCAAATGTCACAGGGCCAATCTCTATAAAACCGAAACCTAAATTTGAAAAAGCCCTGGTGCCGGAGAGCAGAGGATCGATTTTCCCGGACAAACCAACAGGATTCTTGAAATCTATGTGATGAATTTTTTTATGTAAAAGCGGAGAGCATTCTTCACGCCCCAGGAAATTGATGATATGTGCTCCCAGCCCGAAAGGAAGGGAAGCAATGGTATTCATTCCACGATGAATGAACTCCCTTGCTACAAGTGGTGGCAGTATGGAAAGGACAGGTTTGAAAATGCCATGGTAGGACCAATCTGGCATGGAGCATTCCTCCCTGATGAAATTTGCTATGTTATGTACATTTTAGCATTTTGCAAAACTCCATAACTGATTTTCTCCAAAATTATTCCTTTTAAATTGTGTCAGAATTTTATGATATATTAGTAGAGTGGATATGCAGGAGGGATTTTTTATGGGTGTAAAGGATAGTTTACTGACAGATGAAATGATGGATACGATTATTGCCAATGCTTTTGAGTGGATTGTGGTGGTCGACCATCGTGGGGAAATCATCTTTTTGAACGACAGCTATAGCGCTTTTTTGGAAGTGGATAGCAAGACTGTCATCGGCAAGCATGTTACAGAGGTGATTGAAAATACCCGCATGCACCATGTCGTCCAATCAGGCAAGGAGGAGCTGGCGGACTTACAATATATTAGGGGCAATTACATGATAGCTAATCGAGTGCCAATCTTCAATGGCAACAAAGAAGTGATTGGTGCTTATGGAACGGTCATATTCCGTGATACAAGTGAATGGGATAAAATGAACAGCCATGTAAAAAGCATGCTGGGACGCATTCGGAATTATTTGCAGGAGTACGAACAGCAAACAGGGGTCAAATATACTTTAGAAGACATTATTGGAAAGTCCAAGCTCATACAGACGTTGAAGGAGAAGGTCAAGCATATCGCATCCAGTGATGTTTCCGTTCTGATACGTGGTGAGAGTGGCACGGGCAAAGAGCTTTTTGCCCACAGTATTCACCAGCTGAGTAACAGGAGCTCCATGCCTTTTATAAAAATAAACTGCGCCGCTATACCTGAGCACCTCTTGGAATCGGAGCTTTTCGGGTATGAGGAAGGTGCCTTTACAGGTGCGAAAAAGGGAGGAAAGAAAGGGAAATTCCTTTTGGCTGATGGCGGAACGCTTTTTCTTGATGAAATAGGGGATATGTCTTTGCCGATGCAGATGAAGCTGCTTCGGGCACTGCAGGAGGGGGAAGTGGAACCGATAGGTGCAAATAAGCCTATACAAGTGAATGTTAGGGTGATAGCAGCCACCAATCGTCCATTGGAAAAAATGATGCAGGAGAAGCGGTTCCGTGAAGATCTCTATTATCGAATTCACGTCATTCCATTCCACATTCCATCTTTAAGGGAAAGAACCGAGGATATCCCGATGCTTGTGGAGCATTTCATCCAGAAAATATGTAAAAGGACCGGCAGGAGAATTACATCAGTGACCCAGGATGCACTAACAGTATTATCTCGTTACCGTTGGCCGGGCAATATCAGGGAATTGGAAAATGTCATTCAGGCTGCAGTACATCTCTCCACAGGAGATAAACTGACACTTGAAGCGCTACCTGATTATTTGACGGAATCATATACCATTCCGTTCGGTTCCAAATCACTGAAGGAAACCTTGGAAGAGGCCGAAAAGCAAGCGATTATACAAACATTGGAGAATGTACATGACGATAAGCTGGAGGCTGCGAAACTGCTTGGAATAAGCAAGTCGAGTTTATATGAAAAAATCAAGAAATATCACATAGGATAAGCGAGTCCAGAATTCCGGAAAACAGTCCAGGAATCTGGACTCGCTTTTTATCAAGATGGACGAAGGTTACTTGAATATTAGTCCGAACTTTCGGAAAATATATAAGTTCGGAAAATTTAAACATTTGTCCCTGGGGGATTAATCTAGTTGGCACGCTTTTTGCATATAGGTAAGAGGAAGGCAAAATATACAGGAAAATGCTTTGAAATAATGAAAGCGTTTACCGTAAAACAAGGGGGAAAGTAGATGCTCAGCATGATTGGTCTTATCGGAGGTTTGGCACTTTTAATTTTTTTAACGATGAGAGGAATGAACCTGCTTGTAGTAGGTCCGCTGTCAGCATTATTTGTTGCAGTATTAAGTGGAATGGAGTTATTTCCACAATTGGCGGAGGAAGGAGAAGCAAACTTTGTTGGTAGTTATATGGGTGGCTTTTCATCATTCGTTACATCTTGGTATTTGATGTTCCTTTTAGGAGCCATTTTCGGGAAAGTGATGGAGGATAGTGGAGCAGCAGATTCCGTCTCCAAACTAATAGTGGATAAACTTGGTATGAAATATGCAGTACTTGCCATTGTGGCAGCATGTGCCGTCTTGACCTATGGAGGAGTGAGCTTATTCGTTGTAGCGTTCTCTGTCTATCCGATGGCAATCAGCTTGTTCAAACAGGCTAATCTGCCTCGACGATTCATTCCGGCGGCGCTTGCATTCGGTTCCGTAACATTTACGATGACTTCTGCTGGTTCTCCGGAAATCCAGAACTGGATTCCGATCGACTATCTTAACACAAGTCCTTATGCGGGCTGGGAAGTAAGTTTAATAGTTGCCATTTTCATGATGATCTTTGGTTACTGGTGGTTAAAGCGCATGATCACTAAAGCGGTAAATCGTGGTGAAACGTTCATAGCAAGAGCGACCGACCCGGTTATGGATGCCAACAGAAAACTTCCAAACCCGTTTGTCAGTATGATTCCGTTATTGGTTGTCCTTGGAATCAGCTTCTATTTCCATGATGACCTAAAACAATCGGCTTTGATCATTGCTTTATTGGGTGGGATCATAGCCACTTACATTGTTGGTAGAGCCTATTTCAAATCCTTCTGGAACGCGATTTCTGAAGGTACGATGGGAGCATTGATCGCCATCGGTAACACGGCCGCTGTAGTAGGATTTGGTGGAGTTGCAAAAGCAGTGCCTGCATTTGGCGAGGTAGTATCAGCGATGACGAGCATCCCTGGAAGCCCCCTTATCGGAGCCGCGATTGCAGTCAGTGTCATTGCCGGTATGACAGGATCCGCTTCAGGCGGTCAAGTAATCGCGCTTCCATTGATTGCACCGCACTATATCGATATGGGTGTGAATCCGGAAGCCCTCCACCGTACAGTTGCCATTTCATCCGGTGCGCTGGATTCCCTTCCGCATAACGGATATGTTGTAACAACCGTCCGTGCAATATGTGGAGAGACCCATCAGGCTGCTTATGGACCTGTCGCTGCCGTCACGGTAATTGTTCCATTGATCGGTGTGGCCATTGCAATTGCACTGTTCTCACTTGGACTTGGTATCTAATAATTAAGGGAGGGAGCATCATTGGTAAAAGATAAAGTTGTCCTCATCACAGGAGCAGCCCAGGGGATTGGGTATGAAATAGGAAAACAATTCGCTGAGGCTGGCGCTAAAGTGGTGTTGACGGATTTGAATAATGAAACGGTGAAAGCTTCAAGCTCTGCCTTAAATGAGCAAGGAATGACGACATTAGGAATCAAGTGTGATGTGACATCTGAAAATGAAATCAAAGGTGCAATCGATACTGCGATCAGGGAGTTCGGGCGTATGGATGTATTGATCAACAACGCGGGACTCCAGTATGTCTCCATGATTGAAGACTTCCCGACGGAAAAGTTTGAGCTTTTGACAAAGGTGATGCTCGTTGCTCCATTTGTTGCTACGAAGCATGTCTTTCCGATTATGAAAGAACAGAAATCGGGACGTATCATCAATATGGCTTCCATAAACGGCTTGGTCGGCTTTGCCGGCAAGGCTGCCTACAATAGTGCCAAGCATGGTGTAATCGGATTGACAAAGGTCACTGCATTAGAGGGAGCTGCTCATGGAATCACGGTGAATGCCCTTTGTCCGGGGTATGTGGATACCCCCTTGGTACGTAATCAGCTCAAAGATCTTGCTGAGACCAGGGGAGTTCCATTGGAAAATGTATTGGAAGAGGTTATCTATCCTCTTGTCCCGCAGAGAAGATTGCTTCAAGTAAAGGAAATTGCAGACTATGCGATGTTTTTATCCAGTGATTCAGCTGGTGGAATCACTGGGCAGGCTGCGGTTATTGATGGAGGATATACCGTTCAATAAAGGAAAGCGCCAGGTGCTGCAGGGCATCTGGCGTTTTTTGTCGAAAGTAAATCAAAATAATTTGATTATTTTGGTTGCATATATTTTCCTTGCAGCATATAATCAAAGTAGATAATCAAATAAAATTGATTTAAGGAGAGATTAAGATGAATAACAATCTTTATACATTGGCAAATATGAACAGCCAAAAAATCAACAGTCTAAGAGAAGAACAATTGCTTCATAGGGTGGCAAAAGCTTCAAGGGGTGAAAGAAAGACAATCGGCAATGCATTAAAAGCGAGTTTTTTGAAGTTGACAAAAAGCTGGAAAGACCAACAGGAACCTTGCTGCGCTTGTGAATAAAATTTTGTAAAATTAATCAAAAAAATTTGATATTAAAAGGAGTAGATGATGATGTTTTTAATGTTCAAGAAAAAGAAGGATGACTGCTGCAAAGTGGAGATCGTGGAAGTCCAAGAAGAAAAATGCTGCGAAAGCAACCAAAACGACTCTGACAACAAAAAAGAGTGCTGCTGATTATTGCTTAGAATAATTTATTCGTAAAACGCTCATAATGATTAATGAAAATACCCCTTGAAGTTTTCCAATAAATTCTTTACAATACAGATTAACAACTAAACTTATACGTTGAAAAGGATCAGTAGTGAACGAAACGAGCACAAGAGAGTTGACGGATGGTGAGAGTCAACAAACGAGCGTTCATGAACTCGCCTTGGAGTAGCAGATGTGAACCCTTCTAAGGAAGCTAGTAATATCTCGCCGTATCATCCGCGTTAAGGATTCGAGTGATTATCACATTGGTGGTAATAATCTGGGTGGTACCGCGGTAGGTTATGTATATTCAAACCTCTCGTCCCTTTTATAGGGATGAGGGGTTTTTTGTATTTATTTTTAGTTGATGTCCAGCTGCAGCGCCTACCCCCTCGAGGTCATAAGCCATTTTCCTGCAAAGGTCAAAGAACGACCTTCTCCGGAAAATATCTTATGCTTGTCGGGGGTGAGCAAGGCGCTTCCGCATTTCAGATTAGGAGGAAAAGAAGATGTCGTTTCAGCATCAGTCCATTGAACAAAAATGGCAAAAGAATTGGGAAGAAAACAAAACGTTTAAAACACATGAAGAAAAAGGGAAAGAGAAGTTCTATGCACTAGACATGTTCCCTTATCCATCAGGCGCAGGCTTACACGTAGGTCACCCGGAAGGCTATACAGCAACAGATATCCTTTCACGCATGAAGCGTATGCAAGGACAAAACGTCCTGCACCCAATGGGATGGGATGCATTCGGATTACCTGCTGAACAATATGCATTGGATACAGGAAATGATCCTGCAGAGTTCACCGAGCAGAACATCAATACATTCAGAAGACAGATCAAGTCCCTTGGATTCTCCTATGACTGGGATCGTGAAGTGAACACTACAGATCCTGAGTATTATAAATGGACACAATGGATTTTCTTGAAGCTTTATGAAAAAGGCTTGGCTTATGTGGATGAAGTACCAGTAAACTGGTGTCCGGCATTAGGTACCGTCCTTGCGAATGAAGAAGTAATCGATGGGAAATCCGAGCGTGGCGGACATCCGGTCGAGCGCCGTCCGATGAGACAGTGGATTCTTAGAATTACTGAATATGCGGATCGTTTGCTTGAAGATTTGAATGAATTGGATTGGCCGGAAAGCTTGAAGGATATGCAGCGTAACTGGATCGGGCGTTCTGAAGGAGCTAACGTTCATTTTGCGATTGATGGCACGGATGAGAGCTTTACCGTATTTACGACTCGCCCTGATACTCTATTTGGTGCAACTTATGCCGTATTGGCACCAGAGCACCCTCTAGTGAAGAAAATTGTAACTGCAGACCAAAAGGATGCAGTAGAAGCTTATATTACAAAGATTCAAAGTAAGAGTGACTTGGAGCGTACAGAGCTTTCCAAGGAAAAAACAGGGGAGTTCACAGGAGCTTATGCTGTAAATCCTGTGAGCGGCGAAAAGCTTCCAATCTGGATAGCGGACTACGTGTTAATGAGCTACGGAACAGGTGCCATTATGGCAGTACCTGCACATGACGAGCGTGATTTTGAATTTGCAACTAAATTTGAGCTGCCAATTCTGGAAGTGGTTGCTGGTGGAGATGTTTCCAAGGAAGCTTACACAGGGGACGGGGAGCACGTAAACTCCGATTTCTTGAACGGACTTGGAAAAGAAGAAGCGATCTCCAACATGATCCAATGGTTGGAAACAAATGAAAAAGGCGAGAAGAAGGTATCCCACCGTCTTCGTGATTGGCTGTTCAGCCGTCAGCGCTACTGGGGCGAGCCGATTCCTATCATCCACTGGGAAGATGGTACCACAACGGCTGTACCTGAAAGCGAGCTGCCACTTGTTTTACCTAAAACAAAAGAAATCCGTCCATCCGGTACAGGGGAGTCTCCACTTGCAGCAATTGAAGACTGGGTGAATGTGGTAGATCCTGAAACAGGTAAAAAAGGACGCCGTGAAACAAACACAATGCCGCAATGGGGCGGAAGCTGCTGGTACTACTTGCGCTATATCGACCCGACCAACAGTGAGAAATTGGCTGATCCTGAAAAATTGAAAGAGTGGTTGCCGGTAGATATTTATATCGGTGGAGCGGAGCACGCGGTTCTTCATTTATTGTATGCTCGTTTCTGGCACAAATTCTTGTACGACATCGGTGTTGTTCCAACGAAAGAGCCATTCCAGAAGCTTTTCAACCAAGGAATGATTTTGGGCGAAAACAATGAGAAGATGAGTAAATCCAAAGGGAATGTAGTAAACCCTGATGAAATCGTCGAGTCTCATGGTGCAGACACTTTACGCCTATATGAAATGTTCATGGGACCTTTGGAAGCCTCCATTGCCTGGAGCACGAACGGACTGGACGGATCCCGCCGCTTCCTTGACCGTGTTTGGAGATTGTTTGTCGAAGAGAATGGCAAGCTAAGTTCCAAGGTTGTGGAATTGACGGAAGAGGATACGTTGGAGAAAACGTACCATGCAACCGTCAAGAAGGTAACCGAGGATTATGAAGGACTTCGTTTCAACACGGCGATCTCGCAAATGATGGTCTTCATCAATGATGCATACAAAGCGGATGTGATTCCAAAAGAGTATGTGGAAGGTTTCGTTAAGCTATTGTCTCCTGTATGTCCACATATTGCCGAGGAGCTTTGGGAGAAGCTTGGCCACGAAGGAACCATCACATACGAAGCTTGGCCGGTGTATGATGAGACTAAGCTAGTAGAAGACGAAGTGGAAATCGTTGTTCAAGTTAACGGTAAATTGAAAGCGAAACTTTATGTACCAGCAGATGCAACTCGTGAAAAAATGGAAGAAATCGCACTTGCTGATGAAACAGTAAAAGAATCCATCGAAGGAAAAACGGTTCGTAAGGTCATCGCTGTTCCCGGTAAATTGGTGAATATCGTAGCGAATTGATTTCTTTTGATTTTTGAAAGCAAGGCTGCCGGAGATTTGGCAGTCTTGTTTTATTTTTGTTAGAATGAATGTATCTTTAAACAATACATAGAATCGAGGTTTTACGAAATGGAAGAGATTAAAACCATTACAACAGATGAACTGAAAAAGAAATTGGATGCAGGGGAAGAACTGCTTCTTGTGGACGTTCGCGAAGACGAAGAAATCGAAACAGGTAAAATTAAGCAAGCGAAGCACATCCGCATGGGGGATATCCCGGCAAGTCTGGATCAGCTTGATAAGGATAAAGAATACATCGTCATTTGCCGCTCAGGACGCCGCAGCGAAAATGTCTGCCACTACCTGCAAGACCAAGGCTACAAGGTACGTAACATGGAAGGCGGCATGCTGGAGTGGGAAGGCGACGTGGAATAATTTTTCACTGGTAAAGGGGACCGGCCCGGGCTGGTCTTTTTTATTTGGGGCGGGTTTGGGATTTAGATGAAACCTCTCTCCATTTTTCACGTATTACTAGTGAAGGGGGGATCACATGGAATTCATTCAACAGCATTCATTCTATCTATTTTTAATTTTCATCGGCTTGCTTCTCGTATACGAAAGTATTACAAAATACAGAACAAAGGGTGTTTCTTCCACTTCGAACAGTGATCGATACCGGCGCGTCCTGTATGGGGCCATGTTATCTCTTATACTGTTGATTGCATTCATTCAGATGGAATTGCAAAAGGAGGCCTTTGTTGCAGTGATCGGACCTTTGCTCATAGGTTTGCTGACGATGGTGAAAGAGCGGAAGAACACGGAAGTGCATGTATTGAGTTATGAGCCATACACATTTTTCGCGATTTTGGAAAAACTCCTGAACAGTTATGGCTACGGATATTTTAAAGAAGTGAAGGGAAACGATGATTACTTAAGCAGCAATTATATAACCTACTATTATTTGGATGATAGCGATGAAGAAATCAAAATCAATTGGAAGGACCTTGATAAAAGTAACTTACAAGTGTCATTTCTGAAATTCGTCGACAATGCCTTCATCAAGGAATTAATGAAAGAATTGAAAGAACGACGCCCACCCATTACTTATTTTCAGTTCAACAAGTATTCTCTAGGTTTTGCGGTTGTTTTCATTTATTTGGGCATGATGAAAGTCCTCGGATACTAGTAAAAGCTCCTTTTTATAGGGGCTTTTTTAAATTTGCTCACCAACCTGGTATAAACAAAGGGTTTTCCTCCTATACATAGTAGTAAATAGGAGGTGGACAGACCGTGGTGCAGATCAAGATGTTTGATGAAGAGCATGAGCGGGACCTCGAGGATTCGGTAAACGACTTTCTGAGAGGGCTTGCAGACAGGGATTTGATAGATATCAAGTATCAGGTGGGATGTTTACTGGAGGAAGAGGAGCAAATCTATTGCTTTTCGGCAATGGTAATATTTAGAGCCTGAAAAAATATGAAAAAGATGTTTATCAGGCTCGTAAATGTGGGTAGAGATAAGTAACTTATTAAAAACTAGAAACAATTATTAAAAAGCTGTAACAATTATTTGTGACAATCGTCTAATTGAATAACACAACTCGAAAGGATGGATGGAACATGAACCACCACACTCAAAACGAAACGGTAATGACAGAGGACAAATCATTTATGAATGAATTCGCAATGTATGGTGTAGGACTTGGACTAGTATTCTCGTTTGTATTAATGGTAACTGCGTAGGCTTGCCGCCTTTTTCCCGGCGTTTAAGCCTGCCAGCCTTCCGGTAACAAGAGCTGATGTAATATTGTAACCACCAGTATATCCATGGATATCAAGTACTTCCCCACAAAAATATAATCCTTCTTTCTGTTTGGAAGCCATCTCTTTTGGATGAATTTCTTTTACAGAAACACCGCCGCCGGTCACGAATGCCTTCTCAATGGATAAGGTGCCGGATACTTCAAAGCGGAATTGCTTGCACATTTTCGCGATTTCCCTTATTTTCTCATGTGCTAAAGTTGCACCAATTTCCTGTTCATCAATACCACATTGCTCCAACAAAAATAATAGGTACCGCTCCGGCACAATTCCTTTAAGAACATTCTTAACGGCTTTTTTTGGTTCGTCCTTTAACAGCTTGTACAGCTCCTGAAAAACTTGCTCTTCGTTGATGCTTGGAAGAACATCTAGATTCATCATGACAGTACGAGCATTAAACTTTTTCATCGTTTTCACGACATATTGACTGCAGCGCAATACTGCAGGTCCCGACACACCAAAATGAGTGAATATCATATCCATTTGATGAGTTTTGACCACTTTGCCTTTCGGATTCAGAACACTTAGAGCAACATCGCGCAAGGACAACCCCTGTAGTCGTTTTTCACGGATAAAAGGTTCAGATGAAGTCAATGGAACTTCCGTAGGAAAAAGGTCTGTAATAGTATGACCAGCCTTTTTTGCCCAAGGATATCCGTCACCGGTAGAACCTGTATGTGGTACCGATTTTCCTCCAACTGCAATGACAACGCATGTGGACTCAATGAATTCCCCATCTTTCAGTAGGACCCCTTTGGTTCGCTCTTTGTCATATTCCACCGTTTCCACTGCAGTATTCGTACGAATCTCCACTTTCAACTGTTTCATTTTATCCAAAAGGGCATCCACGACACTCTGTGCCTTGTCGGTCACAGGGAACATGCGGCCATGGTCCTCCTCTTTCAATTGAATACCAAGCCCTTCAAAAAACTTGATGATATCTTCATTACTAAACTCTGAAAACGCACTGTATAGGAATCTTCCGTTACCGGGGATGTGCTTGATGATTTCATCAACAGGAAGCCTATTAGTCACATTACAACGGCCTCCGCCTGAGATCGCCAGCTTTCTGCCAAGCTTATTTCCTTTATCCAACAGGAGAACCCGTGCTTTCTGTTCCGCTGCAGCAATCGAGGCCATCAGACCGGACGGACCACCGCCAATTATTATTACATCATATTTCATCTTTTCACCAACCAACTAAAATTAGAAAACCTATTTGTTATTATATACTGTAAACGGAAGTTGGACAAAATAGACATCTTTCCGTATGATTTTGAGAGATAAAGTTAACGAAAAAGGGGTATACAATGAATTATTCACCTAATATAACGGAAGCGCATCATCCTGAAGATGGAGGGTGGACCGAAGAGAATCGTATTCCCGTTCTACTCTTGTCCATACCATCACTAGGTGATCTCATTCCAACTAAAATAGATAAATATTCTTATGCATGGCTTTATGAAAAAGAGATGGATGCATACATATTTTGTGTGAGGATAAATAACAGAGATGAATTCGGGGTACTTTTTTCCAGGGAGGAAGCAGGACAACTTCTTCTCGAGGCGGATGCTTATGGGGAGTTCAAGGTGGTCATTTGTAAAGAGGCATTTGAACACTTGGAAGAAGACACGCCATTTATCGCTTTTTCCAGAATTTCGCTCAACAGAAGCGTCCTTGCAGGCTGGTAAAAAACATACAAGCTTTCACCCTTTATGGTAAAATACTAAGGTTAAACAAAACGTTACAAATAGTAGGTAGGGATTTTATGTCAACATCGAATATATTAAGAGGTACGTTTATATTAACTTTGGGAACGATGCTTTCCAGAGTGTTGGGGCTCGTCTATATTTTTCCGTTTTATACTTTGGTAGGAAAGAGTGGAGGGGAATTATATACATATGCCTATGTTCTTTACTCTGTTGTTTTGAGTGTGGCAACAATGGGGGTGCCTTTAGCAGTATCGAAGTTCGTTGCTAAATATAATGCATTAGATGAGTATGCAGTAGGGAGAAAGCTGTTTCGTTCAGGTATTCTGTTAATGAGTATAACAGGGATTGTTTCTTTTCTCGTGCTGTATCTTCTTGCACCGGTATTTTCACCGATGATCATCAATGATGGCAGTAAGCACTCTTATGATGATATAACATTGGTAATCAGGATGGTCAGTTTTGCCCTATTACTGGTACCTGTCATGAGTTTAATCAGGGGATTTTTTCAAGGCCATGAATCAATGGGGCCGACAGCCGTATCACAAGTTGTAGAGCAGCTCGCAAGGATTATATTCCTGCTGGGCAGTGTATACATTATTATGAAGGTAACGGAAGGAAGTCTGCCTACCGCAATAGGTTATGCCACTTTTGGTGCGTTTATTGGGGCAGTCGCAGGACTTGCCATACTCATTTGGTACTGGTTTAGCAGGAAAAAGCATTTGGACAACCTTTTGGAAAAGGATAAGGGTACCATGGATATATCCTACAAGGAAATGTACAAGGAAATAGTCCTATATGCGGCACCTTTTGTATTTGTCGGACTTGCCATGCCGTTATATCAATTGGTCGATACCTTCAGCTTTAACAAATTTATGGCAATGGCTGGGTATGACGATGTTTACTCCGGAGATGCTTTTGCAATCATCAACAATTACGGCCAAAAGCTTGTCATGATTCCGATCACGCTTGCTACTGCCTTTGCCCTGTCCTTATTGCCTGCCATTACCAAGTCATTTATCAGTAATAATTTGGATGTCCTGCAGAGACAAATGAGCAAAACGTTCCAAATATTGCTTTACTTGACGATACCTGCTTGTATTGGACTTTCTATACTTGGTGGACCTGCGTTCGCCGCATTTTATTCCTATGATGAACTAGGGGGCTACTTGTTGACCTGGTATGCGCCAACCGCGATTCCATTAGCTTTGTTTACAGTAACGGCATCCGTGCTGCAAGGAATCAACCGCCAGAAATATACGGTCTATGGATTGGCGCTTGGAATCGGATTGAAGCTTGTGCTCAACTTCCCGCTAATTTTCCTGATGGGAGCAGAAGGATCGATTGTCGCAACCGGAATTGGGTATACTGCCAGTGTAGTGATGAATCTTTGGGCAATAAAAAAATACACAGGCTTCGACTATTCCATCGTTTTCAGAAGAACGATGCTGATGACCATTTTCAATATTGCGATGATAGTAGGAGTACTTATTGTACTTCAATTATTGGAAGGCTTCATTCCATACAGCGACGGCCGAATGCAGGCAATTTTCGTTATTTTCATAAGTGCAGCTGTGGGAGCGGGAATCTACTTTTTCCTGAGCTATCGGAGCAATTTATTAATGTATCTTTTCGGGAACAGATTTCCGTTTTTAAATAGAAAAACAGGTGAAAGAGGCCTTTAATATCAAAGGAGTTAACTATGAGATTAGATAAACTATTGGCAAACAGCGGCTATGGAACGCGCAAAGAAGTGAAAAAGCTGTTGAAGACAGGCGTTGTAAAAGTGGACGGACAGGTTGTAAAGGATGCGAAGGTTCATGTGGAGCCTGAGGAACAAGAAGTGATGGTTTTGGATGATGTGGTGGAATACCGCGAGTTCATCTACTTGATGATGCATAAACCTCCTGGCTTCTTGTCGGCTACCGAGGATCACAGACAGGAAACGGTTGTGGATATTTTACAAGAAGAAGACAAGATCTTTGAACCTTTTCCAGTGGGACGCCTTGATAAGGATACGGAAGGCTTTCTGCTCCTGACCAATGATGGACAGTTAGCGCATCAGCTGCTTTCACCAAAAAAGCATGTACCTAAGACGTATTATGCAAAAATTGAGGGCGAAGTAACGGAAGAGGACATTACAGCATTCCGAGAAGGTGTGACATTGGATGATGGCTATGAAACCCTGCCTGCCGAGCTGAAGATACTTTTTGCCGGTCCACAATCCGAAATAGAGATCACCATCGTCGAAGGGAAATTCCATCAAGTGAAAAGAATGTTCCAGGCAGTCGGAAAAACGGTTACCTATCTGAAAAGGCTCAGCATGGGACCGCTGGAACTCGATCCGGATCTTGAACTAGGTGAATACAGAGAATTGACAGACGAGGAACTGGAACTTTTAAAAGAGAATAGATAATCTCTCAGAACACTCCTAGTAAATTAGGAGTGTTTTTTATATATTTCTAAAACTTAAACTGATAAATTTCTACTATTTTCCTCATTAACCGACATATAGTGAAAAAATATTTAGAAGATTATAATAGCCGAATATAAAAGGAGGTGAAGCGATGAACGTGCGAAGATTATGGTTTCTGCCTCTATTACTATTGTTTGTGCTGACTTTGCCAAATGTAGCTGGTGCTGAAAAAGGTGGAAATCCGCCTAAGGGGAAGGGGGAGCAAGCCCCTGAAGTAGCAACAGTTCCGGATAGGAACGTCCCGCAAAAGCCAGATAAGGCTGGCGCTCCAATTCAAAAGGAAATCAATCCAATTGCGGAGGAAAAAAGGAACGTTCCAACTCCACAAGCGAAAAGCAATGCAGTAAAGGAACTACCCGAGCAAGCCAGTGAAAAAGCAAAGGAAGCGGTTCAAAAAGAGCCTGTAAAACAAAAGGTAGAAGTGGTACCAGTTCCATCTAAACCTGACAAAACGGTTCCAGTCACGCCTCCAAAAGTCGAGGTTCGGGACAAAACGAGTGCCTCCACTCAAAAGCAGTCTGAAATCATACATAACGATAGTATAGAAGAGGAAACAGGAACGGATACTTCCAGGAAGGACCTTTCCTTATCTGATGGTTATGGTTCAACAGTAACCAAAGTCGAAGAATCCAGCTCAGACAATCCTGTTCCATTTCCACCTAGGAAGGACTGGGAACCGACCATCCTCCAGGTGCAACAGCAGCAATCTCAGAAAAAGCCTACGGGTAATACGGGAGATACAAAAGTGCCTTCCAAAGGATCACTTGATTTCCTCGGCATGAATCCCGTTGAGGCGGTTATGGTGTTGATTGAGCCTTTTGTGTCAAAGCATCTCACGTTTCGGAGCCAATGGGTTAATGCACCACCGGCACCGCCGCCTGAGAGCCCTCTTTCTTTTTTCAATAGATAATGTATATACCATTCTATTAAAAATTTGAAGGAGCGAATCATAATGAAAATCAATTTCCTAAACAGTAAAGCAATCGTAAAAACGTTAGTATTAACAGGTGTCCTATCTTTTGGTTTCGGGATTCAGATGAGTGAAGCCTCAGGTAAAGAAAACAAAGAAGACCACAAGCCAAAAGTAGAACATAAGGTTAAAGTTGAGGAAACGGTAAAAGTTGAACTTCCTGCACAAGCGAAAGTGAATCCTTCTACTGAGAACAAAGCAAAGTCTCAAGCAAGTGTAAAAGCGAGCGAGCAAGCGAAGGCACACGCTGCTGCCAATTCCGCTGTACATGCGAGCAAAGTGGAGGAAACTCCTGAAGTAGTGGAACAACCGACAGAGGAAACTACGGAAGAAGTGGTGGAACCAGTAACGGAAGTACCCGAAACTGAAGTTCCAGAAACGGATGAGGAAGCGAAAGTGAATCCTTCTTTGGAAAACAAGAAGAAATCCATGGCGAGTGAAAGAGCAAGCGAGCAGGCTAAATTGCATGCAGCACCTAATTCTGCTGTTCATGCAAGCGCAGAAGAAGTAGAAGAAGATGTGAAGGAAGAAGAAGCATCTGAAGAAGCAACAGAAGAAGCGACTGAAGAAACAACAGAAGAAGCGACTGAAGAAACAACAGATGAAGCGACTGAAGAAACAATAGAAGAAGTGACTGAAGAAGCAACAGAAGAAGTGAAAGAAGAAGCAACAGAAGAAGCGACTGAAGAAGCAACAGAAGAAGCAACAGAAGAAGCAACAGAAGAAGCGACTGAAGAAACAACAGAAGAAGCGACTGAAGAAACAACAGAAGAAGAGAAAGTAAACCCTTCTGTTGAAAACAAATCCCTTTCAATGGCAAGTGCAAAAGCTAATGAAAAAGCGAAAATGCATGCTGCTCTTCAATCTGCTGTACATGCAGTAGTGGAAGAAGAAATGGTGGAAGAAACTGTTACAGAAGCAACTGATGTAGAATAATGAGAGAAAAGGTGGCTGATTTAGCGGTCACTCATGAAAACAGGCGGGAGAATCATCTCCTGCCTGTTTTCTTTCTTTTGTATACGAAACCTTCGAACATATTCCGCATAAAAAAAGAATCGATCCGGTTACCGAAGCGATTCCTTTTCCCTGCTATTTTCCAAACATTATATTTATGTAACGTTAAGACGACAACCTAACTTTCTTTTCTGTAGTAGACCATTTACCTTTTGTCGGACTTTGAACAAGACCATTAAAAGCTAACACATTTAAATCACGCTGGACGGTTCGGGGAGTTATCCCAAATTCATCGACCAACTGCTGTGTGGACACAGTCCCTTTCTCATGAATATACATGTAGACGGCTTTAATACGGGTTAGCATACGGTTTGTTGAAGGCTTCAAAAAACCACTCCTTATCCGGTATTTAACATGTTACTACTAGATAATTCTTGATGTTAGGCGTTTGGTATTAAGTTATTTATATTGTACACGATTTTGTATAAAAAATTCTAGAATAATGATGCTATTTACACAATTTTAATAATTAATGTTGGAATTATCGTGGTAAAATTGGCTTATTATTCCTTATTCACAATATTACATTACTCGACAATAAACCGCCACTCTTTTTTGAAAATTCGAAACTTTTTCCTTAAAGTCTCGTAAATAGGGAGGAAGGAGGAACTAAAATGAATTTACTCACACTAGAATTAAAGCGTGCAGGTTATGACGATGAAATGAAAGTCGTGCAAAATATATATTTAAAGGTAAATGCAGGTGAAATGGTTGGCCTGATTGGACCCAACGGAGCTGGTAAGAGTACCACCATTAAAACCCTGCTTGGGATGAATCCTTTTTTTGAGGGGGATATTCAACTCCCTTCCGATAAATCTTTTGCTTATATTCCTGAGAAACCGGTATTTTATTATGATATGACATTATGGGAGCATATCGATCTGATGGCTTCTCTTTTGGAGCTCAATGAACCCGAATGGAAACCAAGGGTGGACAAACTGCTGGATATGTTTGAAATGGGATATGTCATACATGAGTCTCCAGCTACTTTCTCCAAAGGGATGCAGCAAAAATCTATGCTGATATTTGCGTTTATGTCACGTCCTTCCTTGTATGTCGTGGATGAACCCTTCATTGGGCTTGACCCTATTGCAATGAAAGATCTCCTTCAACTGTTTGGTCAAGAGCAGGAAAGAGGAGCTGGTATTTTGATGTGTACACATGTCCTTGATACGGCAGAGCGGATTTGTGACCGGTTCGTGTTGCTCACAGACGGTAAGGTGAAATCCTCCGGGACGCTAGTGGATATACAGGAGGAGTGTGGGATGCCAGGCGCTTCCCTGTTGGACTGCTTCTACACCTTATCCACTCGGAGCAAACAAATATGACCGGATTCGCACTTTTTCGTTATCGTCGAAAGAAGGACTGGGATTACCAATGGAAGAACATGAAGGTTGTAGTGGATCGGACCATATTGGTCTATATTATCCTTACCATCCTATTTGTTGGGGCAATGGTTTATGACTCGATTCCTAAAATTTTTGAAATAATCAGTCAATTACCATTTGGTCTGACTTTATTCCTTATTTATCTGATTATGAATACTGGTTCTATTCGGATTTATGTGGAGTCGGCTGATTCCTACTTTTTTGTCCACCGGAAAAGTGTTCTTAAAAGTCTTAAAGGCTATTGCATTGGTGCGGCTATTTTGAAGAACACAGTTGTATCCGTCCTGATTGCCCTATTATCCTATTTATTGCTCCAACAGATCAAACCGGATGCGTTTTCCCTGATTCATTTTACAGTATTCATCGTCCTGGTACGGTTGTTGCTGATTGTAATCGGTCAGCTGGTGGATGTGAGATGGAAAGGATGGGGTAATAGGCTGATAAGTTTCACCGTTTTTGTACTGGGCGGGATAATCTTTTATTTGCTGGTAGATTATATGTTGGGATTCTATACAAATGTTTGCATACTCTTACTGGTTGCAAGTGCCTATTTCCTTTACTGGAAAATGGACAGTTTTGATTTTGATGTAATGGAAAGTGAAAAAATAAAGCAGAAATATGTTGGTGTGATGTTCTCGATGTCTGAGTATGTTTATATCCCCAAGGTATCCAAACGGACTAAACCATTGCTTTTCCGGAAATCCCAGCGTATTTTCGAAGACAGGCGACCGGAAAATGCCCTCGCCGAACTGTTCTTCAAATACTTACTACGGAATCTACGTCATGTTTCTTCTTACCTGAAGCTAATCGGAATCACTATCGCAGTGATGGCCTATATGCCGCTATGGATGAAATACGGGTTGTTTGTCGCATTTTTCTTTTTCATTAAAGAATGGTTAAATATACTATATGATGAATTGACCACCCACCCTTTTTTGGGCTTATATAAAGGCAAGGAGATTTTGAAGGAGCATTATCAGGATGCTGTTACAAGGTGGCTCTACTATCCTGCATTGGGACTGGTTGGTTTTGTACTATTGATGAACACATTGTTTCATTTTTTATGGAAGGGATGATCGAACGGAATGACTAACATCAATTGGTTGGAAGAAGTGGAAAAACGCAAGGAAGCACTCATAAAGGATACACAAGAATTTTTGCAAATAAAAAGTGTGCTGAATGAAGAGGAGGCAACACCTGTTGCGCCTTTTGGAAAAGGTATAGAAGAGGCGCTGCAATATTTGTTACATAAAGGGAAAAACGACGGGTTTATTACAAAAAACGTTGATCATTATGCGGGGCATGTAGAACACGGACAAGGGGATGAGCTAATTGGTATCCTCTGTCACGTGGATGTCGTTCCTGAAGGCGATGGGTGGACGGATGAGCCATACAGTGCTTCTATCCGTGATGGGAAAATCTTTGCCCGTGGTGCAATTGATGATAAAGGACCGACGATGGCTGCCTATTATGCCTTGAAAATAGTGAAGGAATTGGAGCTTCCGCTTTCGAAGCGTGTCCGGATCATTATCGGAACGGATGAGGAGAGCAGCTGGCAGTGCGTGGACCACTATTTCAAAAAGGAAGAAATGCCGACGATGGGATTTGCTCCAGATGCTGACTTTCCGATCATCTATGCGGAAAAAGGACTTGGGGACATCCGTCTGCAGTTGAAAGGGGCTCAAACAGACACCGCTGGCTCAGTTAAACTACTGGCATTCGAGTCGGGGAGACGTCTGAATATGGTGCCAGATCACGCGAAAGCAACTGTTGAAGTGGATGGCAGCATGGAAGATGCAAGCCATGCTTTTAACCGTTATATAGAAGAGAAGGGTCTTGAAGGTGGCTATACGAAGGAAGGGAGCGCCTTAATATTATCCATCAAAGGTAAATCAGCTCATGCAATGGAGCCTGACAACGGAAAGAATGCCGGCTACTATTTGGCGGAGTTCCTGCATTCCCAAGAAATGGATGCAAATGGAGCGGCATTTGTATCATTTGTTTCTGAAAAGCTGGCTTTCGATTCGAGGGGGAAAAAGCTTGGCATTTCGTTCCAGGATGATATCACAGGTGATCTGACCGTGAACACCGGGGTATTTTCCTATAATTCTTCCACCGGCGGGACTCTTGGAGTGAATATCCGTTTCCCGGTTACATGCGACATAGAAGCAACTCGGGAAAAGATTAAAGCTGCGGCTGAAGCAGGCGGATTCGAGCTAAGTAAATATGAAGTAGCTCCGCCTCACCATGTACCACAGGACCATGCGTTGATTCAATCACTTCAGAAGGTCTATGAGGAGCAGACAGGGGAAAAGGCGGAGCTCTTGTCTATCGGTGGCGGGACATATGCGAGGTCGCTTGAGGCTGGTGTTGCTTTTGGAGCACTTTTCCCTGGGCGTGAGGATGTGGCCCACCAGAAGGATGAGCATATTTTTATCGAGGACCTGGTGAAGGCAACGGCAATTTATGCACAAGCCATCTATGAGCTTGCAAAATAATCTGATGTTCAAAAAATATTGTGATAGAATGAAAAGGTTACCAGGCTTCTAGCTGGTAGCCTTTTCGCTATATATCAGCAAGAAAGAAGGTCCATCATACAATGTCTACAAACCGGTACTTTTACAGCTTTTATTTTCTAGTATTCTTTAGTTTTGGTGCTCTTTTCCCGTTGTTAACGGTGTATCTTAAGGATGATGTCGGGCTCTCGGGCTCACAGATCGGGATGATCATGTCCATCAGTCCTGTCGTGATGATCCTTATACAGCCGATGTGGGGTGTGTTCAGCGACTATACGCAAAAGCCAAGACAGATACTGATTGGTACATTGTTTTTTACTGCATTGGCTGGATTCGCCTTTTCCTTTGTGGGAGGCTATGCTGGACTGCTTGTCATCGCATTTCTACTGGCGTTTTCCCAGAGTGCCCTTGTACCGATATCAGATAGCATTACCTTGAATTATGTACAAAAGACAAAAGGGAACTATGGGTCCATCCGGTTATGGGGAGCGGTCGGTTTCGCAGTAGCGGTACTTGTTTCCGGTAAACTTTCGGAGTATTTTTCTCTGACAGTCATTTTCTATGTATTTGCAATAGGCCTGTTGATTGCCATGGTCATGGTTTTCTTCCTTCCGAAAGAAAGCCAGTCGATGAGCGTGAATATCAGGGACGGAATCGGTACTTTGATGAAAATGCCCAAATTTGTCCTCTTCCTTGTCACCACATTCCTCATCTTCGGTCCGGTCTTTGCGAATAACTTCTATTTCGGGTTGTTTATCACAGATATAGGCGGCACGGTAACAGGTGTCGGAATTGCTTTTTTGTTGGCTGCAGGTAGTGAGGCGCCTTTCATGAGAATTGCCGGTAAATGGATATCCAGATTCGGCCTGCATTCCATCATGATCAGCGCCGCCCTGGTATCAGCGCTTCGCTGGGTTTTCTATTTTTTTGAACCACCTTTATACATTGTCTACGCCACCACCATTGCACAAGGTTTTTCAGTAGGACTATTTATCCCTGCTGCAATGCAATATGTTCGCGACATTGCACCCATCAACGTCCGGGCAACAGCCGTTAGCCTGTATACAGCTGTAGGGAACGGCCTTGGCAGCTGGTTCTGTACATTCCTGGGCGGATATATCGCAGAATACTTCTCCGTCGCCTACGTTTATCTCTTTTTCGGAATTCTTACCTTCGGAGGGCTTGGCCTGATTCTATATATCAGACAGGCCGATCAGCGGGCGCTGGCGGAAGCTTAAATGAATTTGAAAGCTGGCTGTCTGTTAAGGTTCAGGCAGCTTTTTCTGTTTCGGGGTGAAGGGAATATTTGATATGATGCCTGAGCGAAATCCCCATCATGAAGCGTATGAAAGGCTTTTTTGTGATGATGCCTGAGCGAAAAGCCCATCATGAAGCGTATGAAGGGCTTTTCCGTGGTGGTGCAAGCTAAAAAAGCTCATCATGAAGCGTATGAAGGGCTTTTCTGTGATGATGCCTAAGCGAAAAGCCCATCATGAAGCGTATGAAGGGCTTTTCCGTGGTGGTGCAAGCTAAAAAAGCCCATCATGAAGCGTATGAAGGGCTTTTCTGTGATGATGCCTAAGCGAAAAGCCCATCATGAAGCGTATAAAGGGCTTTTCCGTGGTGGTGCAAGCTAAAAAAGCCCATCATGAAGCGTATGAAGGGCTTTTCCGTGGTGGTGCAAGCTAAAAAAGCCCATCATGAAGCGTATGAAGGGCTTTTCCGTGGTGGTGCAAGCTAAAAAAGCCCATCATGAAGCGTATGAAGGGCTTTTCTGTGGTGGTGCAAGCTAAAAAAGCCCATCATGAAGCCGATGAAGGGCTTTTTCAAGGTGATTCAAGCTAAAAAAGTCCTTCAACTACATATCTCACTTGCCAGAGAGTGTCATTCAATACCAAAATCAAACAAATCCGTCGATAAATATCTTTCCCCGGTATCACATGCAATGCACACCACTACATCGTCCTCGGTAAGCCTTTTTGCCACCTGGATGGCAGAAAAGCACGCTGCCCCCGATGAAGGACCAACGAGGATGCCTTCCAATGCAGCAAGCTGACGGGTAATTTCATACGCGTCCTCATCTTCTATCTTAAATATCTCGTCATAGACTTCCTGGTTTAATATGTCGGGAATGAACCCAGGGCTGGTGCCGACGAGTTTATGCTTTCCTGGCTTTCCGCCGCTCAGAACGGGTGATCCTGCAGGTTCCACGACATGCACGGTTAGACCCATATAATACTTTTTCAGTTCTTCCCCTGTCCCTGTTATCGTACCGCCGGTTCCGGCAGTAGCAACGAAAGCGGATAGCGGCTTGCCGATCTGGTTCATGCCATCTATGATTTCGAGTGCTGTCGATTTACGGTGGGCATCGGAATTTGCATGGTTTTCAAACTGCATCGGCATGAAGCTGTTGGGAATCTCTTTAACAAGCTCCTTCGCTTTATTGATGGCTCCCGGCATTTTTTCATCTCCGGGAGTTAAAACAACTTCAGCTCCATATGCTTTAAGTAGATTAATTCTTTCTTTTGACATGGTATCTGGCATAATAAGAATAGCTTTATAACCGCGTGCTGCTGCATTCATGGCCAAGCCGATGCCTGTATTGCCGCTTGTCGGCTCGATGATGGTATCGCCAGGCTTGATTAATCCATCCTTTTCAGCCTGGATGATCATATTGAAAGCGGCTCTGTCTTTTACGCTGCCGCTTGGATTAAAGAATTCCAATTTAAGATAGACCGTGGCAGCCCCTTTTGGAACGATACGGTTCAGTTTTATTAAAGGGGTGGAGCCGATTAAATCTGCCATGTTGGAAACAACTTTCATTGTAAGAACACAACCTTTCTCTGTCTCATCCATTTTACTACTTCGTATTGTATCATAAAAAGCTGATTAAATTGATGGATAAGGACGGGATTACCTTTACATTTTATTATCATTTGCTTTAAACACCCCTGCTAACCACCGCATACTACAAACTTTTTGATAAAATAGGAAAGGTGAGAATCATGACTTTACAAAATCATTTTTTTATAGCGGTCCCATTGCCTGAAGAATGGAAAAATCAAATGACTGTTTACTTAAAAGAGCTTAAAGGTGAATTTGCTTTTACAAGATGGGTTCATCCTGAGGACCTTCATATTACCTTGGCCTTTCTGGGACCGGTTAGTGAAGAGAAGATAGCTGCCATAAAGGATTCCATGAAGGTTATCGCGCAGGAAACTAAAGACTTTTCTTTAACATTGGATCGCTTAGGGACCTTTGGAAACCCGCAGTCACCAAGAATTTTCTGGCACGGCGTTGAGGAGTCTGCCGATCTGAACGCTTTGAGAGGTCTGGTGTATGAGGCGTGTGAAAAGATGGGCTTTGAATTGGATCGACGGTCCTTTCATCCACATATTACCGTAGCAAGAAAGTGGCAGGGGCCTGCTTTCCAACATGAATCAAGCCTGAGCGACCTGGCAAGAACGGACACTTTTAAGTGTAAGGAAATTGTTTTATATCAGTCGCATCTACATATGCTTCCGAAATATGAAAAAATAGGAATTTTTCCTTTAAAACAGGAGTAGGAGAATCAAATGAGGGGAATTAGAATTGTACTGCAAATAGTAGGCCTCTATGCCTTGTATTGGGTAGGGGTAATGATTCAGCGGGCCGTTGAGATACCGGTGCCAGGAAGTATTATCGGGATGCTTCTTTTATTTTTCCTGCTTTTAAGCGGGTTAGTGAAAGAAAGGTTGTTGGACGAAGGGGCTGATCTGCTGCTGAAATACATGCCTTTATTCTTTGTTCCTGCAACGGTCGGGGTCATCCGATACTTTGATGTCTTTGCCGGTAAAGGGTCACTGCTGTTAGTGGCATTATTAGTGAGTACCTTCCTTATCATGATCATATCAGGGTTGGTGGGTCAAAAAACGGTTGAGTTGGTCGATAAAAGGAAAAAGAGAGGCGTATAAGGTGACCTATATTATTGGAATCGCATTTGTTTTACTTACAGTACTCATCTATATGGGAATGAAAATAATATACGATTCATTTGGCTGGCCTCTACTGGTACCCGTGGCAACTACTACTGTTCTCCTTATCGTGCTTCTTTTAACCTCCAATATCCGCTATGAAACCTATATGGTTGGCGGCACCTGGATCAATGAGTTGCTCAGTCCGGCAGTGGTGGCCCTGGCGTATCCCTTGTACCGGAACCGAGGGAAAATCTATCAATACAAGCTTCCATTATTTGCAGGTGTCTCTTCCGGCATAGTCGCCGGTTTTATTTCAGGTTTTGCTTTTGTCAAATTGGCAGGTTTGGACCGTGCGTATGCGGCGACATTTCTCCCGAAGTCGGTCACATCCCCTATTGCAATGGATATCGCTACCATGACAGGAGGGATTCCAAGTCTTGCTGCAGCACTTGTTGTATTAAGCGGCATGATGGGTGCCATTTTTGGACCTTACTTACTAAAGATGTTTCATATCGAGCATTTTTTAGGAATAGGAGTAGGGTATGGGAATGCCGCACATGGCATCGGGACGGCAAAAGCGATGGAGTATGGAAAAGAAGAGGCAGCTTTCAGCTCGATTAGCATGACTCTATCGGCGATTGTATATGCTTTTGCGCTTCCAGTCGCCGTACAGTATTTACTATAGAAATAGAAAAGAGTGAACCCATGTGGCTCAGCTAATAAAACTGCAAGATTATATATCTCGTTATGAAGTGGATGTTTATCGCTATCCAAGCCAATATATGCGATTAAAAAAACAGCAGTGGAACACCTTCCTGCAGCAGGAGGCGGATTCACAGGCAGATACGGAGCTGACCTCTCTTCAAGAAGAGGAGCCGATAAAGCACAATAAGCTTGCTACTCTGTTCCAATCATTGAAAAAGAAGCCCGAAATAGAAGAGGAGCTTCATGTCGGCAAGGTGGTAAAGTCTGAGGAAGAGCTTGATGAGTGGGAACTGCCGAAGCTTATTGGAGCGAGGACCCCTGAGGAAAAAAAGCAGCTGTTCCTGAATGCGATTCTCCCCTTGCAGCTTAAATGGGCAAGTTCCACAATCCGGGAGATGTCCTATCTGCAAAAAAACTATAAGCGGGATTCTACGCTTCTTTATTTCTTGCAGCGTTTCCCTGATACGTATCTTGTCATGTATAGACCTATCTTCCTGGTAAAGCAGGCACCTGTTGAACTGGAAGTGATCCTCATTACGCCAACCGAAATAATTGCCATTACGTATTTGGAAGAGGAGAAAAACAGTGTGGTGCTTGGAAACAATGAACGCTTCTGGGCAATCAGGGATGAGGAAAAAGAAAGAAAAATTGTAAATCCAACGATTAGCTTGAATCGGATGGGGTCTATAATAAAGAATATTCTAGCGTATAACGAAGTTGATTTTCCGATTACAAAGGTGCTATTGCATCAGAACGGTTATATAGATATTACAGACGGACCATCTGACATACATGTCATTGATAAAAGAAGCTATGAGCCGTGGTTTGAGAAGATGAGAGCCAACAAACTCCCGCTTAAACATAACCAGTTGAAGGCGGCAGGGGTCCTGCTTTCCCACTGCCAATCTACCTATGTGGACCGTCCTGAATGGAAGTGAAGGGAAGATAGTTTTAGATAAGGCTGTTTCGAAGGGAGGAATATGGTGTGATTTTCATTAAAAGAGAATTTGAAGCCTATTTAGATGAGATAGATTGTATTACCATTTTACTGCCGACTGAACGCCATCATGGAGAATCAAGTCTATTTACCCTCCTATTGCAAGAGAAGCAGCACCCATTACACATCATAGAAAAAGTGAATCTGGGGCATTCGGTGAAATATAGGTGCAAGGCAGATGGCCCTATTTCTATAGGATCTAAATATAAGGTAAAAGATGAGCATGGCAGAAAAACAGATTTGCAGATAGGTGCAGTGATCAGAACCTCTGCGTTTGATGAACTCTACTATTACGATGAAAATGATCTGGGTGCAACCTATCACCTTGGGGAGACCACCTTCACTGTTTGGGCACCAACCGCTACTTCGGTAAAAATAAAGCTGCATGCTCCAAACAGCCAGGAACCGATCCATTATTCACTCGTCCCCGAAGATAAAGGAATATGGCGCATTACAGTCCAAGGTGACCTGGAGGGCTTCCAATATACCTATCTTGTGTGTGTGAATCTTATATGGAGGGAAGCGGTGGACCCGTATGCAATTGCCACTACGATAAATAGTGGAGCGGGAGTCGTTATCAATCCGGAAAAGGTCAATGTGCCAAAAACAGCGCTGCCCCCATTTCTACAAGCGACGGATGCCATCATCTATGAACTGCATGTAAGGGATTTTTCCTCTCACCCGAAAAGCGGGATGCATCAAAAAGGCAAATACGCGGCTTTTATGGAGGAACCTCCCGTTGAAGATGTTGGGGTTACAGGGCTACCTTATATTAAGAAGCTGGGAGTTACCCATGTGGAACTTCTTCCAGTAAATGACTACGGCGGTGTAGATGAGGAAGCGCCAAAAAAGGAATACAACTGGGGGTATAACCCATTGTTTTTCAATGTACCTGAGGGGAGCTATGCCTTAGATCCTGAAGATCCTTATTCCAGGATAATGGAACTGAAGAACCTTATCGGGAAGCTGCACCAAGAAGACTTAAGGGTGATTATTGACGTCGTATACAATCATGTTTTTGTACGCGAGGAATCCTCATTTGAGAAGATAGTGCCGGGCTATTATTTCCGCCACGATAATCATGGCATGCCTTCCAATGGAACGGGAGTAGGAAATGATATTGCATCGGAACGCAGAATGGTCCAGAAATTCATTTTGGATTCCATCCGATATTGGCTCACGGAGTATGATGTGGACGGATTCAGGTTTGATCTGATGGGAATCCTGGACATTGCCACGATGAACAGCATAAAAGAGCTGGTTGATACACATAAACCAGGTAGCATCCTCCTTGGAGAAGGGTGGGAGCTCAACACCCCTTTACCAGCCGAACAGAAGGCCATGATTATGAATGCGAAAAAAATGCCTGGTCTGGCATTTTTTAATGATATGGTCAGAGACTCCATCAAAGGCAGTACCTTTAATCTGTTCGATAGGGGCTTTTCACTGGGGAATACCCATAAAATTCAAAGCCTCAAGCAAACGCTTTCTGGGAGTGTGGGACTGGATCCCCATTTTAGAGGGTTATTTTTCGAACCCACCCAGTCGGTCAATTATGTGGAATCCCATGATAATCACACCATGTGGGATAAGATGGCAATATGCAATAGTCATGAAAGTGAAGAGGTCCGAAAGCGGAGACAGATGCTCGCAACATCCATTATCTTGCTCTCGCAAGGCATCCCTTTCCTGCATGCAGGCCAGGAATTCTTTCGTACGAAGCAGGGAGAAGAGAACAGCTATAAATCACCGGATACTGTAAACTGGATAGATTGGGAGAGAAAGCATCAATTCTCCAAAGAGGTGACATACGTACAAGGCCTCATTGAGCTAAGGAAAGACCACGGAGCTTTCCGCTTCGCCACCAGCACAGAAATACACAAGCATCTGACGTTTCCACTAGATAACGGGCATTTGCTGATGTATATGCTGCAGGACGTGAAAGTCTATGGTAAATGGAAAAATTTTCTTGTCGTGTTCCATAACGCGCTGCAGCAAGAAAAGATAGCGCTACCGGATGATTCCGAATGGGAGGTTCTCGTCAAGAACCTGCATGTGAACCTTGATTCACCTCCGATTATCCAAAAGGAAATAATGGTGGATCCCATCAGTACAATTGTTTTGGCACAATATTAATTGTTCCGGAAGTACTTGATTTAATTGGGAAATAACGATAAAATTTATTAGATAGCTATTGTGAATTATCCAATAGCTGTTTTTTTGCTTTTTATTAATTATCAACAAATACGGCTGAAGTCCGATATATTAATATAGATAGAAGATTACATGAAATAAGAATGATCAGCTCAGTGCCCAGGTGCTCGGCTGTCTAATTTTTGATGAAAAGTTGTGTTGAAATTGAAGGTGAAATGGTTGGAACATTTATTAGGTGATGAGTGGAAAATCAGTCCTGCCGGCGGTTTAACCGGAGATGCATATTTTGCTCAAAATGATGGGAAGAAGCTCTTCTTGAAAAGGAATTCATCGCCATTCTTGGCTGTTCTTTCTGCAGAGGGAATTGTTCCTAAATTAGTTTGGACAAAGCGGCTGGAAAACGGGGATGTCATTACGGCCCAGCATTGGATCAGTGCAAGGGAATTGAAGCCGAGTGATATGAACAAAGAAACAGTGGCACAACTTCTTCACAAAATACACCACTCTAAAGAGCTCCTTGATATGCTCACTCGACTGGGGAAAGAACCAGTCGAGCCAAGTACCATTCTGGACGATATTAAAAATGGTATGGCGTTGGATCTTTTGTCATTGGAAGTGATTCAAAAATCATTGGACTTCTTGTTGCAAGAGATGCCTAATGTACAATTTAAAGATAAAGTGGTCTGTCATTGCGACTTGAATCACAACAACTGGCTTTTGTCGCACAGCAATGAGCTCTTCCTCATTGATTGGGACGGAGCGGTCATAGCCGACCCGGCCATCGATCTTTGCATGTTGCTATACTGGTACATCCCTGAACAGGATTGGCAGGATTGGCTGTCCACCTATGGAATTGAACTTACAGACGATCTGCGCCATCGCATGCATTGGTATGTGATCGCCCAGACGATTCTTTCCGTTCAATGGTACCATCAGAAAAACATCGAAAAAGAAAAAATGAACTGGTTGAATTATCTGGAACGATTATTGCCTGTTGAACTATGAGTATTGGTCGATACTGTCAATCCAGTTGGTGAACTGTCCTTGATGGGATTGTACATGCTCGTTAACATTGCTTGAATTGATTCCAGCCTGGCTGTAGGTATAAATATCCTGAAGAACACTTTTCACATTTTGATCAATCTCGGAATTGACCATTAACGATTTGATTACGCGTTCGAGCTGTTCATATTCAGCCACAGAACCGCAACAATCAATCTGATGATCCGCCAAAATATCCTTTAACAAGTGTATTTGATCATGATAATTTAACGGCATAACATGCACTCCTTTTGATAAATAAATGATAAGTTTAGCTTTCGTCATAAAATCATTCTTATACTCCAAAAAAAATCGGTCTTTAGGATCGGTTTTTTTCTGTGAATAGGGCTGAAATAGAAAATATATCCAACATATGAGGTGACATACAATGAGATTCAGAAATAAACCATGGGCAAAAGATTATATTGCAGAAAATGCATATTATTGCATTCCAAATCCTGAAGAGCATAAAGGGAAATGGGCCGAGCTGTTTGGCAACTCTAATCCGATTCATATTGAAGTTGGAACTGGAAAAGGCACGTTTATTACGGAAATGGCCAAAGCCAATCCCCAAATCAATTATATTGGCATTGAATTATTCGAAAGTGTCATTGTGAAAGCATTGGAACGTGCGGTGGAGGCTGACATTCCGAATGTAAAGCTATTGAATGTGGATGCAAAGAAACTGACCGAGATTTTCGAAAAAGGGGAAGTGAACCAAGTTTACCTTAACTTTTCCGATCCATGGCCAAAAGGTCGTCACGAAAAGAGAAGGCTGACCTATAAGGACTTCTTGGATTTATATAAAACAGTATTGGTAGAACAAGGTGAAATTCATTTTAAAACGGATAATAGAGGATTGTTCGAATACTCCCTTATGAGTTTCTCTTCCTACGGACTGCTTCTGAAATATGTGAGCCTGGACTTGCATAACAGCGACTACGAGGGGAATATCATGACGGAATATGAGGAAAAGTTCTCGAGCTTAGGACAACCTATCTATCGTTGTGAAGTGAAGTATCAGGATTAACTTAATATAAGGTTATCAAAAAATGAATGCAGGGCGGGAAACTAATGGTTTTCCGTCCTGCATTTTTTATCTATCAGGCTAATGAAGACCTTTGCCTTTTATTTTCTTCTATAAAAGCTCGGGGGGACACCTTCCTGTTTTTTGAATGCTCTACTGAAGGATTGGATATTCTCATAGCCAAATTCATCGGCAATATCTGAAATAGAGGAATTTGTAAATAATATATTTTCTTTAGCTTTTTCTAAACGAAGCGATTGATGATATTGAATAGGACCTGTACCAAAAGCTTTTTTGAATAGCCGGATTAAATGGAATTTGCTTATATTTCCTATCTGGGATAATTCCTCTAACGGAACTTTTCTGGAGACATTGTGTTTCAAATATGTTTGAATTTTGTATAACTCATCCATATTGGAAAAAACCTTAGGATTTTGTGCCCAATAATTTTCGCGGAATATCTGCACCAATAGCTGGATGAATAACCCTTTGATATTTATTTCCGAAAATGGCATTTTTGTCTCAAATTCGTTTATTATATCAAATATCATTTTTTCGATGATGACAGGATTTTGTGGCCGAATATGATCTGCAATCTGAAATGCTGCTTCGTGAAATATGTCTTTCCGAAAGAGTTTTTGTTCCTGACTGCTTATTTGATTGAAAGGGCTAAATGATATTTTAACATCAGGACTATCATGCTGATATATCAAGTCAAAATGGATATGAGGCTGCCTGATCGTGACATCGCCGACAGATTTTATTGCATGTTTTTTCTTTGGGCGAAATAAAAAGATATCACCAGGGACGCCTAAATATTGCTTATCCTCCAGTAAAACCTCAATTTTCCCTTCCTTTACATATAAAATTTCATAATCAAAAATCACTCTTTCTTTGAGTTCCCAGGGTGCTGGAATAATGCTATCTGCAGCAAAACGAATGTATGGAGACAACTCATGTAGATTGAAATTCATTTAATATCACCCCAAAATTGATTTCCTAACAACATTTTCCGTTTAATACACGAACATGTAAATAGCAATAAATGATAAAAAGTCGAAAATCCATGCTAATCCTTATTGGATTTTATTGCGTTAAACTGAAAATAAGAAAAAAATTAGGAGGTATCTGTTCATGACTACTTTTAATGGCCTAGGAATGGGATTAGGAAATTTATCACGACTATCAAATGCAAAAACACGCTCCATTAGTGCAGAGAATTTTACTGGTGAAAAAGGGAAAGCCGGAATGGCAACAGAAGGTACTGGCGCAGGTCCGGCCAGAGATCTTGGTAGAGGCTGGAAGGTTTCACCGTCCGTAGAAGTTCCTGCTAACGGATCTTTTACAATGGGCGAAATAGAAGGACCTGGAGTCATCCAGCATATGTGGATGACTTGTGCGCCACATGCATGGAGAGATTTCGTTTTTAATATTTATTGGGATGGTGAGACAGAACCTTCTGTTAACGTTCCACTAGGTGATTTTTTCTGTAATGGCTGGCAGGAAAGAGAAAATGTAAATTCATTACCGATTTCGGTGAATCCTGCTGGTGGCTTTAATAGTTATTGGGAAATGCCTTTTCGTAAATCAGCTAAAATTATCATCGAAAATAGGTCGGATACGGCTACAGTTCTTTATTATCAGATAGACTACGCCCTAACTGAAATTCCTCATGATATGGCATATTTCCATGCTCAGTGGAGGCGCAGCAATCCCCTTCAAGCGGGTGAAGTTCACACTATACTTGATGACATTAAAGGAAAAGGACATTATGTAGGCACCTACCTTGCTTGGCAGGTTAACACTAATGGTTGGTGGGGAGAAGGGGAAATCAAGTTTTATCTGGATGGAGATAAGGATTTTCCTACCATTTGCGGAACAGGTACCGAAGACTACTTTGGAGGAGCCTGGAATTTTGAACAACCACAAGGACAGTATGGTAAGTTTTCTACACCATTTCTAGGGTTTCATCAAGTCATTCAACCGGATGGCCTGTATCGTTCCAATACTAGATTCGGAATGTACCGTTGGCATGTGATGGATCCGATTCGATTTGAAGAAGATCTGCGTGTAACGATTCAAGCATTGGGGTGGCGTTCTGGAGGGAGGTATGAAGCGAGAAAAGATGATATTGCATCTGTTGCATATTGGTATCAAGCAGAACCGCACCATTCATTTCCTAAGCTACCTGGTCGGGACGTACTTGAAGTGATTTAATACTTTTGGGTGAAAGAGAGCGATCCTAATTCGCCTCTTTTTTCATTTGGTCTAAAATGAAGGCGCTTTCGCTTTTCTTTTGATAGAATAAGGACAAGTAAATCGAGGGGAGAGTAAAAGATGGAAACATTAACTTTTGGACAATGGAAACTTACCTGGCTTAATGGGGGAGTCACACATCTGGATGGAGGGGCGATGTTCGGAGTGGTACCAAAAGCGCTTTGGTCCAGGAAGTATCCTGTTAATGAACAGAATCAGATAGAACTTAGGACTGACCCGATACTATTGCAGACGGGTGATAAAAACATTTTGATTGATGCTGGAATCGGTAATGGCAAGCTTTCTGATAAGCAGAAGAGAAATTTTGGGGTTCTCGATGAGTCAGCCATTGAAAAGGATCTGGAAACGCTCGGACTGACACCAGAAGATATAAATATGGTTCTCATGACACATCTTCATTTTGATCATGTCTGCGGGTTGAACAGATGGGATGACGAGAAAGAGGAATATGTATCTGTGTTTCCTAATGCCAGCATCCATGTATCAAGCATAGAGTGGGAGGAAATGAAGAATCCTAATATACGTTCAAGGAATACGTATTGGGAAATGAATTGGAAAGGGATCGAGGCGCAGATCATACCATTCGAAAGAGATATAACAATTGCACCAGGAATTAAAATGATACATACAGGCGGCCATAGTGATGGGCATAGCATCATCGAATTGGTTCAAGGGGATGAGATTCTGCTACATATGGCCGATCTGATGCCAACACATGCCCATTCGCCATCCCTTTGGGTACTGGCCTACGACGACTATCCGATGACTTCGATCAATGCAAAGGAAAAGTGGATCAAAGAAGGGATTGCCCGCAATGCATGGTTCACTTTCTATCATGATGCAATCTACCGGGCAATTAAGTGGGATGATAATTTTGAGGTAACGGACAAGGTGGAAAGAGAGAGGTAAAAAGAAAGGTGCCTGGCCGGAGTTCTTCCGGGCCAGGCACCTATATAAAGATCATTTAATTTGATTAACATCCAGCAATACTCCTGTGCTCTTATCCACAATAAACTCATATTGTTCCAGAGCCTTGTCAATTCTTCTTGAGATTCCACCTCGGTATACGCTATAGGTAATGTCATGTTTAATTACGGTTTCAGGAACCATCTGTATCCATGAACCGTCAACAGGTCCTTTTTTCTTGAATGCATCTTTTGCAATTTTTAATGCTTTCTCTGGTTTGATCGCCTGTTGCTTGGAGGCTTCCGTAAAGAAGTATGCAGCGGCGATACCTATGCCTGCACCAAGTAATAACGTTTTCCATTTCATTGACGTCCCATCCTCTCTCTTCTCAAACTGCTATAAAAGGTAAGCCTTTTCAATTGTAGGTAAGTATATTGGATTTTAGTCATTGACTGCCATTAGTTATAGTATAACTCGTTATTCAAATAAATGTCATGCTAAAGGTGGAAAGTATCCAGAAAGTTCGATACAATAATAATAAAAATATTTCGATAATCTAAACGAAATAGCCTAAGTATTTTACATAAGCAGGTCAATTAAAAATTTTGGGGGATGAAAACTGTGAACCAAGAAACTTTATCGCTTTTTAAAACATTGACGGAATTGCAAGGGGCACCAGGATTTGAGCATGATGTAAGACGCTTTATGCGCAGCGAACTGGAGAAATATTCGGATGAGGTGGTACAAGACCGCCTTGGTGGAATCTTCGGGGTTAAACGTGGGGATGAAACTGGTCCGACTGTCATGGTGGCTGGACATATGGATGAAGTAGGATTTATGGTCACAAGCATCACAGAAAATGGTATGCTTCGCTTTCAGACGCTTGGTGGCTGGTGGAGCCAGGTATTATTGGCTCAAAGAGTTCAGGTAATGACAGATAATGGACCGGTTGTTGGAGTGGTTGGTTCCATTCCTCCGCATTTGCTGGATGAAGCAAAACGCAGCAAGCCGATGGAAATCAAGAACATGCTGATTGATATCGGTGCTGATGACAAGGAGGACGCTTTGAAGATCGGTATCAAGCCTGGTCAGCCTATTGTTCCGATCTGCCCATTTACACCAATGGCAAATGAAAAGAAAATCCTGGCAAAAGCTTGGGACAACCGTTATGGATGCGGTCTTTCCATCGAGCTTCTTAAAGATCTCCAGGGAGAAACGCTTCCGAATATCCTATATTCAGGTGCAACTGTTCAAGAGGAAGTTGGCCTGCGCGGTGCCCAGACGGCTGCCAATATGATCAAGCCAGATATTTTCTTTGCCTTGGATGCGTCCCCTGCAAACGATATGACAGGTGATAAAAAGGAATTTGGCCATCTTGGTAAAGGGGCATTGCTACGTATATATGACCGCTCCATGATTACGCATACAGGAATGAGGGACTTTGTCCTTGACACGGCAGAAAGCAACGACATTCCATATCAATACTTCATTTCACAGGGCGGCACCGATGCGGGTAGAGTTCATACTTCCAATGAAGGTGTTCCGTCTGCGGTAGTTGGAATCTGCTCACGCTACATTCACACACATGCTTCCATTGTACATGTAGATGACTATGCAGCAGCTCGTGAATTGATTGTGAAGCTGGTAAAATCAACGGATCAAGCAACAGTCGATGCCATCCGAAATAGATAATCACAAAAAACGGTGGGGAAACTCACCGTTTTATTCTGGGAAAAAACACAAGGGAAGGGGATTTTATGATAAAAGTAGCAATTGGCTCCAATAATCCTGCGAAGAGTAAAGCGGTTCTCGAGGCATTGGATCAACTTGATATCTTATACACCTGGAGCAGCCATGAGGTGGATTCTGGCGTACGTGCACAGCCTTTATCGGATGAGGAAACGGTGAAGGGGGCTATCCAGCGTGCCAGAATTACACTGAATGAAAGTGGAGCGGACATAGCCTTTGGACTAGAAGGGGGAGTTGTATTGGATGAAGCTTCCAACGTGATGGTCTGCAATTGGGGGGCATTGGTGGATAGTGCCGGAAGGGAGTTTATTGCCGGCGGAGCCAGAATTCCGCTTCCCGATTACTTTAGGGACTCCATAGAACAGGGTGTGGAGCTTGGAGATCTGATGGAACAATATTGCAATAGAGAGGGAATTCGGAAGCATGAGGGGGCACTCGGGATATTTACGAACGGAGCGGTCTCCCGGGTGGAAATGTTCAAGCATGTTAGTCTGATCCTGATCGGGCAATGGCAGTACTATCATGAAACTTAAAAGGTTCAGAATATCTGTATTAGGTTCTGTTTTCGTATACAAAAAATTAAATAAAATAGGAAAAGGATATCAAATCGCACAGATTTTGATATCCTTTTTTGTTTTAGGGGAAATATGCCAATTTAGTATCTTTACAAGCTCCATGCAACAGTACAAGGAGATATCCTTTAGAGATCTTAAATTTGAGTTATAAAATTTATTAAATTTGATGGAATTTTTCAAAAATAAGATTCCGTCAAATGTCGATACAATGGAGCTATCAAAAGAGAGGAAGAAGGGAAAAGATAAATGAAAAAGATAGCTACCAAGAAGATCGCAAAATTGGCATTGGCAACTGGACTTTTATTAAGTGCAATGGTGCCGGTTTCCAAACCGAATAACGTTCATGCCGAAACATCTTCAAGTATTAATCAGGTATTAACAAGTCTCACGCCAGCCCAACGTGAAGCGTTGAATGAATTACAAATCAGCGATCAGTCTGGTTTGCAATTAGCACCTGAAGTGAATTTGGAGAGCGATGATAAAGTTTCCGTTATCGTTGAATTCAAGGACAAGCCTGCTAAGACAGCGGTAGTAGAAGAGGCGGTAAAAGGGAAAAAAGTGTCGTTAGCTAAGGCGAAGCAAAAGGCCGATGCTGCCCATGAGACGTTCAAGAAAGACTTACAGAGCATTTATCAAGAAGATGGAAAAGCGAAAAAAGATATCTATAAGATTAAAAGGTCGTATAAGCATTCTCTTAACGGGGTATCCATGGAAATACCTTCTAATAAAGTGGAGGCATTATTACAATCCAAGGTAGTAAAAGCCGTTTGGAGTAATGAAACAGTGCAAGTAGAACCCCCTGTGGAACAAAAATCATCAGACGAAACGACAGAAACTAAACGTATGACATTCCCTGGTGTGGATCAATTGCACCAAGAAGGATTTACAGGTGAAGGGGTTAAGGTAGGGGTTATCGATACGGGAATTGACTATAATCATCCTGATTTAAAGGATGCTTATAAAGGCGGCTATGATTTTGTCGATAACGATAATGACCCGATGGAGACAACATATGATGATTGGAAAAAATCGGGATATGCAGAAATTAATCCTTTGACAGGTGCCACTTATTATACGCAACATGGAACCCATGTAGCGGGTATCATAGCAGGACAAGGTAAAAATAATGCAGATTACGCCGTGACTGGTGTAGCACCTGAAGCGGATATTTATGCGTATCGTGTGTTAGGACAATATGGTTCTGGTACAACGGAAGCCATCCTAGCAGCAATCGATCGGGCGGTGGTAGATGGAATGGATGTAATAAACCTTTCTCTGGGCCGATCCTACAATGACCCTCTCTATGTTACTAGTATGGCATTAAATAATGCGGTGCTGGCGGGGGTAACGTCAGTTGTTGCTGCAGGAAACAGCGGAGACAGGATGTACACACTGGGATCCCCAGGTACTGCTGCCTTAGCGATAACAGTTGGTGCGAGCGATACACCAGAAACTATCGAAACGTCTAGAGGTATATTGGAAGATGAAACCGCGGATCTAAAACTTTTGGCGAAGGGCCTAGATGATAAAGTAGAAGAGTTAAAGGGTCAGAGTCTTCCAATTATATTCGCTGGAATTGGGGCAGCTTCTGATTTTAACAACAAAGATGTGAAGGGAAAGATTGTCCTCATCGATAGAGGAATTCTCACATTGGACGCCAAAATTAAAGAAGCACAAAAACGAGGCGCAAAAGCAGTATTGATGGTTAATAACATTCAGGGAGAAGGATTCATTCCATCATATTTAGGAGAAGGGTACGGAATGATTCCGACATTTTCTCTATCCTATGAACAAGGAACGCTGTTGAAACAAAAAGCAACAGGCACCACGGAATTCTCCTTTGATGAAATTGGGCAAGTGATCACGGAAGGAAACAAGCTTGCGTCCTTTAGTTCACGCGGACCGGCTCGTACGACATACGATATTAAGCCGGAAGTAATAGCACCAGGCGTATCTGTTTTCTCTACAGTACCTTCTTATATGCATGGGGAAGATCAAATCGGAAACTATCAATATGCCTATGAAAGACTATCAGGAACATCGATGGCAAGCCCGAATGTGGCTGGGGTAGCGGCATTATTATTACAAGCGAACCCGGATTTCACTCCTGAACAAGTGAAGCAAGTATTGATGAACACTGCAGATCCACTAAACGGGGAATATAGCGTTTATGAAGTGGGAGCAGGTGTAGTGGATCCGTACGAAGCAATTCATTCTCAAAGCCGAATCGAAGTAAATGATGAAACACAAGGACAATTAGACAAAAAAGGTAATAATAAGATGGTAAAAGATAAAACAGGGGCAATCAGCTTTGGAACCTTTGCACCGGATGGAACCAATGTGACAGATCAACGTTCTCTTACAATCTACAACAATAGTAAACAAGCAAAAACATTTGATGTAAATATTGAGTTTCTAGTGTTGGAAGGGCGATTCCAAAACGATTATAGAACATCAAACGACGCAGATGCTAACGGCGTTCAGCTTTCCACAGATAAGAAAGTAAAAGTGAGTGGAAATGGGAAAAAGAAAACGAATGTATTCATTACGATTCCCAAAACAGCGGCGTTAGGAACGTATGAAGGTTATATTACCTATACAAACCAAGTAAATCCGGAAGAAACATACCAAGTGCCGTTTGCTATCCGCACGACAAAGGAAGGAATCGAGTTTGTAGAAATAGTTAATAAAGAAATTACAACAACGAAAGATTATAATGCGCTTAGACGATACACAGATGTATATTTAAATTTAACATCCCATATGCGTACACTCGATGTGTTTTTAGTGGATGGCAAAACAAACGAAGAGTTAGGATTTATCGGAACATACGATGGTATGTTGATGAATGAGAAAGTGGATCTTGGGCTTAAGCATGTATTTGAAGGGTATTACTATCCGTTTACTGGTGATGCGGACAAGCCAATCGCTTATAACCCGAAATTAGCCAAGCAAGGATCTTATAAATTGAAATTCGTAGGGACGAATGATTCAGGAAAAACTTTCTCTAAAGAATCTACCCTTTATATTGAGAGTATCGCACCGGAACTTGATCTTAATATAAAAGAGGATGTATATGAATACACCCCTGAAGAAAATACGATAAACGTGACGGGTTCCATTTTTGATAAAGAAACGGAAGATATGAAGGCTGCAGGATTTGATGTTTCACAAGGAAGTAACGAAATGTTTTATCATGATCAGCTTGGAGGCCGACCGGTACAGATTCCTGTTAATGAAGATGGAACATTCTCCGTTGATATTCCAGTGAATCAAACAAGACCAATGCAACTTTGGTTTTATGGTAGAGATGCTGCGTCCAATCAAACATGGAATAATAGTAGAATGATCTACGTTATTCGTGAAGGAGAGCCGCACGCAAATATGCAGGCTGAAAAAATATTTGCAAATATGGGAGAGTCTGTACAAACGACTTTAACCCTAGACAATGTAACCGATGTAAAAGAAGCTGTGTATACGTTGCAGTATAATACTGCCTTGGCTGAACCGACTGTAACGACGCACAGCAGCGTTAGTGATGCAGTTGATATAAAAGTAGAGGATGTAAAAGAATTTGGGGATTACAACAAATTGACAGTTACAGTATCAACGAAGGATGGAGTGCCGGCATTGTCTGATGACCTTTCCCTAGCGGATATAGAGTTTAAGATGAAGGAAGACAACTATTCGCAAGCCCCTATATTTTATGCCAGGTATATGACTGCATCTTACACCGATACGAATAATGAAAAGAAGGAAGCATTGAGCGCAAATCCGATGATCTTTGTCAAGGCAACGTATTCAATGGTTTACGGAGGTGTTGCTGCAGAAGCATTTATGAATTCGAGTGGAACTCCAAACTCAAATGATTACAAGAAGGCCGGTGTGAAAGTTCAGGTAACAGGTAAGGACGACACGGTGTATCAAGGAGGATTTTTAACATCACCGTCAACAGGTTATCAGATTCAGCATTTACCTTTAACAGATGAAGAGTTCCAATTCGAGTTCAATGTTCCTGGCCACTTTACTGTGCACAATACATTTAACGTTGGATACCATGATGACGGTAAAGTAACAAGCCAAAGAAAATATCTGCCTTACAAAACTGCGATCGGTGGGGATGTCAATAAAGATGATGTCATCGATGTCATGGACGCAGTGTACATCCAAACGCATTGGGGTACTAATAAACGCGAAGCCGATATTAACTATGACGGCATTGTAGATGAGAAGGATATGGCATTTGTTGTGAACAACTATTTCATGCAAAATCCGACCATCCAAAATGCGCCAAAACCTAAGAAAAATTATAAAGGACAAACGTTAGAAAAAATCTTGAACGAGCTGAATATGCAATAGGGAAGTATGAATTAAATAAAATAAAAACCACATCCACTATGAAAAATATGGGTGTGGTTTTTTTATGGGGAAAATCACTTGCAACTTTTATTATCATTAATCCCCTCTTCATACTTTTCACCTAAAAAATTCCCCCAATAGGGAACTTTCACATTTTCACGAATTACTAGTAATGACTGAGGTAATCAGTACGAACAAGTTGGGGGAGAGGCATTTGAAAAGGAAAAAAATCGTAGGATTGATGTTGGTTGGTGCATTATTCATAAGTAGTATTACACCGGCCATTTCGAATTCTAACACAGTTGTAGCAGAGGAGAATATAGGGATAGAGGATGCGATGACATCACTATCAGCAGAAAAAAGAAGGGCCATTAACGATTTAAGGTCTTCGGTAACTTCAGAAGTGAACCTTCCTGGTGACATTGATTATTCTAGTGATGAAGAGATCTCGATTATTGTGGAATTCAACCATTTCACTCCAAAAACAGCAGTAGCTATAAAAGAAGCAGAGGGGGAAACAGCCTCCATTGAGGAAGGGCAGCAGTTAGTGGAGAAAGATCACCAAATTTTTGCGGAAGATCTATTAGAATTAAATATCGACGGAGAAGTTACAAAAAGCTATAAAGAAGCGTTTAATGGGGTGACCGTTCATTTACCAACTTCTGATATTCCGAAATTATTAAAATCGAAAGTGATAAAAAACATTTGGAAAAACGAAACAATTCAATTAGATTTACCCGAAAACAAGGAGGATGTAACACGACAAGCATATGACGGGAAGCATCCACTTGAATTGACAGGAGTAAACAAATTACATGAAAAAGGGCTAACAGGCAAAGGTGTAAAAGTAGCTGTATTAGATACGGGTATAGATTATCATCACCCAGATTTACAGGATGTATATCATGGCGGGTATGACTTCGTTGATGAAGATGATGATCCAATGGAGGCTACCTATTCAGATTGGCTTGAATCGGGCCTCCCAGAAACTCTTGGCTCTAACGCCTATTATACTTCCCATGGTACACATGTTGCCGGAATCATAGCAGGTCAGAATAAAAATGACTCGCCTTTATCCGTATTAGGTGTAGCACCGGGGGTGGAATTGTATGCTTATCGTGTTTTAGGGCCATATGGAACAGGGACGATGGAAGACATATTAGCAGGAATTGAATATTCTGTTCAAGCAGAAATGGATATTATCAATTTATCGTTAGGGAATAACATAAATGATCCGCTATCCCCCTTTTCCGTGGCCCTTAATAATGCCGTACTTGCAGGCGTTACAACCGTTTCCGCTGCAGGGAATACTGGTTCTTCGTTATATTCGATCGGATCTCCTGCTGCTTCTGCTTTGAATATTACCGTTGGGTCTACTAACACGATGGTTGCATATCCAGATTTTGAAGGAGAATTCTTATATGAGGAAGGCAAAGAGTCGAGCGAAGTTCGATATGCAACTGCTGGAATGGAGAATTCACCGAGATCATTAGAAGGAAAAACTTTCGAGGTAATAGATGCTGGGAATGGAATGCAAAGCGATTATGAAAATATAGATGTAAATGGAAAAATAGTCTTGATAAAAACGGGTTCTATTCGTACAGATGAGAAAATTGCGATTGCTAAAGAACATGGTGCAGCAGTAGTGTTCAGTTATACGCCAGGGTATGGGAATTATAATGGGGTTGTATATCGCGAAAATGAAAACTTTGTACCTACCTATCATCTGCGAGGGGTGCAAGGAGATAAAATTAAACAAATTCTAGCAATAGATGAAATGACTTTTACTTTTACTAAATTAGTTCCAACTGTGGTTGTTCAGGATGATACGCTGTCTTCTTTCAGTTCACGTGGGCCAGCAAGACTTACGTATGATATAAAACCAGAAATTGTTGCGCCAGGTGGGAATATATTATCCACTGTACCACATTACTATGGTGGGAAAGAAAAAGATTATTCCTCGGCATATGCGAAATTATCTGGCACATCAATGGCTACTCCATATGTCGCAGGAATTGCTGCTTTGCTATTAGAAGCAAACCCTTCTCTAACTCCTGGAGATATCAAAGCACTTTTAATGAATTCAGCGGAGCCAATTAATGGTGCGAACAGCGTCTTTGATATCGGGGCTGGTAGAGTTAATGCTTGGAAGGCAGAAACGGCTTCTGTGACCATTAAAGTAATGGGTAAAACCGAGACATTTATAGATGGTGAGAAAAAGTGGGCTCCATCCGTGACAGGTGCTTTAGCGTTGGGAACACTTATCACCAATGATTCTCATCATCGAGAGAATGCAAGTATTACCATTACTAATCATCTAGATAAGAAGGTGACATTTAATATTGATTCACAATTCCATGTAGGAATTCGCGGTTCGAAGGATGGAGCAAAAAATGGAGTAAAAGTGAATACAAAAAAAACAGTTAGTATTGCAGCTAATAAACAAGTAACAAATAATATTTTCTTAACTATACCAAATACGGCGGAAGAAGGAGTTTATGAAGGTACTATTACCTTCACAAACGTGGAAGATGAAACAAATAACTACCAAGTTCCTTTCGCATTTAGACTCTCGAAAGATGGTATAGAGTACTTAACGGCGAATGACACCTTATCAACCATTAGAGAAAACTATAGTGGTGGTCCGACTGCCATGAATGCCAAGTTTTCCCTCTATTCACACATGAGAAATATCGATGTATATTTAACGGACGCTAATACTGGGGATGAATTAGGTTTTGTAGGAAGCATGGACGGAGCATTTCTACAAGTGGAAAGGCCGTATTCATTTTACACGTTCTCCAATGGGGAATATTACCCTTTTACCAATAATCCCGATTCACCGATTGCTTATGAAACGATTAAAGCAACTCCTGGTTCGTATTATTTAAAATTTGTTTTTATCAAAGATGATGGGGAAGAACTTTTGGTGAATATGCCCTTTATCATTGATAAAGAAATGCCAACGTTAGAAATGGATGTAGAAACAGAAATTATTGAAGTGGAACCTGAAAATACCACTTATCCATTGGAAGGCAGCATTCATGATAATCAAATTGATTCAGCTAAGACAACAGGCATTGATGTAAATCAAGGAAATAACTCGGTAACATATAAGAGTAGCAGTTTTTGGCAAAATACTCCTTTAAGTGATGATGGTGAATTTGCTATCAATGCTTCTTTTCCCCGTCACTTAAACGTAATGAACTTAAGTATCCTAGGAAGAGACCGAGCAGGTATTGCATCTTTACAAAAAAACTACCACCTTGTAAGAAAAGGAGCACCATACGTTGCTAGTATTCCGACGCAAAAAGAAGCCTTGTCAGGTGATAGCATGGATTTTGCATTCCGTACAAATAATCTTGATCCGTGGAAGGAGCTAAGCTTTTCCTACCAATACAATAAAGATGTAATAGATATCAAAGAAATCTCTGTAGTGGAGGAATGGAAGAAAAAGGTTCACCTTGAAACCACTGATTCAGATAATGGCACCTTTATCACATTAACGACGACTGAATCTAACCTAGAAGACGTAACCACCTTATTAAATGTTAATGTAACTATTAAGGATGATGCGTTTGTAAGTGACTATTTTCCACTTACCGCAAACTCGGTATCATTAACAAAAGCAGATAACTCAAAGGTATCCGTTTCTTCTATTTCACCACCAGTTAAAGTTTGGTCAAGCTACTCTGAATTGCAGGGGAATATTAATGGAGAAGCCGTATATGAAAGGAATGGGTTTGGAAATTTACTCTCTACACATATCGACTATTTTGCATTAGGGGCGAATATTCGGGTATTGGATATTGAAGGTAATGTATATCCCGCTGAAATTAAAGAGGATGCTCAATTTAGTATCCTAGGATTACCCTCCACTCAGGAAAAAATGTTCCTCCTTCTTGATATACCAGGACACTTTACTGTTAAGAAGAGTTTTACCATCGGTAGAGAAACTAGGCATTTAGGAGAGAAAAAATTCTTGAATTTTCTTGGTGCACTTGCAGGAGACGTGAATAAGGATGGCGTCATCGATATCTTGGATGCTGTCTATCTCGAAGAGCAATGGGGATCTAACGACAGAAACGCAGATATCAACTTTGATGGTGTAGTGGATCACAAAGATATGAGCTTCATCCAAAAGAATTATTTACTAAAAAATCCGACTGGAGAAGCTTCCAGAGAACCAACAGAAATTGAGTCCGGAAGAACACTAGATGATATATTAGCTGATTTAAATTAACTAACATCCCCCCACGATGCTTATGTGGGGGGATGTTTTAAATATCAATGGCATTTAAAAAAGATGACCCCTGTTCATTCAGAGGTCATCTTTTACTAGGGGGGCAAGCGTTTTTTCTTTGACTTGGGCTACGGATTAGTAATCCCTAATTCCTTTTTCACTTTCTCTAGGGTCATGCCTTGATGGTTCAGAACAACATCCTTTAATTCATCTAAAGTGTGATTTCTCATTAGATAGTTCGCTTCAACATAACTCCAATCCTTCTCATCGACAATGCCATCTAAATTGATATCTGCAGAACGATCACCAGACTGCCATTTTTCTTTTAGATATAGAACATCAAAAATATCAATTACATCGTCTTGATTCACATCACCTGCATACGTAAACGCAGTAATGGAAGTTAAAGATCCTGTAATTTCTCCATCTTCCTCTTTATTCACCAAAATATCTTTAAAATAAGGGAAGTGACCGGGGATATTCACTGTGATTTCTTGATCTCCAGTCAGGTTAAGATCCACTTTTGCATTGGATGTGGAGCCATAGACAAATCAGTTTGTAGGTCTACATCATAATTGGATAATGCATCACTTTCTTTTATATCGAGAATTTCCATTGAATCAATGAAATATAACGTGAATTTTGCTTCTTTTAATTGTCTAACATTATTGGCAGTCATCGTAAACGTAACAATGTCTCCAGGTTTAGCGGACTTTATACTGTAGACTCCTGTCATATAGGAAGTACCTTCGGGAACAAAGTTATACGTTCTTTTCACCGTTTTGTTCGTCGCAGCATCTAGGGCATCCAAGCTTGCTATATTGTTTGTTGGTCTAACAAAGGGACTTCCATTTCAAAAGTGCCATCTGCTTCTGGGAAAATACGATAATCAGGTAACATCGTGTACAAATATTCATAAATGAAATTATCTGCCTGACTAATATTGATACCTGCTGCTTGAATATCCCCCAAATTTCATAAGTATTTAGAACTGGTTCTTTGGATGTGAATTATATCAAATAGAATAGAAAATCTATGAAAAGTGTGATGATTCAGTGTTTAGTTTTTAGTTATTAAAATATCTTTAAGTTTTTCCTTTCATAATTTGACAAAATTCCCCCCAATGACATGAAAGCGATTCGACATTAAAATTATAAGTAAAATGACACAGGGGGAAAAAGGATGAGAAGTAGTAAATTGCCGAAGATTGTGCTAAGTGTTGGAATACTTTTAGGCTCTGCTTTGCCAATCAGTTCAGAACCAATTGTCCATGCAGAACCAAAGCAGAATGCCGTGAGTATTCTTGCGAGTCTGTCAAAAGAACAACGTGAGGCACTCCAAAAATTAGAGACAAACCGCTCTATTAGAGGCCTTCAATTATCAAGGGACATTGATTTAAAGAGTGAGGAGAATGTGACAGTCATTGTTGAATTCGAGCAATTACCTGCGAAGGCAGAAACAGTTTACAAGTCACTAAAAGGGGAAGAGGTTCCTCTTGAAAAGGCGAAAAAAATGGTGGAAGACTCACATAAAAAATTTAAAAAAGAATTAGATGACAAGCTTGTGCCAAAGGAGAAATCCGGGAAAGCGAACTACGAAGTAAAGCACTCTTATAAAAATGCTTTTAATGGAATTACCCTGTCCTTACCGGCCAATAAGGTTGAAAATCTATTAGACTCTGATGTGGTTAAAGCAGTTTACAGCGAATTAGAAGTACAGCTTACTCCTCCACCTAAATTAACAGAGGAAGAAGAGGCAACAACCAAAGTGGACAGTATCCTTTTTATGAATATCGATCAGTTACATAAAGAAGGGTTTACAGGTAAAGGAGTAAAGGTTGGCGTTATAGACACAGGGGTTGATTATAATCATCCAGATATAAAAGATGCTTACAAAGGTGGATATGACTTTGTAGACAATGATGATGATCCGATGGAAGCCACATATGAGGATTGGAAAGCAGCTCCTGGGTATCCTGAAGTGAACCAAGGTAACACATACTATACAAATCATGGAACACATGTATCAGGGACAATTATTGGACAAGCTGAGAATGAATCGGATTATAAGGTAATAGGTGTTGCTCCTGAAGCCGATTTGTATGCTTATCGTGTATTGGGTCCTTATGGAAGCGGATCGAATAGCGCGATTATTGCCGGCATAGATCGTGCAGTTGCAGACGGTATGGATGTCATTAATCTATCGCTTGGAGCACAAACGAACAATCCACTAGATGCTTCTAGCTTAACGGTCAATAATGCCGTCTTAAGTGGTGTGACGGCAGTCGTAGCTGCTGGAAACTCAGGAGATTTAGGGAATAGTACATTAGGTTCGCCTGGAGCTGCTGCACTTGCTTTGACGGTAGGAGCCAGTTCTGCCCCCTCTTTTGTCACGACATATAATGGTACGTTTTCTGCAGCTGGCAAGGAGTCGGACGGTACCCTGCAGTTAATGACCAACAAATGGACGGATGATTTTAGGAAGCTCGAGGGGCAAAATTACGAAATGGTCGAAGTTGGAGAAGGCGGACCTGGTGATTACAACGGAAAAGATGTAAATGGAAAGGTTGCATTCGTTGCCAGAGGCACCTATGCCCTTATTGAAAAAATGAATTACGCTAAACAAAATGGCGCTGCTGGTGTTGTAATTTATAACAATGTCCCGGACGACGGCCATATTCCACACTATCTAGGAGAAAACAACGAAAATATCCCTACTTTTTCTCTATCAAATCAAGATGGTTTAGCAGTAAAAGAATTATTTAAAGAGGGTACACCAACTATCACACTTGGGGAAATGGGTGAAGCGGAAATTAGCGGAGATGAGCTTGCTTCTTTCAGTTCAAAGGGCCCATCAGGCACATTATATGATATCAAGCCAGATGTAACAGCACCGGGCGTGAATATTTTATCCACCGTCCCAGCATATATGCATAATAAAGAAGATTCTACTGATTATTCATTTGCTTACCAACGATTATCAGGAACATCCATGGCCTCTCCTCAAGTTGCCGGGATTGCCGCGTTATTATTACAAGCCCATCCGGATTACACACCAAGTGATATTAAATCTGTCATCATGAATACAGCAGATCCATTACAAAATCAATATAGTGTATTTGAAGTCGGAGCGGGGCGAGTCGATCCAATGCAGGCACTTCACTCAGATACGTTCATTTCCGTGCTGGATGAAACGCCATTTATTGAAAACGGAGAAGAAACACTCATCCCAGAACAAACTGGTGGCTTAAGTTACGGTTTCATTCCAATGGGGGATGAACATATCACCAAAACAACGAATCTATCGATTACAAATAATAGTAAGAAAAACAAAAAGTATGATATCTCTGTTGAATATAATGTTGGAGCGGAAGCATCAGGATCCCTGGATGCAGTGGAAAATGGTGTAAGACTGAATGTTCCAAGGTCGATTAAAGTGAAAAAAAATAAAGAGGGGCGCTTCAATGCTTTTCTTACGATTCCGAAATCCTCCCAAAAAGGAACCTACGAAGGATATATTGTCATTAAAAACCAAAAGGATACAGATGAAATCTACCGTATTCCTTTTGGAGCAAAGGTAGTGGAAGAAGGGATCGGACACTTTGAAGTATATACACCAAGTATTTCGACTAACCGGGTGAAAAATCCTTACAGTAGGAAGGCTACAGATCTTGACTTTAGATTAAATTCCCCAATGGAAACATTGGACTGGATATTGGTGGATCCCGATACAAAAGAAGACTTAGGCTGGATTACAGGAGTAAACGCAACGGGAGCAGCGATTGATTTTGACTATTTCATTGAAGATGGATTTGCAGGTTATTATTTTCCGTTTACCGGACACGAGAAGAAGCCAATTAGCTATACTAGAATTAGAGCAGAAGATGGCATATATGAAGTCAAGATGATTGGCACGACAAAGGATGGAAAGCAATTTGCTAGAACGTCGACCATTAGCCTTGATAATAGTGCACCAAAAGTGACCTTCGAAGAGACAGATGCCATGCCGAAAGGGGATTTGCCAATTGTTGTGCTACCAGAAGGCCAAGACACGGTAACATTATCAGGTACTTTGATCGATCAAGAACTAAATGAATCACAACAAGCAGGCATTTCACTGAGTCAAGCAGATAACAACCTTTGGTATGGCCCGACCGGTCCAAACCTTCGCCTTGAAGTGGATGAAAATGGTAAGTTCTCACAAGCACTCAATGTTGCAACGAGCTCCATACGAAAATTGCAATTCCTTGGTGCTGATTATGCAGGTAATACGGCTATACCTAAAGTCGTTTATTATGTAAAAGAAGGGTCACAGTTTATATTTGCAAAGCCAGATAAAGAGTCGTACCGAATGGGAGATAAAATCAAGTACACGTTCTATGCAAATAATCTTACAAATGCCAAGGACCTCTCTATGACTCTATCTTATCAAGATAAGTTCTTTGATGAATCTATTGATTTCCAGCTAGGAGACCAATTGCCGGAAGGATCGGAATTAGTAGAAACAACTACTAAACCAGGTACAACACGGACAACTATTGACATATCTATCCCAGAAGAGGGCGTCTCAGGAGATGTAGTTTTATTTGAAATGACCGCAGATACAAATGCAGAAGAATTTAGATATGTTTATTCACCTCTATTTAGTACTACTACGATGCAGATAAATAATGGACCACGAATAACGACGGAAATCGGACTTCACCCAATTTATCCAAGAATCTCACAGGTGGATGCAGGATTTTTAGGTGCTGAAGGATTGTTAACAGAAAATGGTGGATTTGATTATAGTAGAGATTATTCCAAAGTGGGAGCAGCTGTCCATTTAAAAGATATGGAAGGAACAACCTATCCAGCGAGATTAGAAGCTAATGGTCGATTATATGTGGATAATCTCCCTGTAACAGTGAAGAAATATACGATGATTATTGATGTGCCAGGACATTATACGACATACACCCCATTAGAAGTTGGATATGAAGTGAATGGGACTGATATTGGAGAATGGATTTCCTATAGAACTGCAGTATCAAAGCCAGGTGATATTAATAAAGACAATGTTGTAGATATATATGATGTCTTATTACTTCATGAGCATTGGGGAACTGAAAATAGAAGTACAGATATAAATTTCGATGGTACGACAAATGAGTTGGATTTTCAACTTCTTGAAAAGTACTATTTATCAGAAAACGACTTTGTACTCGATACGCCAGACCCTCAACCTGAAGCGAATGGCATGACTATTGAAAAGATAAAAAAAGAGTTGGGTATTACTTCTTAATGTAACAGGCTCTGACATACACTTACAACGATGAACAAGGGTAGTCCTATTCTTTAGGCTGCCCTTGTTCTATTGCATCATTTAAAAGTGGATTTGAATATTAGATTCTAAATTATCGCAAAAAACTAATAATGCTACTACATCTGAATGCAAATAAAAGGTATGATAAGGAAAAGCTCCATTCAGTATATAGTAGATAAAATAGTTGGGAGTGTGTTGCATTGAGTTTAGGAATCCTAATTAAATTCCATAGGGAAAAAAATTGCCTGACACAAGAAGAACTGGGAAAAGGGGTCTGTTCTGTAACTCATGTAAGTAAAATTGAGAGGGGAACGACTCAGTTTTCATCAGAGATCACCAATCTATTAAGTGAGAAGCTGGGAATTAATATGGAAGAAGAATTACAATCGCTTCAGAAATTTGAAAAACTTCTGCATCAATGGCACGATTGTATGGTCTTGCAACAGAACAATGAAATTGAACGACTCAAAAATCAAATTGAAAAGAATTCTCTGTTTTTAATCCAATCAGTGAAAAATAAGTATTTTCTTCTGCAAGCAAGGTATTTTCTATTGCAAGGGGACATAACGAATGCCAAAGCACTTATTGATAAAATATATAACGTCCGCAAAGATTTAAATACGTACGAAACTCATTTACTCCACCATCTATTAGGAATAACAGAACTTCAAAAAGGTAACTTCAAAAAAGCACTGGAATATCTTCTTAAAATTAATGAAAAAGAATATCAGAACCTGGAATTCTATTATCAGATTGCAATTGCCTATCACAATCTACAATTTAAAGTAAAGGCTTACTATTATAGTGAACTTTCACTTGAATATTTTCGAAAAACAAATAATTTCAAAAAAATCATCGATGCAGAAACAATCAAATTAATCAATGAAGGAAGAAACGAGCTATGGGATTTTGAAGATCTTGTAAATCGATATAACCAATTGATTGCGCAATGCGAAATAATAAATGATACTTCAAAAAAAGCCAACTTGCTAAGTAATTTAGCTTATGAATATTCTTATATTGGGGATAATGAAAACGCAAGAAAATACTATAAAAAGACATTGGACCTATTTAAAGTTAATAAAAAATCTTCCAATTACTTGAATAACTTTATAGGATATATTTACTGTAGCTTACAGATAAAAGAAAATAAAGGGGATAGTATGCTGACGCAATTGATTCAAACGGGTATGGAAATATCAAAGGAAATCAAAGATCCTAGTAGCTTAGCATTCTTTCAAATGCTTCGTTTACTGCACGATGATGAAAAAGAGCTTTATTATCAATTTATTGAGGAAAAAATCATCCCTATGCTTAACAAGAACGGGAATTATCATCAGTTGCATACTTATGAAAAAACGATGTTTCAATACTACCTAGATCAAGGCAAGCATAAGGAGGCTAACAGGTATGCTAGTAGACTCCTTAGCATTTAGTAGGATGCGGGAGTCAACTGCTGGTCTCCCCTGTGAGACTCACACGATTAAAGAATTTCTATAACTTATAGTAAATTGTTGCTGTTCCAAAAGTATTGGACAGCTTTTTTGTTTTTCATTTTACAAAGAGTAAAAGTTGGGGGAATGCACTAGGATTATTGTACTGGTTGTTTTTTCACCCTTCTTCTTTTTCTATTAATATATTCCTATTCTATCGAACTTTGAGAGGTTTTTTTGATGAAAAGTCATCGGATTTGCAGAGCTGAATACTATTAAATCCCCCAATACCCTTCCCCTCTTAACTGTGCAATAATTTTAATAGAAGTAAAAATCAGAATATTAAATAGTATTCTGAATGAAAGCGAATTTTTTTCCTTCAACAAAAAACCTTATTGGTACAACAACTAGAAACGAGGGTGAGAAATGGAAAAGGCTGCAGCATTTTTAAAAAAGGGTTTAACGATCACAACCATCTTATTCATCATGGTCATACTATTTTCCATTTTCGCTAGCCTAAACAGTAACAAACCACTAAGCGTTTTGGGGATAAAGCCTCTCACCGTATTATCGAATAGTATGGCACCAGTTTTTGAGGCTGGGGATGTCATTATTACTCGGGAGGTTGATCCAGGTGATCTTAGCAAGGGTGACATTATTTCCTTTTACAACGAAGAGCAACTACTGGTCACTCATAGAATCACGTCCATTGTTGAAGCAGATGGGGGGAGACATTTTTATACGAAAGGTGATAACAACAATTCAGCAGACGAGAATGTCACAACAGCTAATGAGATTGTAGGAAAAAAAATATTTCTGATTCCATTCTTAGGCTATTTTTCTCAATTTATAAAGGGCCCACTAGGTTTCTTACTGTTCATAGCTCTACCTTTAACAGGCTATGTATGTATAGCGGTATTTGAAAAAATGAAGTCAAAGAGGAAGAAAGAGATTAAACAATCATAATGGATAAGGGGGATTCAAATGTTTAAATTGAAAAATGCGTTTTTAGGTAGTGCGTTGGTAGGAACGATGGTGGTGTCGGCAAGTTTCGGTACATATTCTTGGTTTACATCTGAGACAAATGCTACTGGACAAATAACAAACGGTTTACTAGAAATTAATAACGGCCAAGACATGGAGACCATGATAGTTGACCAAACAGGCTTTGCCCCATCCCAATTAGTTTATGGTGAATGGTTAACAATCGAAAACACTGGGGATATGGATGTTTATCTTAAAGCAACGTATAACCAGTCTGTAGATACTGATGTTTCTCTTGATGCTTATAAAATAGGATATATTGCCTATAAGTTCTCTGAAGGAGAAGAAATGACGGATGACATCCTGGAAGAATCAAGAATTTACTTGGATCAGCTCTTCAATGGTCCAACAAATGAAGCCAAGACTTTATCTAAAGAGATTACTCCTGGAGTTGAAATGGTAGTTGGATTTGTAGAAGAAGAGGAAATCCAACCAGCAGCAAAAAGCAGTACAGGAAAAGCGAAGATGGTATTAGGCGAGGGGTCAAAAGAAGGGGAGAAGCATGATTTCTGGCAATTGAACGATAATCAATATATCGACCTTTCCTTTGCAATTAAATTGGATCATACAGCAGGGAACGAATACCAAGGCGTCACCTACTCTTCCAATTTAAATATTCAAGCAAAACAAATGGTTGATGGGGCTAAATATTGAAAATAGAAAATACTACACGTATTGAATACCAACTTTCGAGCTAATCCTTTTCTCTAAATACGAAGTTACTAAACAATCAAAGATAAACACTAGTGTTAAGGGTCAAGAATATCCTCAGTTTTCGATATTCTTGGCTTCCTTTTTGTCATCATGTACTACATGCTTTGAAATTGTTTTAAAAGGGAGAATTATGATGGTCAACCAGGACAGACTGATAAATTCATTTAGTGAGATTAATTTCACAAATTATAAAATGCCGATCATAGTTATATTTTCTAGTCCGATAGACTATCAGGACATGTATATAGCAAGGGTATTCGATGTCAATAAACCTACTAACTATATCTTGATGAGAACAAATCTAGAAGCTATTAGAAAGGAAATACCTAAGGGATTTTCTCTAATAAAAAAATCACCCGGTGATGACGCAACAATTGTTGAAACTTGGATTTGATTATTAGGCTCTGTTAAGCGCCGCTCTTGATTTCCGCAACAGGCTGAGCTTATCCAAGGGCTACCTTGAGCTTCCCCGGGCTTTGCCCTGCGGGATCTCAAGATTGCCGGTACCTCTGTAAGAAGTAAACAGCTAGAATCCTACTCAATATCAACAATCAGAGCCAATTATTATGAGTCTACTAAATTTCTTTTTCACCATGCTTTAGATTTAGAATAATTTTTCTAGGAGGAACGGTATGAGTATTGGAAAAATAAAACATTTAATTACAGGAACTTTAGTTGCTAGTTTGTTATTTTCCACGGGGACTTCATATAAAGCTATTGCTGAAGATAATGTTCAGAATAATAAAAATAGTGTGGAGCAGATGTTAGTTAATTTAACGGAGCAGCAAAGGAAAGCGCTGAAAGAACTTGAGATTACACCAGGGTTTGTCGTTTCACCTGATATTAACAAAGAGAGTTCAGAATTAGTCAACGTAATTGTAGAATTTAATTCTGACCCAGCAGAGGTGGAAGTGGCAAAGAATGCTGCAAAAGGAAAAAGAATGACTCTTTCTTCAGCAAAAAGTAAAGTGAAAAAAGATCACGATACGTTTCAAAAAGAATGGAAAACTATCAAAAGCTTAAATAGACCAAATGAAGAAAAGATGAAAGACTCCAAGATTACGAGAGAATACCATGAGGCATTCAATGGGGTAGCGATGACATTACCGGGAACGGCGGTGCAAGAGTTACTTAGTACAGGAGTTGTCAAACGTATTTGGAAAGATGCCGAAGTGAAGCTTGACCTACCAGAAGAAGCAAGTGAAATGAAATCATCAACTTCCTCAAAGGTAGATGATAGCCTTGTACAAATCGGTGCGGACAAGCTGCATCAAGAGAACATTTCTGGTTCGGGAGTGAAAGTGGGGGTGATTGATACAGGAATTGACTATAATCACCCAGATTTAAAAAATTCTTATAAAGGTGGATACGATTTTGTTGATAATGATTCGGATCCAATGGAGGCAACTTATCAGGAGTGGAAGGATTCCGGAAGGCCTGAATTTGAAGGTGGTTCCAGTTACTATACTTTACATGGAACGCATGTAGCTGGCTCTATCGCAGCACAAAAGAAAAACAGCTCGCCATCTGCAGTAAAGGGAGTAGCCCCTGATGTCGATTTATATATGTATCGTGTTTTGGGCTCTTATGGGAGAGGTTCGCTCGCTGCGGTCATTGCAGGCATTGACAGGGCGGTCCAAGATGGGATGGATGTTATTAACTTATCTTTGGGATCAAGTATTAATGATCCGCTAAATCCAGCATCTATAGCGGTCAATAATGCGATGCTCTCAGGCGTTGTCACTGTCGTTGCATCAGGAAACGCAGGACCTGGTGAAAAAACGCTAGGATCTCCTGGAGCAGCTGCATTAGGAATTACGGTAGGGGCCAGTGATGTTACGGTAACCATTCCAACGATTACTGCAAGTGCAGGGGAAGCCAGCATAACCGACATGAAGTTATTGGCGCAAAACTTTACAGATAACTTAAAAGTTCTCGAAAATAAAACCTTGCCTACTGTCGATGTGGGAATAGGAACTAAAAGTGACTTTAACAATAAAGATGTGGCTGGTAAGGTAGCAATCATTCAACGAGGCAACATTACATTTGATGAAAAAATTCAAAATGCTAGAGCTGCAGGTGCTAAAGCTGTAATTGTCTACAACCATGTTGAGGGTGAAATAGAAGCTTATCTTGGGGAAGGGATGCATTATATTCCTACTTTCCGGATTACAAAAGCTGACGGAGAACAGTTGCTTTCACAATCAGAAATCACCTTTGAATCATTAGGTAGCATTAAGACAGAAGGAGACCGCTTAGCTGAATTTAGTTCAAGAGGTCCCGTTAACGGGAATGATGACATTAAACCAGATGTCGTCGGGCCGGGAGTGGCAATATTTTCTACTATTCCTGAGTTCATCAATGATCCACAGGATGGGGAAAATTACGATAGCGCATATGCTCGTCTCCAAGGGACATCCATGGCTGCTCCTCACGTAGCTGGGACGGCAGCGCTAATCTTGCAAGCCAATCCTGAATATACACCTTTTGATGTGAAAACGGCCTTAATGAATACGGCGGATAAAATGAATGGTGAATACTCCGTCAATGAAATCGGCTCAGGCCGAATTAATGCGTATGAAGCGGTCCATGCAGAAACCCTAATAAAAGTTATGGACAAAACGATGCATGAACAAGATGGGAATTTCATCGAAATTGATGAAGAAACGGGATCAATTGCTTTCGGCAGTCACTTTAAAGAGGAAGATGGGCCTATTGAAGACAGCAGGAAAATAGTTATACAGAACTTCAATGAAAAAGATGTGAAGGAGTTTAACACAAATGTTGAATTCTTACCAGCTAAAGGAGAAATTCGGGATGCCGACAAAAATGGCGTAGAATTAATAATACCAAATAAAGTTTCTATTGAACCAGGAAAAACTGCTGAGGTTGAGCCGACAATACGCGTTTCACAAGATGCAGAATTCGGGCGGTATGAAGGATATGTTACCCTTATTAATTCGGAACATGAAGAAGAAAATTACCGAATACCTTTTTCCATCCGTGTGACAGAAAAAGGATTTGAGAAAATGGTATTGACAAGACCTATGATTGCGAATGATTCGAAGGCACATCCGTATTATACGCCATATACCAATGCAATCGTAAAATTATCAACTCCATTAGAGACGATTGATGTATTGGTTAAAGATGGAAAATCAGGGGAAGCAATTGGATTTATTGCAACCATTGATGCAAGCCTTTTATTGACAGGTATTGATTATTGGGCGGATGCTATTTTTAAAGGAAAAGTATACCCATTTACCAATGATCCTTCGCAGCCAATTTCTGATAAAGAGGTGAAACTGCCGGAAGGTGATTATACATTCGAGATGATTGGGTATGATGAGCAAGGTATACCCCGGGGAAAGGGCGCAATGGTGATGATTGATAATACTCCTCCGGAGGTAGAGGTATCCATGGATCCTGGTATTTATGAAGTGGATGATTCGATGTACACAATAGAAGAAGGATATGACGGCCCTGCAGTATGGATTCACGGAAACGTATATGATTCGACTGTCGATGCTCTCAAACAGAAAGGGATGGCTATCGATCAATCTGTGAATGGTGTACTTTGGTGGGAGTATAACTACTATAATCATTATTTCCTTGCGGTGGATAGCGAAGGGAACTTTAGATTCCCTGCAACGAAGGAAAGAATTGACCAAATGTCTTATTTAGACTCCAATTTATTTGTATTTGATAATGCAACAGCTTCAGTAGGATATCCGCAAGGCATAAATCGTTACCTGTTCATAAAAGAAGGAACGGAATACGCGGTTCCAAGTTATGATAAAGAAAAGGTGCGTCTTGGGGACGAAATTACGATGACATTGAATTTGAACAATGTTAAGCAACTGGCCTCTGGAGAATTCACTGTACCTTTCTATAATAAACACTTTGAATTTCTGAATGTCAAAGTCAATGAGGCCTTTGAAAAGTACACGGAGGAAAAGGGAGTTAACGTTATATTAGATGAACCAACATTAAATGCTAGTACTGTCAAAGTAGGAGCTTCGATTGAGGAAAATGATTTAGCTATCGATCAGAACTTACCGTTTTTGGATGTCACATTCAAAGTCATAAACGATGAAAACTACACTTACCAAGATGGATTATCATTATCATTTGATACTACTGCCTTTAAATACAAGAAAACATCAGATTCTAACCCTACTACGATTCGAGTATATAAAGACAAGTCATTTATAATTCTGGCAAAATACTCCATCGTAAATGGGAACATGAAACCCGAAGCATTCATAAGAGAAAATGGTCAATGGGATAATACGATTGACTACTCTAAGCTTGGAGCAAAGGTCTATGCGAAAAATAACAATGGAAAAACCTTTGAAGCATCGATTATTCATAGTAATGCTTACTATACAATAGATAAACTACCAACTACAGAACAAGATTATGACATCTATGTGCAAGTACCTGGTCACCTTACGAGCAAAACGACTCAGACTGTAGGGACGTATATTGATGGTGAGTTAGTAGGGACACGACATATAGCCCAAATAGAAACAGGCTATGCGGGTGACGTAAATGGTGACAAAATGATTGATATTAACGATGCGATTATTGCTGTTTTCTCCTATGGAAAAGAGAATGTAGGTGTAAACAAGGGAGATATCAACCAAGATGGTAAAGTAGATGAGAAAGACCTCCGATACATCGAGAAAAATTTCTTGAAAGTAGGGCCAGATGTCAAAGGGAATAAAAAACCTAAAGAAAAACGGGGCAATGTTACTTTAGAAAAATTATTCCGATCTATAGGACTTGAATTGAAATATTAAAAAAAATGCCGGGGAGAAATCCCTGGCATTTAACAGTAATTTTACAGTTCATGCGAAACTATCTTAATAACTACCCACACCTTCTTGTATTTCAACATCATTAATTAATATATCTGCAAGTTTTAGGGCAAAATCCTTATGCCCGTATTTAAAATAATTGTTGAAAAGTTCTTTTTCATACCGTTTCACTAAAGTAACATAACCACTCTTTTTAAAATAAGGTAAAGCTTTCGTGGTTAAAAAGTTATAATATTCTGTTTTTTGTTTGTGAATCAAATATAGGAGAAGCTGAAAACTATACATATACAAGCTTAGATTGATTTCTCTTGCAATTGATAATCCCTCGTGTCCAAGATATGCTAATTCCTCAGTTGACAAATAATTCCCCTCATGACTACTCCTGACATAACCTTCCAATGAGGATAGGTATGCTGCTGATTTTTTTTCTTTTAATAACATTGATTTTTGATACAAGCGGCTGGCAGCTTCAAAGTCTTTTCTACAATAGTGCTCATATGCAAAATTATGAAGCACTAGCGCCTTTTTACCGAGGGCATGACAAAGATCGCATGTTTGGAGTAATTTTTCATATTGCTTGGCTACTTTTGGGAAATCACGTTGATCCTCTCCATTATGGGTCATTAACATAATCATTTCAGCATCTATCACATTAAGGTAATTATTACTTTTAATAAAATGTTCCAAAGATTTATCAGCATAATAATAAGCCATGACTTTTGAATTTACTCCCAGATAGGAGGTTGCTAGAGTAAGATAATACTCTGGATTATTGTAATCTTTAAAATTTATTTTTTTTAGAATATGGACCGCTTTTGTCATTTCCTTATTAGACAAGTAATACATCCCTAAATTATGCTTCAGTAAGTTACTTTCGTATGGTGGTAGCTTCCTTTGTTCCTTTTGTATATCCTTTATGATTTTGTCTGCTATTCTAAAATTATTATGTAGAAGGTGATATCTCGCTTTAAGCAGTTCATAAAGAACTTGATAATCACTAATTTTAATGAGATTTTCTTCTTCTAGTTCGTCTTTGATATTTTCGATATCTTCCATTCTTTGCATGATGATTGCATCATGCCAACGACTCAGGAGCTTCTTTATGTTATGGTATCTCTCTATTTCCTCTTCGATATTTATTCCCAGCCGTTTAGAAAGCAACACCGTGATTTCTGAAGAATATTCTGTCATTCCCCGTTCAATTTTACTTATATGAGTGTCAGAACATATTCCATTTCCAAGCTGTTGTTGGGTTAATTTAGCTTTCTGGCGAAAATACTTTATTATTCTTCCTTCATGCATGAATTTCCCCCCTAGTAGAAATAAAATTGAAAGGAAAAAATTCCTGGTCGAATGAATGCTTTTTCCCCAGGCGTGTAATTTCTCTCTTTCAACTCTTTCATATCGTGTTTCCATTTATTATAATTAGGTTTGACGGAATATTATTTTTGAAAAATTCTATCAAATTATGATAGAAAACCATATAATAGTATGTTAACTGACATGGAGTAACGATGTATAAAGTATTCTGGTTAAAGAATCGGGTGAATAAGAATGAATATTGTACTATTTCAAGAGATTCAGAAATATATGCAAAGGGACAACTGTAATAAAACCGAACTATCGAAGAATTCTGGTATTCACATTAGCGAGATTAGCCGGATTCTCAATCATAGACAGCCGCTTTCTTTGCAAAATCTAGATTCGATTACAAGTGCTTTCGGGCTACCTGAAGGTACCTTTTATCAACACTATTTGGAAGAATGCTTGAACGAAGGGAATCGCATCGACAAACGAAGAAGTATTCAGTTCTTATATAAATGTGCATCCGGAGGTTTTGTAAAGCATTGCAATGATTTGATAACGATGATGTTGGAAGAAAGTTCAAAAACGATGAGGAAGAAAAACTTACAATATATATTTTCTGTAGCAGAAAATCTCTTCCATGAAGGAAAAGGTATGCTGGCACTTCCTCTGTATGAGGTGATTATAGATAGTGAGTTGGATCGCTTTTCAGAAAATGTAGCAGTCAGCTATTTTCGAAAATTTTATATTGTTAGATTGACAAACAAGGGCCAGCATGCACTTACACATTTACTAGATCAACTGGCCTATATGCCAGTTGATTATAGGAAAGAAGCATATATGTGGATCATGGCAGATTACTATCGGCGTGAAGAATGGGGTCAAGTATTGAATTACGCTGAAAAATTGAAACACTTGGCACCTGAAGGGGAGTTTTGTGGGTGGGCTCTAATGTATAAGGGTTTTGCCTTGGCAAGATTAGGTGCAACTCTTGAGGAAGTGTTAGAACTTATTAACAAATATGCACAAATAAACGAATTCTTTGCAGATACAGCAGTAGGTAATCGATATGTGGCACTTTTGGACTTCGGACGGTCTGAATATGCAGATGAATATCTCTCCTGGCTGGAGGTTAGGGACGATTTGTATGTTGGTATGTCAATAATATTAGAGACATATGTTCGAAACAATAGGTTAGATGATGCAAAAAAATTAATAAAAAGATTCAAACATGTAATCGAGGACATGGCTGTAAGTAAGGAACCATGGCTAAAAGAAAAAAAAAATCTGGATTTTCGCTATGCTTATGCTTTGTTTCAATGTAAATGCAATCATTTTGAAAATGGTTTGATGGAGTTATTAGAGGTGGCGGAATTATCCAATAGAATAGGGAATATGGAAAGGTTTAAAAAATGTCTGTTAGCATTTTGGCAATATAGATTCTATGCAAATAACCAACATGAAGAGAAATATACCCAATTATTAAAGACAGGGCACATTCATTAAAATATGGTTGAACTAATAATACTCCAAAATAAGAGTGTTTAAGGGGTTTCATCCTTAAACACTCTTGTGCGTGTTGCAGCAGACTATACTATGGATTGTGAAATTAAAGAACATTTTCACAGTGAATCAGTTTTGTACTCCGAATTAGAATCTGCTGGAATATCTTTGCTTTTTCATTTGCTATTCAAAAATATAAGCCAATACCTTCAATGCCTGATTCACTGTCTCAACTGTCACATTCGCTTTATTGGATAGCTCTTTTAAAGGGTGATGCAACGCTTCCGGCCTGATGAGAATCAATGGTTTTTGCAGGGAAATCGCCGCGCTTGCATCCATCGCCGTATTCCACTGCTTATACTTTTCACCGAATAGGGCGATCACCATATCAGACTTTTTCATGAGAAGCTGTGTTCTCAGGTTGTTGATCTGGGATGCAGCTTCATCTTTGGCTATTGCATTCATTTGTTCTCCAAGAACGATTTCACCGATATTATCCGACTTATTATGGTCAGTCATCGGCCCGACAAAATTGATGGGAAGGTTCAGTGCGCGGACCTTATCCATCAATTCCTCGCGCCATGGTGTGTGAATTTCTCCTGCTAGGTAAACTGTCAGTTTCATCCTTATCCCTCCAAATAGTACCTCTTGTAGTTTTCCTGCTTTTTAGTCTATCATAAATGGAGGAATAAAGTGATAATTCGAAAATATCCTTGTCAACACAAAACTATTATAGGTATGATAGATGAAGTGGTATTTTCTAGTCTAAATGTACTAAAGGAGTGGAAGAGTTGTATTTGGGAAGAGCATTTATTTCTATTTTTATTTTTTCGATTCTATTATTAAGTGGATGTTCCTTAACATTTGAGGATGCATCGAAGGAAACGTTGAAAGCGGTTAAAGAATCTTTGAGCGAAGAGAAGAAAGAAACAAACGAGACCAGCGATCAATTCAACTATTATCTGCCTCCTGGGTATGAAGTGGATAGTGCTGCAACCAACAATATAGTCCTGACACATAAAGAACAGACATATATACTCTTTATCAATCCTTTTGAACCGGATGATTCTAAGGTCATTTATGAATCTACTCTTGAAGCCTATGATAGCCCTGAAGTGGAAGAGACATTTACCGAAAATGGAGAATTTGGATACGTGATTATTGATAGACTGGACGATGAAAAGGAAGAGTTCTATGAGATAACGGTTGGAGTTGGCGGAGTCAAGATGACGACTGTGACCGACCCTGATAATATGGAAAAGAGTGCGGATACGATGATGGAAATTGTATCATCTGTGGAAGTGCAGGGGGAAGAGAGCTAATTAAAATAGATGTCAGCTAACCATTCGATGGTTGGCTTTTTTTATGGGGAAATTCATTGGAGGTAAATAAATAAAGCAGCTGCCCCAAGGACAGCTGCTTAATAAATATACTACTTCTTGTAATTGTGTTTTTCTTCTTCTTCGAGGCCAATTGCCGCCTCATTATACGCTTTTTGTTCTTCATGTAGCCCTTCGAACTGCTCCATGTCCACATTTTCGTCTTCATAGTCTTCAACAGAATCCAGGTATGCCGACTGTGCTGCTTCATCTTCACCAACTTCATCCACCACAACAAACTGACTCACTTCTTCTTGAAGCTCAGTAGCTATATCAGATAGGGAAAGTGCCGCCTCATTCACCTGCTCGATTGCTAAAATCTGATGTTCACTTGATGCACTTACCTGCTCGGAGGCCGCTGCTGCTTCCTCTGAAATATAATGCACCTCTGATAATTTTTCCTCCAGCATCACGTTTGAGTGGGTAACCTGCGCGATAGCTTGTTGGACATCATTCACTTTATGGTTGATTTCCAGGACATTATGTGCGATTTTTTCGAACGATGACTTTGTCTGAGTAACGGATTGCTGCTGGAGCTCCCTGTATTCATTGAATTGAAGGGCATCATTGGATAGCTTACTCATCTGGCTACCCATTTCCGCAACTAGCTTTTTAATGGAAAGTGCTTCATGCTTGGATCGTTCCGCAAGCTTCCGTACTTCCTGGGCAACTACTGCAAAACCCCTTCCGGCTTCACCGGCTCTTGCAGATTCAATGGCTGCATTAAGAGCAAGAAGGTCTGTGTTTTCTGCTATTTCCTGTATGGTTGCTACGATAGTATGAATCTGTTGTGATTGTTTGGTAGCCTGCTGTACACGTTCTGTCAGATGATTGGCAAGGGACAGGAATTGCTCGGATGATTGGTGAAGGTCTTGTACGACTGTCAACCCTTCTTCCCCGACTACCTTGGCGCTATCAGCCTGAAGCTTGATTTCTTTGCTGAAGCGATCAGTTTTTCCGACGGCTTCTTTGACGTGATGCAGAATTTCTGTACTTTCATCCAAATGTCTTGCTTGCTCGCTCGACCCCATTGCGACCTGTTTGATTGCTTCATTCACCTCTGTTGATTGTGCAGTCGTTTCCTCTGAAATGGCTGCTAGGTTCTGGGAAGAGGAATGAAGCTTGTCCGTTGCTTCCATTACCTTTAACAAGGAAACTTGCATTCTCTCAGCCATGGAATTGAATGTCTGAGCCAGGTCGGCCATCTCATCTTTGGTAGTGATGGGAACACGATACGCAAAATTCCCTTCCCCGATTTTCGATGCCCCATCCTTTAGGGAACGGATCGAAACAGCTATTTTACGGTTCAGGAAATAACCGGTGGTGCTCAGGAATAGAAGCAGTAGAACACTGATAATGAGTGATAAAAGCATGATTGTTTGAAGATTGGAGTTTAATTCCTTTTGGAGCTCCGTTTGTAGAGAGGAGACATTGGACTCCACCTCATTGACACTTGACTCCACTTCATTGCTGATTTCTTCAAAGTTCCGAATATACGTGACGGACATGGTATAGTTTTCATATAGGGTATTCATTGTTTCCGTATATGGATTGAAAAGGTTGATAATATCGGCCTTTTGAGAGTCGGTTAGATCTGTCCCCTCTAGGGTAGTACGGAATATTTCGGCTGTTTTCTTGAAATCCCGGTAGCGAATCTCCTGTTTGGACGCCAGGTATTGCTGTTCATAGAGTCGTAGATCTAGCAGAACCTCTTCAAGTTCCACCTGGTTTGCACCTTGGATGTTGATGGTCAGGTTACGGACCATGTTCCCCATTTGTCCCTGCAGTCCGGTTGATTCTGTAAATCCGATTTCGGTGTAAGCTTCTTCCAACGGCTGGAATTCATTTAAATAGTTCGTGGACGAAGCCTGGATTTGTGAAAACAAGGCAACAAGATCATCATATTCTGCAAACTGTTTTTGAAGCTTCTCTGATTCAGTTGCAATTCCTGCGAGATTCTCTTTTATCTTCTCTGCAGTTTCCGTACTTGGTACACGCAGGAACTCCTGCTCATTTTTACGTGTATCGGCAAATGAATATTTGATGTCCTTACTTCCGTTCACCGCTTCAAAAAGTGCTGTTTCTTGTTTCTTCGCATTAGACTGAGTGAAATAGAATAAAAAGTTGAAAAGTAAAACTACAATAAGTCCCAAAATCGCTGTTAGTAAAATAAATCTGACTCTTCCTCTGATTGTTTTCATGGTACCCCCCTAAATCCTTATATCTTTTCGAATTTTATATGTTTTTATAAAAATCAGATATTTTAAAGTAATTATAGACATAATTCAACAAAATTCACAATAAGGTTTTGAAAGATTATGAAAATAAGAATAGAATTATCTATTGCGCTGAAACTAAATTTGGATATGATTAGTTTGAGGGTATGAATATTTAGTAGGAAAGAGGCGGTAGAATGAAGTCCTTTTTACATAAGAAGGGTGTGACAATGTCACCGAGGGTATATTTGATTGACGGGCTTAGCTACATGGCCTTAGGATTATTTTCGTCGTTGATCATCGGACTGATCATTAAAACAGTGGGGGACCAGCTTGGGTGGACTTGGTTCACTGAGATGGGCGTGCTCGCGATGGGGCTGATGGGTCCTGCCATAGGAGCGGCAGTTGCCTATGGATTGAAGGCACCTCCGCTCGTATTGTTTGCAACCGTCATTGCCGGTGCTGCTGGAGCACAGCTGGGGGGGCCGGCAGGAAGTTTCATTGCAGCCCTTTTTGCAACTGAGATAGGGAAAGTGGTTTCAAAGGAAACGAAGGTGGACATTCTGGTCACCCCGTTTGTTACGATTCTTGTAGGCTTTTTCGTTGCAACCTTTATCGGGCCGCCGATCAATTATGGAATGACCAGTCTTGGTTCTGTCATCATGTGGGCAACAGAACAACAGCCGATCATCATGGGAGTACTTGTAGCCGTTTTGATGGGCTGGGCTTTGACGGCACCCATTTCCAGTGCGGCAATTGCATTCATGCTTGGACTTGAGGGAATCGCGGCAGGTGCGGCAACCATTGGATGTGCCGCCCAGATGGTCGGATTTGCGGTCAGCAGTTACAGGGAAAATAAAGTTTCAGGTCTTTTGGCGATTGGAATCGGAACCTCCATGCTTCAGGTGCCGAACATTATCAGAAATCCATGGATCATCATTCCTCCGACTATTGCCGGAGTTGTATTCGCTCCGATCGGAACAACCATTTTTAACATGACCAACGTGAAAGAGGGGGCAGGCATGGGCACGAGTGGATTTGTCGGGCAGATCATGACATTTGCTTCCATGGGCTTCTCGGTTTCCGTCCTGCTCAAAGTCTTGCTGCTTCACATTATTGGCCCGGCTGTGGTAAGTTTAGCTATATCAGAGTGGATGAGAAAAAAATCCTATATCAAAGATGGCGATATGAAAATTAACATTGGAGGGTAATGAAAATGGAGAAATTACAATCGTTGGAGCAATTTAATGAATTAAAGGAAAGCCGAAATGTGGTTTTCATGTTTTCGGCTGACTGGTGTCCGGACTGTAGAGTAATTGAACCGGTATTGCCTGAAATTATGGAAAAGTTTAATGAGTATACATTCATCTATGTGGACCGCGATGAGTACATTGATTTATGTGCCGAGTTGAGTGTTTTTGGAATTCCTAGCTTTGTTGCCTACAAAAATGGCAAGGAAGCGGGGCGTTTTGTCAGTAAGGATCGAAAAACTAAGGAAGAGATTGAACAATTTATTACTTCTTTATAAGTAAAAAGGATGCGGGAAACTTTCTCCCGCATCCTTTTTTCGTACTTTAGTTCTTTTTCCCTTTCCCTTTTCCAGGTTTGCCGGGCTTCCCAGGCTTCCCAGGCTTGCCAGGTTTACCAGGTTTACCATCGTCTTCGCCAGCTTCATTGATATACAATTTACCTTCTGCTAGCGCACGAGTCACATTATTATATTCATCAGTTGCTTTCACCTCAATTTCGGCTCCGCTGGCAACCACGCTGGAAGTTGCTGTCCAATAACCAACATAGTACCCAGGAGATTGCTCCATCATTGGCAGTTCAACTGCGTTGCTTGGTTCATTGTTCTGCAGCATGGCCGAAGCATTGGTTAAAGGCATACGGATTGAGAAGGTTGCACGTAATCCAGGTTCACTGCTGAATTCAATCTTCACAGATTCTCCAGATTTCAAGTGCTTATCTTCCGTAGGCTGCAAGTTCTCGATCACAGGAGCATCATAATCAGCAAAGACAGTGACGTCTTGTGTCGTACTGTTGCCTGCAAGATCCTGTGCGATGACCTGGATGTTATTCTCGCCGCTTTCAAGTAGAATTCGGTGGGAGAACGCTCCGTCCGTCACCGCAACCTCCGCTCCATTCACCTTAACAAAGTCCAGATTTTCATCTGCAACCGTTCCAGTGACTGTCGCTGTTTCGCGATTTGTCTTGGACCCATTTTCAGGACCAGTAATTGTTAAATCCGGCGCTGCTTGGTCAAGGACCACTGTTACAGGCTCCGACGGATCTGTCGTTCCATTGTCAGTGGAAGCTTTCGCTGTTAAGAGATTCTCTCCATCATTCAGGCTGATATCGACAGCGAACGTTCCATCTTCTGTAACAGTAGTAGTGGCTACTTCTTCGCCATTATTCAAAACATGTACTGTTGTAGTAGGAGCCGCATTACCTTCTACTGTAACAGTCTCTTCGTTTGTATACGATCCGTCCGCAGGGGAAGTGATGCTAGGCGCTGTCACTTCGAAGTTGACTCTTGCGCGGATCATGTAGTTACCTTCTTCTTCAGGTACAGGAGACCATGCGCCTCCAACCAATTGCCAGCTGCGAGCAGCATTTTCGCCATCTTCATCAGTACCAAGACCAGGTGTATTCGGATTCGGATGGGATTGGATGTATACCATGTAGAAGTCCTGCTCTACAATGATACCGTGTTCAGATAGATCAACATCTGTCCATTCCCCATTTCGAAGTGCCGTTGCATCGAATGGACCAGCAAGCTTCTGACCTGGCGCGCCATCTGCACCTGATGCATCATATACTTCGACTTGGAATGCCGTACCACCAGGAACTGGCCATTCCGTATCCCAGAAGCGGAACAAACCGCCTGTTACAAGGGCACTGTTTTGGCCTTCAGGAAGTGACATTTTTACTGCCCAACCGTTTCCGGCATCGTAGAATGCACGTGCATTCTCTGCAGTGCCATCATCATAGCCGATTTCACCAGGGTAGCCGATGAATGGACGAAGCTCCACATCAAGTGCTGCTTCGCCGTTCGGCTCTACGCTGACTTGAATATTTTCACTGTAGAAGGAAGGAGCCATAACTCGTAAAGTGTAATCTCCCTCATAAGCAGTGATAGAATAGTTGCCGTTCTCATCTGTTGTAACAGGTGCAACAGCTGCATCCTCAACAAGCATTAATGTAGCATTTGCAATAGGTTCACCTGTAGCACTGTTTGTAACAGTACCTGTAAGTGTACCTTGAGGGATTTCCTCTAGGACGAAGTTCGCTACCGCTTCCCCATCTGCCGGGATATCCACTGTTTGCTCAGCAGGGTAGTATCCATAGCTCTCCGCCTTAACGGTATAGCTTCCTGCTGCATGCAGCAATTCATATTGGCCATTTGCAGGGTTCGTATTTACCGTTCTGTCAGTCTCGATAACTGTTACCTGTGCACTTAAAGGAAGTGCTGCAGGATTGAATTCTTCTTTTGATTCATCCTTTTGAACAGGAGTTGATGCAGGATGGATCTTATCTGGATTCACTTGTTCTTCCTTCAGTTCTACGGAATTTTCTTTTTGTACACCAAGCTGAGTTTTGATTGCAGCTTCAGCGGCATTAGATTCTGCTGAAAGTACTACATCATCAATATACCAGCCATCTCGTACCACACTGCCATCGGTTGTGACGTTAAAGCCGATATAGATGCGCTGTCCTGCATATTCGGACAGGTCGACTTCCCTTGCTTGCCACTCAGTAGTCACACCGTCAAAACGTAGAAGCTGAGTCCAGTTTTCTTGATCAGTGGAAACAAACACATGGGCAAAGTCATAACGTGTTTCAAGGTTATGCCAGTTCATGAACTGCAGGTAGGCTGCACTGTCTGCCGGCAGGTCCACAGGAGGCATCACAAGTGTCATGTTAGCACTGTTCCCGTAATTTCCTTCAAGATTAGTAGCATAGACTTTTTCACCGGAGTTGGCAGCGCCAGGTCCGCTCGTTGGAGCACCCCATTGCCATGAATTTTCCGCCCCGAAGGAATACCATCCAATCGGATCGGATTCAAAGTCTTCTGTGTATCCAAGTGTGATACCAGGTTGAACACTGACTTCGTACGTATCGGAAGCAACTTCATTTCCTCCGAAATCAACAATCACCCATTTGTAGGAAACAGATGGTTCTGCGATTGCTTCACCTGGAATGGAAGCAGTGTAGATGGCATCATTATAGGTGCCGGATGCACGTTCAGCATCGACATTCGCCCAACTGCCATCCTGAGCGAGATATTGAAGTGTAACAGAAGAAATACTGACGTTATCCTGGACATTGATGCTTAATGGTAAATTCATTCCAGCATATGTTTCTGCAGGTGCAGTATGTTCAAAAGTAGGAGCTTGATCGTCTTCTCCATCTTTTGCAACCTGCCCTTTAATTTTCCCTAAGCCAGAGATGATGGAGGATACAGCATCGAATGCATTTACAATTCCATGCCCATATCCATTGTTTGGAGTTTCAGGGAATGCGGAGTCGGTTCTTGGTGTAGCTGTGGTCATCAAAATTTCCTCAATGTCACTGATAGTCAAGGAGGAATTGACTTGTTTAAGCAAGGCTACCACACCGGCAACATGCGGGCTTGCCATGGATGTTCCGCTGGCGGCACCATATTCATTGCCTGGGAATGAAGATCTAATACCTACACCTGGAGCTGAAACTTCAGGTTTAATTTCTTCATAAGGAGATGGCCCCTGAAGAGAGAAGCTTGCCAGATTCATATTTACATCTGTTGCTCCAGTTGCAAAGGACTCAGGATAGTTACCAGGATTGGAAACAGATCCCGGTCCTCCAGGATTTCCTACACGAGTGTTCCCTGCAGCAAATGCCGGGAAGATTTCAGCAGCTGTCCATGCCTGAACCATAGGTCGGTACCACTCGTCCAGACCTGCTCCCCCACCCCATGAGTTGTTGACAACATCAGGTGCCATTGCAGGATTTGGAACACCATTTGCATCCTTTGGTGCCAGGATCCATTCCCCTGCAGAAAGCAAGGCAACATCGGTTCCGCCTGAAGGAGTGAACGCTTTAACTGCAATCCATTTTGCTCCAGGTGCCACACCGACCTGGTTGGAACCGTTCGGCTCAGAACCAGTCATCGTACCGGTAACATGCGTTCCATGCCCGTCATCATCATAAGGAGTTGATTGGTTGGCAGGAGTTGCATCAAACCAGTTATACTCATGATTAGGGCTTGTTGGGTTATTGGCATCGTATCCACGATACTTCTCTACCAACGCTGGGTGATTCCACTGGACACCTGTGTCGATACTTGCGACAACAGTTCCGGTTCCATCCACTCCCATTTCCCAGGCTTGTGGAGCTCCAATCTGAGCCACACCCCACTCGATATTCTCCAAACCTGCAGCCGGCTTTTGATTTTCTAACGCCAAGCCGACACTATTTGATTTTTGAGCTTCAATTTGTGGATCAAGCTGCCTTGTTTCGTTAGGAAGAAGTTTTTCCACCTCTGGAAACTGTGCAAGCATTTCCATTACTTCTTTTGTGGCGGTGACAGCCATTCCGTTCACCACGTAGAAAGATTGGATGTTCTTGGCATTTCCGGCTTCCACTTCTTTTTCGAGAAATTCTTTTACATTCACTTGGGTTTCGATTGCAGTTGCTCTCAGTTCAGAAACAACTGCATTTCTTTTCATAAGCTTTTCCTGGTTTGCAGTAGCAGCCTTGGCTTTTGCTGATTCAGCCGCTTTGCTTGCTACCGCCATTGTGTCAACCTGCTCCTTGAACTTGATCAGGAAAGTGACCTTTTCACCGTCCTTGGAGAACTGGGTCGCAAGTCGATCAGGAACTTTACTGGCTGCTGTTATTTTCGATTCACCTGACAAGGAGACCGTGGCTCCTTTACCTTGTGCAGCCGCTTTGTTAAGCGTGAAACTTGGGACGATCAAAAGTAAACACATAATGATACTGAATAACCTAGCAATATTACGTTTCCTTCTCATTCAACATCCCCCTCAAATTGGTATTGATTAACCGTACGGCATGTATCCCCCTTTCTTTGACAGAATTCTTCTACCATTTAATTTGCGAGAATGGTAGAATCCGGCCGCTTTACTTGGAAAAAGCCGGTATATGTAGGTTTTTCTAAGTTGACAATTTAAGAGTAATTAAGAATGTAGAAGAAGAATGTCGAAATAGAAAGAAAGAAAACAGAATATTCAAAAAATGATTCTTTTGGTATAGTTGGATTATTTTGGATGGTAAAATAGTACAATGATGCCTAGATATCCCAAACGAAGAAATAATGTAAAAATATTCTAATGAATCTAGGTCTAATAAGATATTATCCATACTACTTAGGTAGTAGGAGTAGTAGGCACTAATCACTAGCTTTATAAAAAATGAAAGATTTGACGAAAAATCGAGATAATCTTACTAATGCAAGTATTCCTAAAAGAATAAAGCAACATCATGTAAGCGGAAGGAACTAGGAAAAGCTAGGCAATAAAGCGGCTTAATAACTATTTTTCCGATTAAAGAGTATTATTTTCCTAACTAGCGGAAAAGGTAGAAATGGAAAATTTCAAATCTCCAGAGAAAAAAGAGGAAAAGGGGCTATCCCATTACACGTTGTCTATTTTTGTTGTACAATAAAGGTTGACCTAAATGAGAGAAAGGAATGTTCCTCATGGAGAAAATGACCGTCCTGAAATTAAAGCGGATATTGGAAGACAAATTATCCAATCCCAATTGGACTTTTAAATATGATAGAGAGCAAGAATCGCTTCGAGTAGAGGATAAGGAAACCCAAAAAGGGATCAGTGTAGCTCTTCAAGGTGTGCTTGCTAAATACGAACAGAATAATGACCAAAAAGCCATAGACGAGTACGTATACTATGTTAAGGAAGCACTAACGAGCATGAGGGTACCAATCCAATTGAATGGAGCGGAACGCCACATCTATCCGGTAATAAGGTCCACTTCCTTCCCGACTTCAAGCAATGATATTCCACTGGTATATGATGAGCATACTGCGGAAACGCGGATTTATTATGCCGTCGATCTAGGGAAATCCTATAAGCTGATTGATGAGAAACTGCTTCAAAAAGAGAATCTGGAAAAGAAAACGATCAAAGAGATGGCAATGTTCAATGTTCGCTCCCTCCCGACGAACATGAAAGAGGATACCGTTGCAGGCAACACTTTTTATTTCGTCCGCTCCAATGACGGTTACGATGCGAGCAGAATACTGAATGAAAGCTTTCTGGATTCCTTTAAAAAGCAGATTACAGGAACCATGACGGTGGCTGTACCCCATCAGGATGTACTAATAGTTGCTGACATTCAAAATGAGGTAGGGTATGATGTACTTGCTGAATTGACCATGAGCTTCTTTGTGAATGGCAAAATCCCGATAACGGCTCTTTCTTTCCTATATGAAGAAGGAGAACTGGAACCAATTTTCATTCTAGGGAAAAACAATAAGGATACAAAATGAGAAAAGGGGTTTACACATGAATGTATTCTATAATAAAGAAGGTATTGGCGATACGCTTCTTATCTACATAAAAGATATGGAACTGAAAAATAGGACCTTTGAAAAAAACGGAGATGTAGCAACCATCCTGGACAGTGAAACGAAAGAAGTGGCCGGCTACAATCTATTTGAAGCTTCCAAGTATGTCGAAGTGGAACAGTTTAATGGCCAAGTGGAACTTACAGAAGAATTGGTCGGAAAAATCAATGACGCTTTTAAAGAAAACGGAGTGCAGGAAAGCTTTTCTCCTGATCTGAGCCCTAAGTTCGTCGTAGGTCATGTGGTGGAAAAGGAAAAGCATCCAAACGCAGACAAGCTGAGTGTATGCAAAGTGGACGTTGGCACTGAAGTGCTGCAGATCGTTTGTGGCGCACCTAACGTAGACAAGGGACAGCATGTCGTGGTAGCTAAGGTCGGGGCGGTTATGCCAAGCGGCCTAAGTATCAAGGATGCAGAATTGCGTGGGGTTGCCTCATATGGAATGATCTGTTCCGCCAAAGAATTGGACCTGCCGAATGCACCTGCCGAAAAAGGGATTTTAGTCCTTGATTCCGATGAGTACAAAGCCGGACAACCTTTCGGGAAGTAAAAATCAAAGAAAATACCACTAGACCGTTCTAGTGGTATTTTTCGCTAAATTAAAGTAAGAAAGAGTGTGATAGATGTGAACTGGTTTAAAAAGCTGTTTGCTCAGCTAAATGATGATGTCGAGCAGGAGAGAATTGAGCAGAGTTATGCTAAGAAACCGGAACAGAAGAATATGCAGGCGAGAATTTCCTATCAGTACCCCAATGGCAAATTTCGCTTTCCGTTAATACCCGATGGAGAGAAGGTTGTGACGGAACCACCTCTGCAAGTGGCACCAAGAAAGAAGAAGGAAACTGTGTCTTCGAACACAAAGCAGGTTTCTGAGCCAACTATAAAAGAACAGTTTAAAAAAGAAGCTGCACCTCCCAAAAAGGTCGTGCAAAAGAAAGTGGAGCCGAACTGGAAAGAGAAGAAGCCGTTTCACCCAACTGAAGTGGTGTCCCCGGTATATGGTTATAGCCTTCGTCCACCTGTAAGTAAAAAAGTGGAGGAGGAAATTCCTGAAATCGAATTGGAAACTCTTAGCTTCGTAGGACAGAACCATCAAGTAAACGTAGATCCTATTATGGAAGAGTCATTGACTATTAAAGAGGACTCTATTTCCATACCGGAGACGGAAAAGGAAAAAGTGCAAGCCTTCAGCTTTGGTCTGTTGAAAGAAGAGACGGAAAATAACAGGCATATCGAAGAGGAAGAAACGTATTTCGTGGAACAAACTCCGAAAAGTGAAAAGTTTAAGAGCAATGCCGAGCTTGAAGTGGATCACTACCGGAAAGAGCAAGAAACACCTATTGAGGTATCTCCGGAGAACGATAACTACGAGTTTTATCCTATTGTAGAAGAGGCGGTTTCACAAATAGAAGAAGAGACTGAACCTGAATTGGAAGAACTGGCGGAACCGTTGGAACCAATCGAAGAAGTAGGTATGAATGAGACTACGATGGAACCAATCGAGGAAATAGATCTGAATGAGACCACGATGGAACCAATCGAAGAAGTAGGTATGAATGAGACTACGATGGAACCAGAAGAGCCGAAACGTCCACCAATGCAGCAGGCCGAACCAGTCAGAAGCCCAAGACGAGAGTCGGAGAATGATAGAAATAAAGAATACAAGAGACAGCATATTCCCTATAATGTGATTATGCTAAAGCAAGATAAACGCACCTTGGAAAAACGAAAAACCGAAGAGGTACAGCCTGAATACTATCGAAAGCCGCCTATCCACCTTCTGAATATACCCCCACAGCATTCAGAGAATGATCGTGAATGGGTGGAGGACCAAAGAAGGCTGCTTGATGAAACCCTGCACCATTTCCGAGTAGGGGCGAAGGTCGTTAAAGCAACACAGGGGCCGTCTGTGACACAATTCGAAGTACAGCCTGAACCTGGAGTAAAAGTGAATAAAATTACAAACCTCAGTGATGATATCAAGCTGAGCCTTTCTGCTAGAGATATCAGGATGGAAGCGCCGATTCCAGGGAAAAACACAATCGGAATAGAAGTTCCAAACCGGGTGAGTAAACCGGTACTTATCAGGGAGATTCTCAGACACCCATCATTCATACAGAATGCTTCTCCATTGACGGTTGCCATGGGACTGGACATTTCCGGCCAGCCGGTTGTGTTTGACCTGCAGAAGATGCCACATGGACTGATTGCAGGCGCAACTGGTTCCGGAAAAAGCGTATGTGTGAATTCCATTATCATGAGCTTGCTCTATAAGAGTACTCCAGATGAAGTGAAGCTTTTGCTGATCGATCCTAAAATGGTCGAGTTGACGCCATATAATCATATTCCTCATCTGGTCAGCCCGGTCATCACAGATGTAAAGGCTGCAACTGCTGCATTGAAGTGGGCAGTGGAGGAGATGGAAAGAAGATATGCCCTATTCGTCCATGCAGGCGTAAGGGATATTGCAAAATACAATGAAGGCGCCAAAAAGCATAATCAGGAAACCTTGCCTTATATGGTCATTATCATCGATGAGCTCGCTGACCTGATGATGGTGGCGCCAAGTGACGTCGAGGAGGCGATCTGCCGTATTGCCCAAAAAGCCAGAGCATGCGGAATGCACCTCCTTATTGCGACTCAGAGACCTTCTGTTGATGTTATTACCGGCTTGATCAAAGCGAATATTCCAACTCGTATCGCATTCTCTGTGTCGTCCCAAGTGGATTCAAGAACCATCATTGATATTGGCGGGGCGGAAAGGCTTCTTGGCAGAGGGGATATGCTGTTATTGGAAAATGGAGCGCCAAAGCCAATCCGTGTGCAAGGAAACTTTGTTTCGGATGAAGAAATCGAAAAAGCGGTATCACACGTCAGAAAAGAACAAAAGCCTAATTACCTGTTTGAACAGACGGAATTGCTGAAAGAGAGCTATGTTCAAGAGGAAGATGAATTGTTCCTCGAAGCATGCCAGTTTGTGGTGGACCAGAACGTCGCTTCCACATCCAGCCTTCAGCGCAGATTCAGAATCGGCTACAATCGCGCTGCCAGATTGATGGAACTGATGGAGGATCAGGGAGTCATATCAGGTCCGAAAGGGAGTAAGCCCCGTGATGTATTAGTCTCCGAGGAAGAACTGGTAACAAGGCAAGAAGCGGAGTATTGAAGATTAGATGCAGGAAAAGTTGTAAATGGATATAAACTTCTTATAATATAGATAATAGTTAATAAGACAAGTGTAGGCGGATTGGGCAATCTGTCCCGGCCGCCTATACCTCAGTAACCATTCTTCATTATTTAACAGCTGTTAAATAGGGGACGTAAGGAGCTTTTTGGATGAAAGAAATAGAGTTAAAGCTACAAGGAAAAATCAAAAGGTTGACCAATCGTACATTCAAATTTGATGAACGTGTGAAAGAGGGCTGGTTTTCCGCTGTCTATTTCCTGAAAACGCGTGAAATTGTACGTGAATATAAACCTGACAATATTGTTACCATGCAATTCTTCCAAAAAGAGCACGCAGTACTTTGTGGAACGGATGAAGTAATCGCCCTGATAAAAACATTTGCAGATGACCCTGATTCCCTGGAAATATACTCACTGAAGGATGGAGATAAAATAAGTCCTTTTGAGACGGTGCTTACAATTACAGGGCCATATCAAAACTTTGGGTTCCTAGAAGGTGTCATCGATGGCATACTGGCAAGACGCACTTCAGTTTCGACAAATGTCTACAATGTGGTCAAGGCTGCAGGGCAGAAGCCTGTCATTTTTATGGGTGACCGCGACGACCATTTCACCCAGCAAGCAGGGGATGGATATGCTGCACATATCGGTGGTTCAACAGCCCAGGCTACACACGCGATGAACGAGTGGTGGGGAAAAAAGGGAATGGGAACGATGCCGCATGCCCTTATCCAGCTTTTTAATGGTGATATAGTCGAAGCATCCAAGGCATATCATGAAAAGTTTCCTGAGGACGATTTGCTTGTTCTGGTTGATTACAACAACGATGTCATTACAGACGCACTGAAGGTAGCCAGAGTTTTTGGAGACAAGCTAAAAGGTGTTCGCATTGATACATCGAGAACGATGATTGATCAGCACTTCATACGTAACCAGGATGTATTGGGCACGTTTGATCCACGAGGAGTGAATGGCCCATTGGTATTCGCATTAAGGGAAGCGCTCGATAAGGAAGGCTTTCAGCATGTGAAAATCGTGGTAAGTGGAGGCTTCAATCAACAGAGGATCATGGAATTTGAAGAGCAGAAGGTTCCGGTGGACATCTATGGTATCGGAGGCAGTCTGCTGAAGATCACTATTGGGTTTACCGGGGACAATGTCATGCTGAACGGGGAGCCACAAGCGAAAGCTGGAAGGAAATATCGTTTCAATGAACGTTTGGAAAAAGTGGATTAATATCCTCATAAAGCATTTTTGAAAACTGATGGAACAATGATTCTATCAGTTTTTCTCCCCTAGTGGATCATGGGTACTTTACTGCACTCCTTTGATAAAGTGGAGAATAACTGAATTACATGCTATAATAACAAGTTGTTGGGCAAAAAATTGGTATACATATGGTTTGATGGCTTTCGAATGAGGGAATTATCACTTTGAGATATAAATCATATACTGTAACTATCGAAGTTACGGAGGCATTGCCTACAAATAAAAAACTACTATTCGATTCGACTGTAAGGAAGTGTTACAGACGGATTATATATAGATAAATGTTGGAGGTTTTTTCATGACCATTTATCATTTTGTTGGTATTAAAGGTACAGGAATGAGTGCTTTGGCTGGTATTCTTCACGATATGAAATTTGAAGTTCAAGGTTCGGATATTGAAAAGAAATTTTTTACCCAAAAAGGTCTGGAAGAAAAAGGTATAACCATCCTTCCTTTTGATAAAGACAATGTAAAAGATAACATGACAGTAATAGCAGGAAATGCATTTCCTGATTCACATGAAGAAATTGTGGCGGCGCATGAATTGAACATTCCTGTAATCCGGTACCCGCAATTTCTTGGTCAGTTCATGGAGAAATTCACAAGTGTTGCCGTAACCGGCGCTCACGGGAAAACATCCACTACAGGATTGCTGGCCCATGTTATCCAAGGAGCAAAGCCGACTTCCTTCCTGATCGGGGACGGTACTGGCCGCGGTGCAGAGGACAGCGAATATTTCGTATTCGAGGCATGCGAATATAAAAGACACTTCCTATCGTATCACCCTGATTACACCATCATGACAAACATTGATTTCGACCATCCGGACTATTTCGGAAGCATTGATGATGTATTCAATGCATTCCAGGAGATGGCCCTTCAAGTCAAGAAAGGGATCATCGCTTGTGGAGATGACGAGTATCTCCAGAAGATCCAAGCAAAGGTTCCGGTAATCTATTATGGCTTAGGGGAAGAGAACGACTTCCAGGCAAGACATATCGAGAAGAGCACCGAAGGAACAACATTCGATGTATTTGTCCGCAACAATCATTATGCCACTTTCAAGATTAATGGTTATGGCGACCATAATATTATGAACTCCTTGGCTGTTATTGCTCTATGCCATTATGAAGGAGTACCTGTTGACGTGATACAGAGCCAATTGCTCACTTTCGGTGGCGTAAAACGCAGATTTTCCGAAAAAGTGGTCGGTTCCCAGGTGCTGATCGATGATTACGCCCATCATCCAACAGAGATTCGCGCAACAATTGAAGCTGCGAATCAAAAGTACCCGGATCGAGATGTAATCGCCGTTTTCCAACCGCACACATTCACGAGGACCCAGACGTTCCTGAATGAGTTTGCTGAAAGTCTTGGCGGTGCGGACTTTGTCTACCTATGTGACATCTTCGGTTCTGCAAGGGAAAACCAAGGCAAGCTGACGATCAACGATTTAAAAGAAAAAATCGAGCAGGCAGAAATCCTCAGCGAAGAAGGAACAGAGATGTTGACTCGCCATGAAAATGCCGTCATCATTTTCATGGGTGCAGGAGATATCACTAAATTCCAGGAAGCTTATGAGAAGCTGCAGGCTCCGGAATTGAATTAAGCGTATATGAAATATTGAAAGAGAATGAGGTAGTGATTATACCTTGTTCTCTTTTTTATTTTGTATTAAGAGGGGATGCAAGTACAGAGTGGCAGGTGTTGCGGAGGTTGTGTATGGGGAAGAGCGTGTTTTAGACCACCATTTGTCCGAAAGCAAGAAATGGAGGTAACAAAAGGCGTGTTTGAGACCACCATTCGTCCGAAAGCAAGAAATAGGGGTAACAAAAGGCGTGTTTGAGACCATCATTTTACCGAAAGCAAGAAATAGAGGTAACAAAAGGCGTGTTTGAGACCGTCATTCGACCGAAAGCAAGAAATGGAGGTAACAAAAAGCATGTTTGAGACCACCATTCAACTGAAAATAAGGAATGACGGTCTTAAGGCGTATTTGAGACCACAATTCACTCAGAGCACGCCCCAACCTTTGAAACAACTAAAAAAACGGACCAAGGCCACAACGCATCATGCGGTGAGGCCGGGTCCATTTATCAAAGATCGATCTTATTTCAAATTCTCCGGATTCAAGCTCTCCAGTTCCGGAATGACAAAACGACCGTCTTTGCGGATCAGTACATCATCAAAGTAGATTTCACCGCCACCATATTCAGGGCGCTGGATCATGACCATATCCCAGTGGATATCGGAGTCGTTTCCATTGTAAGCATCCTCATATGCCTGACCTGGAGTGAAGTGGAAGCTCCCGTCAATTTTCTCATCGAAAAGGATATCCTGCATCGGGTGCTGAATATAAGGGTTCACACCGATTGCAAATTCACCGATATAGCGTGCACCTTCGTCCGTGTCAAAGATTTTGTTGATGCGGTCGGAATCATTTGCAGATGCTTCTACGATTTTCCCGTCTCTGAAAGTCAATTTGACATTTTCATAAGTGAATCCCTGGTAAGGTGAAGGAGTGTTGTAGGAGATGGTTCCATTTACCGAATCTCTTACTGGACAAGTATAGACTTCACCGTCAGGAATATTCATTTCCCCTGCGCATTTAATTGCCGGGATATCCTTGATCGAGAAGCTTAGATCTGTGCCTTCGCCTGTAATGCGCACTTTATCCGTCTTGTTCATAAGGGAAACCAGTGCATCCATTGCATCGCTCATTTTCCCGTAATCAAGGTTGCAAACGTCAAAGTAGAAGTTCTCAAAGCCTTCTGTGCTCATTTTTGCAAGCTGAGCCATGGAAGCATTAGGGTATCTAAGAACAACCCACCTTGTTTTCGGTACACGGATGTCACGGTGAACCTTTTTGCCAACTGTGCTTCCCTGGATTTTCTGCTTTTCATCGGGTACATCGGAAAGTTCACTGATGTTATCGCCGGAACGCAATCCAATATATGCGTCCATATTTTTCATCACATTTGCTTCGAAATCAGCCTTCATGTTAAATTGTTCTTCCTGGGCACCCATAAGCAAGGCACGATCTACTTGTACATCCTTTAATGACACGAACGGGTAGCCGCCAGCTTTATATGCCTCATCCACCAAGGCAACAACGAGCTCTCGTTGAAGGCCAAAGTTTTCAATAAGTACTTTTTCACCTTTTTGCAATTTAACCGAGTAATTTATCAGGTTTTTGGCTAAAGTTTGAATGCGAGGATCTTTCACATGTATTGCCCCCTAATTAATGAAGTTTAGTATGTAACCATTATATTGTAACCGAATTCACGGAGTTTGTTTAATTTTTTTGATTTTCCGACAGCTGAATTTTTTTTATAAAATGTACAATTTGCGCATTTTCTAGCAGGGATTTTGTCTTTCTCATAGAATAAGAAGTGGTATAAGATGTTTAAACTTTATCATGTGGGGTAAACAACTAGTATGCAAATATTCAGCAGGAGGTGTCAGATTTGATCGACTTGCTCTACGTGAGTGCCATTATCGTAGCAATTGCATTTTTAGTATTAGTAATTTTTGTTTCGAAAACTCTTCGTTCTGTGCAAGGCACATTGGATCAAGTTGCAGGTACTCTTGGAAGTATCGAAAAGCAGATGCAGGGAATCACGACAGAGACGGAGCAGATATTACATAAAACCAACGTTTTGATGGATGACATTCAAGATAAATCGCAGCAGCTTAATACGGTTGTGACCGCCGTTAAGGATGTTGGTACTTCCATTCAAGGGTTTAATCATTCCGTATCACGGTTATCAAATAATGTAGCACATCAATTGGATCAGAATCAGGATAAGGTTTCCCAGGTGGTTCAATGGTCCAATGTTGCAATGGAGCTTGTGGAAAAATGGAATGAGAAAAAACAGAAAAACAAAATCAACAAATTATGAGGAGGAATCGGAAATGAGTAACGAAGAAATGAACAAAAACAATGATGGAATCAACACAAAGGACTTTTTAATCGGTACATTGATTGGTGGAATCGTTGGGGCGACAACTGCACTTTTCCTAGCGCCTAAATCAGGTAGAGAGCTTCGTGAAGACATTACCGATCAAGCGACTCAACTTAAGGAAAGAACAGATAACTGGAAACAGCAAGCAACAGATTTTTCAACAGACTTGGCTGAGCAGGCACGTGAGAAGTCCAATCAATTATCAAAGGCCATCACAGAGCAGACGCAGCAAGTGATGGATAAAGTGAAGCAGCTGAAAGATAGAAACGGTGATGTTTCTTCAGATCTTCAGGATCAGGTTCAGGAAATCATCTCTGAGGCGGCCACTGCGATTGAAAGTGGTTCTGATGAAATGACGGATGAAGTGAAAAAGAAGCTTGAAGATACAAAAGCTGCATTGGAAGATGTAGAGAAGCAATTGACTGAAACTAAATAACTTGAGTATAATGCGGCGAAGTGATATGATAACTTCGCCGTTTTTAATTCGGGACAATCTAGAGGATGGTGTAATTCTATGAGTAAAACGTTGGTTCAATCTGTTGAAAAATTTGAAGAGCTGGCAAAGGAAAATGGTACGTTTCTATTGTTTAAGAACAGTACAACTTGCCCAATAAGCCATGCAGCATATGAGGAATTTGAAAATTTCGCTGCAGACCACAATGAAATTCCTTTGTACTATTTGCATGTACAGGAAGCTAGATCCTTATCAAACTATATTGCTGAGACATATGCCATCAAACATGAATCTCCACAGGCACTTCTTTTCAAAGACGGAAAAGTTGTATGGGACGCTTCCCATTGGAAAATTACTTACTCTTCACTACAGGAGAATGTAAAATAAAAACGAACGGGCCCATGCTGCTCGTTCGTTTTTTTTATTATTGGTATACCTTTTTCTCCCACATGATATCGAGCACATCCCCTTGTTGAATAAAATCATAGAAAGAGGAATCCGCACCATTTTTTTGAAGTTTAAATGATCCTGCTTCGTGTGGCTTATCGATTTCTACAAATCGGAAAATATCCTGGAAGATAAACGGCTCTTTTCTTCTCACCATTAGCTGAAGATGATCTCCATTGGATAGTGTATCATCTTCCGTCAACAGTACTCCATTCCGATAAAATTCAAGAAGCGTTTTGTGAAGGATTACCTTTTGCCCATTATATAGGACAGATATCTCCTGCCTTGTTTCATAGTTTTGAATCATGGACACCATTTTCACTGTCGCTTGTGAACCTTCTTTCCATTCAATCTCATCGCCTGGCGAAAAGCTGTCCTGCAGGTAAGCTTTTTTTCCATTTAGATAAAGGTTCTTGGAGAAATGCTCGAACTTTGTTTTTTCATCGTTCAAATAAAGAACAAAAGGAGAAAAACCCTCATCTTCACTTTGATTAAGATATGTCAGTAACTCCCTGATGCTAGAAGGATAATGAAATACAATTCTATCACGGTCTCTTAAGAAACTGTCAAAAGAAGCTGATTCACCATTGATGAGAAGAGTTGGCTCTATGACCTGAGTTGTTCCATTAATTATTACCGCATAGCTCGGTAGATCCTCCCCTATGACATCTCTGACTGTAGCGGCAGCGTCAACGCCGTCAACGCCTCTAATCACCTCAATGGAATCGCCGTTCTGAATGGAATCAAAGCTTTGGGAGAGCTGCCCGTTCTTGTATATTTTAGGGGCTGTCCCAAGGCTGCCAGGCAGTGTGATGCTTTTCTCGTTAACGGTAACCATCAAGGCAAGACCTGGTTTTCCTACCAGTTTGTTGATGGAAACGCCAGCTGCCAATAGACTGTCGCCTATTGTTAGCTTTTTCACATCAAATAGCCGCACCTGCAGATCATTTACAGTGACAGAGACATATTCGATCGGTTTTTGCTTTGCGGCTATTGCAATGCCGATAGGAGTGACAAATTCAGGACCAGTGATGGTAATGTCCGCTTTTTGAAGCTGTGGGATGGCATCCACCCCACGAATTGCCACGCGGTTCTCAGGAAGCTCAAGGTAATGGGCAATCATGGAGGTTAGGGTGGGCGTTAAGCTTCCGCCGCCTACAAGCATGACAGCCTTCGGTGATTGCCTATTATTCTGGTGCTTGATTTCATCTGTAATGGCTTTTGCCAGTTTATCGATGAAAGGCTTAATAGAATCAATTATGGAATCTTTCGTAAGAGTATGTTCAAATCCTAGAATGTCTGTGAAGGTAATCATGTCTTTATGTATCATATCTCTTTTTGCCAGTTCCGCTTGAGGGAAGTCCAATAAGAATTGGTCGCTTAATCCCTCTGTAATCTCATCTCCAGCAACAGGGACCATTCCATAGGCAGTAACTGTGCCATCCCTTGTAATGGCAACATCCGAGGTTCCTGCACCAATATCTACAAGTGCAACGTTCAGGCGACGCATGCTAGGTGGAATCAGCACGTTGATTGCCGCTATCGGTTCCAGGGTCAATGCTTCCAACTGTAGGTTTGCCCGCTGTAATGCAGAGATGAGGGACTCCACCACAATTTTCGGTAAGAAGGTGGCGATGACCTCTGTTGAAGCAATCTCACCTCTTTGATCAAGAAGGCTACCGATTTCCTCGCCATCCAAGTAATAGCGGAGTATCGAATATCCTACACAGAAATATTGATTGGCGGAATCCAGCTGATCGTTCAATAGCTGCGCTTGAGCTTCTTGAACAGCTGCCAGCTCCAATAGGAAAATATCATTTTCTGTAAAAAGTGATTTCCCTTTAATGTTCTGGATCGAATGGGCGGTCTGCGTTTTAAGGGCTCTACCCGCAGCTGCAACACAAACTTTCGTAAGCGGACCATGATTTTTTTCAAGCTCCATTTTTACATATTCGATCACCTTGGAAACTGCTAAAATATCGTGTATCTGCCCATCCAGCATGGCTCGTTCCTCATGCTCCTTTGTCACCATATCAAGGACCTTGAACTGTTGATTCTGCTGTTCCAATAATAGGCCGACCACTGATCTTGTTCCAATATCCAATGCAAAGACTTTCGAGTTACCCTCCAAAATAGGTACACCTTCCTCTATAAAAAGTCATATAATACTTTATCGCTTAAAAGCGTTTAATTATTAAAGAGATTTTTCGTGACAATCACTGATTGTTCGTTTATAATAACTAATTAATAGAAATGTACCATAACTTGGTGCTGTTATAAATAAGCTCTTTTCATAAAGTTTGTTGCTTCTGACCGTAAAAAATCGGCATTTGGATTTTTTACAGAGATTAACTTCGCATTATTTAAAAATTATGTTATCTGATACATCGAAAAGAGCACGAAGTAATGTATATTTTCGTGTTTATGTTGTATTCGTCAAAAGCAACAATTTCTGCGAAAATGGCCTATAAATAAGGAAAGGATGAATTTAAATGAGTCATAACGAGCTAGACGCCTTGCGAAAACAAGTAGAAGAACTTAACTTACAACTATTAGAGGTCATCAATAAGCGCGGTGAGCTTGTACAGGAAATTGGGAAGCTCAAGGAAGCGCAAGGTGTAAATCGATATGACCCTGTGCGAGAAAGAAAGATGCTCGACCTGATTACGGAACATAATGATGGTCCATTCGAGACATCTACCTTGCAGCATCTTTTCAAGGAAATTTTCAAGGCTGGTCTTGAACTCCAAAAGGATGATCATAGAAAAGCCCTATTAGTATCCAGGAAGAAAAAACCGGAAGATACAATTGTAGATGTAAAAGGTGTAAAAATCGGCGACGGTTCTCAACACTTCATCATCGGACCGTGCGCAGTGGAAAGCTACGAGCAGGTGGCACAAGTGGCACAGGCTGCAAAAGCTCAAGGAATCAAGCTTTTACGCGGTGGAGCATTCAAACCTAGAACTTCCCCTTACGACTTCCAAGGTCTTGGCCTTGAGGGCTTGAAAATCCTGAAGCGTGTCGGCGATGAGTTCGACATGGCCATCATCAGTGAAATCATCAACCCGGCAGATATCGAAACTGCTTGTGAATATGTGGATGTTATCCAAATCGGTGCCCGTAACATGCAGAATTTCGAATTATTGAAGGCTGCTGGTGCCGTAAGAAAGCCTGTACTATTAAAACGCGGCTTAGCTGCAACGATTGATGAATTCATCAATGCAGCAGAATACATCATCTCACAAGGAAACGATCAAATCATCCTTTGTGAACGCGGTATCAGAACGTACGAGCGTGCAACCAGAAACACTTTGGATATTTCCGCAGTGCCTATTCTGAAAAAGGAAACACATTTACCGGTATTTGTGGACGTGACACATTCCACTGGGCGAAGAGACCTTCTATTGCCTACAGCAAAAGCTGCCCTGGCAATCGGAGCCGACGGAGTCATGGCAGAGGTTCACCCAGATCCAGCTGTTGCGCTTTCCGACTCTGCACAGCAAATGGATATCGATATGTTCAATGAATTCATAACAGAGCTCCGCAGCCATTATGCTTATAAATCATAAGAGATAACCATCCAAGACGAGCACCGAGCTGCTCGTCTTTTTATTGGTAAATAAAGCATATTTTCAGGATAATAGCTGTTGATTGGAGCAATAGGCGAAGACTCCTGCGGGTGTTGCGCTTAGGGGAGACCCCACAGGCGAAGCCGAGGAGGCTCACAAACGTCCCGCGGAAAGCGAAGCCTAGTGCGGAAATCAACAGCGGTGTTCAACAGAGCTTTTGATTAGAACAGCTTTTATCACGAAAAAACAAATAATTTATCCCGGATAGGGCAAGATGAACAAAAAGGCAGTAAATTCGTTGCTTGTCCCACCATAATAACGTATGATAATAAAATAAATGCGCTGAAATTGCCATTATTATCTTATATATATCTGTTTTACCTACATAGATGCATGTAAATGAAGGAGTGTGTGTTTGAATGAACGTAACAATTTATGATGTTGCCAGAGAAGCGAATGTCTCCATGGCAACGGTTTCCCGTGTAGTAAACGGAAACCCGAATGTAAAACCGACCACAAGAAAGAAAGTGCTCGAAGCGATTGAACGATTGGGCTATCGTCCAAATGCAGTTGCCCGTGGATTGGCAAGCAAAAAGACGACTACTGTCGGTGTAATCATCCCTGATATATCGAATATCTTCTACGCAGAACTGGCACGTGGAATTGAAGATATTGCGACAATGTATAAGTACAATATAATCCTGAGCAACTCTGATCAGAATGTTGATAAGGAATTGCATCTTTTAAATACGATGCTTGGCAAGCAAGTAGATGGAATCGTATTCATGAGCGGAAATATCACAGAAGACCTTGCTGCAGAATTCGAAAAATCCCCTGTACCAATCGTACTTGCAGCCTCCATTGAAAGAGACAACAAAGTACCGTCCGTTACTATTGATTATGTACAAGCTTCCTTTGATGCAGTTACTGCCCTCGTGGAAAAAGGCCATAAGCGTGTTGGATATGTTTCCGGACTTTTTGATGAACCGATCAATGGGGAAAAGAAATTGACCGGCTATAAAAATGCGCTTCAGGAAGCAGGCATTTCCTACGATGAAGAAATCGTGCTCGAAGGTGATTACAGCTACGACTCAGGAATTGAAGCTGTAGAGAAGCTCATCAGCTTGGATGATAGACCAACAGCAATCTTTGTTGGTACAGATGAAATGGCGCTTGGTGTCATTCACGGTGCACAGGATCAAGGTCTTCATATTCCAAATGATATAGAAGTGATCGGTTTCGATAATACCCGTCTGGCTACGATGGTACGCCCGACTCTTACGACCGTGGTACAGCCGATGTATGATATCGGTGCAGTGGCAATGCGTTTATTGACCAAATTCATGAACAAGGAAAAAGTCGAAGAACAAACTGTCGTACTTCCTCACCGAATTGAATTTAGGCGCTCAACAAAATAAAAAAACTGTCGATATAGATAGTAAAAGAGGACAAAATGCTTTAAAATTTGTCCTCTTTTTATATCAAAAATTTTAAAAAGCGCTGTAAGGTCAGGGGAGAAAGTATGAAAAAGCTTGATATGTTAACACCTATTGGACTAGTTCTTGGATTTGCGATGATTGCCTTTGGAATATTAAGCAACTCTGGATTTGCCGGAGCTGCAAGCTTCTTGGACCCTGCGTCCTTGTTTATTGTTCTTGGAGGCACAACAGGCGCACTTTTCATTACCTTTAACTTAAAAGAAATGAAGCTGATGCCCAAAGTGCTGAAGGCGACATTTTCCCGAGAGGAAACGGAACTGCCTGCTCTCATTGAAACATTTGTCCGTCTTTCTGACCGTGCAAGAAGAGAAGGTTTATTGGCATTGGAAGCAGAGCTCGAGGATGTGGAAGATGATTTTATAAAAAAAGGGATACTGCTGGCAGTGGATGGAGTGGATCCGGAAGTCATTCATGATATTATGAACGCAGAAATAAGCGCAATGGAAGAACGCCACCTAAAAGGCAAAAACATCTTGGAAAAAGCGGGGGAATATGCACCTGCATGGGGAATGATCGGTACATTGATCGGTCTTGTACTAATGTTGAACAATCTAAACGATCCCACAACGTTGGGTCCAAACATGGCCATTGCCATTCTGACTACTCTTTATGGCTCTTTGCTGGCAAATCTTGTTTTCTTGCCCATGGCGAATAAATTAGGGAACAAGACAGAAAAAGAAGTATTTATGAAGCAGATCATCATCGAAGGGGTCATCGGAGTCCAATCCGGTCAGAACCCGAAAATCCTCGAAGAGAAGTTATCTGCATTCCTGACTGCACAAGATCGTGAAAAAGAAGAAGTGGAAGTGATGGAGGGGATGGAGGAGACCGTCCGATGATGATCAGGAAGAGAAAATCGTCAAAGGCACCAGGTGCACCACTATGGATGGTGACATTTTCCGACCTTTTCATGCTTGTACTCGTATTTTTTATCCTTTTATTTTCCATGTCCCAAATAGATTTGGTTAAATTCAAGGCGGTGGCAGAATCCTTCAAAGAGACGAACATTTTGGATTATTATCCTTCCGCCGTTCCGTTTGACCATCCTACCGATTTTACTGTGGAGACAGAATCAACGAACAACAAGGAAGAAGATCAGACGAATCCACAGGAAAGTGAGCAAAATCTAGAGGAGTTATTGTATGAAGTACAGAAATTCCTCAATGAGAACGATTTGGAGGATGTCGTCCTTGCAAATCGCACCGAACGCGGAATCGTGCTCGTTCTGGAAGAAAAAGTACTCTATGAAACGGCAGAAGCACGAATCCTTCCAACAGCCTATCCTTTCCTGGATAAAGTAGGTACGTTACTGACGAAAATACCAAATTTGGTGAAGGTGGAAGGACATACGGATAATAGGCCGATTTCCACTGAAAAGTTCCCTTCTAACTGGGAATTGTCCGCTGCCCGGGCAAGCAGTGTCATCCGCTACCTCGTTGCTGAGCATGATCTCGACTCCGAGCGCTTTGTAGCAGTGGGGTATGGGGATACAAGGCCAATCGTACCAAACACATCAAGTGAAAATTTTCAAAAGAATAGAAGGGTAGAAATAGTCATTTCGGACCCGCAGTATGAGGAAAAGATCAATTAATATTGGTCTTTTTTTCTTTACGAAAGAGCATGATAAAAAAACGCCAATCCTCATTCGGGTTGGCGTCAGTTTCTTGGAAGTATCAATATTTCAACACGTCTATTCTGTGCTCTTCCTTCTGCAGTTTGATTGGTAGCAATAGGTTCGTATTCTCCAAAACCTTTAGCACTGAACCAGCTGGGATCAAGCCTATCGTTTTCAATTACAATCTTCATAAAATTGACGGCTCTCATTACGCTTAATTCCCAGTTTGAAGCAAATTGGGAGTTATTGATTGGAACATTATCTGTGTGACCGCTGATAATAATGTTTCTCGGCGGGTTTATCACTAATAGATCGGAAATTTCTTTTGCCATCTCCAAATCATCTGTTCTCACCTGGTCACTTCCAGATGAGAATAATACGTTATCCCGGATTAAGACCAATAGCCCTTCATCTGTTAAGGAAGTGTCCAGCATATTACTAAGTTCCTTTTCTTCGATATAAGAGTCAATCTTCTTTTGAAGGGATTCAAGTTCTTGCATATCTGCCTTTTTCTCCAACTGCTCTTCAACCTCATCCTGTTCATCCAAAACTGCTGCATTCTGCTGTGGAACTGGATTTGGGTATTCCATGATACCTGAGCCTTTAGAAAAAACTTCATTAAAAACCTCAGAAAGTGCTTGGAACTTTTTTGCATCGATGGAACTCATGGAGAATAAAACGATAAACAATGCTAAGAGTAGTGTTAATAGGTCAGCATACGGAATTAACCAGGACTCATCAATATGTTCTTCTTCGTCATGTCGTTTCCGCCTTCTACTCATCCTTGTTCCCATCACTTCCTTCAAAAATTTTCTTTCTTTCACTTGCAGGCAGATAGGAGGTTAGCTTTTGTTCAATTACTTTAGGAGATTCGCCTTCATGAATAGATAATATTCCTTCAATCATCATATATTTCAATTTGGCCTCCTGTTTTGATTTCCTCTTCAGCTTATTTGCAAATGGATGCCAAAGCACATATCCTGTAAAAATCCCAAGTAATGTCGCAATGAATGCTGCACTGATCGCCTGGCCGAGACCATCGATATCATTCATATATTTTAATGCAGCAACCAGTCCGATAACTGCACCGAGTACTCCTAATGTAGGAGCGTATGTACCAGCCTGTGAGAATATTAAAGCTCCGGATTGATGTCTTTCTTCCATCGCTTCAACTTCTTCTGATAATACATCTCTGATGAATTCGGCACTTTGACCATCGACTGCCAATGTTAAGCCGTTCTTCAAAAATTCATCTTCAATATCGATGGTTGTTGATTCAAGTGCCAGCAAACCTTCCTTTCTTGCCAATTGAGCCAAACCGGAAAAAGTTTTGATCAATTCTATCGGATCCATCATTTTTCTTTCTTTGAATAAAATTCCGAAAAGCTTTGGCACTCTCTTGATTTCAGAGGTTGGAAAGGCGATCGTTACAGCAGCTACTGTACCCAATAAAATAATTAAAAGAGCGGCTGGATTGATTAAAGCAACTGGAGTGACACCTTTAAAAAACATCCCAACTCCAACAGCTATTAATCCTAAAATGAGACCTACTACCGATGTTTTATCCATGAAATAACCACCTGTTCCTATTCTATAAACTTTTGCAAATACAAGATTTAACTTCTCTTTCTATTTACTTCGACATAATCTCTCATTTTTTTATAGAGGGTTATTTTAAATTGATAAAATTGTGCGACCGGATAATCCAAAAAGAAAAACACTTTTCCAATAATAAGAAAAGTGTTTTGTAGGGTGGGTCAGCCGATGTTGTGGTTGTCATTATTGAGATGGCTGATCGGATATAGGGCTTTTAAGAGAATCTGTTTGTTTTTCTCGGTTATTTCCTGCTTTCGTGGAATGGCCTTGTACATGTCTATTGGATCTTCCCAGTTTGGTGGGAGAGCTACAGGAGCTTGCACTTCCCATTCCTTCATCCATTCCTCCGGGATTGCTCCCGTGACAGTGTTATTATCAATCATCTCAGCCCAAAGATGCGACCAGGCCCTCGGTACCACTCTCCAAATATCATAGCCGCCACCGCCAACAGCAATCCAGCGGCCGTTGCAGTATTGATGGGCAATTTTATGGGCGAGCTTCGGAATTTCCCGGTAAACCTTCATCGTGGTGGATAGATGGGTCAGCGGATCATGATAGTGGGCATCGACGCCATTCTGCGTCAAGATGATATCCGGTTTAAAAAAGGCCGCAATTTCGGTCAATGCCTGCTCATACACTTCAAGGAAGGAATCATCCTCCGTAAAGGCGTCGACTGGAATATTGAAGGAGTAGCCATAGCCATCCCCTTGCCCGCGCTCATTCACATTCCCGGTTCCTGGGAACAAATACCGACCTGTTTCATGGATGGACAAGGTGCAGACATCAGGATCCTCGTAAAAGGTCCATTGCACACCGTCGCCATGATGGGCATCGGTATCCACATACAACACTCTCGCATTATATTTCTTCTGTAAATATCTGATGGCCACAGAACTATCATTATAAATGCAAAATCCGGAAGCCTTCCCATGGAATCCATGGTGCAGCCCGCCACCCAGATTCAGTGCGTGTTCCGACTTCCCTGTCATCACATAGTCCACAGCAGTCAAGGTGCCTCCCACTAAAAGGGCACTTGCCTCATGCATATTTGGAAAGATTGGGGTATCTTCTGTTCCAAGTCCATAATTGTTTGCTTTTTCTTTTGGCAATAGTCCCTTGCCAGCGAGTTTTACAGCTTCGATGTATTTGGGATCGTGGACCAAAGCCAATTCTTCGTCAGTCGCCATCCGAGGAGGGACCACATCCTGAAAGGACAGAAGATTGCTTTTTTGAAGCAAATCATAGGTGAGCCTGACTCTAAGTTGGTTGAATGGATGATTCTCACTGAATTTATAGGTTTGGAAATCATCCGAATAAACGAAAACCGCTTTTTTCATGAGGTCACACCCGGAAGATTAGGCCATAGCACATCATAGCCTTCCTCTTGGAGATCCTTGATTACCCCGGTAGGATTCATGGTATGCACACGCAGTACCAGAATCTTATACTGTTCGTCCTCATGTGGATACACCAGGACACTTAGAATATTGAGCTTCCGTTTACGTAAGATCGATGTGACATCTGCAAGTTTACCAGAGATGTTCTCCACCTTGACTTCGAACTGCGATGCCGGCTGGTGGGCACCTGTCAGCTGGATAAAGGTATACAGCAGATCTGATTCTGTTACAATACCAACCAATTTAGAGTCACTTACAATCGGCAGGCAACTTATTTTATATTCGTAAAATAATGCCGCAACCTCTTCCACAAAATCAAGCGGATGCCCGGTGAGAAGGTTGGTCTTCATCACTTTGGAAAGTGGCTGATTCAAATCATCCTTGCCTGCATGTTCAGATAGCGAGGAATGCATCACGTCCCGCACATCCCTGTCCGAAATGATCCCGACCAACTGTTGCTTGGCATTGACGATCGGAATATGACGGATACTCTTTTTCTCCATCAATTGAAGTGCCTGTTCCACCGTATCGGTAGGCAAAAGCGTAAAAACGTCTTTCTTCATTATACGTTCAACGATCAAAAGTCTCTCCCCCTTGTAAAACAAGTTCCCTTAAGACATCATATGCTAGTACATGAAGCGGTTGTGAAAGCGTAGCTGATCAAATTTCTGTACAGACTCTGCATCAATGTTTTTCCCGATCCTTGCCATCAGACAGTTGGCAGGATGCGAGCTGATTTCCGGATCGTCGGTAGCGTAATATTCCAAGCCACCGGCATTCATCATTTTTTCCATCACTTTCCGGTATTCCCAGACATTCAGCCCAGTCCCTTTTAAATCCCAATGCCAATAATATTCAGTTGTTATGACAATATAATTTTCCATCATTTTATCCATCATTGATACCTGTAGAAGGGTCTTACCGACTGAACTACCCCGGACCTCTGGCACAACCTCAATGGCACCGAGTTCTATCAGGTTCTCCATCTTTCCTTCCGACCATCTTTCCATCGGATCAGGATATAAAAAAGTCACATATCCTACGATCGTATCATGTGTCCGTGCAATCAGGATTCTCCCCTCAGGAAGTCCCGCTATCTCAATCAATGCCTTTCGCTGCTGAGCAGGCGGCCTGAAAGCAATCAGATCTTCATGGAACTCATAGCTTGCGAGTTTTTCAGGCGTTACGGGCCCTTCAATAATCAAGCGGCTATTTTTCGTTTTGATTTCCTTTGCATTGTACGTTTTTCTATGTTCCATCAATCATTCACCCACTTTTACCTACGATAGTATAAAACTATTTTCTCTTTTTACTGGAAAAAAACAAGAGAAATAAAACGCTTTCATGCCTGCTACCCTTTAAGTCTACTAGAAAACGGGAAATAATTCATGTCATTACACCGATTTTTTAAAAAATTGAGAAAAAATAAAAACTATACTATAATAGAGGGTATATTTTACATAAGGGGGAGTTGTAGATGAAAGTGGAAGCGCTACCAGTAACAAAGGGGAACTATAATCTCGAAGACTATCAACAAACCTACCAAAATTTCGATTGGGCAGAAGTGGAAAAGAGCTTCAGTTTTGCCGAAACAGGAAGAGTGAATGTGGCATACGAAGCAATTGACCGCCATGCCATGACTCACAGAAAGAACAAAGTGGCGCTTTACTACCGCGACCCGGAACGTGATGAAAAATACACGTTCAAGGAAATGAAGGAAATGTCCAACAAAGCGGGGAATATTCTTCGCCAGACATGTGATGTTGAAAAAGGGGACCGCGTATTCATTTTTATGCCACGTTCACCGGAGCTATATTTTGCGGCACTCGGGGCGATTAAATTAGGTGCCATCGTAGGGCCTTTATTCGAGGCTTTTATGGAAGGTGCCGTTAAAGACCGTTTGGAGGATAGTGAAGCGAAGGTGATCGTAACGACTCCTGAGCTTTTTAAGCGTATTCCGTTTGATGACCTGCCAGCATTAAAGCATGTTGTGCTGGTAGGGGAAAATGTAAAAGAGGAAGGACCGTTTATTGATTTTAATACACGCATGAAAGATGCGAGCAAAAAGCTGCAGATTGAATGGGTGGATAAGACGGACGGACTGGTTCTTCATTATACAAGTGGATCCACTGGCAAGCCCAAGGGTGTGCTGCACGTCCATAATGCGATGGTACAGCACTATCAAACCGCTAAATGGGTATTGGACCTAAAGGAAGAGGATGTATACTGGTGTACGGCCGACCCAGGTTGGGTGACAGGAACCGCATACGGTATATTCGGACCATGGTTGGCTGGCGCATCGAACGTCATCGTGGGAGGACGCTTCAGACCTGAGGCGTGGTATCAGACCATCGAGGACTTCGGCGTTTCTGTATGGTATAGCGCACCGACTGCGTTTCGTATGCTGATGGGTGCAGGGGACGAGGTAGTGAAGAAGTTTGACCTGACTTCGCTCCGCCACATCCTGAGTGTAGGCGAGCCTCTGAACCCAGAAGTAATTCGTTGGGGAGTAAAAGTTTTCAACCTACGTGTACATGATACATGGTGGATGACGGAAACAGGGGCACAACTGATCTGTAACTATCCTTGTATGGAAATCAAGCCGGGCTCAATGGGGAAACCGATCCCTGGTGTCGAAGCGGCAATCGTTGATGACCAAGGGAACGAGCTGCCTCCATACCGCATGGGTAACCTTGCCATCAAAAAAGGATGGCCATCCATGATGCACACAATCTGGAACAACAAGGAGAAATACGAATCCTATTTCATGCCGGGCGACTGGTATGTTTCAGGAGACTCCGCCTACATGGACGAGGAAGGCTACTTCTGGTTCCAAGGCCGAATCGATGATGTCATCATGACCTCCGGAGAACGCGTAGGACCATTTGAAGTGGAAAGCAAGCTTGTCGAGCATCCGGCTGTAGCGGAAGCGGGCGTAATCGGAAAACCTGATCCTGTCAGAGGGGAAATCATCAAGGCGTTCGTTGCGTTGCGAGATGGTCATGAAGCGACTGATGAACTGAAAGAGGAAATCCGCCAGTTCGTGAAACGCGGACTAGCGGCCCATGCAGCACCTAGTGAAATCGAGTTCCGTGATAAGCTCCCTAAGACACGAAGCGGGAAGATCATGCGCCGCGTGCTGAAAGCCTGGGAGCTTGACTTGCCGACTGGTGATTTATCGACGATGGAGGATTGATTTTCGGAGTTTTAAGCTGCGGCTTTGGAAGTTGACGAAGTCGATGAAATAGAGATTTGGAGCAGCCACCCCCTTTGGAGGGAGTGGCTGTTTTTTTGATGGGATGTTTTATTTCCCAACACATAAATTTCGTATTGCGAAACACTTCCCGCAAGCTTACAATAAATACAAGAACTAGAGAGTGGGGAAGCAGCATTGAGAAATCATAAGTTATTTTTATACACGAAGGCGTTATCTGATTTTGGTTCGTTTATGGACCTTATTGTGTTGAATGTTGTTGTTTATGCGGCTACGGGCAGTCCTGTATGGTTGGCTGCAACGATGATAGCCAGGACGGTTGGGGGAGTGCTGGCAAGCTTGGTCTCGGGTGTGGCTGCAGATAAATGGAACCGTAAATCGATTATGCTTGTTACGGATATTGCAAGGGCGGGGTTGATACTGCTGCTTATCCCGTTTCCGGATCCGGTAATGATAATCATCGTATCCTGTCTGATCGGGTTTATTAACAGTTTCTTTATGGTTAGTTTCAGTGCGGAGATTCCACAGATTTTCGGTCAGGATAAGATTATTGAGACCAATTCCCTTATCGCACGGCTTACCTCTGTCAGCCTGGTAACAGGTTTTATAGGAGCTGGTGTGATAACAGAAATGCTCGGATATAAATATACGCTGATGATTGATGCGGCTACATACCTTTTATCAGCACTGGTACTTTGGCGCCTGAAATGGAACATGGCACTATCTGAAACACGTGAAGCCGTAAGAGGGTTCAAACAAAACATTTATTCTATAGGGAAGGACATTTCCGAAGTGCTCGGTTATGTGAAAAGGGCTCCGATGCTTCTGAAGATTAATGTTGTCTTTCTGGTTGGAGCCTTTGCCGGAAGTTCCCATAACCTTGGTATTCCGTTGTTGGCGGAGGATATAAGTCCTGAGCGCCAAAGCTTTTATTACGGTTTGATCTGGGGAGTTTGGGGAATAGGATCTGTGCTTGCCACCTATACGATTCCTCGTCTAAGCATCATCAGAAGTGAAAAAATATATATGGTGTTTTTTGTATGCGCCATGTTCATGTCAATTGGATTTATTTCGTTTTTGTCCAGCACAATGGTTCCTGTTGTGCTAGGCTTTGCTTTCCTGACAGGTATCTTCGATGCAGGATTCACCACGCTTCATGCAAGTCTGCTTCAGAAAGCGGACAATTACATTCGTGGCAGGGTGTTCGCTGTGGGAATGCTTCTCAAGTCACTGGGATTTGCTCTTGGATTCTTTGCGGCTACAATACTGATAAGTAATATGAGTATGCCGCATATGGTGTGGATTCTTCACGGAACTTTAATCACTACATGTCTTATTGCCATAGGTATTTCTTTATTGCACTCTGCAAAAAAGAAGCAGGTACAGGTAGCAGGGGAGAGTTGAAAATATAAGAAAAAAAGCCCCGAGACAAATTTTGTCTCGGGGCTCTTCTTTAGATTAATCATCACCGTTGGAATCAGGTGGCGGATCGGTGGAGTTGTCGTCTCCGTCGTCATTTCCGTTTCCATTTCCTCCGCCATTATTGCCGCCTCCTGGTGGATTGGTTGGTGGCTTCGGATCAGGTTTTGGTTTCGGTTCTTCTTTCTTATCCGGATCTCCAAGTTTTGCTGAATTAGATGGAGAGGAAGTTTTTCCACTGGCATTGATCGCTACTACATAATAGAATCCAGTTCCTTGTGATAAGTTCGTACTTGTTGTTTTGCCTGCAGGAACAGAAGCAATTTTTTTGGCAGAGCTTGAACTGTTTGCAGCATGATACACATAATAGCCAATCACATCTTTTTCCGGACTTGCAGACCAGGAAAGTGTCGAGCCGGAGATGCTTATTCCGCCTACTTGCTTTGGAGCCTGGTTGTTGACCGGCAGTGGATCTGTAGATAGGACAGTAAGGTTATCAAAGATTGACTTGTTTTCCATATACTTTGCCAGCTCTTCAACATCTTTAATTTGTAGTTTCTTTAAGAAATCGGGCTTTAACATCGGCCCTTCTTTTACAAATTCAGAAGGTGTGGATCCGAGTGGCTCATATGCCACGCCGCCGATTTGAACGTACTTTCCAACCGTTAAGCTATCGTCCACTTTTGTCGGTGCGAATGCTGCGTTGAAGAGATCCTCACCAACGAGACCAGCTTGACGGCACAAATCGGATGGAAGCATGCCGGAAAGCTTACAGTAACTGCGCTTTACAATTCCGCCTGGCATCTGGAATCGTTGTGTTGGTGCAATATATTCCGGGTTTACTTCGTGGGCTGCATTCAATAATTGAGCCCATAGAACTTGGCTTCGTTGGGTTGGAGTATAACCTTTAACAGATTTTAGTACTCTTCTTTCATCATAACCCATCCACAAGCCAAAGGTTACATTTGGGTTCGATCCCATCATCCAAATATCTTGAGTATCTTGTGTGGTACCAGTTTTTCCTGCCCAATCAGCAGAGAATTGAAGGTTGTTTCTTGCCGGAATTGCAGTACCTCTGCTGAACACATCACGCATCGTATCAATCATAAGATAAGCTGTTTGTGGAGAGTAGATCTGAACAGGTTCCACTTTATGTTCATAAACGATTTCTCCATCACTTGTTTCAATTCTTTCAATCAAATAAGGTTCCACGTAGTTCCCGCCATTGGCGAATGTAACGTAGCCGCCGGTATTTTCTTCAACAGTTACTCCATAAGTGGGAGCACCCAATACTGCAGAAGGATATTCAGCATCGCCAGGTGTTAGTCCCGTGAATCCTTGCTTGTATAGAAATTCCATTGGTCGTTGAGGTAATATTTCCATATAACCTCTAATAGCTGATAAGTTATGTGAGAGTCTTACAGCATCACGTGCTGTTACAAGACCATTAAACTTATTATTCCAGTTAAAAGGTTCCCAATAGCTCCCGTCTGGCTGAGGAACTCGTAAAGGTATATCAGCCAAAATACTACCAGGCTGTAAAGTTCCCAATTCATAGGCTGGAGCATAGCCAAGTAAAGGCTTCATCGTGGATCCGTTGTGACGATAGGTGCTTGTTGCAAAATTGACGGATGATAACTCAAAGTCCCGGCCGCCAACAAAACTCTTAATGGCACCAGTCTTGTTATCAATCATGACAGCAGCCACTTGTTCTGCATTATTCTTCATCAATTCACCAGTTTCAGGATCCGTCTTTTCCTGATAATCAAAGGTTGCATCGAAATACTCGAAATTATCTTTCACTGCTTGCATCTTGTCATAAATATCCTTATCAATCGTGGTATAGATACGGTATCCTTTTTGTCTTAAAGCAGTATCTGCAAGCGATCGATATTGTTCCTTCAAATCTGGATTGTTTTCGAGGTCAGTTATTTCATATCCATCCTCAACGGCAAGCTGTTCCGAAATGATGTTCCTTGCTCTCTTTTCCAACTCAAACGTCACATGCGGATATTGTTCAATCGCTGAATTCGTTGGTGCAGTAAAATCCTTTGTGATGTCGTACGCAATAGCTTCCTCGTACTGCTCATCTGTTATCTTGCCCATCGCATTCATCCGGTGAAGCACATAACGCATTCTTTCAAGGCCTGGAGCCAATCCATCTACGTCTTTCACTTCTGCAGATCTAGTAAATGGCGTATAGGCGAATGGGCTTTGCGGAAGTCCGGCGATAAAGGCTGCTTGCGGAATGGAAAGCTCGCTGATATCGACGCCGAAGATTCCTTCTGCCGCCGTCTGTGCTCCTGCGATGTTTCTACCGGAAGAATCTCTTCCAAATGGGGAAACATTCAGGTAAGCTTCAAGTATCTCTTCTTTGCTGAAGTAGTTTTCCAGACGAAGGGCTAAAAGGATTTCCTTCGCTTTTCGGTCGAAGGATACCTCGTTGCTCAGCACCTGGTTCTTGATAAGCTGCTGTGTTAAGGTACTTCCCCCGGTCTGGTTGGCGGAGTTCGTCACTTCCTGGACAATGGCGCGGACAATCGCTTTTGGCACGACGCCTTCATGTTCAAAAAAGTACTCATCCTCGGTTGACACAAGGGCATTAATCAAATGCTCGGATACGTTTTCCAGGTCCACTTCCTCACGGAGAAGATCCGCGCGGTATTTTCCTAGGTACACATCGTTTGCAAAAAACATCTCTGTCGATTCTTCATAGTTGTAAATGTTTTTCCTCATATCTTCATAGGAACGGACTTCTTCATCTTTTACGAGTGCTGCAAAGTATCCTGCACCTGCACCACCTGCAAAGGATGCTCCGATCAATCCGATGACAAGGAAAATCAAGATTAGATTCCACACTACTAAATATGTAATGTTTGCGCCCTTTTTCGTGTATTTATTGACGAAAATTTGATAAAAGGACTGCGTTTTTTCTTTGAACTTGTCGTAGTTTGACATAATTTATCTACCCCCCGGCAAATCATACTAATTATAGCATATTGCGGATTTCAAGCGACAAACTTTTTACTTTTTCCAGGATTTTGTTGACACTGGGCTTGCTCTTATGATAAAAAGACTGTATATTATTTTTAACATAAGAGCGTAGACAGGAAAGAGTAGTGTATATGGGCTTGCTTAAAGAGAGCTGATGGTTGGTGCGAATCAGTACACCCTTATAGATGAATTACCTCCTTGAGCATCTTTTGGGAACGGCTAAGTTTGGGCCTAGTAGCAAAAGACGGTGAGAACCGTTACATTTTTGAGTGGGAAAGCATATTGCTTTTCAATTAGGGTGGTACCGCGTATAAACTCGTCCCTTCTGTTACGGAGGGATGGGTTTTTTTGTGTTTATTTTTAACAAAAGGAGCAAAAAACATGAACTTATTAGAAGATTTAAAATTTAGAGGCTTAGTGAATCAAGTTACAGATGAAGAGGGATTGGTGAAGCTTTTATCCGAGGAGAAGGTGAAATTATACTCCGGCTTCGACCCGACCGGTGATAGCTTGCATATTGGCCACTTGCTTCCAATCTTGACGTTGAAAAGATTCCAGCAGGCAGGTCACCATCCAATTGCCTTGGTTGGTGGAGCAACGGGATTGATTGGGGATCCAAGCGGGAAGAAAGCGGAACGTACGTTGAATACGTCCGATATCGTAGTGGAGTGGTCCAACCGTATCAAAAATCAACTTTCACAATTCCTGGATTTCAAAGCTAATGAAAACCCTGCGGTAATCGCGAATAATCACGATTGGATCGGCGAAATGAATGTCATCACCTTCCTGCGTGATGTCGGGAAAAATTTCGGCCTGAATTATATGCTTGCAAAAGATTCCGTGCAATCCCGTATTGAGTCAGGAATCTCCTACACGGAATTCAGCTACATGATCCTTCAATCATTGGACTTTTTACATTTATACAAAGAGGAAAACTGTAAGATTCAAATAGGTGGAAGTGACCAATGGGGGAACATCACTGCCGGCCTTGAGTTGATTCGTAAGTCTGAGGAGAATGCAAAGGCATTCGGATTGACGATTCCTCTTGTAACGAAAGCGGATGGTACGAAATTCGGTAAAACGGAAGGCGGCGCGGTCTGGTTGGATCGTGAAAAGACTTCTCCATACGAGTTCTACCAGTTCTGGATCAACACAGATGATCGTGATGTAGTGAAATACTTGAAGTTCTTCACATTCTTATCTCACGAAGAAATCGTGGAGCTGGAAAAGGAATTGCAGGAAGCTCCTGAAAAACGCTCAGCGCATAAGCGTCTGGCGGAAGAAGTGACGAAATTGGTACACGGGAAGTCATCCCTTGAGCAGGCGATCCGTATTTCTAAAGCGCTGTTCAGCGGAAGCATCTCGGAATTGACCGCAGAAGAAATCAAGCAGGGATTTGCAGATGTTCCTTCCTTTACAATTGAAAACGAAGAGCAGCTGCAACTCGTCGAATTGCTGGTAGCAAGCAAGATTGCCCCATCCAAGCGCCAGGCCCGAGAAGACATCACAAACGGTGCCATTTCCATCAATGGCGAGAAAGTGCAGGACCTATCCTATGTACTAGGAGAAGCCGATCGTATTGAAAGTCAATTTACCGTAATCAGAAGAGGGAAGAAGAAGTACTTCCTAATTAAATACTAAAGTTAGTGGAAAGAGGTGGATAAAATGTCCGCCTCTTTTTGTAAAGTAATTGCTTTTATGTATCTAGCTGTTGATTGGAGCAATAGGCGAAGACTCCTGCGGGAGGTAGCGTTTAGTGGAGACCCCACAGGCGAAGCCGAGGAGGCTCCACAAACGCCCCGCGGAAAGCGCAGCCTAGTGCGGAAATCAACAGCGGTCTTTAAAGGGGAGAAACAAAAAAACACCACCGAAATCCGGTGGTGTTTCTTATCATTAACGAGAGTAGAACTCAACGATTAGAGCTTCGTTAATTTCAGCAGCTAACTCGGAACGCTCAGGTAAACGAGTGAAAGTTCCTTCTAAAGCGTCAGCATTGAAAGTAAGGTATTCTGGAACGAAGTTGTTTACTTCGATAGATTCCTTGATTGTGCTTAGGTTACGTGATTTTTCACGAACACCGATTGTTTGACCAGCTTTCACGCGGAAAGATGGGATGTCTACGCGAGCTCCATCAACCGTGATGTGACCGTGGTTAACTAATTGGCGAGCTCCACGACGAGTGCGAGCTAGACCTAAACGGTAAACTACGTTGTCTAAACGAGATTCTAAAAGAACCATGAAGTTTTCACCGTGCTTACCTTGCAACTTGCCAGCAGCATCGAAAAGGCTACGGAATTGACGTTCATTTACACCGTACATGTGGCGTAATTTTTGTTTTTCTTGTAATTGTAAACCGTACTCAGAAATCTTTCTGCGTTGGTTTGGACCATGCTGTCCAGGAGCGTAAGGACGCTTTTCTAATTCCTTACCTGTTCCGCTTAATGAAATGCCTAGACGGCGAGAAAGTTTCCAACTTGGACCTGTATAACGAGCCATGAATGACTCCTCCTTCGTGTTATTATTTGTTGTAAAATAATAACAGATGCGACTAATCTACCCGACCATTTTGTTTTCATGTATCCTCGCTCTGCAGCAAAGAGTTACACGATACACCTCCGTTTTTATGGAACGGGGAACAAAATGAATCAACATAGCATACCACATAGGCTGCAATATTTTACACAAAGGCTATTATATCGGAAAAATGTATAGGAAGTCAAGGATAGAATCGAATAGTTTTGGGGAAGGGTGTTTGCAGTGCATTTATTATACCACAACCAGGAAGCCGGCAATAATTTCGTAAACGTGCGTGTTCGTACTTATAGCTCCTATGTTATAATTTTCAATACAAACGCCTCGAGGAGAAATAAACATGTACAAAGAATCGAAAAAAGAAAAAATGATTCGCTTTCTTATTATAGGAGTTATCGGGATTACAACCTTGTATTTGTTTTCCATAAAATATGGTACCGAGGAAGAAAAGGAAATGGCGAATCCCCAAAAATCCTTCCAACCGATGGCTGTGGTCGTCCAGGAGAAAGATCAACAAAATCAGACCCCGGTCATTGCAATTGTAAAAGAACATGAAGAGAAGCCAATTCTTGTTACCTATAAGATAGATGAAAAAGATAATTACAAGTTTGACACGATAAATGCCATCGAGCTGGAGACTCATCCGACTCAACTTGAATATGATCCAAACTCCAAAGGTGTATGGCTGAAAACCGATGAAGAATGGATGTTCTATAATGAAGAGTTAAAAGTGGAAAAAGGTGTAAAAAAAGAGGAGAATGAAGAAAAGAAAGATTATCAAGTCGCTATAGAAGAGACAGATACGGAACAGTATGTGGTAAAACTATCCAACGAATCGGGTTTTATCATTCAGAAATCTTTTGACGAAAAACCGATCTCGGTACATAAACTTTCGGATAAGCATGATCTGTGGCTTGTCTTGTTTGAAAAAGATACTGTTTTGTTAATTCCTTAAAATAATACTAGGAAAATTTAACCTGTTGCCGTTATAATATAGGTAAATAGTAATGTAAAAGGTGAAAAAAATGGAATCGACTAAAAAAATTCTTGAAATAAAAAGCAGAATATTAGATTTTTTTCTTTCGTCTTCTAATCTTACACAAGCTACATTTCTCACCATGCTGCAATCCATCCTAAAAGAAGAGCTGAAGGCGAATTCGGTCACCGTTACAATGGAAGAGTTTTCACCCATCTACGATCAGCTCAGAGTGAGGGAAATGGGTGCAGTTTACCATAAAACTCTTGAAGCAGGGGCAAGTGACTGGGGAAATGTCAACCTGCCTCTCTATGGGGACAAGGATTTTTTGGGTGCAGTAGAATTGCAATTTACCTCTCCATTACCTCTTTCGCTAGAAAGCTTTGACGAGTTATCAAAAGAACTTTCCACAATCTTTCAACAATACAACCAATACATACATACTAGATTTGAAGAGAAGCAATACGAAGAATTGTATAAAGTGACTTCCAAATTCCATTCTTCCATGAGGGTGGAAGGCATACTATCTGAAATTATCGAAATATTACGAAATACGTATGAGGATTTTTCCTATTTGCTGTTGCTTACATCGGATAATGATGACCTGCAGCATCTGCCGGTAAAAAAATTGGATTTCGATGACTCTAATATGAGCGCAATGAATGCCTATGTGACTGGGGAAGTTCAGCTTGAGAACTGTATCAGGGATAGAAGAACCTATATTTATGTTCCGATAAAAGGGGAGCAGGGGATCTATGGCGTATTGCAGATCATCTCCCTGGATTCATACTATTTGCCTGAAAAAGAGCTGAAATTTATCACTTTGCTTGCCAACGCAACCGGAACAGCCCTGGAAAATGCACAACTGTATGAGCAATCGAAGCAAGTCATTTCCGATCTACAGCTGATCAATGAGACCTCCCATCAGTTGAATTCCAACCTGAGGCTTCAGGAAGTTACGGCATATATGATCAAGAAAATCATGCATTTCTTCGAGGCAAAAGAAGCGGCATTCGTCCTATATAAAGCGGGAGGGGCAGAGGTGTTGCCAGGGTCCACCGAATTTTTCCAGCAGGAGGATATCGGAGTATATTTATCCCATATGCAGGGTTATGTATATTCAGATGGAGAACCGCTTTTTATCGGGGATTTACGTGTACATGAGCGGCTTTCCGATCTGCCGTTTTGTTCCTGTATGATTATTCCGATGCATGCCTCCAACGGCATTAAAGGAGCATGTGTCGTTACGCACACATTGCCCTATTTTTTCAGCTTTGAGCAATTTAAGCTTCTTCAATCGCTTATTCACCATTCAACGCTTGCATTCAGTAATTCAATGCTGCGGGAGGAATTGGAGAAGTACGTGATCACGGACTACTTGACTAAGCTTTATTCAAGAAAATATTTGGACGAAAAAATAAAGAAATCAATGAAGCACGATTCCTATGGAACCTTTATTCTATTGGATATTGATGATTTTAAAAGGGTCAATGATACATTCGGTCACCAGATTGGGGATACCATCCTGATGCAGGTCGCCGCAATCATCAACGCAAGTATTCGAGAAACGGATATTGGCGCTAGGTGGGGTGGGGAGGAATTGGCCATTTACCTTCCGAAAATTGATTTGGCACTAGGTGAGCAGATTGCCGGTCGCATCATCAAGAAAATTGAAGAACAGACTTCTCCTGCCGTGACGGTTTCCTGCGGACTATCCTTCTGGAAAAAAGGACTGAACGATTCCGCGCGCGACCTCTTTCATAGGGCTGATTTTGCCCTTTTGAAAGCAAAAGATTTAGGTAAAAACCAGCTATGCATCGAGTCAGAGGAATATTGTGGATAAAATTAGCGGCCGGCTGAATCGGCCGCTTTTTTAAATGAATTCCATCATTTGCAGTTTTCCTAGGAAAAGTACTACAGTAAAAGAAAACGCTTTCATTTTTTGGTATTTTGCCATATGCTAGTTATGGATGTGATATTTGAAGGGAGAAATTTTTATGGAAAAGAAAAATGCAAGGTTTGAGACAGAAGTTGTCCATCATGGATATGACAGCTCCATTTATCACGGGAGCTTGGCGCCACCAATCTTTCAAACTTCTACTTTTTCCTTTCAAACGGCAGAACAAGGGGAAAAACGGTTTGCGGGCGAACAGGAAGGGTACATCTATTCAAGACTCGGAAATCCGACAGTAAAGATGCTCGAGGATAGAATTGCTGCGCTTGAAAATGGGGAAGCGGGATTGGCTTTTGGTTCCGGAATGGCGGCAGTTTCTGCAGTACTGATTGCCCTGACGAGAAGCAATGGACATATTTTGTGTTCTCAGGGGATATATGGCTGTACATTTGGATTATTGCAGCTTCTTAAAAACAAATATGAGGTGGACCACAGCTTCTGCAGCATGCAAACAGAAGCGGAAATCAGGGATGCTATTCGTCCTGAAACCACTTGCATCTATATAGAAACACCGATAAATCCTACGATGGTGCTGATCGATATCGAATTGGTGGTGTCGATTGCGAAGGAATATGGTATCAAAGTGGTGGTGGACAATACATTCTGTTCTCCATATTTGCAGCAGCCTATGGACATCGGCTGCGACATCATCATCCATAGTGCCACTAAATATATTGGCGGTCATGGAGATGTCATCGCAGGTTTGATTGTAGGCTCCAAGGAAATGATTCAAGAGATATCCATGACCACACTGAAGGATATTGGCGGTGTCATGTCACCATTTGATGCGTGGCTGTTGATCAGAGGGTTAAAAACTTTGCATGTGCGTATGGACCGCCATTGCGACAATGCAGAGTACGTCATTGAACAATTGAAGGGTCATGAGGCAATTGAAAGCGTCTATTATCCTGGCGATCAACACAATCCATCCTACTCCATTATGAAAAAACAGATGAAGCGTGGTGGCGGACTTATATCTTTTACCATAAAAGGTGGAAAAGTAAAGGCTCAGAAACTGCTGAATGAGTTGAATCTGATAAAGATTGCAGTAAGCCTTGGGGATGCAGAAACGTTGATTCAGCATCCTGCTACCATGACACATGCAGTTGTACCAAAGGAAAACAGGGAGCAGATGGGGATTACTGATAGTCTGATCCGCCTTTCCGTGGGTCTTGAAGCGAAGGAAGATATCTGGAACGACCTGAAACAGGCATTGGATAAAATCGTATAAAACAGAAAAGTGCCAAGACCCCTGTTAATAAAACTGGAGCTTGGCACTTTTTTTAAATGGTTTTTCGCATATTTTGTTGCTTTTCGTATGCGATTATAAGCCGTAATATTACTCGTCATCGTGCTCTTTTCTAGTTTGGATTATTGGTTCAGCAATAAACTTTAAGTAATTAATGCAGTAAAAAATCCAAAAGCCGATTTTTTACGAACAAAAGCAACAAACTTTACGAAAAGAGCCTTTTTAATTTGCCAGAAGTACCTCAACGAACTTCTCGAGGTATTTTCGGTCCACTTCATCAAAGCGTTCTTTGATGGGGCTGTCGATATCGAGTACCCCGATGACTTTTCCATCCTTCACCATTGGCACCACAATTTCCGATTGGGACGCGGCGTCACAGGCAATATGTCCCGGAAAAGCGTGAACGTCTGCAACAAGCTCCGTTTTTGCATTCGCTGCTGCTGTGCCGCAAACTCCACGGCCGAAAGGAATTCGTACACATGCAGGGAGGCCTTGGAATGGACCCAGTACCAGCATGCTTTCGCCTTCAGTCAGGTAGAAGCCTACCCAGTTGATCCGATCCAGGAAGACATTTAACAGCGCGGAGGCGTTGGAAAGGTTGGCGATGAAACTTGGCTCATCTGCAATCAAAGCCTGCAGCTGTTTGATGACCAGTTCGTAATTTTCTTCTCGAGTTCCTTTGTAGTTTTCGACTTGAAACATCATAATCCCCTCACTTTTTCCTAATAAAATGCGGAATTACCAAACTATAAGTAGAATTCCTATGTACTTTGTCGACATTTAATAAAAGGATATACGCTCCACGGCTAGAAATCAATAAAAGAGAATCACCAAAAGGGGTGAAAAGGATGGAATCGACCAAAGAGAGAATAATAGAAGCAGCTGTTCATCTATTTAATACAAATGGTTTTTCAGGTACCTCAATTCGAGAAATCGCTAAAAAGGCAAAGGTCAATGTTGCACATATATCCTATTATTTTACAAACAAGGCAGGGCTACAGGAGTATCTGCTTGCAGCTTTTCTGGAAGAATATCTGTCCGTCCTGGAGCAAGTCTATAAAAAGATGAACATTCTATCAGCGCAGGAATGTGTCATTCTTACAGTGAATAATGTGATGAGTTTTCATCGTGACAATCGCCAGTTGGCAAGATATGTTTACAGGGAAATTACGCTCGATACCACATTGGTACGGGAAGTGATGACCACCTACCTGATGAAGGAGAAATATTATTTGCAATTGTTTTTTGAAAAAGGCAAGAAGAACAAAGAATTTCAGCCTATTTCCATTCCTCTTGCGGTGATGCAGCTGAAAAGTATGATCAGTATGCCATTTTTACAAGCTCAGTATTTGGCTGAAGTGTGGCATGTGATGCCGTATGAGACACAAACGGTCGATCTTTACCAGAAGAAGATCATTGAATGGCTCGAGCATTCCGTCTTCTCAAGCAGGGTTGTGGACAGGATTGCCCTCTAATCAAGAAGAGTCCCCTCCAGCTGTTGATATCCCTGCATTAATCCCTTTGCGCTGTGGGCGTCCGATCCATAGACTAGAGGGATTTTTCTTTTATATGCCTCCAATGCGATTGACGCCGGTGGATAGGAATCCAAACAAAGTGGCTTAGTGAAACCTGCGCCATTATAGTCAAGTTCGTATCCTTTATCCGCAAGGATGTCCAAAATTGGCAGCACATAGCCAGAAAGATCCTGGTCATTTGGGAATTTGCCCTTGAACTTTTCAACTAGCGTGATATGACCGATCCGACCTGGTTTATATTTCCCGAGATCTGTAACAATGGATTTTTTCAGAGTGGAGAAATATGCTTCATAAACCTTGCTTAATCCTCCAAAAATCTGAATCATCTCCTCAAAGATTTCCTCACTGAAATCCATGCAATAGAACGATTCCCCAAACCTTAAAAAATGAACAGATAGTATGCTGTCATCCAATAAGGGACCATATTCATCGAGAAAAGAGGCAGTTTCTTTTTCATAGCCCTCAATAAAGTCCACTTCCAAACCGATATTAACCTTTAGTGCTGAAGAATAGTAAGTTTTCAACCTACATAACTCCTCCAAATAAGCAGACATTTGGTCTAGTGACATCGCACTGTCTTTTTCCGGTGTTGGATCAATGAAATTCTTTGGTAATGGAGCATGTTCCGTAAAGGAAATTTCCCGGTAATTCAAGGCGATAGCCTGTTCGATATACGACACAAGTGGATCTGTGCTACCATGGGGACAATAGGGGGTATGTACGTGTTTATCGATAATCATCAACCTTGCCTCCAATACTTGAAGAAATATGTAAAAAATTTTAAAATATTGGTCAAAAAATGTCGTTTACATGGTATCATAAATACATTGAATTATAAATAGAATGGGCATGTTTTATACATGTTTACCATCCAGAACAAAATATTTTAATAAAGAGTGGCTACAATGGCAGTTCTAGTTTCGAACCATATATAAATTAGCATGCGATCAAAAGGAAGAATGGCCTTGATCGTCTTACATAATGGCTTTGTTTAAGAAGAGAGCAGTTATAAGTGAAAATTAGCTGTTGATTGGAGCAATAGGCGAAGAATCCGGCGGGTGTTGCATTTAGTGGAGACCCCACAGGCGAAGCCGAGGAGGCTCTCGTAAGCCCGCGGAAAGCGCAGCCTATAGCGGAAATTAACAGCGGTGTTCAACCAGCTTACATAATAAAAGTTCAGTTAATCGTTACAACCATCCAGGCCAAAGGGGATTAGGTATGAAAATAATCATTGGAGTACTAGTAGCAGTAATTATATTTGTCATTTTCAGTTATCTAAGAAGAAAGAAGATTTATGCGGAAGTAGATCGGTTGGAAACGTGGAAGGTATCGATTATGAATAAGCCCGTTTCTGAAGAGCTGTCAAAAGTGAAAGATCTTAACATGACCGGGCAGACAGAAGAGCTCTTTGAGAATTGGCGCTATCAATGGGATGATATCCTGTCCTCCGAATTACAGAGCATTGAAGAATATCTGTTTGATGCAGAGGATCTTGTCGATAAATACCGTTTCAAAAAGGCGAAAGATGTCCTTGCTAGGGCAAATCAGAAGCTTGAAGGCATTGAGGATAAAATCAAGTCCATATTTGATGAACTGGATGAGCTGATCGGCAGCCAAGCGAAAAGCGTGGAACAAATCGACATGTTGGAAGTCACTTATACGGAATTAAAAAAGAAACTGTTAAACCAGCGCCATCAATACGGGAGTACGACAGCCCTTTTGGAAAAGGAAGTCGATCACCTTCAGCAAACCTTCCTTGAATTTCATGATAGTATGAACAATGGTAATTATTTGGAAGCGAGAGGGTTAGTGCAAAAGCTGGAAAAAGAAATCGAAGCATTTGAATTTAAAATAGCGAATATCCCAAGTCTATTGGTCGATTGTCAGTCCGTCCTGCCAAGCCAGCTGGCCGAGGTGGAAACTGGCTATAAGGAAATGCTGCAAGAGGGATACATACTTGATCATGTTAAATTGGAAGAAAATGTAGAAAGTCTGAAAGAAAAGACAAAGCATATCACCAATCTTCTTTTTGAAACAAAAGTGGCGGAAGCAAAAGAAGGCATAGAGCTTATGAAAGAGGAAATGGATAAGCTCTATGACAACATTGAAAATGAAGTGATTGCCAAACACTACATTGTGAAGGAGTTGCCTGTTGTCGAAACGGTGTTGCATAACCTATCCGAGGCAAGCGCAAAATCCAAGGAAGAAACCTATGTAGTACAGGAGAGCTATCGCCTGCAGGAAGAAGACATTCAAACCCAACGTAAAATAGAACATTCCATGCTGGCTCTTGTCGATCGTTATGAGAAACTCAGTTCTCATCTGGAAAACCAGACGATAGCATTCTCCATCCTCAAAGAAGAGCTCGAGGATATTTGCGAACAGATTAACTCCCTGCAAGAAATACATCAACAGTACACGGAGATATTGCAGGCTTTGAGAAAAGATGAAATGGCCGCAAGAGACCAATTGGCAACTTTGCGCAAAATGCTATTGGAAGTGAAAAGGGAAATCGAAAAGAGCAACATGCCTGGACTTCCGGAAACCGTTTATCAGGAGCTGACAGCAGCAAGTGAGCAGCTGAAAGCAGTCAAGGAAAAGTTGGAGGAAAAGCCGCTGAACATTATTGAAGTGAATGCCATCTTACATCAGGCTTTCACTTTAGTGGAAAAATGCTATGCCGATTGTACGGACATATTAGACCATGCCTATCTGGCAGAGAATATCATACAATATGGCAACAGATATAGAAGCAAGCATGCTTTCGTCCATGAAAGCTTGATAGAAGCGGAACAACTATTCAGAAACTATGAATACAAAAACGCGTTGGAAGAAGCGGCTACTGCGCTTGAGAAAGTGGAGCCAGGCGTACTGAAGAAAATAGAGCAGATCTTGGAAAAGGAGAGCTAAGAACGTGACGACCTTAAGGTTCTTGCTTATCGGATTACTGGTTGTAAGTGGGGCGGCGACATGGTTTTTGGTTTATCATTCTTTGGCAACCATTAAGGATCAGCCTTTGACCGTGCAGAAGCATTCATTGAAAAAGAATCTGGAAGCAGAACCACTTTCCCTTATTATTCAGGACCCGAAAGATGTTCAAACGTTTCATTCAGGCGTCTATGGCTTAACCTATAAAGACGTCACTGAACTCCAGGCAGAAAACCAGCGTGTATCCATTGATGAGTTGCTTACCTATGTAGAAAGAAAAAAGATCAGATAAAAAAACTCCGCTTGGCAACCCAAGTGGAGTTTTTTTATTATGCAATACTTTCCGAACGTTTACTTCTTGGCATCAGGTTTCCAATTGCCATTCCAATTAAAGCACCGATGATGGCAGGAACTAACCAGCCAACTCCAACGCTATAAAATGGGAGAACACTAAAGATATCTTGAAGGAATATAATATTGATATTCGCAATGGCCAATCCATCGACAAAGCTTATAATTCCCGTAAACAGTAGTGCGAAGCTATATACATACGATTCATTTTTCCAGCGATAGAAGGATAAGAGAATCAATACAATCGCTAATGGATAAATCATGATCAGTACAGGCAATGAGACTGCGATAAGCTGATTTAAACCGAAATTCGCCACAATCAAGCTGAAAATGCTTAATATCGCAACAAATATTTTATAGGAGATGGAAGGGAACACTTTTACGAAAAACTGGCTTGTTGCAGATACTAACCCAACAGATGTGGTCAGGCAAGCAAAAGTAATGGCAAGCGCAAGAATAACAGTACCTAAGGAACCGAACAGATAGTTTGCAGAACCTGATAAAATTTGCCCTCCATTATCTGCTGCTCCTACAACATTTGTACTGGTAGCTCCTAAATAGGAGAGTCCGCCGTATACCAGGGTCAATCCTATTGCTGCAATGAATCCGGCTTTCATACAAAGGGAGGTAATAGTTTTTTTATCGGTAACCCCTTTGTCCTTGATGGCCGAAATCACGACAATTCCGAAAACTAATGCTGCAATGGTATCCATCGTAAGATATCCTTCCAAAAATCCTTTGAAAAATGGAGAATTCGCATATGCTTCCGAGGGGTTTTGCAGCTCTCCCATCGGGGTCACGATGCTTTTAATAACTAATATTCCAATTACCCCTAATAGAAGGGGTGTCAATATTTTACCGATTCGATCTACAAGCTTGGTTGGATTCAGTGCAAGAAAATACGTGATAGCAAAAAATCCAATTGTATAGATGAATAAAGGCCAGCCCACCGGATTAACGGATTCCGGTAAAAATGGAGTAGCACCAATTTCAAAAGCTACCGTACCAGTACGTGGAATTCCGAAGAATGGTCCAATCGCCAAGTACATGATGAACGTAAAAATAATTCCGAAAATTGGGTTGACACGATTAGCAAGTGTCTGCAGGTCACCACCGGTATATGCTATCGCCATGACACCGAGTAGTGGCAATCCGACTCCGGTAATTAAAAATCCTATAACCGCCGTACCTACACTAGTCCCAGCTGCCTGCCCCATCAATGGCGGGAAAATCATGTTTCCGGCTCCCAGGAATAGGGCAAAAAGCATTAAGCCTAATATGAGAACATCCTTATTGGAATATAGTTTTTGTTGCATAAGTGAACCTCCTGATGACAAGAAATAATGAATACGTTTACATACTATCATAGTTTTGCTGAAATTTGTCGAATAACTTAAAAGTTGGATAATTCTATATATTAGAAAAACATTTAACAATCGTAACATAGATAAGGATGAATGAAAAGTGAGAACAGTTTCCAGTAGAAAATGTCTGTTTTCGCGAATGGATAAGACCGAATCTTTTCCCTGTTTGTAAAGTGTGCTAACATTAATATTTGCTTAGATGAAAAAATTATCAGTGAAATACTTGCATCCCAAGCTGGAGGCTTTATGATGATCTATTTGGATAATAGTGCGACAACAAAACCATATAAAGAAGTGTTAGATTCCTATATAGCTGTATCCACCAATTATTTTGGCAACCCATCCTCTCTTCATTCCCTGGGGGGAGAAGCGGAAAAGCTGCTTCATCATTCCCGTGAGATGATCGCATCCCTACTGAAGGTAGAGCATAGGGAAATCATCTTCACATCTGGTGGAACAGAGAGTAATAACCTGGCAATAAAAGGGTCTGCCCTCAGCAAAAAACATCTTGGTAACCATATCATCACAACCTCAGTCGAACATCCATCCGTTACCAATGCGATAGAGGACTTAAGGAAAGAAGGCTTTGAGGTCACAACCTTGCCGGTAAATGAGGAAGGAAGAGTTTCCCAAGAACAAGTGGAAAAAGCAATGAAGAAGGAAACGATTCTTGTTTCCATCATCCATGTGAATAATGAAACGGGAGTCATCCAGCCCATTGAGAAAATAAAAAAAGTGGTTAAACAGTTTCCTCTCGCCAGTCTCCATGTGGACTATGTGCAGGGTATAGGAAAAGTTCCACTCAATATGGAGGGAATCGATCTATGTTCCATCTCCTCCCATAAATTTCATGGACTAAAAGGGAACGGGGTATTGCTTGTCAAGCAGGGGGAAAAGTTGCATCCACTCTTTAGTGGAGGAAATCAGGAATGGACGCTCCGTTCTGGGACAGAAAATGTTGCCGGGATTGTGGCGATGACCAAGGCATTAAGAATGACCTTGGAACTCAGTGAACAGCGTTTGGATTCCATTCAGAGCCTCAAAGAGTATTTGTTGTATAAACTGTATGAGATGAAAGAGCTTGCAGTCAATACACCTTTCCATGACTCAGCCCCGCATATCGTCAATTTTTCCGTTCCGAAAGTGAAATCGGAAGTGTTGGTGCATGCACTTGGTGAAAAGGGGATTTTCGTATCAACAACTTCCGCCTGTTCCTCCAAGCGAAAGGCACCAAGTAAAACACTTTCTGCCATGGGGCTCCCGAAGGAACGCTCCGAGACGGCAATCCGTATCAGTATGACCTTCGACTCAACGAAGGAAGAGCTTGATATATTTTTAAAAGAAGTAGCCAAAGCAATCGCCACAATAAAACAGGTAACGAGGTAGAAGATGATGAATTATGACCACATTTTGATCAGGTATGGAGAAATGTCCACTAAAGGTAGAAACAGAAAACAGTTTGTTCAAAAGCTCAGCTCGAACATCCTGGATAAAGTAAAAGATTTCCCTAAAGTTGGAATCGAAAAAAGCAGAGACAGAATGTTTATCAAGCTGAACGGGGAACCGCCGGAGCCAATCATTGAAAAGCTTCAACGTGTTTTCGGAATCTACTCATTCAGCCTTGCAGTAAAAACAGCGACGGAGCTTGAAGATATGAAAAAAGGAGCGCTCTTTGCGTTAAAAGCATTACCTTATGAAGGTAAGACTTTTAAAGTTACTGCCAAAAGAGCGTACAAAGAGTTTGAACTAGATACAAACGAGTTGAACCATGCAATTGGATCTCATCTATTGATAAACACAGAAAATCTGAAGGTGAATGTCAAACAACCAGATATAAATGTCAGGGTGGAGGTACGCGAGGAAGCCACTTATATTACCTGTAAGGACATTTTAGGAGCAGGAGGCCTGCCGGTTGGTTCGAGTGGAAAAGGCGTATTGATGCTCTCAGGCGGGATTGATAGTCCGGTTGCGGGATATCTTGCGATGAAGAGGGGAATCGAGCTGCAGGTTGTACACTTTTTCAGCCCGCCCTACACAAGTGAACGTGCAAAACAAAAGGTAATCAATCTGGCTGAAAAACTGACGGAATTCGGTCCTTCCATCAATCTGCATATCGTTCCATTCACTGACATCCAAGTTGCCATCCAAAAGCAGGTTCCTGAAAACTACACCATGACCTCCACGAGAAGATTCATGCTATTGATAGCAGATATGCTGCGTGAACAAGAAAAAGGACTGGCAATCATAACAGGTGAAAGCCTTGGTCAGGTTGCAAGCCAGACCCTGCAGAGCATGGTAGCCATTAATGAAGTCACAAGTACACCGATTATCCGTCCGTTGATTACGATGGATAAAACGGAAATCATGGATATTGCGGATAAAATAGATACATTGGAAATTTCCAATCGCCCATACGAAGACTGCTGCACCATTTTTACTCCCGCTTCACCGAAAACGAAGCCGAAAGCAGAAAAAATCAACTTCTATGAAAGCTTTTTTGACGTTGAACAAATGGTAAGGGATGCGGTTGAAAACACAGAAAAGCTTAAAATCACGGGAAAATCAGATAAAGAAGACAGTCTTTTCAAGGAACTATTTTAGAGGCTGGAAATCTGTGAACAATTACCATTTTTAAAACATGAATGATGCCATGTGTTTTTACACATTCTATAGTCACAAGGAGGTGAAAACACATGGCAAACAACAGTTCAAACCAACTAGTTGTACCTGGTGTACAACAAGCTCTTGACCAAATGAAATACGAAATCGCTACTGAATTCGGTGTTCAACTTGGTCCTGATGCAACTGCTCGCGCTAACGGTTCCGTTGGTGGAGAAATCACTAAGCGCTTAGTTCAAATGGCTGAGCAAAGCTTTGGTGGCGGTTACCAAAAATAATAAATATAAATGGCTACGAGGTGGGGGCAACCCCACCTTTCTTATATTCCCTCGGAGGTGTTTGTTGATGAAGGAGCAGAACCAGGTTGAAAAGCAGCAAAAGAAACAAGGCCGTAAACGTCAAAGTGAACCAAAACACGCAAAAAAATCCAATGAGCAGTAATTGATGATGGCGCCTTCTATGGAGGGCGCTGTTTTTTGTGAAGGACCTTTCCGGAAAGATTGTTGCTTTAGGAATAAGGCTCGGCTAAAGATAAGATGTCAACATTAAACACCCTGTTGGTCTCCGTTCCAGGGGTTCGCTTTCCGCGGGCGGTCTCGGGAGCCTCCTCGGCGCTAAAGCGCCTGCGGGGTCTCCCTTGACACGCTCCTCCCGCAGGAGTCTCACCCCTTGCACTCCAACCAACAGGGGTGAGACTCATAGTAATAAATTTGCCTTACTAATGGTACAAAAATTACATTTTATCTCCATCCTATTTTCTTTTTCAATTGGAATTTAATTCGTTTTAAGGCTATTTCACATAGCAAATAATGTTTAAAACGTGAGTTGATTGTAGCGGAGGACACATGACTCCTGCGGGAGAGTAGAGGGCATGGGAGACCCCACAGGCGAAGCCGAGGAGGCTCCCATCCGTCCCCGCGGAAAGCAAGTGTCCGGAGCGGAAATCAACGGGCAACATTAGATGGATACATTTATCTAAGTAGCAATAATAAATGCGAAAACAGCCTTTGTTAAAGAGAAAATTGCCCGACCAAGCCATCCCCATATTACAAATAGATAAAATTCCAACAAAATAATTCAAATTATTTAAAAAATTTTGTAAGATAGAGGTAGTACTAATACAAAGGGGATGACTTCATATGTTGAGAGAGGAATTATTGGCACCAGAAAAGTACAACCTTGTTCAGGAAATGGAAAAGTACGCGCAAGAGGGGGAAAGACTTGCACTGATCTGGGAAAGCGAGCAAGGGGAAAAAGATCAGGTTACATATCAGGAATTAATGAAAGCTGCAAATAAAATTGGAAACGCTTTACTGGCCGAGGGACTGCAAAAAGGGGATGTGGTCCTTGTGATGATGCCGAGGCTGATTGAATCTTATCAAATCTACCTTGGAGCTCTGAAAGCTGGCCTAGTTGTAATTCCTTGCTCTGAAATGCTAAGGGAGAAGGACTTATCCTATCGTATTGAACATGGTGATGTGAAGGGTATCATTACATATCATCCTTATGTGGAACAGGCTAATAAACTGGAGGAAGTGGGAAGCTTGATCCGTTTCAGTGTCGGCGGATTTAATGATGCAGGCTGGAAGGATCTCCAAGACGAGATGAAGAAGCAATCCGATACCATGCCTTTCGCTGAAACATCCAAAGACGACATGGCATTCCTTTCCTATACATCAGGTACTACAGGGAACCCGAAAGGTGTTGTACATACACATGGCTGGGCCTATGCGCATCTTCGTACAACATCCAAACATTGGCTGGGAATCGAAGAGGATGACGTGGTATGGGCAACGGCGAGCCCTGGCTGGCAAAAGTGGATCTGGAGTCCATTCCTCTCTACTCTTGGTTCAGGTGCCACAGGATTTGTATATCATGGTAAATTCGATCCGAACACGTATTTAAAGCTTCTCGAAAAGTACGAAGTGAATGTACTATGTTGCACACCGACGGAGTACCGGATCATGGCGAAGGTGGATAATCTGGATGCGTATTCGCTGCCGCATCTGCATAGTGCCGTTTCTGCAGGCGAACCGCTTAACAGAGAGGTGATCGACACGTTCAGAAGGCATTTTGAAATTGATGTAAGGGACGGTTATGGACAAACGGAGAATACTCTTTTGATTGGTGTACTGAAGGGGATGGAAATCAAATCGGGCTCCATGGGAAAACCGACCCCAGGAAACAGAGTTACCATCATCAATGACCATGCCGAAGAATGTGAGGTAGGTGAAGTAGGGGATATCGCGGTGCATATCGAGACTCCTGCACTGTTCAAGCATTACTATAAAGATCCGGAACGTACGTCCAGACAATTTAGAGGTGAATATTACATTACAGGGGATCGGGCGAAAAAGGATGAAGAGGGCTACTTCTGGTTTGAAGGGCGCAGTGACGATATCATCATCAGTTCAGGCTATACGATTGGCCCTTTTGAAGTGGAGGATGCACTCGTGAAGCATCCATTTGTACGGGAATGCGCGGTGGTTGCTAGTCCTGATGAAATCAGGGGCAGTGTCGTCAAGGCTTTTGTCGTTCTGCAGGACGGAGCAGAAAAAGAGGAGGCTAAATTGACAAAGCTTTTGCAGGAGCACGTCAAAGAGCTTACAGCACCATATAAGTATCCTCGAAAAATAGAGTATGTGGCGGAATTGCCAAAAACGACTTCAGGTAAAATAAGAAGAATCGAATTGAGACAAAAGGAATTGGCTTCAAAGGCAAAGTAAATAAGGGTGGCGGGTAATGGATCCATTACCCGCCTTTGTTCTGCATGCAGTTTTTTTGTATAGGACCCTTACAAATGATAATCTGAAACTATTACCTTAAAAACTTACATAGGAAAAGGGGCAAGAATGTATATGGGAGAAATATGGTTTGGGGGCAAGATTTATACCCTCGTGCAAGAAGGACAAACGGTGGAAGCGGTCTACACAGAAAATGGAGTAATTAAAGAAGTTGGGGCTGCAAAAGAGCTGATCCATAAATATGAAGCTGCTGAGAAAAAGGATCTTCAAGGAGCGGTGATGTACCCTGGATTTACCGACAGTCATATGCACCTGATCGGACACGGGGAAAAGTTGCTGCGCTTGGATTTGTCTGATTTGAAATCCGCTCAGGAAATGAAAAATGAATTGTTTGAAAAAGTGTCTGAAACTGCTGCTGGAGAATGGATTTTTGGAGAAGGATGGAATGAAAACAACTTTATCGATAGAAAAATCTTTCATCGAAAAGAACTGGATGAGATCACCTCCAGCCATCCGATGATCCTATCGAGAGTATGCCGCCATGCGGTACTCGTAAATTCCAAGGCATTAGAGCTCGCAGGTATCACAAAGGATACCGAAAATCCTCCTGGAGGCGTCATTGTGAAGGACGAGCAAGGTGAGCCCACAGGATATCTATTGGATCAGGCACAGGAGCTGGTCAAAGCGATCATTCCAAAAGCGACAGAAGAATACTTGTATACCGCACTGAAGAAGTCGGTTCAGGATTGCCTGTCTCTTGGGCTGGTAGGAAGCCACAGCGAGGACCTAAGCTATTACGGCAGCTTCCACAAAACGTACGGAGCATTTGTGAATCTGATTGAACGGGACAATTGCAAGTACCGTGCACATCTTCTTGTGCATCATGAGGTTGTGGATGATATGCACGAATTCGGACACCGCTATAAAGATTCCACAGGATTTGTCACGCTTGGTGCGATGAAGATATTTGCAGATGGTGCGCTTGGTGGAAGAACAGCACTTTTAAGCAGGCCTTATAATGATGCACCGGAAACCTCGGGGGTGGAGATCCATTCGAAGGAACAGCTGGAGATGCTTGTCAAAAAAGCGAGGGATTATGGGATGCCAGTCGCCGTTCATACCATCGGCGATCAGGCCTTTGAATATATTTTGGATGTAATCGAGCTTTATCCTGCACCGGCAGGGGAAAGGGACCGTCTCATTCATGCACAGATATTAACAGAGGAATTGATTGAGCGTGCTAAAAAGCTCCCGATCATCTTGGATATTCAGCCCCGGTTTGTCGCAACGGATTTTCCTTGGATTATTGAACGACTTGGAGAGGATCGCTTGAAGTACAGCTATGCGTGGAAAACGCTGCTTGATGAAGGGTTGATATGTGCAGGTGGATCCGATGCGCCAATCGAGCCGGTAGATCCATTGCTCGGCATACATGCCGCTGTCACAAGGCAGATTCCATCCGACCCGGAACAAACGGTGTATCAACCGGAGCAACGCTTATCGATGTATGAAGCCATTCAATTATTCACAAAAGGAAGTGCCCAGGCCATTGGTGAGGAAGAGAAGCAGGGTCTGATCAAGGGAGGGTACTACGCGGATTTCACGATACTGGATAAAGATCTGTTCCAGATTGCCACTGATGAAATCCTGGAGACTAATGTAAGAATGACGGTCGTGGACGGAACTGTCATGTATCAAAAATGACATGCCAATAAAACACCCCACTCCAGAGTCGATGGAGTGGGGTGCTTATCCTTATAGGAAAGTGCGTTTCACTTTTTCCCAGAAGGAATTGTCCTTCAATTTTACGGTTTTGATTTTCTGGTCGGTCAATTGTATATCTAGTTTTTCGACATGACGGATACTTAAGGCTTCGTTGTCGATACCGATAGTTGGGTAGTCATTTCCGTCCTGGATCACTTTTAGTGTCAGCTTTCTTGCGCCAGCCATAATGAATGGGGAGCCAAGTGTCCGAAAGCTGTTATTGTTGATGGAAGCAAGCTCGCTTACCTGGAAGCATGGCAGCATCGGGTCCACAACCGCTCCATGTACGGATTTATTGTACGCGGTGCTTCCAGTAGGTGTGGATACGATCATGCCATCTCCACGGAATGTTTCGAAATGCAGGTCGTCTATGTAAACATCGATGGCAAAGGTTTTGATGATGGCTGATCGAATCGAGCATTCATTCAGGCAATAAAACTTGGACAAATCATCCACCGTCACTTGGATAGTAGGGTATTTTCTTACTTCAATCTGTTCATTTGTCATAGCCTCCACCATTTTATCGGTTTCGTCTATATGAAAATCGCAATAGAAGCTGGAAGAATATTCAGTGGAAATACCTGCGTAAAGGCAATCCTCCTTGAATCCTGTTTTTTGGACAGACTGCAGGATCGTGCCATCCCCTCCAACAGCAACAATGATATTGGCTATCCGGTAGTCTTTTACCACCTCAAAGTTATTGGCTTCCGCTAAAAGCTGCAAATTGTTCACCTTTGTTTCAAGGTCCTGCTCCTTTTTATAAAAGAAATACATTTTACGGCGCTCTGTCATCTTTTTTCCTCCTCTGATTAATAAATAATGGTAGAAAATCAAAAGATAACCAATAATCATTATCCTTTTTGTCTTGTTTTTAGTACAATTCTATATTGTGACTAGTTTATCATTTTCATGAAACTTTTTGAAAGAATTTATCGTAGTAGTACTGTACACACACTTTAGGAGGTTTTAGCATGAGCGGAAAACGGTGGGCAGCATTAGGAATAGCCTCATTGCTATTTTTGGTATCAATCGTGACGAATATGACTGTTAGCGCAACGGAAAGCAGTGAGTCACTGTCAGATATTTTTGGAACAGACACGGGGTTTGTTGAAGAAGTGGTGGAAGAGGGCAACCCGGACCGCAAGCTTCTTGTATTGGAAGTGAATGGTGCCATTCAAGATCTGGGGGAAGATGTGACATCCATTTTTCAATCAGCAGGCTATAATCATCGCCAATTCTTGAGAATGCTCGATCAGGCGAAAGAAGATGATTCTGTGAAGGGAATCGTACTTCGAGTGAACACACCTGGTGGCGGGGTGTCGGAAAGTGCGGAAATACATAAAAAATTGATGGAAATCAAAGAAGAGACGAAAAAGCCGATTTATGTTTCCATGGGAGCGATGGCCGCTTCCGGTGGTTATTACATCGCCGCTCCTGCAGATAAAATTTTTGCAACCAATGAAACGATTACCGGCTCCATCGGGGTCATTATGCAAGGTGTGAACTACAAGGAGCTTGCAGAAAAGTATGGTGTGAAATTCGAGACCTTCAAAAGTGGGCCCTATAAGGATATCATGTCCCCAACAAAGGATATGACGGATGAAGAGCGCCAAATTCTACAAACGATGGTCGACAATATGTACGACCGCTTTGTCAATGTTATTGTAGAGGGCCGTGGTATGAGTGAGGCGGAGGTACGTAACATTGCTGATGGACGCATCTACGACGGCCAGCAGGCCAAAGACATCAATATTGTTGATGAAATCGGCTATTTCGAGGATGTAGTGGAAGCTATCAAAAAGGACCATAAACTAGGAAGTGTCCAAGTGATTCAGTATGAAGAAAATGTAGGGCTAGGCTCCCTGTTCAGTATGAATGCCAGCTCTCTCCTTAAACCGGATTCAGAGATGCAGATGCTTGCGAAACTCATCAACCAGCCTAATTCCCCAAGACTGATGTACTTGTATGCGGACTAGGAGGGTGGAAGAATGAGAGAAGAATCTAATAGAACAGAGCCTGAAATGAATAGGAATGCTGACAACAAGAATGAGCATGTTGAAAAGGTTCATGTAGAGAACGTCGAGGAGGAGTTGGTTCACGATTCCTATCCGAGTGCCGTCTTTAAGTCTCCGCCGGAAAAGCCAGTATACCGGTTTGCAGGATTCTGGATGAGACTGTGGGCATTTCTTTTGGATGGAATCATTATTTGGAGTATCGGGTCCATCTTAATTGTTCCACTATTTAGGGGGCTTGGTCTTTCTACTGGAGAGAGCTCCATGTTTTCGCCGGCCACTATTGCAACGACCATTGTCTTTTATGCCTACTTTATCCTTATGACCAAATACTTTAAACAGACGCTAGGTAAAATGGTATTTGGACTGAGGGTAGTCGATCTTGCGGAGGAAAGGCTATCCTGGAAAACAGTATTGTTTCGTGAAGGCATCGGGCGTTACATTGCAGGCGTTTTTGCGCCTATCACCTTTGTAGTCTATCTGGTTGCCGCTTTCACGAAAAAGAAGCAAGGCGTGCATGACCTCTTTGCTGATACTAGTGTTGTTCATGAAAATTGATGATAAACCTGCAGGCTTGTAGCTTGCAGGTTTATTTTTTTTGTCCAAGGAGATAATGGTTGTTGAAGGAAAGGGCGTGAGTATATTGATTTGGATTGGTATTTTAGTTGGAATCGTCCTTTTACTATTTTTATTGATATTTTTCACTAAAATCACGGTCCATTTTTATTACCATCACCAGCAGGATGATGACGAAATGATAATTCGCCTAAGCGCCTGGTTTGGGCTTATTAGGTATACGATAGATGTTCCCTTAATAAAAGTGGACAAGGAAACGGCCTCCATTGAAGTGAAGGAAGAGACTCATATGGGTAAGGGTGGGAAGACGAAGGAGAAGGATAAAAAGTTTTCTCCAGAGGAAATACTCAATAGCTTTCGTGATACCTATGAACTGGTGAGACATGTGGTGGGAATGCATAAAATAGTTAGAAGGTTTTTATCGAAAATGGAAATCAAAGAATTGGAATGGCACAGTAATATCGGACTTGGGGATGCTGCCCATACCGGTATGGTGGTTGGTGCGGGCTGGACGCTAAAGGGTGGGATAGTCGGCTTTATGAGCCACTTTACCAAATTGCAGACACAGCCGGTTCTCACTATTACCCCCTACTTTCAAATGATGGTCACCCAAACTCTGATTAAGTGTATGATTCGTTTTCAAATCGGGTATGCTATTCTAGCAGGAATAAGAACCGTTAAATATTGGAAAGGCGGACGGCCGAAATTCAAGACTCGTCCGTTATCAATGTTGTCTAAGGAAGAAGATAGACAAGAATCTATGTAAGTGTAAAGAAGGAGGATCTATATGTCTGAACATCCTATTAAAAGTCTGATGACGACCGCAATGGAAAACTTGAAAGATATGATTGATGTCAATACCATCATAGGTGATCCGGTTGAGACACCTGATGGAAGTGTCATCCTTACCGTGTCGAAGGTGGGATTTGGATTCGCAGCTGGTGGAAGTGAATTTCAAGGCACTTCTTCTGCAGGCCAGGAAAAGCATGATGGCGGCAATGGCCAGCAACAGCAGTCTAAGCTGCCTTTTGGTGGAGGTAGCGGTGGAGGAGTTTCCATTACCCCAATCGCCTTCTTGATTGTCAGCTCTTCAGGTGTGAAAATGCTCCATCTTGATGAAAGCACACATCTCTACGAGCGCATTCTGGATTTGGCTCCACAAGCGGTGGAAAAAGTGCAGCAGATGATGAACAGCAATAAAAAGAACCAAAACCAGCATTCCAATCACAACTCCTATTCAGATCACAAACAGGATTTGGACTTTTAAGAAGTTGGCTGCTTAGCAGTTGACTTCTTTTTTTATGTCTCATTTAAACACCGCTGTTGATTCCCGCAAAAGGCTGCGCTTTCCGCGGGGCGTTGATGGAGCCTCCTCGGCTTCGCATGTGGGGTCTCCACTAAACGCCATCTCCCACAGGACAAGGAAGGCTGCGGCAGCGATACATCGCACGAAGAAAAATGCTCGCATTTTCGAGAAGTCTCCGCCTTTTGCTCCAATCAACAGCTAGATTCTTATTATATCAATACTAGACAGTACCAGAACCTTATTAATTGAACGGTTAGACTTTAAAAAGCGATTATGGAGGGTGATTAATTGCAAAACACCCTCAACAGGGCTATTATTAACATAGTACATAACTTTTAAGGAGTGAACATTTCATGGCAAACGTTACATTCAAAGGGAACAAAATGACTTTAGTTGGAAGCGAAGTTAAAGTTGGGGATAAGGCACCTAATTTTTCCGTACTTGCAAACGATCTATCCCCAGTGGCTCTTGAAGATTCTAAAGGTTTCAAGCGACTAATCAGTGTAGTACCTTCTATTGACACAGGTGTGTGTGATGCACAGACCCGCCGTTTCAATGAAGAAGCTTCTAAATTGGATAATGTAAAAGTGATCACTGTCAGCATGGATCTACCTTTCGCTCAAAAGCGTTGGTGTGCTGCCAGCGGCCTAGATAATGTACAAGTTGTTTCCGATCATCGCGATGCATCATTTGGTGAAGCGTATGGCGTGTTAATGCAAGAACTTCGTTTATTGGCTCGTTCTACTTTCGTAGTTGATTCAAATGATACTGTAACGTATGTGGAATATGTAGGTGAAGGAACAGATCACCCTGATTATGATGCGGCTATCGAAGCTTTGAAAGCTGCTGAGTAATTAATCGTCTTATTTGGCATCGATAGGAGCAGACTGTAGAACATGCAGTCTGCTTTATTTTTTTGCTTGTCGGAGCTGACCAAGCGGCTTGCACTTTCAGGTCAGCACTAGTTAAAATAAGTATACTCATTAAGGAAAAAAGAATAGGAGTGTCAGGAATGTCCATTACCAAATTGGAAAACACATTTAGTTTATTTGATACAACCGCGCAGATTTTGCAGGAGGAATTGGGGTGCACGTACTTGGAGGCACTTGCGGAAACGGCCGAGAATATGTTTCACGGGGACGTGATCCAGGAGGAAGTATCGGAAGTGACGAAGCGCCGCCTTACAAAGGAGTATGACAAATTGAAGCTGCAGTCGCTAAGTAAGGAAGAAATCCGCAAAGGATTCCAGCTTGCCATTCTAAAAGGCATGAAGGATGCGGCTCAGGTTCATCATCAGATGACTCCCGATGCCATAGCCATATTCATGGGCTATCTTGTAGGGAAATTCACTTCCCAAGAGCAGCAGCTGACACTTCTCGATCCTGCAGTGGGTACAGGAAACCTGTTGACCGCTGTGCTTAACCATCTGCAAGGGAAGAAGCTTGAAGGCTTTGGAATTGATGTAGACGAGCTCCTAGTAAAGCTTGCTTATAATAATGCCAATCTGCAGGAGCAGTCCATCAATCTTTTTAACCAGGACAGCTTGGGTAACTTATATCTGGAGCCTGTGGATGTCGTGGTAAGTGACCTGCCAGTCGGATACTATCCGAACGCGGTGAATGCTGCCAACTTCCAGCTGAAAGCCTCGGAAGGCCATTCCTATGCGCACTATCTATTTATTGAACAGAGCTTGAAGTATACCAAATCAGGTGGATACCTTTTCTTCCTTATTCCCAACTCCATGTTCGAGGACGAGGATGCACCAAGGTTGAATACCCTTATCAAGGAAGAAGCGTATATCCAAGGGATGCTGCAGCTGCCCGAATCCATGTTCCAGCACAATAAGCACGGGAAAAGCATCCTGATCCTCCAGAAAAAAGGCATAGGAGTGGAAAAGCCGAAAGAAGCGCTGCTTGCCAGTCTTCCTAGCTTCTCTAACGTCCAGGCGATGGAGCGAATGATGGGGCAGATCAATCAGTGGTTTACGGAGAAAAACACCTCCAAATAAAGGTGTTTCTATTCAGAAAATAACGAATATATAAGGAAAGCGTTACCATTAAGGGAAGGCTCTTGCAAATGAATTATGACGGTGTTTAAATGAAAAAGGTATATATAATGAACGTGCATTGCACAAGCTAGGATTAGTATGGTCACCCTTTTTTTCATATAAGATGAGTGACAATATAAAAGGAGTTGTACGTAACGTCATGTCAAAAGTTATTGCGATAAATGCAGGTAGTTCTTCTCTTAAGTTCCAACTTTTCGAAATGCCAAGTGAGAATGTTATTACAAAAGGGCTAGTGGAACGTATCGGATTAAATGATGCAGTATTCACTATTTCCGTGAACGGAGAAAAAGTAACAGAAATCACAGACATTCCCGAACATGGAGTAGCGGTTAAAATATTATTGAGCAAACTGATAGATTTGGGAATCATTCAAAGCTTTGACGAAATCACAGGAATTGGCCACCGTGTCGTGCATGGTGGAGAGAAATTCAATGATTCCGTCCTGATTACGGATGAAGTGCTAGGTCAGCTTGAAGAGCTTTCCGAATTGGCCCCTCTTCATAATCCTGCAAACATCGTTGGAATAAAAGCCTTCAAAGAAATTCTGCCAAACGTTCCGGCAGTTGCTGTTTTTGATACGGCATTCCATCAGACGATGCCTGAAAAATCTTTCTTGTACAGCTTGCCATACGAGTACTATGAGGATTATGGTGTACGTAAATATGGTTTCCACGGAACTTCCCATAAGTATGTATCAGAGCGTGCAGCTGAGCTTCTTGGCAGACCGGTTGAACAGCTTCGTCTAATCTCCTGCCATTTAGGTAATGGTGCGAGTATCGCAGCTATCGAGGGCGGTAAATCAATCGATACTTCCATGGGCTTCACACCATTGGCTGGTGTAGCGATGGGAACTCGTTCCGGAAATATCGATCCGGCTTTAATTCCGTTCATTATGGAGAAGACAGGAAAAACGGCTGACGAAGTCTTGGATGTTTTAAATAAACGCAGTGGTATTTTAGGGGTATCCGGTTTCTCCAGTGACCTGCGTGATATCGAGTCTTCTGCCAAGGAAGGAAATGAGCGTGCGGAACTTGCTCTTGAAGTGTTTGCAAGCCGTATCCATAAATACATCGGTTCTTATGCTGCAAGAATGTTCGGTGTGGACGCCATCATCTTCACAGCCGGTATCGGGGAGAACAGTGATGTAATCCGTGCTCGTGTACTCCAGGGCCTTGAATTCATGGGCGTCTACTGGGATCCGGCGCTGAATAAGGTACGTGGAAAAGAAGCATTCATCAACTACCCTCATTCACCGGTAAAAGTAATGGTAATCCCTACAAATGAAGAAGTAATGATCGCAAGAGATGTTGTGAAAATAGCACTATAAAAATGAAAGCCTGAGTTGGATATTCCCCCGACTTGGGCTTTTTTTTTACAGCCTGCTTCTATGCTATAATGGTACTAATCATGTTGGAGAGTGAGGGGAAGACAGTGTCTGTCAAATCTACCGAAGAACAATGGAAGCAAAGAATAGAAAAATGGGAGCAAGCCCTTTATTCATATGAACCATCACAGTTCAGCGCCACAGTGGATTATTGGTTGGATCTGGCATTTGAATACCTGCCGGCTGATACCAAAGATATATTCTTTTCTCAAATTGACACTTGGCTATTCCACTTACACGGCTTTATTCAACAAACTTCCTTTCAGCAACAGGCCGAAGAACGGATCTTGAAAATGGCCCAAAGCTATAAGGAGGATGTGGAAACGATTGAAGACATCAAGACATTGACTTTAAGCCAAAAAGTTTTTATTGCTGAGCAGCAGATTGCCAAGCAAAAGCTGTACTCCGTTGTCCAGGGAGGGATGACCGGTACGGGCAAGCTTTCTACACTTGCCGTGGATATTCCGGCATTTGCAGCATTGAATATTCGAACAACCCAGCTGATTTCTTTGTCCTTCGGATATCGTGCCAGCACACCGTATGAAATGGTGAAAGCCCTGCAGCTGTTCTACTGTGCTACCATCCCGAAAAAATATCAATATGAGCGGTGGCAGTCACTGACAAAAGACATAGGAGAGGAAGGGGATCTTTATTTTGACACGCTATCGGAAAAGGACCATCCTACCGTTTGGCTCCAACAGCCTTTGTTTCATCTTGTAAAACTATTATTTGTCGTGGTGCTTGGGCGGAGGAAAGTGAATGGCATTCCTTTCATAGGCATGGTGGCTGCTGCTGGTACCAATTATTATTGGACAAAAGAAGTCTCTCAATTTGCCCACCATTATTATGTGATGCGCCATCTTTCAGCAAACAACTAACTTAAAAAACCGGCACTCAAACTAGGTTTGAGTGCCGGTCTTTTTTCAGGCGTGCAGACGATCTTGTGATACGTGCTGATTCATGCGATACCAAAGCCACAGATCATTGATCACACTTGCTAGTTCTGCAATATCTGAATTTAATTGGCAGGAGCGTTCAAAATTTGATTCGTTATTCAATCTCTCCTGCTTTTCATTGATTTCATTTTCCAATTCCTTTATTCGGTCCGGGATCTTACCTCTGATTATTTCCCATTCCAACAGAATTTCCTGCTGGGTCTCTTTGCTGTATTGTTTCCAATCCATCTCTAACTCCGGCAGGGGAATTCCTAATCGTTCATTTTGTCTAAAAGAAAACATGACGACAACATCCTTTTTCTTCTCGTTTTCTTTATTGTATAACAAGCGAGTTCAACAATCTATGAAAAGGAAATATCTGTTTCCCGCTTTTAACTCCGTACGACTAGAACATCGCAATTTGCATGGCGGACAATCTTTTCAGAAACACTCCCACGGACCAGCCTTTCAGCAAGATTCATATCCGAGGAACCACAAACAATGAGATCCACTTGATGATCTTCTGCAATTTCATTTGGCAGCGTCTGTTTGGGTGAACCAAATTCCATGATGGTTTTCACGGTATGGATTCCTTTTCCTTTTGCTTGCTCGCCATACTCTTGCAATAGCTCTCTGGCATGTCCTTCCGCCTCATCAGTCATTGTCACATCATATGCCTCCGTCGTTGCGATGGATCTGATATCAATGACATGTGTAATGAAGAGTGCGGCATTACTTTGTAGACAGAGGTGAATAGCCTTATGAAATGCTGATATGCCCTCTTCCGTACCGTCAATTGCAACCAGTATATTTCGATATGATCCATCCATATTGATCAGCTCCATTCTCTTTTATACTATTTTTTACCACATTTAAAAGAATGATAAACGAGGAAAGCTATCATGGTAAAAAGAGATGAGAAAGGTGGATGAAATAGTATGAAAGAAAAAGATCCAAAAGAGATATTTTCTTATGACGATGAAGCGGTAAATCAAGTGCATAATCAAATTACGGATGCCTATTCAAGTGGAGTGGTAGGGGACCAGTACAGCCAGAATGCTTATCAGCCGACTGAAGAAGAGCCGAACAAGCAAGAGGGGCAATAAATTCTCTATAATAAAGGTGTCGGCAACTATGCCGGCACCTTTTTGGATGATTTCTTGAACAATACATATAAGCAGCCTGTAAATACAAATGATAGAAATCCTGGAGAGAAGGGGTCAGGCAGCAGGAAATAGAGTAGGATTCCTGCTGCAATACAATAAAATGCGGCTTTATTATAGGCCGGTAATGTATGCTCCTCGTTTATTTTTAATTTTTTGATGAACAGAAAATCTGTCACAATCACAGCGGATAAAGGAATAACAAAGGCACCTATCAGTGATATGTAGTCTTTTGCCTGTTCCACGAGTGCAGGTGTCAGGGAAAGAAGAATGCCTGCCACCCCGAAGATCAGCGAACTCTTTATTCTTCCGAGTTTCGGAACAGAATTAAGCAGGCTGAAGCCCCCCGTATAGGCGTTGCTTAGGTTGATGTAGATCATCGACACCATGGCTGCCCCAAGGATAATGGAGCCAGATACGGCAGAACCGGTCATTTCACTTGTGGAAATAAAGGGATTCAAAGAGCCGTTCAAACTCGCTGTAAATGCCCCGAAAAACGCCGTGAGGATAAATCCGGAAACATTACCGGCATAGAGTCCCCAGAAACCTTGTTTAGCTGTGATGGCATATCTGGTCATATCCGAAGAAGCAGATACACCTGAAACGTACTGCACAAAAGCCAGGCTTGCGAAGAAAACCATCATCGACAGATCCCATGTCCCGTCACTGGCATCCAGAATAGGTTTGCTAGACAGTCCTTTTAATAATAGAAAGAACATTAGAATCTGTCCTGTCAGCAATAATGGCATAAAGTATTTCGTTGCTTTCTTCACCGCTTCGAACCCGACAAGTGCCAAGAGCGTCATAATGGATGCGAGGACCATGGCAATGACAGCAAAGGGTATGGAAACCTTAAGGACCCGTTCCAACAGGAATTGCACCACCATTGCGCCTCCAATGGTTTGTACCGAAAACCAGTAAAGCGATGTGATTGTCCTTAATGGGGAAGAGACGAATCGTGCCCCTTTTACTCCGATAATCGATCTGATTGCAAATTGTGAAGGTATGCCTCGTTCTGCACCAGGCAATGATAAGAAGGACACAAAAAGGAAAGCAAGTGCTGCCCCGGCAATCGTAGACAAAAATGCAGCTGTAAAGTTCAAACCGCCCTCGATGACCGCCAAGGCGGGGACGAGAAAGTTTCCTGCATTAACGGAAAATGCTATTTGAATGATCATATACTCATACCATTTGGTTTTTCTTAGTTCCTGTGGTACTGCTTCCAGTCCGAATTTTTCAACTCTTGTTTTACGAAGAGGTACGGTGTTTTCTAAATTTGCCACGACGGTGTTCCCTTCTTCCCGTTTAATAGTCCGTGTTCAAAAAGGAGAATAAAAAGAGCAAAGAAGTTCGAGGAAGCGAAGACTCGAGCACCGCAGCGTATGATTTGTAATGTTGCGGAGCGGAGAGGCAAGCTGACGAAGAAATTCTATAGCTTTTTAACCGGACTTTTTGAACATCCTCTAAATGATGTTAGTTTCATTTTATCGCATGTTGACAGCTTAAATGTTGTAAATTTTTTTATTCTGCATGAAAATAGAGAGAGACTTCAGTTTAAGGGGGAATCCTGTTTTGCGTCATGCTTTGATAACAGCTGGTTCCAAAGGGCTAGGAAAGAAAGTATCTGAAATGCTTCTAGAAAAAGGCTGTACCGTTTCCATCAATTTTCGCAGTGACAAGGATGCGATAGAAAAACTAAAAAAGAAATGGGCTCATTATGGAGAAGACCGCCTTCATTTCTTCCAAGGGGATGTGACGAAAAAAATGGACATGGAACGATTCGTTACAGAAGCTGTCCTTAGATTCGGTCGCATCGATTACTTGATTAATAATGCAGGACCTTATATTTTTGAACGGAAAAAGCTCGCAGATTATACCGAAGATGAATGGTATGAGATGTTAGAAGGCAACTTGAGTTCGGTTTTCCATTTATTCCGCCATACCATTCCGATCATGAGAGTGCAGAAGTTTGGGAGAATTGTTACTTACGGGTTTCAAGGAGCGGAGTCCTCACCAGGTTGGATCTACCGTTCCGCGTTTGCTGCTTCGAAGGTGGGCTTGGTCTCCCTGACAAAATCCATTGCCATTGAAGAGGCGGAGAATGGAATAACCTCTAATATGATATGTCCAGGAAATATTGTAGGGGAAATGAAAGAGGCGGATATCGCGTATTCACGAGGCATTGCAGATATTCAAACCCCAGTTGGACGTTCGGGAACCGGAGAAGATATTGCACGAGCCATTCTTTTCCTATGTGACGATAATTCCGATATGATTACAGGAACCGTAATGGAAGTTACAGGGGGAGTGGATGTCATCAATCGGCACCGCTAGAGAGCCTATAATCACACTTAATGGATTATCTGAATTATTTGTCAATATTGATAATTCTGAGTTTATTAAAGCGCTTACATGAAGTTGCAGAAAATGGTTTTACATTTTCTTTTTTAATGTTATATTAATTACGTCTTTGTGATTATATGAAGGAGGTATTTGATCCATGCGTATTGGAGTGCCTAGAGAAATAAAGAATAATGAAAACCGTGTAGCCATGACTCCAGCAGGTGTTGTGAACCTTGTTGGATTTGGACACGAAGTATACATAGAGAAAGAAGCAGGTATGGGCTCGGGTTTTATGGACGAGCAGTACGTGCAGGCTGGAGCTAAAATAGTTGATACAGCTGAAGAAGCATGGTCCATGGATATGGTCATGAAAGTAAAGGAGCCGCTTCCTTCCGAATACGGTTATTTCCGTGAAGGATTGATTCTTTTCACTTATCTACATCTAGCTCCAGAGCCTGAATTGACAAAAGCGCTTATCGACAACAAAGTGGTTGGGATAGCGTATGAAACGGTTCAGCTTCCAAACGGTTCCCTGCCGCTATTGACTCCAATGAGTGAAGTGGCAGGACGTATGGCAACGCAGATTGGGGCACAGTTCCTTGAGAAAATCAAAGGCGGAAAAGGAATCCTTCTTGGTGGTGTTCCAGGTGTTCGCCGCGGTAAAGTAACCATCATCGGTGGTGGTGTTGCCGGTACGAATGCTGCAAAAATGGCTATCGGTCTTGGTGCCGATGTCACAATCCTTGATTTGAACCCGGACCGTTTGCGTCAGTTGGATGACATCTTTGGAAAAGACATTCAGACTTTAATGAGTAACCCGTTGAACCTGGAAATAGCAGTGAAGGAATCCGATCTTGTTATCGGTGCCGTTCTTATTCCAGGAGCTAAAGCACCAAAGCTTGTATCAGAAGAAATGATACAATCCATGGGTGCCGGTTCTGTTGTAGTCGATATCGCTATCGACCAAGGCGGAATCTTTGAGACAACCGATCGCATTACAACGCATGATGATCCTACTTATGTGAAGCATGATGTTGTGCATTACGCAGTAGCAAACATGCCAGGAGCTGTTCCACGTACGTCGACTATTGCATTGACCAACGTAACAGTGCCGTATGCAGTGCAAATCGCGAACAAAGGCTACAAGCAGGCATGCTTGGACAACGAGGCGCTATTAAAAGGTATCAATACCTTGAATGGCTATGTAACCTATGCCGCTGTTGCAGATTCTCATGGTTTGGCTTACGAGAGCGCAAGCACATTATTATCAAAAGCTTGATATAGAAGACCGAACATGGTGGAGCCCCACTTGTTCGGTCTTATTTTATATAGCAAGGATGAATAAAAATGAACCTTTTTACGGAACGAGCTATTACGATCATGAAACAGATTCCTGCTGGAAAAGTGATGAGCTATGGGCAAGTTGCGGCTTTGGCGGGAAGTCCGAGAGGCGCTCGCCAGATTGTCCGGATTCTTCACTCCATGAGTAGAAAACATGATATCCCCTGGCATCGTGTTATCAATGCAAAGGGTGAGATTGGATTCAAGGATGAGCGACAGCTGTTTGAACAAAAAAGAATATTGGAAATGGAGCAAATCATTGTAGATGAAAATAACAGAATCGATTTGGACAAATACCGTTACCTGCCGCCAGATGGACTGTTTTTCTAAAATAGTTAGAATAGTTAAAATTGCGGATTATTTTAAAACATATTAATCTCCTTCATTTAGTGGCCGATATAAGTTAGGTACACTAGTTGAAGGAGTTTTTTTATGAAAAATAGCCGTGTTTTGATCTTATTTATTACTATATTACTATTATTGGGAGGTTGCTCCCAGCAGGAGATTACCGTTGATATGAAGGATACTGTCAGTGTCGGAATCATGCTGTCGGATGTGGGACTCGGAGATCAGTCCTTCAGTGATGCTGCATTTACGGGGCTTGTCCGTTCCAGGGATGAATTGGGGATTGTTTTTTCCTATAAGGAGCTTTCGGAAACAGGCACCTATGAAAAAGGACTACTGGAATTGGTGGAAGAAGATCATGACCTGATTGTTGGTTTAGGTTTCATGGTACAGGAGGATCTGGAAAAAGTCGCCTCTGATTTTCCAAAACAGAACTTTATATTGGTGGATTCGGTTTCGGAGCTTCCAAATATCACATCAATTACGTTCAAAGAAAATGAAGGAAGCTTTCTGGCTGGTGTTTTGGCTGCCCAAACTACTAACTCCAAGAAATTGGGCTTCGTAGGAGGAGCTGATGTGCCGCTCATCCGAAAATTCCTTTCTGGATTTGAGCAAGGAGCGAAAGCGATCGACCCTAGTATCGAAGTGGTATCCCATTTTGCCAATGATTTCGGCAATAGTGACTTAGGTTCACAGCTTGCAAAAAAGTTGATGGATGAAAATGTGGACGTTCTCTATGCCGCAGCTGGCTTAACCGGTGTAGGTGTCCTAAAAGAAGCCCAAACCCAAGGTAAGCTTGCTATTGGAGTGGACAGCGATCAATTCTTTTTTGCTGAAAAGGCCGTTATATCCTCTATGATGAAGAATGTGGACATCGCATTATACAATATCATAGATGAATATACCAAAAGTCCGGAGATACCTTCCGGAACCATTGAATTAGGCTTGGTGGAAGGTGGAGTCGGTCTTGCACCGATCAGGGTCATCACGCACTCCACTATCGATCAGGAAGAGCTGGAGGAGTGGAAAGAAAATATCATGGACGGAACGATTACCGTAAAGTGAGGAGAATAAGATGACGATCAAAAGAAAACTAATACTCAATTCCACTGCGGTTCTTATCGTTGCACTCATCATGGTCGCCACTATCATTTTTCAAATGATTTCCATGCAGACTAGTAACCGCGATGTTGTAGATGTTCTTGTGAATGTTCAAAAACTGGAATCAAGTACGCTGACATTGAAACAGAGCCTGAATAATGCATCGATTTTAAACAATGACGCGAGTAAGCATGAGGTCAAGGTAGCAAGGGATCACACACTCTCCTGGTTCAAGAAGCTGGAGGAAACATTATTCGACAAAGAGAGCAGAGGATACTTGGAAAACGCTGCAATGAAGCTGGAACTGTTGAACAATTCGACCGTTTCAGCATTGAATGCCAATGACAACGCAGAGCTAAAACGCCAGTCTGTCCGTGTAGATGGTATTTCCAATGATATCTACATGCTCAATATGTATGTAACGGAATATTACGATCAAGTGCAGACCAATCTGGAAAAACAGGTAAAGTCCATAGTGGTATCTGCCATTATCGGAGCTGTAATACTCATCATCTTTTCCATCGCTTCTTCATTAAGGATGACATATGCCATTACCCGACCGTTGGATCGCATTGCCGAGCAGGCAAGGGAAATTGCGGACGGAAACCTTCAGGTGGAGCCGTTTGTCTATAATAAAAAAGATGAGCTTGGCCAATTGAATCATTCATTCCAGCAAATGTCTGAACAGCTGCATCACTTGATAAAAGAAGTTCAAGTGGCAAGTGATCAGGTCAACAGCTTCGCTACGCTTGTGGAAGCCGAAAATGCCACTTTGAGTGAAATTACAAAGCAGATTGCGGTATCGACAGATGAACTGTCTGCAGGAGCCCAATCCATTTCAAGCGAGCTACAGGACTCTGTGCATATGATTTCTGATATGGATGAGCATTTTTCCTCCAATGTTGTCATTACAAAAGAGAGCAAGGAGCTGGCCCAAAAGGCTAAGGCTGCGGTGGATACCGGCTTGGGGACGCTTCAGTCCCAAGAAAAAAATGTGGAGGAAACACAGCTTGCGACTCAATCCATTGAACGGGCAACCAAACAGTTCCAATCCTACGCCGAGAAAATTGAAGATGTTGCGGCCTCTGTATCTTCCATTTCAGAGCATACCAACCTGTTAGCATTAAATGCTGCCATAGAGGCTGCAAGAGCAGGTGAAGCTGGAAAAGGCTTTGCTGTTGTAGCAACAGAGGTGAGAAAGCTAGCTGATGAATCAAAAAACCTGATGACAGAAGTGTTCTCGGTTATTGGGGAATTGAAACTGGGGCTTGAAGAAGTAGTGGTATCCGTCGGGCATGGTGTGACTATGTCCCTAGAGCAAAAAGAGACCATGACGCTCACTTCCAAGTCATTTCATGTGATACAGGAAAGCATGGAGCTGATGGACGCGCAAATCTCCAACCTTGTCCAGGGTGTTTCCAAGTCAAAGGAACTCGGCGAACACGTCCTCTCCAATGTCGATAATATCAGCGCAGTGGTAGAAGAGACAGCAGCAGGCAGCGAAGAAATCAGCGCCGCCACCACAGAACAAGTCCACGCATTCACCAACCTGAGTGAAAAAGTTCTTGAACTGAAGGAACTCACAGTAAGTCTGCAGCAATCCATCTCGAGATTCAGAGTTTAATTAAAATCACGGAAGCATTCCAATTGGGGTGCTTCTTTTTTTGATGTAAAAAAATATAATGATAGATATTCCCCAAATCAAGGTGTAAAATTATTAAAAATAACTTATTAATATTTAATATTTGCTTTCATAAACTATATTGTTGTTTTTATGTATTCCAGCAGTTGATTGGAGCAATAGGCGAAGACTCCTGCGGGAGATAGCGGTAGGCTGGAGACCCCACAGGGCAAAGCCCGAGGAGGCTCCAGCATCGCCCCGCGGAAAGCGCAGCCTATTCCGGAAATCAACTGCGGTCTTTAGAGGAGTCGAATAATTTATCACTCCTAGCAACTGAAAAATCAGAATATTAAAACTGTTAAAGAGGTCGATGAAGTTGACACACGATGTAACTATTAAAGAACAAACCATTTTTCATCACACGGGAAATAAAATAATCACAGAAGATAGAGAAATAAACATAATTGCTAGATTGGAAGAACCATTAATAGTAGTCCTTGGCAATGTTTTAAGTGATGCTGAATGTGACGAATTGATTATACAGTCAAGAGATAGGATGCAGCGTTCAAAGATTGGTAATGCGCGTGAAGTCGATGAACTCAGAACAAGTAGCAGTATGTTTTTTCAAGAAGGTGAAAATGACATTATTGCCAGAATTGAAAAAAGAACCTCACAGATTATGAACATTCCTGTTGAACATGGAGAAGGACTTCAAGTTCTTAACTATAAAATAGGACAAGAGTATAAAGCTCATTTCGATTTTTTTTCATCAGCCAGTAGACCGGTAAACAATCCGAGAGTAAGCACCCTGGTCATGTACTTGAATGACGTGGAGGAGGGTGGAGAGACATATTTTCGTAAACTGAACTTTTCAGTGGCTCCAAAAAAGGGGATGGCGGTGTATTTCGAATACTTTTATGATAATCATCATTTGAACGAACTGACTTTACATGGTGGTTCTCCAATTATCAAGGGGGAAAAGTGGGCAGCAACACAATGGATGAGAAGGAAAAGATATAAATAGATTTGAAAAATGGTCAGAGTTATTAAAAAACTCTGACCATTTTATCTATTATGCTTTAATAATCTGCAGGTCTTTCGGATAGCTTGTGAGGATCTCAATTCCGCTTTCTGTCACCAGGATGTCATCCTCGATTCTTACGCCACCAACTGACGGCTTGTAGATGCCAGGCTCGACAGTGAACGCCATTCCTTTTTGGAGAAGCATGGTATTCGTGGCATTCATGGATGGATATTCATGGACCTCAATGCCGAGGCCATGGCCGATGCGATGCGTGAAATACTCGCCATATCCTTTTTCTGTGATGATGGAGCGGGCAGTACGGTCTATCAGTCCGATCTCAACGCCAGGCTTGCAAATTTCAAGTGCCGAGGTTTGGGCTTTCAGAACTGTTTCGTAAATATCCTGCTGCTTTTCGCCTACATCCCCGAATGCGACCGTTCTGGTAATGTCAGAGCAATAACCATTCAGGACAACGCCGAGGTCGAACAGTACAAGGTCGCCATGCTGGATAGTCTCGAGTCCAGGTTTACCGTGTGGAGAAGCCGTCTTTTCCCCTGCAAGTGCCATGGTGGAGAAGGACATCTGGCTTATCCCCTTTTTCTTTAGTTCGTATTCAATAATGGCCACAAGCTCCTGCTCTGTGCGCCCTTTTTTAATGTTATGTACGCCTACTTCCACTCCGTAGTCAGCAAGCTTTGCCGCCTCACGCAATATGGAAATCTCATCCTCATCCTTGGTCAGGCGAAGCTCATACATCTTCACTTCCGCGGAAGTAAATGCAGCTTGAGGGAAAATCTCCTGAAGCTTTTGGAAACGTGAAACCGTCATATGTTCCTGTTCGATCGCAAGCTTTTCGATTGTAACGTTACGCTTTGCTATATCTTCCTTCACTTTTGCCCATGGATCGTCCGTGTCGTCATACCCTATGATTCCATACGTCCAACCGCTTTTCTTCACTTGCTCCCTCTCCATATTCGGACAGACAATTGCTGGCTCGCTGTCAGGAAAAACGAGAAGCCCCAATAGACGCTCATGTGGATCTGTGTAGAATCCTGTGAGGTAAAAAACGTTAGGTGTGGAAGTTAAAAAACATGCGGAAAGATTTTCTTCTTTTACCCAATGTACGAGCTGTTTCAGTCGTTGTTCTTTCATTTCTATCACTCCTTTTAGATCATTCCACTTACAAAGTATGTGTGTTTTACATTTAGATTAGCAGGGAATCATACATCTGTAAAATTAAAAGGAGGATTTCTCCCTTTTGGAAGAGAAACTATGGTAGAAATCTATCGATAGGAGAGGATAGTTATGAAGGTTTCATTTCATGGTCACTCTGTTGTGAAAGTGGAAACGAAGGGAAAAACAATATTGTTTGATCCGTTTATTACAGGGAACGGCAGTACCGATCTTAAGCTTGAGGATGTAAAAGTTGACGTGATCCTCCTCACGCATGGGCACAATGACCACGTAGGAGATACGGTAGATCTTGCCTTGAAAAATGATGCCTTGGTAATTGCACCATTTGAGCTTGCTGAATACCTCGAATGGCAAGGCTTGAGAACACACGGGATGAGCATTGGCGGTTCCCATACCTTTGATTTTGGAACGGTAAAACTGACCCAGGCTTTCCACAGCTCAAGCTATACGGATTATGAATCTAAAACAATCGTCTATGCTGGTATGCCAAGCGGAATCTTGCTGACGGTAGATGACAGAACGATTTATCACGCCGGTGATACAGGTCTATTCTCAGACATGAAAATGATCGGGGAACTTAACGAGATTGATCTGGCCTTCCTGCCGATTGGAGACAATTATACAATGGGACCTGAGGATGCTTTGCGGGCTGCAAAATGGCTGGATGCAAAGCGGGTGGTTCCCATCCATTACAATACCTTCCCGGTAATCGAACAGAACCCGGACGAATTTGTTGCAAGACTGTCAAGGGGGACAGGCCTTGTGATGAAGGTAGGAGACACAATAGATTTGTAACGAGAAGAGAAGCAGAAATCCCTGCTTCTTTTTTTTGGCCTTAAGAATATATATAGAACAAGCTGTTAATAGAGTGGGAGGGACTGTAGATGAAGAATAGAATTCTGCTAAGCTTGCTTTGTATCGGGGCATTATTGTATGTGGCAGTGCCAAGGCTTCCGATGGGAGAAGACGGGCTTGCCGGCTGGTTTGCGCTTGCCTGGCTCGTTGTATGTTTGATGGCAATCGGGGGGAATATTGCAGCACTTATGTATCTTCCAAAAAGAAAGCGCATCGTCAGCAAAGTGAAAATCGAGCAGGAAAAAAGGGTGCGTTTGCGCCAATATTAGTAAACTCATTGAATCCACCACCTTTCCACCGTATAATAAAGGGATAAATAATTAGTTGGACGGGTGAAGAGTGTGACAAAGCATGAACAAATTATCCATTTTATTGAAGAACTGCCAATCGGGGAGAAGATTTCTGTTCGTCAGATCGCGAAAGAGCTGACTGTGAGTGAAGGGACAGCATATCGGGCGATCAAGGATGCGGAAAACAAAGGCTACGTCAGTACCATAGAACGTGTAGGTACGATCCGCATCGAACGAAAAAAGAAAGAGAACATCGAAAAGCTGACATTTGCTGAGGTTGTCAATATTGTGGATGGACAAGTGTTGGGCGGAAAAGAAGGGTTACATAAAACCTTGAATAAATTCGTCATCGGCGCCATGAAACTGGAGGCAATGATGCGTTATACGGAGGCGGGCAATCTATTGATTGTCGGTAACCGGACGAATGCCCATCAGCTTGCAATTGAAGCGGGAGCCGCTGTGCTTATCACAGGCGGATTCGATACAGACGAGCATGTGAAAAAGCTCGCAGACGAAATGAAGCTTCCGATCATTTCCAGCAGCTATGATACTTTTACAGTGGCAACGCTGATCAACCGAGCCATCTATGACCAGCTCATCAAAAAAGAAATTGTACTGGTTGAGGACATTTTGACTCCTATTGAAGCGACAACCTATCTGACGACCGAGGATACAATCAAGGACTGGTATAAATATAACGAGGAAATCAAGCATAGCCGTTTTCCGATAATAGACAAGAACCTGAAAGTCCAGGGGGTTGTCACATCCAAAGACGTACTCGGAAAAGATAATGGACTTCTGATTGAAAAAGTGATGACGAAAAATCCGATTACCGTCAACGGAAAAACGTCCGTTGCATCCGCAGCGCATATCATGGTGTGGGAAGGCATTGAGATGCTGCCTGTCGTCGATCCAAACCATCGCCTGCTTGGCATCATCAGTCGCCAGGATGTCCTGAAGGCGCTGCAGATGATCCAAAGGCAGCCACAGGTCGGGGAAACGCTGGACGACATCGTGACCAATCAATTCGTGGATGTAACAGAGACAAAAGGGGAGGAACACTACCAAAGCGAAGTGACTCCTCAGATGACGAACTCTGTTGGGACCATATCCTATGGTGTATTTACAACAATCGTCACGGAAGCGGCAAAACGGGCAATCCGTAACCTGAAAAAGGGTGATATGGTTGTGGAGAATATCACCATCTACTTTATCAAGCCTGTTCAGATTGATAGCATGATCGAGATTAAACCGAAGATACTTGAGGTCGGGCGTAAGTTCGGAAAAGTGGACGTAGAAGTCTACCATGAAGGCGCCGTTGTCGGAAAAGCGATGATGATGGTGCAGTTGATGCAATAAAAATAGAGAACCGGATCCCCAAACCCTGGGAATCCGGTTCTTTTGGGCTATTGGAGGGATGTGAAATACGGTTTATGCACAAAAACATTAACGTTATGCATAAAACCTTCTGCGTGGTAATTAACCATCAAATCCCTCAACATGGAACCGACAAGTCAATTTTCGTTCCAACCGGACTGTTGCAACCACACAATCTAGTCGAATCTCACAAAAAAAAGCCGCCTCTTATAAGGCAGCTTTCTTACGTCTGTAATCTATCAATTAGTAACGGTCTTTTCTTTCATTTCCTGTTCTTTTACATATTCCGCTTCTTTGATTGCATATGGAAGGTAGAAGCGGTATGACTTAAGTCCGGCCCAAAAGCTGGCTGCACCCACCAAGATCAGTACGACTCCGACCACAATCGCCACAGTCGACAACGGATTAATAATCGTATTCAAACCAAAGAAAAAGACGAAGCTGCCCAGAGCCATACTGGATTTCGCGCTTAGCCATTTCTTTTCAGCAGGCAATTGGGTACGGAAGTATTTTACTTTATAGAACAAGTAGAAAATGAACGAGAAAATGATCAAAAATACAAAAATAGGCATGCAGGAACACTCCTTATATGTGAACTAGTTTCATTTTAACAAAAGATTGCCACCTTATTGTAACGTGTTCGTGACAAAAATTCTACTTTTGCTCCCAGTTGATAGCGGTGGTACCCTTTATATCACTTTGATATTGAGAGAAACTATGATTAAATGAAAGTAATGAAACAGATAAATGAGGGATAGTATGAAGCAGCAAATAATAGATGAAATCAAGGCCCATGACACGATTATTGTTCACCGTCATGTTCGTCCGGACCCTGATGCATATGGATCTCAATGTGGACTGGCTGAAATCATCAAAGAGTCTTATCCAGAGAAGATGGTGTACAGAGTAGGAAAAGCGGAGGAATCCCTGAACTTCCTTAGCAGATTGGATGAAATACCTGATTCCAGCTATGAAGGGGCACTCGTGATTGTCTGTGATACGGCCAATGCGGAACGAATCTGTGATGAGCGGTATAAGCTGGCGAGTAAGCTAATAAAAATCGACCATCATCCGAACGATGACAAATATGGAGACCTGGTCTGGGTAGATACGGATGCAAGCTCTACAAGCGAAATGATCTATGAACTTTATCTTGCAGGAGAGCATCAGGGCTACCGAATGACAAAAGAAGCGGCAAGGCTGATCTTTGCAGGGATTGTCGGGGATACAGGACGATTCCTTTTCAAAAGCACCAACACCAAAACCTTTCAGTATGCAGGCGAGCTATTAAGCTATGGTTTCTCCATGACCGACCTTTATAATGAGCTTTATAAAATGAAGCTTCATGTTGCAAAGCTGAGTGGGTATGTGCTGGAAAACTTCACCTTGCATGAAGAGGGGGTCGCTTCCATGAGAATCACAAAAGAGATTCTTCAGCGTTACAACGCATTGCCTTCCGAAGCGTCTCAGCTAGTTGGAATGCTTGGCAACCTCGAAGGAATCAAGGCATGGGTTTTCTTTATCGAGGAAACAGATCAGATCAGAGTACGACTCCGTTCCAAAGGTCCGATTGTAAACCAGGTGGCTAAGCGCTATAACGGCGGGGGGCATCCTCTGGCATCAGGAGCTTCGATCTACCAGTGGGATGAAGCGGAGAATGTACTGAGTGATTTAATTGAAACGTGCAGAGCGCAATTGCAGGGAGAATAAAAGATAGAGGCTGACGTCATCCGACTCCAGCCTCCCATCACTCCACCTTCACGATCATAAGACCAATTTCAATGGTCGTATCAATATAAAGGTCTTCCACATGAAAATAGTATTTCTTTTCATCCAGTTCGTAGCTTTTGTTTTCTATCGTTTTTTTCAAGAGCTCCTTATTGTCCTTGATACCTTTGACTTCCTTTGCGATGAGATGATTCAAGTCCTTTTTTATTCCTTCTATGACGGAAAACCGAGTCAGGGATCCCAACATGTACTTGTCATGATTGATAATGATGATCTTGATATCCTGCACCTTCAGTTTATCTTTCTCCTCTTTAAGTTTTTCATTGTCTTCTATTAAAATATGATATCTTGCTTCAGACAGCTCCAATTGTTTTTTTGCTTTTATCAATTCACCAACCTGCCGCTCCTGAATGGCTCCATACAAAACCAAGAACACTACCCAACCAATGACTGCACCAAGCACGACTCCTGAAAAGAATAGCTGCCAGCTTGGCTCTTTATGATAAGGAGGCACCCGCATCTCAGAGGTCTTCCTGTGTCAGCCAGCTGATGATCAAAGCACCTGTCTGAGCGCCGCCGGTTGCTGAAATAATCAGGAGTAGCTGTTTAACAAGGAATTTTGTCTCCCCGTTAAACAGTCCTTTTTCAAGATTATAAAAAGTATCAAATGTTCCACCGATGGCCGCCACAATAGCCCATATCTTCAAACTGTTTGCAAGCCGGAAAATCCTTGTCAATGGTGCATCCCCCACTAAAAAGGCGGCAATACCACCTATGATGGCCCCGCCGATAATGACTCCGATCGCTATAAAGAAGCTGAATAGCATTGTTGCTACAAATGGATCCTTTACATCCATGCCCATCATCCTTTCTGTCATTATTTATATATATGGACAGGGAGTAGGAAGTATGATGTGTTAGACTTAGGTTATCAGGATTGTTTTTTAATAAAAGGAAAATTTATAATAAATTCAGGATTAGTTAGTAAGGTGTGATAAAAATGAGTGTCGTCCATTTACATATAATGAGCTCTTTCAGTTTGTTGAACAGTTCGGTACGATTCGGACAGCTGATTGACAGAGCAAAACAACTTGGATTAACCTCTCTTGCATTAACGGATGAAAATGTGATGTATGGAGCGGTTGATTTTTATAAAGCATGCAAAAAAGCGGATATCAAGCCGATTATCGGACTGAAACTATCTGTTTTGAATTCTGAGGAGGATGTGGAAAGCAGTTCGATTGTATTGCTTGCAGAAAACATGCAAGGCTACACAAATCTGATGAAGCTCTCGAGCATTGTACAAACAAAGTCACCTCAAGGGGTCCCGAAAAAATGGCTCAAGCACTATGCTGCGGGTTTGACCGCGATACTCTCTGCAACAGAATCGGAACTGGCTTGGGTGGAAGAAATGGAAGCAATTGAAAGCATCGTCAAGCAGTATACAGAAATGTTTGGCAAGCCGCATGTATTTCTCGGTATCGATCGAAACACCAAAGAAGCTTATGACAAATCGGAAGCTCTCCGTAAATCCCTGACATTGCCTATCGTAGCATTAAGTAAAGTCCAATACACGGTGCAGGAGGATGCTTTTGTCTATGAATGTCTCCGTTCGATCAAAGAGGGAGTGAAGCTTGAATCCCTGCCGAAGACCGCTCCCCACTATTTACGAAATGTCAACGAGATGATGGAGTTGTTTCAGGATATTCCTGAAGCGATGGAAAATACCTATCTCATCAGCCAGAGATGCCAGGTTCACATACAATTTAATCAGAATGCATTGCCGAGCTATCCTGTCGAGGATGGTCTTTCCGCTGATGAGTATCTTGAAGAACGATGCTGGCTCGGGCTCACGGACCGCTTGGGTGAGGTGGACGAAACATATAAAGAACGGCTTCGTTATGAATTGAAAGTGATAAGGGGCATGAAGTTCAGTGATTATTTCCTGATCGTTTGGGACTTTATGTATTTTGCCAGAAAAGAAGGCATTCTCACAGGACCGGGGCGTGGTTCAGCTGCCGGTTCACTGGTAGCCTACAGTCTTTATATTACGGATGTCGATCCAATCGAGCATCAGCTTCTATTTGAGCGATTCCTGAACCCCGAGAGGATAACGATGCCTGATATCGATATCGATTTTCAGGACAATAGGCGTGACGAGGTCATTCAATATGTGGCCCGGAAGTATGGGGAATTGCATGTAGCCCAGATCATCACCTTTGGGACCCTCGCTGCCAAGGCAGCCTGGAGGGATGTCAGCAAGGTGCTGAACCTGTCCGGTAAAGAGGTCGATATGATATCCAAAATGATTCCATCGAGACCAGGCATCACCCTTGACGCGGCTTATCAGGAAAATGAGCAGTTAAGAAGAGCAATCAATGAAACAGAGGAGCGGAAACGGGCATTTGCCGCTGCGAAGAAAATAGAAGGTCTTCCAAGACACAGCTCTACTCATGCTGCAGGCGTGATCATCAGCCATAAGCCTTTAACGGAAATCATTCCGATCCAATCAGGTCACGAGGATATCTACCTTACCCAGTTTACAATGGAGACGCTCGAGGAACTCGGACTTTTAAAGATGGATTTTCTCGGTCTGCGCAACTTGACAATGATCCAGAACATTCAAAACCAGTTGAAAAAGTCGAAGAAGTCCTACAAAAGCATGGAAGAACTTCCAGCTGACGATCTTTCTACCTTTAAACTGCTTAGTGATGGGGACACATCAGGCATCTTCCAATTGGAGTCTCCGGGAATGAAAAAGGTGTTAACAAGACTGAAGCCGACGTCCCTCGAAGACATTGTTGCTGTCAATGCCCTTTATCGTCCTGGTCCAATGGAGCAGATTCCACTCTTTATTGACAGAAAGCACGGAAAGAAGAAAGTGGAATATCTTCATCCTGACCTGGAGCCGATTCTTAAAAATACGTATGGTGTCATCGTATATCAGGAACAAATTATGCAGATAGCGGCTGTTATGGCTGGATTTTCGCTTGGAGAAGCGGATCTGCTAAGACGAGCGGTGGGGAAGAAAAAGAAAGAAGTGCTGGCAGAAGAGCGTAATCATTTCGTAAGCGGTTGCTTAAAAAAGGGTTATGACGAGACAACTGCCAATCAGGTGTATGATTTGATCGTCCGCTTTGCTGATTACGGATTCAACAGAAGCCATGCCGTGGCATACAGTATGATTTCTTATGAATTGGCCTATCTTAAAGCCAATCATCCTGTCATTTTCATGGCAACTTTGATGAGTGGTGCGGTAGGCAGTGAACAGAAGGTGGCCCAATACATCAGTGAGGCAAAAAGAAAGGGAATCACCGTATTGCCTCCTTCCATCAACAAGAGCGGCTATTACTTCCAGGTGGAGAATAATAAGATCAGGTTCAGCCTGCTCACCTTAAAGGGTGTCGGCGGTCAGATCATAAAAGCCATCGTGGAAGAGCGCAGGAAAAAGGAATTTGAGGACCTCTTTGACTTTTGCATACGGCTTTCCAATAAGGTTACCAGAAAAGCAATGGAAACCCTCATCTATGGTGGAGCACTTGACGAATTCAATGAAGATCGGGCCACCCTTCTCGCCACCCTGGATGTAGCCCTTCAACATGCAGAATTGATGATGCCCGCAAACGATGATCAAATCGACTTTTTCATTGAAGAGGAATTTTCCCTGAAACCTAAATATGTGAAGGTGGAGCCTCTTCAACTGACAGAACAGCTTCAACTTGAAAAAGAAGCGCTGGGATTCTATTTATCTAAGCATCCTACAGAACCTTTCTCGGCCTATTTCCAACTGGGGGGGACGGCCTTTATCCAGGATATCCTTGGGGGAGATGCGAAAAGGGCCAAGTTTGGCGTATTCGTAACAGCCGAGCGTATTATTCGTACAAAGAAAGGTGATCTGATGGCCTTCCTTACTTTGTCCGACCAGACGGGAGATCTAGAGGCGGTAGCCTTCCCGGATTTATATAGAAAATTCTCCTCTGTCCTGAAAACCGGCCAAACAGTTCTTGCTGAAGGAACCCTTGAGCTGAGGGATGGCAAGGAGCAGTTGATTCTGAAAAATGTGATGAACATGGATACTTTAAAAGAAACATATGCACACTTGGTGGGAAACATCTATTTGCAGATTGAAGAGCATCTGCATGGGGGAGATGTCCTGCAAAAGGTGCAGAAGGTGCTAAAGGAACATCACGGCCCATCTCCTGTTTACCTTCACTATATCAAAGAGAAAAAAACAATCAGACTGCAGCCTGCTTATCATGTCACGCCAACAGTTGCCTGTTTGGATGCCCTGAAGGAATTGCTAGGTGAGGCGAATGTGGTTTTCAAAAAATCTTTACAATAATTAATATTATGCTATAGTTAACAGGAAGGTGGTCTGACCACCTTCCTGATTCAGTTTAATACTTCCGCTTTTCTTCTACTCCTAGTAAAATAAAAGCATATGAGAATGATATCTCCTATCGAATATAGAAGGACTATCATTATAATATTTTCTAGCAATAGCACTTATCATGGTGCGCAAGCCATTTAATCAAGGGGGACCAAAAAGTGTCACTAAAAGAAGAAGCGTTACATATGCATAAGATTCACCAAGGGAAGTTGGAGTCAAAGTCAAAAGTACCTGTCAGAAATGCAAAAGATCTGAGTCTGGCATATTCACCTGGTGTAGCTGAGCCTTGTAAAGCGATCTATGATGATAAAAATAAAGTGTATGACTATACAATGAAGGGCAATATGGTAGCAGTCGTATCAGATGGTACAGCGGTATTGGGACTTGGTAACATCGGACCGGAAGCGGCACTGCCAGTTATGGAAGGGAAAGCTGTATTATTCAAGAGTTTTGCCGGGGTGGATGCGTTCCCGATCTGCTTGAACACGACGGATGTAGATAAAATTGTGGAAACAGTCAAGCTGTTGGAGCCGACATTCGGTGGAGTGAACCTTGAGGACATCGCAGCACCTAATTGTTTTGTAATTGAAGAACGCTTGAAAAAGGAAACAAACATCCCTATTTTCCATGACGACCAACATGGAACGGCAATTGTTACAGTCGCTGGACTTGTCAATGCATTGAAACTTGTAGGGAAAAATATCGGGGAAATCAAAGTGGTTGCAAATGGTGCTGGTGCGGCTGGAATCGCCATCATCAAGCTTTTATACCGCTATGGTGTCCGAGATATCACCATGTGTGATTCCAAGGGTGCCATCTATGAAGGCCGTCCTTTTGGGATGAACAGTGTGAAAGCGGAAGTCGCAACATATACCAACCGTAGTAGGGTGGAAGGTACACTGGCTGATGTGATGCAGGGTGCAGATGTCTTTATCGGAGTTTCCGTTGAAGGGGCCCTTACTCAGGCGATGGTAGAAAGCATGAACGAAAAGTCCATCATTTTTGCAATGGCAAACCCGAACCCGGAAATCATGCCGGCAGAGGCGAAGCTTGCTGGAGCGAGTGTCATTGGAACGGGACGCTCCGATTTTCCTAACCAGGTTAACAATGTTCTTGCATTTCCTGGTATTTTCCGCGGGGCATTGGATGTCAGGGCGACCCATATCAATGAGCAAATGAAGATTGCGGCAGTTGAAGCGATTGCCAGTCTTGTTGCTACCGACGAATTAAGTGCAGATTATGTCATCCCTGCTCCTTTCGATCCAAGAGTAGCTCCGGCAGTGGCAGCAGCCGTTGCCAAAGCTGCAATGGAAACGGGAGTTGCGAGAATTCAGGTGGATCCGGAAGAAGTAGCGGAAAAAACAAGAAAAGCTGCGATTATCGGAAAAAGTGAATAGTCCATGACAACCACACCTACAAAAATGTATCTAGAGATCGTCAAAAAAATCCGTTCCATTATTGTGGAGGATGGATTAAGCAGCGGTGATAAGATTCCTTCAGAACGAGAGCTGTCCGACAGATTGAATGTCGGGCGGTCTTCTGTTCGTGAAGCGCTTCGTGCATTGGAGCTTCTGGGTCTCATTGAAACGAGACGGGGCGAAGGGACATTCATCAAGGATTTCAAGGAACATCATCTTGTTGAGCTGCTTGGAACGTTTATACTCGAGCAGGATAAGACGAAGACAGATCTGATTGAAACAAAAATGGAAATCGAAAAGACCTGTATCCAGCTTTTTGCTAAAAAAGCAGGTGCGAAGGAATTTACTCTTTTAAAAGAGATGATCGAGTCCGCCGAATTTTCAAGAACCGATTTTTTCAAACAGATGGTTACACTTATTGATAATAGTCTAATGTTGAGAATATGGAATATTGTCAATAGTTATGCACTAATTATCACCAAAGATAATAGAATAGAGAGTGACTTGTTCAAATCTCTTATTCAATTGCTAGAAACTAAAAATGCCAATGAGGCAATATTACTATATGAAAAACATTTTGCGGAAATTGTCGCGAGCAAGTAGACAAATTTCTACAACATTATTCAGCACATTTCCGTTACATTAATAGTACAAGTATATTGGTAAGTAGAGGGTTTTGTTTATTACTATAACTTTAACAGCCTTGCTTGCCTATATTTTCACCTATTATTAGGACCAAATCCCAATGGCAGATGATAAAGCATTGGGACACTTTATACAAGTGTACGTAAACAAGTAGAAATGTTATTTTGCAGCTTATGGCTCCGAGTGAGGTATGGGGAGATAGGAATGCAAGTAGATAAGGGAGGTTCTGTTGTTTTGTTAAAGGATTTATTTACGAAAAAGAAGAAATACGCTTCTATACCATCTGAAGTAGCGAATCAAGATGTTCCAGAAGGAATCATGACAAAGTGTCCAAGCTGTAAAAAGATCATGTATACAAAAGAATTGATGAAAAACCTGAAAGTTTGCCTGCATTGTAACCATCATCATCCTATGAATGCAAAGGAAAGAATTCACAGTCTGCTCGATAAAGGGAGCTTTGTTGCTTATGATGCAGACATGATTTCTGAAAATCCCCTACAGTTTCCAAACTATCTGGAGAAATTGGAAGGCGACAGAAAAAAAACAGGCATCAATGAAGCGGTTGTTACCGGGGAAGGGACATTGAACAATTTCCCTCTCGTCCTTGCAGTCATGGATTCCACCTTCCGTATGGGAAGCATGGGGTCTGTAGTGGGGGAGAAAATTACCAGAGCCATTGAAAAAGCAAAGGAAAAAGGAGTGCCATTCATCATTTTCACTGCATCGGGCGGTGCGAGGATGCAGGAGGGTGTTTTAAGTCTGATGCAAATGGCAAAAACGAGCAGTGCGCTAAAACTCCATAGCGAAAGCGGAGGTTTAATTATTTCCATTATGACCCATCCTACTACTGGTGGAGTTTCAGCTAGTTTTGCTTCTTTAGGAGACTATAACTTTGCTGAACCGAAAGCACTTATCGGATTTGCAGGCCGAAGAATCATCGAGCAGACGATCAGGGAGGAGCTTCCGGAAGATTTCCAGACAGCAGAATTTCTACTTAAGTGCGGTCAGTTGGACGCAGTAATCTCCCGTCTGGACTTAAAGGAAACCTTATCCAACGTATTAGATATTCACGCTCCTGGAGGTGATACCAAATGGTAGGGGAACTGGAATTTGAAAAACCGGTTGTGGAATTGCGGAAAAAAATCGGTGAACTGAGAGAATTTACGAAAAACAGTGATATGGACCTGTCCAACGAGATTGAAAAACTTGAAGTAAGATTGGAAAAGCTGGAAAGCGATATATATGGTAACCTGAATCCATGGGATCGTGTACAGATTGCAAGACACCCGGAAAGGCCTACCACGTTGGATTATATAGAAAGAGTCATCACGAACTTTTTGGAATGCCATGGTGACAGATACTACGGTGATGACGAGGCGATTGTTGGTGGAATCGGCAAGTTTGAAGGGGTACCAGTAACAGTTATCGGACATCAGCGCGGGAAGGATACGAAGGAGAATATCCGCCGCAACTTCGGTATGCCCCATCCTGAAGGATATAGAAAAGCCCTGCGCCTCATGTATCAGGCAGAGAAATTTAATCGTCCGATTATCTGCTTCATCGATACGAAGGGTGCCTACCCTGGTAAGGCTGCAGAAGAGCGTGGACAGAGTGAAGCAATCGCAAAAAATCTTTTTGAAATGGCTGGCTTAAAGGTTCCGGTCATCTGTATTGTAATCGGGGAAGGCGGCAGCGGAGGGGCACTGGCTTTAGGAGTGGGGAATCACTTGCATATGCTTGAGAATTCCACGTACTCCGTTATCTCACCAGAAGGTGCGGCTGCTATTCTTTGGAAGGATGCATCACTTGCCAAAAAAGCGGCTGAATCCATGAGGATCACAGCTCCGGATCTATATGAACTTGGCATCATTGATAAAATCATTCCGGAAGCCAAGGGTGGCGCCCACAAGAATGTGGATTTCCAGGCAATAGGAATCAGGGAGATCATCAAGGAATCTCTTCAGGATTTAATGCCATTGACACCTGAGGAGCTTATCGAGCATCGCTATGCGAAATATAAGCGTATTGGGGAATTTTCTTTTACGGAAAACCTGGAGAAAATCAAACAATAGCATCTCAAAAAAGAGGCGGAGTTAGCTACAACTCTTCCTCTTTTTTAGCTATTCGCTAGAAAATAGTGGTAAGTTGGTGTTGATCCTTTGCCAACGGCAAACAAAAATTTCTTGTTCTGCAACAATTATTCGACTGTTTTCTATTGTTTTCGACATACCTTCGTGTTAATTTTTAATAAAACAGCTTTGCAATCTAGGCAGATTTCTAATAAAATATATGTTTGGATGAAAGTTAATAAGCAAAAATGCCTAAGAGGTGATTGAGATATGAAACGAATTGGCGTACTGACGAGTGGTGGAGATGCACCAGGTATGAATGCTGCGGTACGAGCGGTTGTTCGAAAAGCTATTTTTCACAATATGGAGGTATACGGCATTTATCGCGGATACGCTGGCCTGATAGATGGGGATATTAAGAAACTGGAAGTAGGTTCAGTTGGAGATATTATTCATCGTGGCGGTACCATGCTCTATTCTGCACGATGTGAGGAATTCAAAACATTGGAAGGCCAGCTTAAAGGAATTGAAAACCTGAAAAAACATGGAATTGAAGCATTGGTTGTTATTGGTGGAGACGGTTCCTACCAGGGGGCGAAGAAATTGACAGAGCACGGCTTCCCATGTATCGGTGTTCCGGGAACCATTGATAATGACATTCCAGGTACGGACTTTACCATTGGATTCGATACAGCTTTAAATACTGTTATTGATGCAATTGATAAAATACGCGATACTGCAACTTCTCACGAACGTACATATGTAATTGAAGTAATGGGTCGACATGCTGGTGATATTGCATTATGGGCAGGACTTGCTGGAGGCGCGGAAACTATTCTTATTCCCGAAGCGGAAGATGATATGAATGAGGTTATTGCAAGGCTTAAACGTGGATCGGATCGCGGAAAAAAGCACAGTATTATTATTGTTGCTGAAGGCGTTGGCAGTGGTGTGGAATTCGGTAAGAAAATCCAGGAAGAAACAAAATTCGAAACTCGTGTCAGCGTATTGGGCCATATTCAGCGAGGCGGTTCGCCGACAGCCCATGATCGTGTACTTGCAAGTCGTCTCGGTGCTCGTGCAGTAGAACTTTTACTTGATGGCAAGGGCGGAAGATGTGTCGGTATTCAAAGTAATGAATTAGTGGACCATGATATTATTGAAGCTTTATCCAGAACTCATACCATTGATCGCAAAATGTATGACCTTTCAAAAGAACTTTCCATTTAACGATGTGGAGGTTTTGGAATCGTTTTCATAACTAGGCTATACCCTTAAGAATGTTAATTTTGGCAGGGTTGGCTTATAATAAGGTATATAAAAAGAACGGGTAATTTATAGGAGGAAACTTTACATGCGAAAAACCAAGATTGTTTGTACGATAGGACCGGCAAGTGAAAGTGTCGAAAAGTTAATCCAGCTTATTGATGCAGGAATGAATGTTTCAAGACTTAACTTCTCCCATGGAGATTTCGAGGAGCATGGTGCACGAATCCGCAATATCCGCGAAGCTTCCGAGCGTACAGGCAAAAATGTGGCAATCCTATTGGATACAAAAGGTCCGGAAATCCGTACACATACAATGCAGGACGGAGCTATTGAGCTTGAGGCAGGAAAAGAAATCATCCTTTCCATGAAAGAAGTGATCGGAACGACTGAAAAGTTCTCCATCTCTTATCCAGGACTAATGGAAGATGTAGAAATCGGATCAAGAATCCTGCTTGATGATGGATTGATCGGTCTTGAAGTAATCGGTTTCAGTAACAATGAGATCAATACGAAAATCCTTAACAGTGGTACACTGAAGAACAAAAAAGGTGTAAACGTTCCTGGAGTGAAAGTGAAGCTGCCTGGTATGACTGAAAAAGATGCAAATGACATCCGTTTCGGTATTGAACAAGGTGTAGACTTCATTGCAGCCTCTTTCGTTCGCCGTGCATCCGATGTATTGGAAATCCGCGAGTTATTGGAAGCCCACAATGCAGGAGACATTCAAATCATCCCTAAAATCGAAAACCAAGAAGGTGTGGATAACATCGATGAAATCCTTGAGGTTTCAGATGGCTTGATGGTTGCACGTGGAGATCTTGGTGTGGAAATTCCTGCAGAGGAAGTACCTCTAGTTCAAAAAGAACTGATCAAAAAATGCAACCTGGTTGGTAAACCTGTTATCACGGCAACACAAATGCTGGATTCCATGCAGCGCAATCCGCGTCCAACACGTGCAGAGGCAAGTGACGTAGCGAATGCGATCTTTGATGGTACGGACGCAATCATGCTTTCCGGTGAAACAGCTGCAGGAAGCTATCCGGTCGAAGCAGTTCAAACAATGCACAATATCGCATCCCGTGCAGAAACGGCTTTATCCTATGAAGAGCTGTTAAGTAAGAGAAGCAAGCAATCAAGAGCATCAGTTACAGATTCTATTGGACAATCTGTTGCTTACACAGCGATCAACCTGGACGTATCTGCCATTGTAACCCCAACGGAAAGCGGTCATACTGCACGCATGATTTCCAAATACCGTCCTAAAGCGCCGATCGTTGCAGTCACTTCTTGTGAAGCGGTGTCCCGTAAGCTAGCTTTAGTATGGGGCGTATACCCTCGTATCGGCCGTCAAGCTACTACAACGGACGAAATGCTGGATGTAGCGGTGGAAGAATCCATCAACACAGGTATTGTTTCTCATGGTGATTTGATTGTAATCACTGCAGGTGTACCTGTTGGTGAAAAAGGAACAACAAATCTGATGAAAATCCATGTGGTTGGCGACGTTCTTGCGAGTGGACAAGGAATCGGAAGAAAATCTGCATACGGTAAAGTGGTTGTAGCGAAAACAGCGGAAGAAGCTAAATCCAAAATGAGCCATGGTGCAATCTTTGTTACAAATGGTACGGACAAAGACATGATGCCAGCACTTGAAAAAGCATCTGCCCTGATCACAGAAGAAGGCGGATTGACAAGCCACGCAGCAGTGGTAGGTTTAAGCCTTGGCATTCCTGTCATTGTTGGGGTGGAAGGTGCAACCTCCATTCTGAAAGATGGCCAGGAAATCACAGTGGATTCCTCCAGAGGAACCATCTACACTGGACATGCAAGCGTACTATAATAGGTAAAAACGGGACAGCCCTTTCTAACTTAGATGTTAGATGAGGGCTGTTTTTTACAAATAGCGAGTCCTATAAATAATAGGCCAACCAGATAAAATAATTTACTGGATGACCTAATAATACGAGAGGGCGCTATCTTCTAATGAGGATATCCTCTTATTTTTTTGAACTAAAAAAGCAGTAATGTTGAGGGGAATTTGTAATTTTTTTTCGTTAAGTGGAAATTATAAAGTTGAGAACAGAAAGGAGGGATTAAGTGGAAACGAGTATGAGTGTGGAAGAAGTGATGAGCCAAATCTCGAAACTTTCGCAAAAAGAAGGACAGCCACTTCGTAAGAAGCAAGTTAAGAAGTCAAATCCAGAGCTAATGAAAAATGCATTGTATTATTTTCCAAATTGGGAAAGTGCTATAGAAAAGAGCGCTGGATTTTAACCTTCAAGCATACATAAACATTTAATTTTCAAATTCATTTTTATTCCACCTGTTATTATGAAAATGAAAAATGTAATGATTGAACCACAGAAGTCGCCTGACGGGAAAGGGCGTTTTTGTGGTTTTTTATTTATAGATAATCAATGAAGTATACACAATTGATAACTTGGATAAAACCTGCACAATTGTGGACCATTCTTCTAAAATTAGAGTTATCCCGCTCCATTTGATATAATTATAAAATAGGAGCTTGAGGTTTCTATAGAAATAACGAGCTTTTTTACGATTGGGGATGACCTCTGTGTTCAGAATACTTTTGGCTTTAATAATAGTTGTGCCTGCACTCGAAATCTGGTTGCTGATTTCAATTGGTCAATTTATCGGACCGTGGCTAACCATTATCCTGATTATCCTGACAGGTGTTCTTGGCGCATGGCTGGCAAAATATCAAGGACTGGAAGCATTGAGGAATGCCCAGCAAAAAATGAGTTATGGGCAGATGCCTGGAGATGTGATCATTGATGGATTATGCATATTGGTTGGTGGTGTCCTGCTGCTCACTCCGGGATTCATCTCGGATTCCATTGGATTCTTTCTGCTGATTCCTGCTACCAGAAATATCGTGAAGCCATTCATCATCCGGGGAATCCGGAATAGAATGGACAAGGGGCAATTTACCATCATCAACAGAAGATAAAAGAATGAAAGGCATTGGGAAACCATTGCCTTTCTGTAAATTCATGCTAATATATGAGACAGATAGAATTGTAAAATATGTAAAAAATACGGGGGATAAACGATGAAGCACCTATTGAAAGTCTTGCTAGTTTTTACATTAATACTAACAGGTTTGAGCTTTACAGGGACAGCCCTAGCCGCTAATGGCGACAAAGAGGAAGATAGCATCAATGAAAAGTTCGGCTTGCCGATTGTTGTATACGGCGGGTCTCTTTCTGAGGAACAGAAGCAGGAGGTCCGTGAGCTTTTAAATGTGAAGGATCCGGAAATGGTGGAGGAAATCACAGTAACAGGTGAGGACCTTGTAAAGTATATCGATGGGGAAGATCAAAATGCAAGAATGTTCTCTTCTGCTAAAATTACGAGAAAAGAAAAAGGAGAAGGCCTTGCAATCAAAAGGGAAACTCCAAAAAATATTACAGAAGTAACAAATGATATGTACGCCAATGCACTATTGACGGCGGGAATCGAGGACGCAGAGGTTATCGTGGTCTCTCCTGTAAAGGTGAGCGGCCATTCCGCCCTTGTTGGTATCTATAAAGCATATGAAGTAAGCGGCGAGGTTCTGGACAAGGATCGCATGGAAGTGGCCAATGAGGAGCTTAGCCTTGCTACCAACCTTGCGGAAAAAGAAGGTATGGATCAGGAAAAAGTAAGTGAACTGCTGACAGAAATTAAAAAGCAGATTGCAGAACAAAATCCAGCTACAAGAGAAGATATTGAACAGATTGTCGAAGAGCAATTAAAAAAGCTTGAAATTCAGTTGAGTGAGGAAGATCGACAGCTGCTTATCGACTTGTTTGATAAAATGCGGGAGCTTGACATCAACTTTGACGGTGTCAAGCAGCAGCTTGAGGATATTTCTAAGGAAATCAAAGATCGAGTGGAAAATGTAATAGGTGATCCGGGATTCTGGCAGGGAGTTGCAGATTTCTTCAGAGAGCTTTTTCAATCCATCGCTAATTTATTCAAATAATGGAAAAGAGACTGCCCCGAATTTTTTTGGGGACAGCCTCTTTTTTCTTTTTCATATGGTTCGATTTCTGCCAATGATAAAAGTAAAGATCTCATGGAATACTCCCGCTTTGTACAAGGTATTGAAAATCACAACTGTGACAGGACCTACAAGAAGTCCCAGGAACCCGAAAAGCTGAAATCCGATAAATAAAGATACCAAAGTAGCCAAAGGATCCAATCCAATACTCGATGAAAGGATTTTCGGCTCCATCAGTTGTCGCTGCACAATTACAATAAGGTACAGAACGCCAAGTCCAATGGCAAGCGGAAGATTGCCGCTTATGGCCAGGAAAATAATCCAAGGTACAAAGATCAATCCGGTTCCAAGGTATGGAATAAGATCCACCAATCCTATTATCAATGCTACTGTAATGGCGTATTCAACCCGCAGAATCAATAATCCTATCAGCACAATGACTGTAGTGATGGAAATTAGTGTCGCTTGAGCACGGAGAAATCCAATGAATGCTTTTTGCAGGCTCAGAAAAACCTTTGTAAGGCTTTCTTGTCCTTTAGCAGGAATGATTCTTTTTAATCGTTGTTGATGACGGTACCAGTCCTTGCTGATAAAAAATGTGGCGAGGAGGGAAAAGATAAGCACTGTAGCAAAGCTTGGAATCCATGTAATCAATTTAGGGAGGTTTTGCAGGAATGACTGGATGAATTCCCCGACATTAGTAGCAATGCTTGCACCCATATTTTCTATGTTTGTAAGAACGGACTGTTGCTGCCCTTCTTCGAGACTGTGAAACATCGTAGTTATTTCATTGAAAAAAGGAAGAACCTTGGTTACGATGAATTGCTCGACAAATACGACCAACGTTTCAAAATGGCCAGGTACGACCTTTGCCAAGTATTCAGTTCCGGAAACAATCTCCACAATCAACAGTGTGACAATACCGGCGACGCTGGCAAAGACGGCCATCAACGAAATGAATACGGCGAAGCTTCTTGGGATCTTTCCTCTTTTTTCGATGATGTTCACAAGGGGGTTAATAAGGAAAGCTAAAGTTAAAGCGATGATGAATGGATAGGCAATGGAAAAAAGATAATAAAAGGAAAGCAATCCTAAAATGGCAATCAGGATAACAAGCAAGCTTCTGAATACAATATGAACGTAATTCCAATTCAACCGCAACACTCCTTTATTTACCAACACTCTCTTAATCCATATTTTACAGCCTTTGAATTTCTTTGGAAAGATAAATGTTTTCTAATATTAGACATTGACTGGTTTCAAATCTTTTTCATTGGATTTTTTTTATGTTAGGATGGAAATAGGCTCTGGCCTTTTGGAAGGATGGAATAGAATGTTAAGTCAAGCTACATTGTTTTTGGTCATTCTACTTGTAATTGGATTTATTGCGAAAAATCCCTCGCTTATGTTTGCAGTCGGTGTACTGCTGGTTATTAAAGCTATTGGCTTGGATAATAAAATATTCCCCTATCTTCAATCAAAAGGCATCAATTGGGGAGTAACGATCATTACGATAGCTGTACTTGTACCGATTGCTACTGGTGATATAGGATTCAAACAGCTGCAGGAGGCCGTTAAATCCTCCTATGCATGGATTGCCCTTGGAGCTGGGATAGCAGTGGCATTGATTGCAAAAAGTGGATTGACGCTGCTTGCAAATGATCCCCACATTACAACTGCTCTTGTTTTTGGGACCATTCTCGCAGTGGCACTATTCCAGGGGGTTGCAGTAGGACCATTGATAGGTGCAGGAATTGCCTATTTGGCCATGAAGGTGGTAGAGTACTTTACATAAGGATAATTTTCACAAATTGTTTTTTCGTAATAATATTTTTTCGAGTAGTTTTGTTCTTTTCATTCACAAAGTTCAGATAATTGTTTATAATAGGGACAAGGACACATCCTTCCTATGGGTTACTCTTATTTTGTTCGCCTGGAAGTGCGCGCACATCCCATGATTGAAATGGTTATGCGCTTATTTTTATGAATGGAAATGTAAGCATTTTCTTATTTTGATAGAATTATATAGGCTTGTTAATCTATGCACCAATAATGTGTATTTATTAACAAGGATGTCTACAATCATTATGGTGAGCAAGCGTTCAATAGGCGGAAGTAGATAAGGATATGGGGAAACTATACGTAAAGGAGAGGTTTTAAATGACAACCACAAAAGGTCTAGAGGGAGTTGTAGCAACAACATCAGCAATCAGTTCTATCATTGATGATACGCTGACGTATGTTGGATACAATATTGATGATTTAGCAGACCACGCCAGCTTTGAAGAGGTAATCTACCTTTTATGGCACCAGAAATTGCCGAAAAAAGAGGAGTTGGACGCTCTTAAAAAGGAACTGGCGGAAGAAGCTGCCCTTCCACAAGAGGTTATCAACCACTTCAAAACATACCCGATCGAGAAAGTACATCCAATGGCGGCATTACGCACAGCCGTTTCACTATTAGGTTTATATGACGAAGAAGCTGACAATATGGATCAGGACGCCAACTATCACAAAGCGGTACGCCTACAAGCTAAAATGCCGACAATTGTGACAGCGTTCTCAAGAATTCGTAAAGGATTGGATCCTATTGCTCCAAGAACCGATTTAGGTTTTGCGGCAAACTTCCTATACATGCTAACTGGCGAAGAGCCATCCGAGATAGCGGTAGAAGCATTCAATAAAGCGCTTGTACTTCATGCGGATCATGAGTTGAATGCTTCCACTTTTACAGCGCGTGTTTGTGTAGCCACTCTATCTGATGTGTACTCAGGAGTCACTGCAGCAATCGGTGCTTTAAAAGGACCACTTCACGGTGGAGCCAACGAAGCAGTTATGAAAATGCTTTCCGAAATCGGGGAAGTGAAAAATGCAGAGAGCTATATTCGTGAAAAATTGGCAAACAAAGAAAAAATCATGGGCTTCGGTCACAGAGTATATCGTCAAGGCGATCCTCGTGCCAAGCATCTTCGTGCCATGTCCGAAAAGCTTGCTGGATTGACCGGGGAGCCGAAATGGTATGAAATGTCTGTAAAAGTGGAAGAAGTGGTAACTTCCGAAAAACCGCTTCCGCCAAACGTGGACTTCTATTCTGCATCCATGTACCACTCTTTAGGAATTGATCATGATCTTTTCACACCAATTTTTGCAGTTAGCCGAGTATCCGGCTGGTTGGCTCATATCTTGGAGCAGTACTCCAACAACCGGCTAATTCGTCCTCGTGCGGATTATACTGGACCTGGAAAGCAAGATTATGTACCATTAGAGCAAAGATAATTTATTACTATCAAGGTAAGGGGGGGGCCTCATAACTTCCTCCCTAAATTTCAACTATCATAGGAGGTATTTTACCGTGACTCAAGGAACTAAAATTACAGTAACAAATGGTGTACTTAATGTACCAAACAATCCGGTTATCCCATTTATCGAAGGTGACGGAATCGGTCCTGATATCTGGTCGGCGGCATCCAAGGTTTTAGAAGCGGCTGTGCAAAAAGCATACAATGGTGAAAAAGAAATCGTATGGAAAGAAGTGTTGGCAGGAGAAAAAGCATTCAACCAAACTGGTGAGTGGTTACCTGCAGAAACTTTGGATGTAATCCGTGAATACATAATTGCGATCAAGGGTCCTTTAACAACTCCTGTTGGTGGAGGAATCCGTTCTCTAAACGTAGCATTGCGTCAAGAATTGGATCTTTTCACATGCCTTCGCCCAGTTCGCTATTTCCAAGGGGTGCCTTCCCCTGTAAAACGCCCTGAAGATACGGATATGGTTATCTTCCGTGAAAATACAGAAGACATCTACGCTGGCATCGAATATGCAAAAGGATCTGCAGAAGTGGAAAAGCTTATCAACTTCCTTCAAAATGAAATGGGAGTAAACAAAATCCGCTTCCCTGAAACTTCCGGTATCGGAATCAAGCCTGTTTCCCAAGAAGGTACATCCCGTCTGGTTCGTGCTGCAATCAACTATGCAATTGAGCATGGCCGTAAATCTTTAACTTTGGTACACAAAGGAAACATCATGAAGTATACAGAGGGTGCTTTCAAGAACTGGGGTTATGAACTGGCTGAAAAAGAATTCGGCGATAAAGTATTCACTTGGGCTCAATACGACCGTATTGCTGAAGCGGAAGGAAAAGACGCTGCAAATAAAGCACAGGAAGCTGCAGAAGCAGAAGGCAAGATTCTTGTGAAGGATTCCATTGCAGATATCTTCTTGCAACAAATCCTTACTCGTCCAAAAGAATTTGATGTAGTTGCTACCATGAACCTGAACGGAGACTATATCTCTGATGCGTTGGCTGCACAGGTTGGTGGAATCGGTATTGCTCCAGGTGCAAACATCAACTATGAAACAGGTCATGCGATTTTCGAAGCCACTCATGGAACGGCTCCTAAATATGCTGGACTGGACAAAGTGAACCCATCTTCTGTTATCCTTTCAGGTGTATTGATGCTTGAGCACCTTGGCTGGACAGAAGCTGCGAAATTGGTAATGGATGCAATGGAAAAATCCATTTCTTCCAAAGTGGTAACATATGACTTTGCACGTCTGATGGATGGCGCAACAGAAGTTAAATGCTCTGAATTCGGAGAAGAACTAATTAAAAATATGTAATATTGAAGCTGGCTTCGTGCCAGCTTTAGCTTAAATACTTTGGGCTGGGAGGAATAGTTCATGACAATGAGGCGTAAAAAGGTTTCCGTAATCGGTGGAGGTTTCACAGGTGCCACTACAGCGTTTTTACTAGCACAAAAAGAGCTTGCAGATGTGGTATTGGTAGATATTCCACAAATGGAGAACCCTACTAAAGGTAAAGCTTTGGATATGCTGGAAGCTGGTCCGGTACAAGGATTTGATGCAAATATCACAGGTACATCCAACTACGCAGACACTGCAGACTCCGATATCGTTGTCATTACTGCAGGTATTGCGCGTAAGCCTGGAATGAGCCGTGATGACCTAGTTACAACAAACCAAAACATCATGAAAAGTGTAACGAGAGAAATCGTGAAGTATTCACCAGAATGCTTTATCATCGTGTTGACAAATCCTGTTGATGCAATGACTTACACAGTATTCCAAGAGTCTGGCTTCCCGAAAAACCGTGTAATCGGTCAATCGGGTGTGCTTGATACAGCCCGTTTCCGTACATTCGTTTCCCAAGAGCTTAACTTGTCTGTAAAAGACATTACAGGATTTGTTTTAGGCGGACATGGGGATGACATGGTGCCATTGGTTCGCTATTCCTATGCTGGAGGCATCCCGCTTCAAACACTGCTTCCGCAAGATCGTCTGGATGCTATCGTGGAAAGAACAAGAAAAGGCGGCGGAGAGATTGTTAACCTTTTAGGTAACGGTAGTGCATACTACGCCCCAGCTGCATCCATGGTGGAAATGGTGGAAGCCATCCTTAAAGACCAGCGACGTGTACTTCCTTCTATCGCATACCTTGAAGGAGAATATGGACATGAAGGTATCTACCTTGGAGTTCCTACCATCCTTGGTGCCGGTGGAATCGAGAAGATCATCGAACTTGAGCTGACTGACGAAGAAAGCTCTGCACTTGCAAAATCAGTAGAATCTGTAAAAAGCGTAATGAACGTATTATCATAATAGTGAGTGGATTCGGGGAGAATATCCCCGAATTTTTCAAAAGATAATGTAATCGCTTTCACAACTGGAGGTGTCACAATGTTACTTGGTAAAAAGAGAAAACTTGGAAGAAGACTGGAAGAAATTCAAGTGGGTGAAAAGCTCGCTCTAACCGAAAAGATTGAAGACAAAGATCTGCTTCTGTATCTGGGACTGACCAATGATGCCAATCCATTGTACATTCAGCATGACTATGCGTCTCAGACACCATTTAAGAAGCCGATTGTTCCTAGTATCATGTTAACTGGAATTATTACTTCTGCAGTTTCAAAGTATTTGCCAGGGCCGGGAAGCCATGTTGTAGAACAACAGCTATCCTTTCCAAAGCCTGTTTACCATTATGCAACGATTCAATTTCTATTTGAGATTGTTGACGTGAATTACGATAAGCACACCATTGAAATGACGGTCCATGGAACAAACGAAAAGGAAGAAACGGTAGCAAAGGGAACAATAACCGTCTGTCCTCCCCATCGATTGGAACCTATGGAAAGCAGCGCGATGGAGAACTTTTAGAAAAATTGTTCTCAACCAATACTAGCTGTTGATTGGAGCAATAGGCGAAGACTCATGCGGGAGGAAGCGTTTAGTGGAGACCCCACAGGCGCAGCCGAGGAGGCTCCACAAACGCTCCGCGGAAAGCGCAGCCTAGTGCGGAAATCAACAGCGGTGTATAACAGTGCCAAAAAAGAGCTCATATTGGGCTCTTTTTTCTATTTATTGTGAAGAAATAATTTAAGGTGTATGATGGTATTGTAAATACATAGATAGATATTCATGGATGAATAGGGGCTTTCCAAAACAATTGGTGGAGGAAAAAGATGAGTAAAAAGATATTGGTCGTTGACGATGAACAGTCCATTGTAACTTTATTGCAATATAATTTACAGCAGGCAGGATTTGATGTGTCAGTTGCCATGGATGGGGAGAAAGGTCTTAATAAAGCAGCAGATGAGCAATTTGATATGATTGTTCTGGACTTGATGCTTCCCAAAATGGATGGTATCGAGGTGTGCAAGGAACTTAGGCAACGAAAAATAAACACTCCCATTTTGATGCTTACCGCAAAAGATGATGAATTTGATAAAGTGTTGGGACTCGAACTAGGTGCTGATGATTATATGACAAAACCTTTCAGCCCAAGAGAAGTGGTCGCGCGTATAAAGGCTATCCTGAGAAGGACACAACTCTTGTCAGGTCATGAGGAAAATGTAAAAGGTGAGGATCCTTCCGAAAAGATCATCATTGGGGATATAAAGATATTGCCGGAGCATTATGAAGCGTACTTCCAAAATGAACGTATTGAATTGACTCCAAAGGAATTTGAGCTTCTTGTCTATTTAGCAAAAAATAAAGGCAGGGTATTGACCCGTGATCAACTGTTAAGTGCAGTTTGGAACTACGATTTTGCCGGTGACACCAGGATTGTGGATGTGCATATCAGCCACTTGCGGGAGAAAATCGAAAAAGATACAAAAAAACCTACATATATAAAGACAATAAGAGGGTTAGGTTACAAGCTTGAGGAACCGAAATTAGATGAGTAGGTTTCGTTCCCGTCTGCTTTTTGCTTTAATTACGCTCATTATTGTCGTTCTTGTTGGGTTGGGGCTTTTATTGGGACAGCTTTTTAAAAGCTTTTATCTTAATACATTCAATCAGCGTCTCGAGAAAGAAACCAACCTTGTCACGCTATTAGTGGAAGAGGAAGAAACCATCACGCCTTCGCTTCAAAAACACCTCGAGGATATCGGAAAGACGTTAGCTGCGAGAATTAGTATTACAGATCTGGATGGTACCCTTCAGTATGATACGGATGGCAGTGTGCAACCTGAAGAGGATTCCCATCAGGATGTGCTACAGCAGATCATAGAAAAAAACAAAGATAAGCAGCGCGTCTATTATGAACGAAATGATGAAATGTACTATTATGGTGCCTCCTTGAAGAGAGATGGTGAACGCGCTGGTTTTGTGGTTTTAAGCACGCCTGTAGAATCCCTCCACAGGGTCAATCAACAAATCTGGGGGTTATTGATTGCAAGTCTCGGTGCTGCACTTGTTGTCATTCTTTTACTGGGGGTCAGAATTACAGCCCAGTATACGAGACCGATTGAATCGGCGACAAAAGTGGCAATGGAGCTTGCTAAAGGTAATTATAAAGCGAGAACTTACGAGGAACACGTGGACGAGACAGGGATGCTGAGTCAATCAATCAATGTGCTTGCGAGAAACCTGCAGGATATGACAAAAGCGCAGGAAATGCAACAGGATAGACTTAGCACATTAATCGAAAATATGGGAAGCGGCTTGATTTTGATAGATGGAAGAGGCTATGTGAATCTGATCAATCGTGCTTATAAGGAAACCTTTCATGTAGAGCAATCCGACTATTTATACCGCTTATACTATGAAGCATTGGAGCATAAAGAAGTAGTAGAGCTGGTGGAAGAAATTTTCATGACGGAAGTCCGTGTAAGAAAGCAGCTTGTGCTTCCTCTTAAAATTGAACGAAGGCATTTTGAAGTTTACGGGGCACCAATCATCGGCACTAATGATGAATGGAAGGGAATTGTACTTGTTTTCCATGATATCACAGAGCTTAAAAAGCTGGAGCAGATGAGAAAGGACTTCGTAGCTAACGTATCTCATGAATTGAAGACACCGATCACTTCCATCAAGGGGTTTTCGGAGACGCTTCTGGATGGAGCCATGAACGACAAAGAGACACTGGAGTACTTCCTTTCCATCATTTTAAAGGAGAGTGAGAGACTTCAGTCGTTGATAGAAGACTTGTTAGATCTTTCCAAAATAGAAAGACAAGGCTTCAAACTCAATATGGATTATGTGGATATCCATGAATTATTGGAAGATATCCTTATCATTCTTGGAGCAAAAGCCAAGGAGAAGGAAATTGATCTGGAGCTGTCGAAAGCGAAAAGGGACTTGTTTATCTATGGGGATAACCCTCGGGTTAAACAGATTTTCATTAACCTTATCAATAATGCATTAGCCTACACCCCGTCCGGCGGCAAAGTGAGTGTAACAGTCCAGGATGCAGGTGACAAGGTAGAAATAACCGTTTCAGATACAGGAATTGGAATGGATGAAGAGGAGATACCCCGAATTTTCGAGCGCTTCTATCGTGTGGATAAAGCGAGGAGCAGAAATTCCGGTGGTACAGGGTTAGGGTTGGCAATCGTCAAACACCTGGTGGAAGCGCACCACGGCAGTATTACAGTTGCGAGTAAAGTGAACAGCGGGACAGCATTTAAGGTGAAATTGTCCAAAGAAAACAAAGATTTACAATAGCTTTACATTTTTTCCATTGCTGCTTAACAAAGCTCTGTTACTATAACTATTGAAAACCCCTTCATCCAAGGAGCCAATTTTGGCAGGCGAGAACTCTTCAGTTCTCGCCTTCTTTTTTTATTTATAGGATTTTTTCGCAATCATTATTGCTATTTAGAAAAGGTGCAATCTTTAAATGAAGCCGTTGATTGCAGCGAGAGACACAAGATTCCCCGGGGACGGATGGGAGCCTCCTGGGCTTCGCCTGTGGGGTCTCCCATGCCCTCTACTCTCCCGCAGGAGTCAAGTGTCCTCCGCTACAATCAACTCAGTTTTTTTGATATTATTTGCTACGCTGAAATGAAAAGATGAGACAATGCCCAATTTTCCAAGCTTTAAAAGGCAAGTATTATACTAAGAGTCACCCCTGTTGGTTGGAGTGCAAGGCGTGAGACTCCTGCGGGAGATAGCGGTTGACTTGAGACCCCACAGGCTATGCCGAGGAGGCCCATGCATCGCCCAGCGGAAAGCGAACGTCTGGAACGGAGACCAACAGGGTGTTTATTGTCCACATTTCATCTTTAGTCCAGCTACTTATGCTTAAAACAATAATCTTTACAAAAAGAGCCTATGAAAATGAAAAACCTCTGTAAAAAAAGAAACTTTCCTGTTACTTGAACGTATTAATCACTGAGAACAAAAAAAGGGGAGAAGACAACAGTGATGAGTTTAAAGCGCATATATACAACTGTTTTTCTTGTGGTGCTGGCTGTCATGCTTGGAATAGTGGCCTTCAGTTCCTGGTACACAGTGGACCAATCCGAACAGGCTGTCATCCAAACCTTCGGAAAAGTGGAAGAGGGAATAAGTGAACCGGGTCTGCACTTCAAGATGCCTTGGCCGATCCAGACTGTGGAAAAGCTGTCAAAAGAGACATTCAGCTTACAGTTCGGCTATGAGGAAAAGGATGGGGAAGTTGTAGAATTCACCAGTGATACAAAAATGATAACCGGAGATGAAAATATCGTCCTGGCCGACATGGTCGTGATGTGGAAGATAACCAATCCGGGTAAATATCTATATAATTCGGACGATCCGCAAGCGGTCCTTTACAATGCAACATCCGCTTCTTTAAGAAGTATCATCGGAAGCTCGCAAATCGATGAAGCATTAACATCTGGAAAAGGCCAGATCGAAGTGGAGGTATTTGATCTATTAACCTCACTTATGGAAAAGTATGACGTTGGTATATCGGTAACTGCGGTTAAGCTGCAGGATGTGGAGCTTCCGAATGCGGAGGTTCGTAAAGCATTTACCAATGTTACAGATGCCAGGGAAACAATGAATACCAAAATCAATGAAGCAAACCGCTACCGCAATCAGAAAATGAATGAAGCGGAAGGAGAAATGAAGGCAATCATCTCCAGGGCAGAAGGGGAAAAGGCAGCCCGAGTCGAGCAGGCACGTGGGGATGTTGCCAGGTTCAATTCCTTGTACGCAGAATATGTGAATGCACCTGAACTGACTAGAAAACGATTGATTCTTGAGACAATGGAAGAAGTCCTTCCGTACGCAGAAATCTATATCATGAATGATGATGGCAATACGATGAAGTACTTCCCGATACGTCCAATGGAGAGAACGGAAACGACGGGCACAACTCCTAAGCCTCCAACAACGCAGGAAGGAAGTGGGACAAATGAGTGATCAGAACATCATAGATTTAGAGGGTCGTAAACCTACCTATGAGTGGAGGAAGATGGTCAGAGGCGGGATAATAGCCGTTCTTCTTATCGTCCTGCTGGGTGTAGGTCTTGCTAATGTGTTTGTGGTAAAGGAAGGGGAGTACAAGGTAGTCAGGCAGTTTGGGGAAGTAGTTAATATTGTGGATGAACCAGGTCTTAACTTCAAAGTGCCATTCGTCCAGACAATAACGACCGTTCCAAAATACCAGATGCTCTATGATGAAGCTGGAGCGGAAATCAATACAAAAGATAAGAAGCGGATGTTGATTGATAACTATGTGGTTTGGCGTGTGGAAGATCCCAGAATGATGATTGACAGCCTTGCCAATATTATTAATGCAGAGACTAAAATGTCCGAGTTTGTATTTTCCGTCGTCCGGACGGAGCTTGGTCAATTAAACTATGATGAGATCGTCAATGATGAGAAGTCCTCAAGGGGGAGCCTGAATGACCGTGTAACGGAAAGAGTCAATGAGCTTCTTGCAAAGGACGGATACGGGATTGTTGTAACAGATGTAAGAATGAGACAAACGGATCTGCCTCCGGAAAATGAACAATCCGTCTTTACCCGCATGATTTCCGAGCGTGAGTCCACTGCACAGGACTACCTCTCCAAAGGGGATGCTGATAAGAACATCATTATCGCCAACACAGATAGAGAGGTTCGTGAAATTCTTGCAAAAGCCGAAGCGGACGCAGATGTCATCCGTGGAACAGGAGAAGGGGAAGCCGCGAAAATATACAATGACACCTTCTCGAAGGATCCCGAGTTCTACGAGTTATACCGTACACTCGAGTCCTATAAGAAAACCATCAACGGTGAAACGGTAATCGTGCTGCCGTCCAGTTCCCCATATGCACGACTCTTAATGGGCTATATGGAGTAAGATAAAATCAATAATGCCGCAATTTTTCTTTCTGTTCTTATCCATGATAAAATAGAGAGGGAGATTGTGGCTATTTATATGTTTGAAAGAAGTATTTACATAGACCATAAAAGGAAGAAGGAGGAATTCACATGGCAAACAAATTAGTCCTGATTGATGGGAACAGCATTGCATATCGCGCCTTTTTCGCGCTGCCCCTCTTAAGTAATGAAAAGGGTATACATACAAATGCGATTTACGGATTCACAATGATGCTGATGAGGATCTTGGAGGAAGAAAAACCGACACATATGCTTGTGGCTTTTGATGCAGGAAAAACAACCTTCCGTCATAAAACGTTCGGAGAATATAAAGGGGGGAGACAAAAGACCCCACCTGAGCTTTCCGAACAGTTCTCCTTTTTAAGAGAATTATTGGATGCCTATAATATTAAACGCTATGAACTGCCGGAATACGAGGCGGATGATATTATCGGGACCCTTGCCCGCCAGGCAGCCAACGATGATTTTACCGTGAAGATCATTTCTGGTGACAAAGATTTGACTCAGTTAGCAACCGATAAGATAACGGTGGATATCACGAAAAAGGGGATCACGGATGTTGACTCCTATACACCTGCCTTCATTGAAGAGAAGTATGGCTTGAATGTGGATCAAATTATTGATATGAAGGGCTTGATGGGTGATTCCTCCGATAACATCCCTGGGGTTCCGGGAGTCGGGGAAAAGACGGCAATCAAACTGTTGAAGGAATTTGGCACCATTGAAACGCTCCTGGAATCCATCGATCAGGTCAGCGGTAAAAAGCTGAAGGAAAAACTCGAGGAGAACAAGGAACAGGCAATCATGAGCAAGGAGCTTGCGACCATCATGACGGAAGCGCCTGTTGAAATGCAGGTAGATGAACTTATCTATGAAGGTTTTGATAAGAAGAAAGTCATCTCGATATTCAAAGAACTGAGCTTCAACTCCTTATTGGAAAAGATGGGGGACGAAGGGGAAACAGTTACCGAGGACTTAACTGACATTACGTTTGATGTAGTGGATGAGCTGACTGCCGATCATTTTGCAAAAGAAAACTTTTTCATGGTAGAGGTCCTGGAAGAAAACTATCACCGGGCAGACATTCAAGGATTTGCGCTTGTGAATGAAAAGGGCAACTTCTTCATTCCTACTGAAGTGGCACTGAAGTCAGATGAGTTTAAAGACTTCGCAGCAGATTCCACAAAAAAGAAGACCGTCTTTGACGCCAAACGGGCAATCGTGGCACTAAAATGGCAGGGAATCGAGCTGAATGGGATAGACTTTGATTTTATTATCGCTTCCTACATCGTTAACCCGTCCGATACGTCAACGGATCTTGCGGAGATTGCACGGAAGAAAGGGTATCATCAGATTGAAACGGATGAAGCGGTCTATGGCAAGGGCGCCAAACGGGCAGTGCCGGATCAAGAGACGGTATCGCAGCATCTTGTTCGCAAAACCTTTGCGATGCAGGAGATGAAGGAGTCTTTTATCCATGAATTGAAGGATAACGAACAACTTGAGCTGTTTGAGGAACTCGAAATGCCATTGACACTTGTACTTGCTGAAATGGAAGCGCTCGGAATTAAGGTTGATAAAACCCGTCTGGAGGATATGGGACAAGATTTATCCGAAAAGCTAGAGAAGATTGAAGAGGACATCTTTGAGCTTGCCGGTGAAAAGTTCAACATCAACTCGCCAAAGCAGCTTGGTGTCATTCTTTTTGAAAAGCTCGGACTACCGCCGGTGAAGAAAACGAAAACAGGATACTCCACTTCAGCCGATGTACTAGAAAAGCTCGCTGACAAGCATGAGGTCATTCGCCAGATCCTTCTCTATCGTCAACTGGGGAAATTGAAATCAACCTATATTGAAGGCTTGTTGAAGGTTGTGCATGAAGACACCAATAAAATCCATACACGCTTCAACCAGGCGCTAACCCAAACTGGCAGATTAAGCTCCATTGATCCAAACCTTCAAAACATTCCGGTCCGACTGGAGGAAGGTAGAAGAATCAGGGAGGCATTCATTCCATCCCATAAGGATTGGGTCATTTTTGCAGCGGACTATTCCCAGATCGAGTTAAGGGTCCTTGCCCATATTGCCAATGATGAAAAGCTGATTGAAGCATTCAGGGAGGATGCAGATATTCATACGAAAACCGCCATGGATGTGTTTCATGTTACAGAGGATAAGGTCACTTCCAACATGAGACGTCAGGCGAAGGCGGTCAACTTCGGTATTGTCTATGGAATCAGCGACTATGGTTTATCGCAAAGTCTGGATATCACACGGAAAGAAGCAAAGCTGTTCATTGACCGCTATCTGGAGAGCTTCCCGGGAGTCAAGCAGTATATGGATGACGTGGTACTCGAAGCGAAGGATAAGGGCTATGTAACGACACTGCTTCACCGTCGACGCTATTTGCCGGAGATTACAAGCAGCAACTTCAATCTTAGAAGCTTTGCCGAGAGAACGGCGATGAACACCCCAATCCAGGGCAGTGCAGCTGACATCATCAAGAAGGCGATGATTGAAATGTCGATGAGATTGGAGAAAGAAAACATGCAGGCAAAAGTGCTGCTGCAGGTGCATGATGAACTTGTCTTTGAAGCTCCGAAAGAGGAAATAGAAAAATTGAAGAAAATCGTGCCGGAAGTGATGGAGCAAGCACTGGAGCTGACCGTGCCATTGAAGGTCGACTACTCTTACGGCTCCACCTGGTACGATGCAAAATGATGTAAGGGAGGGGTTTTTATTATGCCAGAGCTTCCAGAGGTTGAAACCGTCAGGAAAACACTTCTGCAGCTTGTGCAAGGAAAGAAGATTGAAGCGGTAAGGGTTCTATGGCCAAAAATGGTGAAGGAGCCGGATGATGTCGCCCTGTTTGAGCATATGCTTGTGGGGCAGACCATTCAGACGATTGGGCGCAGAGGGAAATTTCTTCTTTTCTATCTGGATGACTATTGCATGGTTTCCCATCTTCGTATGGAAGGTAAATACGGACTTTACCAAAAGGACGAACCTTTCAATAAGCATACCCATGTGTTCTTCAATTTTGAGGACGGAACAGAGCTCCGCTACCAGGACGTGAGGAAGTTCGGAACGCTCCACCTTTATAGAAAAGGGGAGGAGCTGAAGGCGAAGTCGCTTGCAAGCCTTGGACCGGAACCATTTGACGAGGGCTTCAGCCTCGCAGGCTTCAAGGAAACCCTCTACAAGAAGAAGAGGAACATCAAAGCCGTCCTGCTTGACCAGACCGTTGTAGTGGGGCTTGGCAATATCTATGTGGATGAAGCGCTTTTTCGTGCAGGGATACATCCGGAGCGATTTGCCAACAGCCTCTCCGATCAGGAACTTGAGACATTGCAGAAGGAAATTGTCCTCACGCTTCAGGAAGCGGTGGATAAGGGCGGAAGTACGATCCGATCCTACATCAATTCTCAAGGTCAGATCGGCATGTTTCAGCTAGAACTGTTTGTATACGGGAGAAAAGGGGAACCTTGCAAAAAATGTGGAACGGAAATTGAGAAATCCGTGGTGGCAGGAAGAGGAACCCACACGTGTCCCATCTGCCAGCCGAAAGGAAGATAATTCTATTTTGAATTTTTTCTGTCTCCCCTGTTTGTTGTAGTGCAAGGGGTGAGATTCCTTGAAAATGCAAGCATTTTCTTCGTGCGATGTATCGCTGCCGCAGCCTTCCTTGTCCTGCGGGAGCAGCGTGTCAAGGGAGACCCCGCAGGCGCAATAGAACCGAGGAGGCTCCCGTGGCCGCCCTGGATAAGCGAACCCCTGGAACGGAAACCAACAGGGGGTTTAATGTGTACACTCTATTTTCAGGAGAGCCCCATGCTTAAAACAACAATCTTTATGAAAGGGTCATTCGATAAAACACATCGAATGGGCTCCTGCCATATACTATCTCAGTGATAGTTAGGGAGGAGCTCTTTATGATTCCATACATCTCACTTGTTCTTTTAGCATTTGCTGTCAGTCTGGACAGTTTCAGTGTCGGTTTGACATATGGCCTTAGAAAAATGCATATGCCGCTCAAATCGATCAGTATCATTGCATGCTGCTCTGCTGTTTCACTTTTGCTGGCGATGTTTGTTGGCACGATACTTACAACGTTCCTTTCTCCTGTCTATGCAGAGAGTATAGGAGGAGCGATTCTCATTCTTCTTGGAGTCTGGGTGCTGTATCAGTTTTTCAAGTCGAATACATCTGAGGATCCAACACCGATTGGAGAGAAAATCTTATTCAATCTAGAAATCAAGTCTTTGGGAGTCGTCATCAATATTTTAAGGAAGCCGACAGAAGCAGATTTTGACAAATCAGGGTCCATCACTGGACTGGAGGCATTCTTTCTGGGGATTGCATTATCGCTTGACGCATTCGGAGCCGGGATAGGCGCAGCGTTATTGGGATATTCCCCTTGGATGATGGCTGTTTCTGTTGCGATGATGAGTTCCCTATTTGTTATCACTGGCATAAAGCTTGGAAGAATCTTTTCCGGAGTATCTTGGATGAACAAATTTTCTTTTTTGCCAGGTGTTTTACTTATTATTATCGGGATTATCAAGATTTGAGGCTATCTGTTCCCACAGTAGCCTCTTCCATTAGAGAGGAGCTGGACTGGCCCATGATTATTGGATTGACCGGCGGAATAGCCAGTGGCAAAAGTACGGTAGCTGCAATGCTGAAGGAATATGGATTGCCGATTGTTGATGCAGATGTAGTAGCCCGCGAAGTGGTGGAAGTTGGTGAGGAAACCTATGAAAAGTTGGTTTCAGAGTTTGGAGAAGGCATTTTACAGGAGGACAGATCTCTGGACAGGGTAAAGCTTGGGAAACTCATTTTTGAAAATAAAGAAAAAAGAGAGCGCTTAAATTCCATCATGCATCCGAGTATACGTAACCGAATGAAGGAAGAGACGAAGGAGTATGTAAATAAAGGGCATCAAACGGTTGTCATGGATATTCCACTGCTGTTTGAAAGCAAGCTCACTCATCTTGTGGAAAAGACCTTGCTTGTCTACGTGGATGAAGTAGTGCAGCTCGAGAGGCTCATGAAAAGAAATAACCTATCTAGAGAGGATGCCATGGCTAGAATCTCCTCACAAATGCCGCTCCGGGAAAAAGTGAATCTAGCAGATGAAGTTATACAAAACAACGGTTCAATAGAAGAAACAAAAGAACAGCTACATACTATATTGAAGAAATGGGCTATCCAAAAATAGGGATATGCCCTTTTTTTTATTTTTTCATGACATATTCAAATTAAATATGTTATACTAATTGCAGGTAATCATAACATAAGTATAACATATATACAGAAATGGGGAATTTGCATGAAGGAAAGGGTTGCAATTAATGGTTTTGGACGTATTGGAAGAATGGTATTTAGACGTGCCATCCAAGAGGAAGGTTTGAATATTGTTGCAATCAATGCGAGCTATCCAGCCGAAACGTTAGCTCATTTAATTAAGTATGACACAAATCATGGGCGTTTCGATGCTGATGTCTACGCAGAGGACAACGCTCTTATTGTAAATGGTAAGCGCATTCAATTGGTCAATAACCGTAATCCGGAAGAATTGCCTTGGAAGGAAATGAATATTGATATCGTAATTGAAGCGACAGGAAAATTCAATGCACGCGATAAAGCGGCGCTTCATCTGAATGCAGGTGCCAAACGAGTGATTCTTACTGCCCCTGGTAAAGATGAGGATGTAACCATCGTAATGGGTGTAAATGAAGAAGCCTTGAATTTGGATCAGCATTATGTCATTTCGAATGCATCTTGTACAACGAACTGCTTGGCGCCGGTTGTGAAAGTCCTAGATGAGCAGTTCGGAATCGAAAATGGATTGATGACGACGGTCCATGCATATACGAATGATCAGAAAAACATCGATAATCCGCATAAGGACCTGAGACGTGCGAGAGCGTGCGGTCAGTCCATCATCCCGACATCGACTGGTGCAGCGAAAGCATTGTCCCTTGTATTGCCGCATTTGAAGGGCAAGCTGCATGGTATGGCATTACGAGTACCTACACCGAATGTCTCGCTGGTAGACTTGGTTGTGGATCTAAAGCAGCCTGTAACGGTGGATGATATAAACAATGCATTCCAAACAGCTGCAGTCGGGTCAATGGACGGCATCTTGGGTATAACCATGGAGCCTCTTGTGTCAGTCGATTTCAACACAAATCCACACTCGGCAGTGATCGATGGCCTATCCACCATGGTGATGGGGGAAACTAAGGTGAAAGTATTGGCTTGGTATGACAACGAGTGGGGCTACTCTTGCCGAGTAGTGGACCTGGTTCATTATGTAGCAGAGAAAATGGTAGAAGCGAAAGAAGTAATGGCTGGATAGTATTTCCTGTAGTGTGTACTGATAAAATGTGAAAGCGGTTAACATACCATGTTAGCCGCTTTTTTGCGTTGGAAGAAAAGGGAGGATGAATTCTTTCTTTTTCTGATAACAAAAAAATATGAAATGCATGTTGCAAAACTAATATAAAAACAGTATACTATTTTTCGTGAACTTCTTGAAACGGTTATGTGGCTACTTAAAGGGTTAGGACCTCTCTGGACTAACTTTCCCCCGTGGTAGTAATACAATAATCAATCTTCACCTTTGAGGAATTCATGTATTCTAAAAAATGTTAAAGGGGGAACGTGAGATGGAAACAGTAGGTCGTCACGTTATTTCAGAATTATGGGGTTGCGATTTTGATAAGTTGAATGATATGGATTACATTGAAAAAACTTTTGTTGATGCTGCGTTGAAATCCGGAGCTGAGGTTCGTGAGGTTGCATTCCATAAGTTTGCACCACAAGGAGTCAGCGGAGTTGTCATCATCTCTGAATCACATTTAACTATTCACAGCTTCCCAGAACACGGATATGCAAGCATTGACGTTTATACATGCGGTGAGTTGGATCCTAACATTTCTGCAGATTACATTGCTGAAGCTTTAAATGCACAGACTCGTGAAACTATCGAACTTCCACGTGGAATGGGTCCTGTTCAAGTAAACAAAGCGAAAGCACTTTAAAATTATATCTAAATCGATTAAAATGGTAAGAGGTGTATAATATGCACCTCTTTTTATTATATCTTTTTTCCTACATATCATTTCTTTTATATAGAACGTAGTAAAACTAAGGGGTTGTCAAATTATCGTGGGAGCTATGCAGAAATTAAAAAATTTTTTATCCACTCATACGGAGACAAGGGAAAATCATAGCGATGCAGCATTGCGAAGCCATTATTACAAGGTATCCAACAAAAATGCCATGAAAGCCATCCAGGAGATGTTCCAAAAGATGGACGGGTTTACAGTCAAATCCGTTTCAGAGGAACATGGAGAAATAGCGGTACAGGTGAACAAAGGAAAAAAGGCCTTTATGGTCGTGACGGTGATTTCGGTGAGGCCATTTGAAACGGCAATCGACTTTTCCGTTACAACGGATTCTGCCATTCTGCCGACAGATTTCGGCTTCAGTCGCAAATTGGTCCTGCATATGTACCAGGAACTTAATAAATCTCTCAACTATACAGGTTCGGGTTTAAATTCGGAAAGATAAAAATACGATAAGGAAATGGAGCTGAAACCCTTATGAAATGTCCAGCTTGTCAACATAATGGCACCAAGGTATTGGATTCCAGACCAGTGGAGGAAGGGCGCTCTATTCGTAGACGAAGAGAGTGTGAGTCCTGCTCCTATCGCTTTACCACATTTGAAAAGGTGGAAGAGATGCCTTTGATCGTGGTGAAAAAAGAAGGGATCAGGGAAGAATTCAGTAGGGAAAAGGTGCTGCGTGGCCTGATAAAGGCTTGCGAAAAAAGACCGGTAGCGCTCAAAGTGCTAGAAGACATTGTCATCGAAGTGGAAAAGGAACTTCGCAATATCGGCATATCCGAAGTAAAGAGCGATATTGTCGGTGAGATGGTGATGGAGCGACTTTCCAAAATTGACGAGGTCGCCTATGTGAGATTTGCCTCGGTATACCGTCAATTTAAGGATATCAATGTTTTCCTTGATGAATTAAAAGAGATAATAGAAAAAGAGCGGAAATAATATCGCAAAATCAGCAGAACAGAGAGGAGAAATATCAGCCTCTCTGTTTTATCATTGATCACTTATAGCTAGAGAAAGGTTTGAATGTGTTATGTCTGAACGTCATTGGAAAGAACTGGTACCTGTTGACCGCTATATGGTCCGTGCAAGCGGGGTACTTCAATCATTTGATCGGAAAATATTGACCATGCTCTATCAGCCTCTTCTCGGCTATAGGGGTTTCAGCCTGTTCATGACACTTTGGAGTGAGCTGGACCAGGATCGGCTATGGGGGGAAGTGACGACCCATCACGGCATCATGACAACGATGCAATGCAATTTAAAGGACATCCATCAGGAACGGATCAAGCTGGAAGGTATCGGGCTTTTGAAAACCTGGGTGAAGGAGGACGAGCATTCACGGACGTTCATCTATGAGCTTCAGCCTCCCCTTTCTCCTGATGCCTTCTTTTCCGAGCCTATGCTGACCATCTACCTCTACAATCGACTCGGTAAGACAAAATACTTGAGCGTAAAGAAGTATTTTTCAGATGAGGCGATTCCGGAGGCGGATTACACCCAGATCACCCGTCAATTCAGTGACGTCTTTCAATCTGTCCAAGCAGAAAATATCGCCTATGCCGCAAATGAGGAAACGATGGAAGAGCTGCAGCTATCAGAGGATAAAGAGTGGATAGGACGTAAAGCTGGCCGGGAGCCGGAAGTCGGAAAAAGTGAATTTGATTTCGAGTTGTTTTATGCCGGTCTTTCTGATGTGGTAATTCCAAAGAAAGCGATCACAGCAAAAGTGAAACAAGCCATCCAGAAGCTCGCCTTTATCTATCAGATCGATCCGATAACGATGAAGGATCTGATGATGAATGTCATTGATGAAGACGATATGATTAATCTGGAGAAATTAAGAAAAGCGGCACGTGACTGGTACCAATTGGAGTATCACAATACCCTTCCCTCTTTGGTTGAGAAAACCCAGCCGGCCAATCTTAAACAGTTTACCGATAAAAACCCTTCATCCAAGGAGGAGCAGCTGATACAGCAACTTGAAAATGTATCGCCTAAAGCGATGCTCACAGACCTCTCAGGAGGAGCGGAGCCGTCCTTATCGGATTTGCGCATTGTCGAGGACGTCATGTTCAAGCAACAGCTCACCCCTGGGGTTACAAACGTATTGCTGTACTACGTTCTACTGAAAACGGACATGAAACTGAACCGCAAATATGTAGAGAAAATAGCAAGCCACTGGGCCCGCAAGCAGGTCAAAACAGTGAGCGCTGCGATGGAGCTTGCAAAAGAGGAGCATCGCCAGTATCAAAACTGGGCCGATACGAAAACGACGAAGAAATCTGCCCCCGCTTCGAAAGAGAAGCAGGTCCGGAACCGCTTTGTAAGCGAGCCGGACCCTGCAGAGGAGAACGCTGAAAGCTTCCAGGAAGTACAAGAACAGGACAAACAGAAGCTCGCAGAACGCCTTGCAAAATTGAAAAACAGGAAGTTGAAGCTTGATAACTAGAACCACCTAGCCGCGTGCACTCGGTTTGTCAGAGTGTTGCGCGGCTTTTTGTCTGTATTTTTTCTAGGAAGAGTCCTCCTTCTCACGTTATTCATGCAATTATTGGGTATGGTAAAATAAATGTACGATAATTTCATGTCGGAAGGAGGTACGATTTGTGAAAAAAGTGGCACTTATTTTAAACCCGAACGCTGGGAAGCGAAAACTCGCGAAGTCAATTGATGTGATTAAAGAAACGCTGCAGAAAGGCTTTAATGACGTGGAGATTTGTGTAACAAAGGAAGCTGGGGATGGAGCAAAGATAGTTTCGGACCTGGAAGGCAAGGTCGACCTTATCATTGGCGCAGGCGGGGACGGAACCATCTATGAGCTGATCAACGCCATTTGCAAGCAGAAGGATCGTCCTGCATTTGCCATTATACCGGGTGGCACCTGCAATGATTTTTCCAGGACAATCGGAATGAACCAGGATCCGATCCTTGCTGCGGAACAGATTGTTGAAAAGAGAATGGAACTCGTCGATGTAGGAAAATGTGAAAAACAATATTTTCTTAACTTTTGGGGAATCGGCCTGATATCAAAGGTTTCGGATAATATGGATACCCAAAATAAACAGCTACTTGGAAAGCTTTCGTATTATATCACTGCCGGCCAAACGGTTCTCGATAGTGAACCATTTCAGCTGAAAATAAAGAGTGACACGACAAGTTACGAGGGAGAAGCGATGATGCTTCTGATCGGAAATGGCTCCTATGTGGGGGGGTTCCAGTCCTTCTTTCCGGAAAGCCATGTCCAGGACGGGTTGCTTGATGTCCTGATAGTCAAACAAACCTCCCTCACCCACTTATGGACGTGGATGCAATCCAAAATCCAGCAGCAATTTCCTGCAGAAGCGAACGAAGACCTGATTTACTTCCAGGCACGGGAGCTGAAAATTGAGACAACCCCTAAACAGGAAATAGATTGTGACGGGGAATGCAATTTCAGCACCCCATCCAAAATAAAGATTCTACCCAACCATCTGAAAGTCCTGGTGGGAGACTTTGCTGCCATAGTATAGAGAGGTCTCCCCATTTTGCCATAAGGAGGAGGGTTGTTGAGAAAATAATCCCCTCTTGTTCCTTATTTTTGTTATCATTTTTTCCCTTGTCCTCCCATATACATAGAATCAGGTGTACCAAAGGGGGGACAAACTTGTTTGAGATTTCCTTTCGCGATGAATTGGATGCAAAAACAGTGTTTTTACGAATACTTGAGACTAATCCAGAAGGTGATTCAATCCTTTCTTTACATAAAGAAAAAATTGTAGTGGAGTCAAAGGATCTTGTTTTTTACCAACATGCAATCATACCTGCATTAAAGAGCTTCATTACAAAGGTGAAGGAAAAAGCGTATATTGTATCTACCTTGGAAAATACATTTTACTTCAAGGATGAAGAAGAGCACGAACAGATTCTATGTATCTTGCAATCTATCCTTCAAGGGGAAAGAAGCGATATACCCAATCTCCCTCCCATTGAGGAAAGAGAAAAGCAGCTAGATTCCATCATCCATGGCTTTTTTTTGGAACCTGTTTCCTTTTCTTTTGATTCTTTTTTGACTTTCCGCCTAAAAGAGTACTATGATACCTTGCAGATTTATCTGGAGGCGGCAATAGATGAATACAAGCTGGAACAGGAATACCAGACCTTCATCCATCAGTTGCGGGAGCTGTTGAACGCCACGGATTCCAAATTGAATGAGGTCCACCTTGTCTACCAATACCAATTTGATTTCTACGATGAAAGCTTGAATCATATTACGAAGAATCAACTGATAAAATACATGAACCGAACGCATTTCAACAACTATTCCTACTACATCGATTCAGTCGTATTGGCCCCATTGGTATCTATTGCACCGAGAAAGCTCTTCCTTTATACCGACAATACGGATCATCAGCTGGTAGAAACCATCCGCAATATTTTCGAGGAGAGAACGGAAATTCTTCCTTATCACTATTTTGGGCAAAAAAAAAGCAAAATTGATTAAGATGTGTACTTGATTTTCCTTGATATGGAGAATATAATAACAGACATAATCAATTTTAAACCTTATAGCCTACAAGTAATGATGAGGACATGAGTACGATTAACACGAATTCAAGAGAGGGAAGTCACCGGCTGAAAGCTTCCTATTACGGTTAAAGTATTTACCACCTCTAAACTTCAGCAGCGAACATCACAGTAGCTGTTGACGGGGAAATCCCCCGTTATCGAAAACGAAGCCGTCTTTTTTTAAAGATTAAAAAAGATGGGAACTTGGGTGGAAACACGGATATTAAACTCGTCCCTTATTTATAGGGGACGGGTTTTTTTATTTATTCAAAATTCTCTGTTAAAGACTAGAGTTATCTTGTATATCTAGCAGATGATTGGAGCAATAGGCGAAGACTCCAGCGGGTGTTGCGTTTAGTGGAGACCCCACAGGCGCAGCCTATTGCGGAAATCAACTGCGGTTTTTAACGGAGCGTTAAAAAATCTAAAGAAGAGGTGACAGGGATGTCGGAATTATTGAAAATCACATTTCCAGACGGAGCGGTAAAGGAGTTTGAGCGTGGCACGACAACAGAAGATATCGCTGCATCCATTAGCCCGGGTCTGAAAAAGAAAGCTATTGCAGGTAAACTTAACGGAGAGTTCATTGACCTTCGTTCCCCGATAGAAGCAGATGGAGAAATCAGCATTGTTGTCCAGGATACTGAGGAAGCCCTTGGAATCATGCGTCACAGCACTGCACACTTGATGGCACAGGCGATCAAGCGTCTATATGGCAACGTGAAGCTTGGGATTGGACCAGTAATCGAAAATGGATTCTATTATGACATTGATATGGAAGAGTCATTGACTCCTGATGATTTGCAAAGAATAGAAAAGGAAATGAAGAAGATTGTAAGTGAAAACCTGGATGTTGTAAGGGTGGAAGTCAGCAGGGAAGAAGCGCTGCGTCGCTATGAAGAGATGAATGACGAACTGAAGCTTGAATTGATTCGTGAACTTCCGGAAGGAGAAATAATCTCCATCTATGAGCAAGGCGAATTCTTTGACCTATGCCGCGGAATTCACGTACCATCCACTGGCAAAATCAAAGAGTTCAAGCTCCTTAGCATTGCTGGGGCGTATTGGAGAGGCGACAGCAAAAACAAGATGCTTCAGCGTATTTACGGAACTGCTTTCTTCAAAAAAGCGGAACTGGATGAGCATCTACGCCTGTTGGAAGAAGCAAAAGAGCGTGACCACCGTAAAATTGGAAAAGAGCTTGATCTGTTTTTCAACTCTCAAAAGGTTGGGCAGGGGTTACCGCTTTGGTTGCCAAAAGGTGCTACAATCCGCCGAGTGATCGAGCGCTATATTGTGGACAAAGAAGTTTCTCTTGGCTATGATCACGTCTACACTCCTATCATGGGAAGCGTTGACCTTTATAAAACTTCCGGTCACTGGGACCACTATCAGGACGGCATGTTCCCTCCAATGGAAATGGATAACGAGCAACTGGTGCTTCGTCCAATGAACTGCCCGCACCATATGATGGTATATAAAAACAGCATTCACAGCTACCGCCAGCTTCCTGTCCGCATTGCCGAACTTGGAACAATGCACCGCTATGAAATGTCCGGAGCGTTGGCAGGACTGCAGCGTGTACGCGGGATGACTCTGAATGACGCGCACATCTTCGTTCGCCCTGACCAGATCAAGGATGAGCTGAAGCGTGTAGTGAACCTGGTTCTTGAAGTATACAAAGATTTCGGCCTGGATGACTATTCATTCCGTCTATCCTACCGTGATCCGGAAAATAAAGAGAAGTACTTTGATGACGATGCAATGTGGGAAAAAGCACAAAGCATGCTGAAAGAAGCAATGGACGATCTAGGATTGAACTACTTCGAAGCGATCGACGAAGCGGCATTCTACGGACCTAAATTGGACGTACAGGTTCGCACTGCCCTTGGAAAAGAGGAAACACTTTCCACTGTACAGCTTGACTTCCTATTGCCTGAGAAATTCGATCTGACTTATGTAGGGGAAGACGGAAAACAGCACCGTCCGGTCGTTATCCACCGCGGGGTTGTTTCCACAATGGAACGCTTTGTTGCCTTCTTGATCGAAGAGTACAAAGGCGCATTCCCAACTTGGCTCGCACCTGTCCAAGTTCAAGTGATTCCTGTATCTCCCGACGCACACTTCGACTATGCAAAAGAAGTGCAGGACCTTCTGAAATCCAAAGGCCTGCGTGTCGAGATGGATGAAAGAAACGAAAAGATCGGCTACAAAATCCGTGAAGCACAAATGCAAAAAATCCCTTACATGCTCGTAATCGGGGACAACGAAATCCAAGAACGCGACGTAAATGTCCGCAAATACGGAGAACAAAAATCCGAAACAATCTCCTTGGAAAAATTTGTGGATTCCATCGTGAAAGAGGCTAAGAGGTAAGACGAAATATAATTTTTATTACAAGGATTCTCCAGCAGTTGATTGGAGCAATAGGCGAAGACTCCGGCGGGTGTTGCGTTTAGTGGAGACCCACAGGCGTAGCCGAGGAGGCTCCACAAACGCCCCGCGGAAAGCGCAGCCTATTGCGGAAATCAACTGCGGTATTTAGTGTGAACTTCTAATTTTTAAGAACCCGTAAAAAAACTATTGCATAACTGAAATATATCTGATATCATTTAAAACGTTGTTTCATTTGATACGAATTCTTGACAATCAATCATCATTAATGATATATTATACAAGGTCAAATTGAATACTTGTTTGAGAACAAGAAGAAGCACCCGCTTCTCACCTGATTGACGCAAATGATTGCAGTTGACAGGTTTTACGAGAAAGATTTCAATCTTTTACTTAATCGTAAAGTGTGGGTGTCATGTGCACCCACACTTTTTTGTTTGCTGAGTAATTGTTCGTCAAACGGTGTTCGGAAAAAACCTTGGAGGTGGCTAATTATTAGCAAAGATATGATGGTAAACGATGGCATTCGTGCCCGTGAAGTTCGTCTAATCGGTCAAAATGGAGACCAGCTTGGAATCAAGTCAAAGGTGGAAGCGCTGGAAATCGCAGCACGTGCAAACCTTGACTTAGTAATGGTGGCGCCAACTGCAAAACCTCCTGTATGTCGAATCATGGACTACGGAAAGTTCCGTTTCGAACAACAGAAGAAAGACAAAGAAGCGCGCAAAAACCAAAAAGTAATCAACATTAAGGAAGTTCGTTTAAGTCCTTCTATTGATGAGCATGATTTCAATACGAAACTTCGAAATGCAATTAAGTTCCTTGAAAAAGGGGACAAAGTGAAAGCTTCGATCCGATTCAAAGGCCGTGCAATCACTCATAAGGAAATTGGTCAGCGAGTATTGGACCGTTTCTCAGCAGCTTGTGCAGAAGTGGCAACCATCGAATCACATCCGAAAATGGATGGTCGTAGCATGTTCTTAGTACTAGCACCTAAAAACGAAAAGTAATGATATGAGGAGGAACTCCAATGCCTAAAATGAAAACTCATCGTGGATCAGCGAAAAGATTCAAGAAAACTGGATCTGGAAGCCTGAAGCGTTCTCATGCTTACACAAGTCACTTATTCGCTAACAAATCTCAGAAGCAAAAACGTAAATTACGTAAAGCAGCTGTAGTTAGCAAAGGCGATTTCAAGCGCATCCGTCACATGTTAGACAACATCAAGTAATAAATTAATTAGGAGGTATTTATAATGCCAAGAGTTAAAGGCGGTACAGTAACACGTCAACGTCGTAAAAAAGTCATTAAATTAGCTAAAGGTTATTATGGTTCTAAACACACTTTATATAAAGTAGCAAACCAACAAGTAATGAAATCCCTAATGTATGCTTATCGCGATCGTCGCCAGAAGAAACGCGACTTCCGTAAGCTTTGGATCGCTCGTATCAACGCAGCGGCTCGCATGAACGGTCTTTCTTACAGCCGTCTAATGCACGGTTTGAAATTAGCTGGTATCGAAGTTAACCGTAAAATGTTAGCTGAGCTAGCAGTTACCGACGAAAAAGCATTTTCTGAATTTGCAACAGCTGCAAAAAACAGCTTAAACAAATAATTTTTCTGATTGAGGCTATCGCTTTAGATAGCCTCTTTTCTTTATTTTCTGCAAGAGTCGGTGTAGTATAAAGAAATCAAGAAGAAGATGTGCGGAGGTCGAACATGGAACTATTTATCACAATTTACATACTAATAAATATCCTTGCTTTTCTACTGATGAAAGTGGATAAAAAAAGGGCGGTCAATCACGAATGGAGAATCGCGGAATCCAAGCTCTGGACCGTTTCATTCATAGGTGGGGCCTTGGGAGCTTGGATGGGGATGAGAACCTATCGCCATAAAACGAAGCATTTTCCCTTCAAGTACGGCTTGCCTTTAATGACGATTCTGCAAGCGGCACTGATAAGCTATATTCTCATCGTGTTAACATAATGTATTCTTTTTTGAATAAGCTATATTATTCCTTGTCTATCCAAGAATAGGAGAGGTGAAGCCTTATGGATGAAAAGTTGAACGTATTATTTGTCATCATCGAAACTCATTGGTGGCTGGCTTCTCTCGGTTTTATTATTTTTCATATAGTAAGACAAGTCCTTTTCATTCCGGTAGTCATCATCTGTATAGCAGGCGGAGCCCTATTTGGAGGCTTGATCGGCAGCATCTACTCCATTGTGGGGTTGACGATCTCCAGTCTTTTTTTCTATTTCCTTTACCACCAGATGCCAAGGGTATTTGGAAAGGTTCTTGCCATGAAGGAACGATGGTTCGGAAACAGAGGAAACCTTTCAGTAGGGCAGATCACCTTTCTGCGCCTCGTCCCATTCATCCATTTCCATCTCCTCTCCCTTTGTCTGATTGAAACTACCAAGACATTTTCCAAATACGCCAGAGCGTCTTTTCTTACCAATATCCCGCTTGCCATCATCTATACGGTTTTTGGTCAATTTATCACTGGGTTCTCTCCAACTGCCATGGTGGGTATACTGATATTCCTTTCAGCGATGCTCCTTATCATGAGGCAGAAGGTAGTAGTCATGAAATGGGAGCAATTTTTTCAAAAAGAAAAGCAATACAAAAGAGGATAGCCTAGGATGCCGATTTCACCAGGCAGCCATGCTATCCTCTTTTTTTTAATCTTCCTTCAAAAACTCTTTTATTGGACTTTTCCAATCAATGATAGCGTCCGGGTACTGCTTTCGGATTTCCTTTTGAATAAAAGAAAAATCCTGCTTCTTCAAACCCTCCAGCTTTTCCGGATTTTTTGGCCAGATGAAAATCGAAATGACCTCAAAAGATTTCTCCGTTGTCCCCAAATACTTTTCGCCCTCAAACATGACTCCTTTATAGGTAAGCAGGAAATTCTTGCGTACATTGTTTTTCTGATCAAGCAGGTAGAAATTCTTCTGCTCATGTGCAAGCTCCAGTTTCCGTTTCGGATTGAGCAAATACTTGAAGATCGAATAAATAATAAAAATAATGAGTGCAAGCAATGCCAATCGGATGAGGATAATAAAAAACATATTCGCTTCTCCTTCGCAAAAACATAAAATATATTATAAAATACCTTTTATACGGGTTAAGGGAACAGAAAGTTTCATTTTATTTTAAAAAATTTTATAAAGGCGGTACATATGGGACTAAAAGAGCTTTACACGATGCAGAAGGAACTTGATGCAAAAATAGAAGAACAGCACGGACTGGACAATAAAGATCTCGTCGACCAAAAGATCTTGGCGCTCCTTGTAGAATTGGGGGAACTGGCCAACGAAACAAGATGCTTCAAGTTCTGGAGCGTCAAGCCTGCCTCTGAACGAAGTGTCATTCTCGAGGAATATGTGGATGGGGTTCATTTTCTCCTTTCCGTTGGATTGACGTTGGGCTACACAAATGAAATTCCACGTGAAGCGGGGACAAGAACAGAATCGCTGACCGATCAATTTTTAATACTATACGATCTGGTAAGCTTGTTCCGCGTCGAAAAGCAGGAGGAACCGTTTCAGGTGCTGTTTGCAACTTACGTGGAGCTTGGGGAAATGCTAGGCTTTTCATGGAAAGAAGTAGAAGAGGCGTATATGGAGAAGAATCTAGTGAATCATAAGAGGCAGCAGCAGGGATACTAATGTTTTTTACATTAGTAAGAGTTTTCTGTATAATATTCTTTGAGAGAAATTAAGGGGGTCGAAATAAATGGCTAAATTAGATGAAACTTTAACCATGCTAAAAGATTTAACAGATGCAAAGGGTATTCCGGGCAATGAAAAGGAACCACGCGATGTAATGAGAAAATACATAACTCCTTTTGCAGATGAAGTCATGACAGACGGATTGGGAAGCTTGATCGCGAAGAAAATCGGGAAAGCGGACGGACCGAAAGTAATGGTAGCAGGCCACTTGGATGAAGTCGGCTTCATGGTTACAAACATTGATGATCGCGGATTCCTGCGCTTCCAAACAGTTGGTGGCTGGTGGTCCCAGGTAATGCTAGCACAACGTGTCACAATCGTAACGAGCAAAGGGGACGTAACAGGCGTCATCGGTTCCAAGCCGCCGCACATCCTGCCTCCGGAAGCACGCAAAAAGCCGGTTGATATCAAGGACATGTTCATCGATATCGGTGCCTCCAGCCGTGAAGAAGCACAGGAATGGGGAGTACGTCCTGGCGACCAGGTGGTTCCTTACTTCGAATTTACCGTCATGAACAACGAAAAAATGCTTCTTGCAAAAGCATGGGATAACCGTATCGGCTGTGCCATCGCTATTGACGTATTGAAGCATTTGAAAGATGCAGACCATCCAAACGTGGTTTACGGCGTAGGAACGGTGCAAGAGGAAGTGGGACTTCGCGGTGCGAAAACATCCGCTAACCTGATCCAGCCTGACATCGGCTTCGGAGTTGACGTTGGAATCGCAGGGGACACTCCAGGCGTAACCGAAAAAGAAGCCCTCAGCAAAATGGGCAAAGGTCCGCAAATCATCCTTTATGATGCAAGCATGATCTCCCACAAAGGATTGCGTGACTTTGTAACCGGCGTAGCGGACGAAATGGACATTCCATATCAATTCGACTCCGTTGCAGGAGGCGGTACGGACTCCGGAGCAATCCATCTGACTGCCCAAGGTGTACCAGCATTGTCCATCACCATTGCAACTCGTTACATCCACTCACATGCAGCAATGCTACATCGTGATGACTACGAGAATGCAGTAAAGCTGATTGCGGAAGTGATCAAGCGTTTGGATAGTGAGACGGTTGAAAGATTAACTTTTGATTGATAGCTTTTGATATTGGGAACTTGTCGCTCGGTTGGGCGATGGGTTCTTTTTTTGTGTGGGTTGTGGAGCTGGGGTTCGAATATGGGGTTCGGCATCAACTAAGGGCAGTTTGGCACGAACTCGGTGCATTTCGGCACGAACTATTGCTAGTTTCGCATGAACTCGGTACATTTCCGCACGAACTTCAAAAAAACACTGAAAAATACCCGTATAAATTCTAAATTATGGTAAGATGAAATTCACTAAGCTATTAGGAGGTAATCCATGATAAAAAAACCATTAGAAATGCCGCTTATTATTCTTATATTGGTGGCATTACTCAGAAGAATTACTAAAGATCACCCTAAAAGGCCACTAATTGAGCAGGACTTCGCAAAAAGGATGGCAGGGTATAAAGGTGAACTTTCCATGAAATATCATTTGACCTTTTTACATCCACAAAAACATCTGATTTTTCACAGTTTAAGGTTGATAAACAATAACTATGCATTTCAGATGGACATCCTCATATTGACCACCCGATATATCCTCATTTTAGAAATTAAAAACATCATCGGTACTGTTTTATTCGAAAGCCACTTTGATCAATTTATCAGGACATTGAATGGGAAGGAAGAAGGTTTCCTTAATCCCCTGAGTCAAATTAAATTGCAGAAGCACAGACTGAAAAAATGGCTTAAAGACCATAAAATAAATGAAATCCCAATTGAATCTTTAGTTTGTTTTACCAATCCCCAAACCATCATCAGAGCCGATTCCCGGGTAAATGCCTCCCGCTCGGTGATTCATAGCCACAATCTTTTAGCTAAAATTGAAGAAATGGAACGAAATCATGCCCAGCCGATACTAACGGAAAAAGAACTGGCAAAGCTATCAAGATTGTTATTAAAGAAACATCGTGAAGAGGATATAAACATTTTAGAGCGATATAATATTGCTCCTGAAGAGATAATATCTGGGGTACAATGTCCAAGTTGCATGGAAATAACAATGAAAAGAACGAGAGGTAGGTGGGTCTGTACAAGGTGCAGAAACGAGTCAAAAAATGCACACTTAGCCGCTTTGGAAGATCGTTTACTTATTTTCGGTGCACAAATAACGCATAAACAATTTAAAGAGTTCCTGGAACTTCACTCCGATTCCATTACCTCAAAAATAATCTCCTCACTGGAACTTCAACATTGTGGGTCTATGTACCAGCGCACCTACACACTCCCAAAACGTATGCTAAAAACAAAACAGCCCCGTAAAGGAGCTGCCCCAAGCTAATACTATTTCAATCCGTCCTCAAGTGTAGAGAGCATTTCAGTTTTTTCCTGCTCGGAGGAATTCTCCCAGATTACCTCAAACAACACGCCTAAACCTGGAAGCATTTTTTCCTCGCCTTTATTAATGGCATCTAGGATCGTATCTCTTAGTTGGTCTTGGGAATTGCCTTCCACATTCTGACGAATAGCATGACGTAAATTCAAATTCATCCTTATCACCTCGTAGGGAAAAATAGTATCATCCCATAGGATGTCTGTTCCTGCCTTTAAATATGTATAAAAAATGCGTATAATAGCAGTATCGAGCACTAAAAGGAGAATTACGACGTTGAAACATATTGAATCGGTAAAGAATAATAAAGTGAAGCAATGGAAGAAGCTACATAAAAAGAAAGAACGGGAGCAGTCAGGAATGTTTCTGATTGAAGGCTTTCATCTGATCGAGGAGGCCTTGAAAATAGAAGGTCTCATAGAAGAAATCATCGTTGCAGAGGACCGCTCCATCCCATCTCACTGGAACTTGAACAACGTGGAACTCATTTATGCCGTTCCTAATGTGCTTAAGGAACTTAGTGAAACAGAAACTCCTCAAGGGATAGTTGCCATCTGCAGGATACCAAAAAGTGATGAGCTGAGCATCTTGCCGAATCAACGGCTATTATTCCTGGATAATGTACAAGATCCGGGAAATGTGGGAACAATGATAAGAACGGCAGATGCTGCTGGCTTGGATATGGTGATCTTGGGAGAGGGCTGTGCCGATCTATACAGCTCCAAGGTCATCCGTTCCACCCAGGGATCACTTTTTCACTTGCCGATCCATAGAGGAAACCTTAGTGAATGGATTAAAAAAGCGAAGGAACAGCAGATACCTGTTTATGGAACATCTCTTCAAAATGGCATTCCTTACGATGAAGTTGCACCTTCCGAATCTTTTGCCCTTATCCTTGGCAACGAGGGAAAAGGTATGGCAGCGGAGCACCTGGACCAGACCGACCAAAATCTCTACATTCCCATCCATGGTCAGAGTGAATCGTTGAATGTTGGTGTTGCAGCAGGAATATTAATGTATTATTTACGCGGATAGAGTTGCATCCGGCATCTGTTTTCAATATAATATAAAAATAGTTACATAAAGAACAAAGCAATGACAGAGGAAAGTAGCTTACACCCAACCTTTTCAGGGAAAAAATGCCGTAGACTGCAAGCATTTTTAAGGAAGGCTAAGTGAAATTTCACCTCCTGAGTTGGCACTTGGACCAGCAACCTTGCTGTAAAGGTGTTCCGGTTAGATAGCCGTTATCTGGAATGGAGCGAACAAAGAGCACAAACTCTTTGTTAACTAGGGTGGTACCGCGAATATCTCGTCCCTTTTTGAGGGGCGAGTTTTTTATTTGTCTAAAAATGAATCAAGGAGGAATAGATGTGGAAGAGCGTTTAAAGGAACTCGAAGCACTGGCGTTAGAGCAGGTAAGTCAAGCACAGGATCTTAAGCAGTTGAATGAAGTGCGTGTTGCGTACCTAGGGAAAAAAGGGCCAATCACGGAAATTTTAAAAGGAATGGGTAAACTTTCTGCCGAAGAGCGTCCGAAAATGGGGGCACTTGCAAATGTTGTCCGTGAAGCTGTTGCTTCGAAAATCGAAGAGAAACAGGCGGAAATGGAAAAGGCGGAGGTAGCGAAAAAGCTGGCATCCGAAACCATCGACGTTACACTGCCGGGACGTCCTGCACCAACAGGAAACCCACATCCTTTAACAAAGGTAATCGAAGAAATTGAAGACCTGTTCCTTGGAATGGGCTACACAATCACTGAAGGTCCGGAAGTGGAAACGGACTATTACAATTTCGAAGCATTGAACCTGCCGAAGGATCATCCAGCGCGTGATATGCAGGATTCCTTCTATATCACGGATGAAGTATTATTGCGTACGCAAACTTCCCCTGTACAGGCAAGAACAATGGAAGCGAACAAGGAAAAAGGGCCAATCAAGATCATCTGTCCTGGAAAAGTGTATCGCCGTGATGACGACGATGCGACCCACTCCCATCAGTTCACTCAAATCGAGGGGCTTGTCATTGATGAGAATATCAGCATGAGTGACTTAAAAGGCACGCTTGAAACTTTTGCGAAAAAAATGTTCGGCGAAGACCGTGAAATCCGTCTCCGCCCAAGCTTCTTCCCTTTCACTGAGCCATCCGTTGAGATTGATGTGACATGTGCGAAATGTGGAGGAAAAGGCTGTGGCATGTGCAAAGGTACAGGCTGGATCGAGATTTTAGGTGCTGGCATGGTTCATCCCCGCGTACTCGAGATGTCCGGCTATGACCCGAAAAAATATCAGGGATTTGCTTTCGGAATGGGGCCGGAGCGTATTGCAATGCTGCGTTACGGCATTGATGACATCCGCCATTTCTACACGAACGATCAGCGTTTCGTGAAGCAATTCAATCGAGTTTAAGAGGAGGGGAAACCATGTTAGTATCTTACAATTGGTTAAAAGATTACGTAAATATAGATGATATTTCCGCAAAGGACCTGGCGGAAAAGATTACAAGAAGCGGTATTGAAGTGGAAGGCGTGGAGATTCTGAATGAAGGCATCCAAGGTGTTGTAATCGGGCATGTCCTTGAAAAAGAGCAGCACCCGAATGCCGATAAGCTGAACAAATGTCTTGTGGACGTTGGAGACGAAGAGCCGGTACAGATTATCTGTGGTGCACGAAACGTCGACAAGGGCCAGAAGGTTGCTGTTGCGAAAGTTGGCGCTGTGCTTCCGGGTAATTTTAAAATAAAGCGTGCGAAACTGCGTGGCGAAGAATCAAACGGAATGATCTGTTCCCTGCAGGAGCTAGGCATTGGTTCCAAGCTTGTAGCCAAGGAATTTGCAGAAGGAATTTTCGTTTTCCCAGAAGGCGTGGAATTCGGGACAGACGCACTCGATTACTTGAACCGTAATGACAAGGTGATGGAGCTTGGCTTGACGCCAAACCGTTCAGACGCTTTAAGCATGCTTGGAGTGGCCTATGAGGTTGGCGCAATCCTTGGAAGAGAAGTGAAATGGCCGGAAACAGCATACGATGCAAACAATGAACAGGCTGCAGACTACATCTCTGTTAAAGTGGATGCAGCAGAAGACAATCCATTATATGTTGCGAAAATCGTGAAGAACGTGAAAATCGGTCCAGCGCCTCTTTGGATGCAAGGGCGATTGATGGCAGCCGGAATTCGTCCACATAACAATGTAGTCGATATTACGAACTACATTTTACTGGAATACGGTCAGCCATTGCATGCATTCGATTATGATCGTCTTGGCAGCAAGGAAGTTCTTGTGCGTCGTGCGAACAAAGATGAAAAAATCATCACGCTTGACGATGCAGAACGCACATTAACGGAAGATCATCTGGTTATCACAAATGGTACAGAACCGATCGCACTTGCCGGTGTGATGGGCGGAGCGAATTCAGAGGTTCAATCAGACACTACCACAATCCTGCTCGAGTCTGCATACTTTAACGGAGTAACTGTCCGTAAAGCATCCAAAGACCACGGACTGCGCAGTGAAGCAAGTGCCCGGTTTGAAAAAGGTATCGATCCGAACCGCACGCGTGAAGCGGCTGAAAGAGCGGTTGCATTGATGGAGGAGTATGCTGGTGGTGAAGTGGTCAGCGGTTCTGTTGAAGTGAACACATTAAAAGTGGAACCTGCAGTAGTGGTGACTACTGTGGAAAAAATCAATTCCGTTCTTGGCACAACCGTAACAGCGGCTGAAGTGAAGGATATCTTCACTAGACTTCAATTCGAAGTGAAAGAAGACAACGGACGCTTTACTGTAACGGTACCTACACGTCGCGGGGACATCACCATCGAAGAGGACCTGGTGGAAGAAGTTGCTCGTCTTTACGGCTATGATAATATCCCGACAACCCTGCCGGTAAGTGCAGCGACACCTGGAGTTTTGACTCCTTATCAAGCGAAACGCCGTAAAGTTCGCCGTTATTTGGAAGGTGCCGGTCTGATCCAGAACATCACTTACTCCTTGACAAGTGAAGAGCGTGCGAAGCAATTCGCGCTTGAGGATGGAAAAGCAATCCGCTTGGCGATGCCGATGAGTGAAGAAAGAAGCACCTTGCGTTTAAGTCTTGTTCCACATCTATTGGAGGCGCTGCAGCATAATATCGCTCGTTCCTTGCCTGCAAATGCAGTCTATGAAATTGGATCAGTTTTCATCGGTTCAGACGATAGCATCCTGCCTTCTGAGAAAGAGCGTCTGGCTGGAGCTTTGACGGGATTATGGGAGCAGCATCCGTGGCAGGGCGAGAAAAAGGCCGTTGACTTCTTTGTGGCAAAAGGAATTCTGGAAGGCATGTTCGCGATGCTTGGTATAAGTGAAGGAATTTCATATACCCGTGCAGAAAAAGTCGGCTTGCATCCTGGCCGTACAGCGGAAATCCGTTTAAATGGAGAAACTGTCGGTTTCATCGGCCAGCTTCATCCGGAAAAATTAAATGAACTGGATCTACCTGAGACATACGTGTTTGAGCTTTCCTTGACTGACCTATTAGGAGCTAATGTAAATGAAATCAAATACGAAGCCATCCAAAGGTTCCCATCCATCGGGCGTGATATCGCACTTGTAGTGGACCGCAATACACCTGCAGGCGAGCTTGCAGCGGTAATCAAGGAAACTGGCGGAACGCTACTCACGGATGTTCAAGTTTTCGACGTATACGAAGGCGATAAAATCGATGCTTCGAAAAAGTCAGTCGCATTCGCACTGCGCTACTACCACCCAGAGCACACGCTGACAGACGAAGAAGTAACAAAAGTGCATACAAAAGTTCTGAAAGCAGTCGAAGAGAAATTTGACGCTGTATTGAGAAGCTGATAAAGAGAAAATGAAGAGAGATGCCATTTTAAAAAGGTGGTGTCTCTTTTTTATACCTAATGTTAAGAAGGACGTTGGCAATTCAAGTTTGCTAGCTGGTGATTGGAGCAAAATGCGTAGACTCCTCGAAAATGCGAGCATTTTCTTCGTGCGATGTATCGCTGCCGTAGCCTTCCTTGTCCTGCGGGAAGGTAGCGGTAGGCTGGAGACCCCGCAAGGCGAAGCCTGAGGAGGCTCCAGCACCGCCCCGCGGAAAGCGAAGCATTTTGTGGAAATCACCAGCGGTGTTCAAAAAGATTAATAATAAATCTACTAAAAAATAGGTAAAACGTACGATTTATAAGAACGGGTGTTCTGTTTTTCCGATAGAATGGTATAATAGAGGAGACAGTATAATAGGAACGGGTGGTGCGGTGAGTCCCTGTGGAGAACGGGGGTGACCGTATGAGTGAGATGCAGCTATTTTTGACCTCAGGACTATTCCTCTTTGCATTTGTGAATCTAGTAATTGTGCTGATAAAGGAAATGACAAAAAAATAACCCACCCGTGACTACTGATTCGCTGTTAGGCAGTCGGGTGAGTTATTAGTACGTTCGACTCCACAGTAGCCGTGCTTCTGCGGGAGTTATACTGTTAAGGGTCAAAGTGCGTCCAACACTTTGGCTTCTTCGAATATGTGTATAAATTGATTATAGCACAACCTTTAAAGCTGTAAACAGACACAAAGGCATCAAACCAATTTTCTGGCTTTCAACGTATTGGCGAAATGCACCTTGGCGATTTTGTTCAGGATCGACTCCCCGTGAGTTCGAATCACTTTTGCAGCTACGGTATCCACTTTTGCGCCAGCGCCTTTAGGGATGGTCACTCCTGCAATCTCACTGATTTTGTCCATCTCTTTCAAAAAAGAATAGCGTGCAATGATGGATGCTGCTGCCACTGAAAGATGAAGGCCTTCCGCTTTTGTGGAAAAATATACATTCTCTTTGATGATGGTCTTTTCTTTTGCTACATGCCTGTAGTACACGCCCGCTTCAGCAAACTGGTCGATCAGAATGGCATCCGGCTTCTCCGGTGCAATTTTGCCAAGCACGTTCTCTAAGGCCTTGTTATGCAATATCGCTTTGATTTTCCCTTGTGTCATGCCGCTCTGCTGAAGTTTGTTGTATTTTTCATTATGCAGAACAAGTAGGCTATATGTAATGTGAGGAAGAATGTTCTTAGCGATCTGCACAATTTTTTCATCCGTCAATGCTTTTGAATCCTTTACCCCTAGCTCGGTCAGCTTCGCCATTTGGTCTTTTCTTACATAAGCGGCGCACACCGTAATGGGGCCGAAGTAATCTCCTGTTCCCACCTCATCTGATCCGATGACTGATAATGACGCGAAACCAGGTGGCAGACCAGTTCCGCTTTTGGTTGGGGAGGACTTTGGCTTACCAGCAGTGGTCTTCGCTACAGAAGCAGGTGTCCCTCCGAACTCTCTCCAGATCGCCGCTTCTTCATCTGCACTTTTTCCCTGGAATAATACTTTACCTGATTTATAGGCTGTAATCATGCACTGTGATGATTTTGCGGCGAATACTGCACCTGTTGGAAGTTTCTCGATCCGGTGGGGATGATAGAACTCTTTTAGCTTGATAAGAACACTTGTTGGCACTTGTATGACTTGATATGACAAATCTTTCACTCCTACTACAAAATTTTACATTTTTCTATGGAAACTAACAGGTTTGCTTTCCAACTTCCAATCTTTCATGGTATTATTAAGATTAGGATTTTATGAATGGGGGCATACACGTTGTCAGAGCAGAAAACTCGCACGACCGTCGACATATATGGACAGCAATATTCTATTGTTGGTACGGAAAGTATAAGTCACATACGACTTGTTGCTTCCATTGTCGATGAAAAAATGAGAGAAATCAATGGGAAAAATTCAAATCTGGATATCAGCAAACTGGCTGTCCTTACAGCAGTCAATGTTGTACATGATTATATCAAATTAAAAGATGCATACGAAACACTTGAAAATGAAATGAAGAAAAAGGGCTGAATGGAATGTTGGATTTAATCATTATCTTCTTGTTTATAATGGGGTTAATTATAGGCATACGCCGTGGTTTTATCATGCAGATCGTACATTTGTCCGGTTTTATCGCAGCGTTTGTCGTAGCATATATGTTCTATGCCGATCTTGCACCAAAACTGAAGCTTTGGATTCCGATGCCAAGCTTTGGCGATCCGGAGTCGGCGACGATGTTTTTTGAAACAATCAGCTTGGATACTGCTTATTATCGTGCCATTGCTTTCGCCATGCTATTTTTTGGTACAAGGATAGCGGCACAGATTATAGGTTCGATGTTTGATTTTCTTTCCCATCTGCCAATTCTGAAGCAGCTGAACAGCTGGGCTGGTGCTGTACTTGGTTTTGTGGAAATCTACTTGATTGTGTTTATTTTTCTTTACATAGGTGCATTGGTACCAGTGGAAATTGTCCAAAGCTCGATCAGCGATTCCTCCATGGCGAAAGGAATCGTCGAGAACACGCCTGTTTTTTCTGAAAAGCTCAAGGATTTATGGACAGGTTATATGGCTGGAAATTAAAACTCCTCTTCTTTCTTGAGGGGTTTTTCTTTTGTCATGGTGTCATGCCGGTTTTTCAATTGTACTTTTAGGTCAATTATTTGTATGATTTTAAGTAGGACTATTATTCTGAGGTAGGGTGATACCAGTGAACAAGAAGCAGATTGTCAAATGGTTGGAGACCATTGCGATATATATGGAATTGAAAGGTGAAAACGGTTTTAAAGTATCAGCCTTCAGGAAAGCAGCGCTGGCACTTGAAAACGATGAAAGAAGCCTGAGTCAGATCGATGATTTTACGAAGATAAACGGTATTGGAAAAGGGACTGCTTCCGTCATACAAGAGGTACTGGAGACTGGGAAATCATCAGTATTGGAGGAATTGCAGGAGCAGGTTCCAGAAGGGTTGGTTCCATTATTGAATCTGCCGGGTCTTGGCGGAAAGAAGATAGCGAAACTTTATCAGGAATTAAACGTAGTGGATATTGTGACATTGAAAGAAGCGTGTGAGTCCGGGAAGGTTCAGGCTCTTGCAGGCTTTGGAAAGAAAACGGAAGAGAAGATATTGGCTGCCATAGAAGAGGTCGGGAAAAGGCCTGAACGCCTGCCAATCTCCTTTATGACAGAGATTGCAGAGGAAATAGAAAAACACCTTTCCAAAGTCACCGGAATAGAGGCCTATTCCAGAGCGGGAAGCTTAAGAAGATACAGAGAAACGATAAAAGATCTTGATTTTATCATTTCTACCACGAATCCTGCCGAGGTTCGGGAGCAACTTGTAAAAATGGACAGGGTGAAGGAGATTATCTCAAACGGGGATACGAAGGTTTCTATCGTGCTTGAGTACAACTATGATGTTTCCGTCGATTTCCGGATGGTTGATCCAATCAGCTTTCCGACGACCCTGCACCATTTTACAGGATCAAAGGATCATAATGTACGCATGCGTCAGCTCGCTAAGGACCGCGGTGAGAAAATTAGCGAGTACGGCGTGGAGAATGTAGAAACGGGAGAAGCCACCCATTTCAAAACGGAAGAAGAATTTTTCAAGCATTTCGATCTTCCTTTTATCCCTCCTGAAGTCAGGGAAGATGGCACGGAAGTGGATTATGCAATCGAAAATGGAGAAATTCCGCTTGTTGACTTGAAAGATATCCAGGGCGATCTGCATATGCATACAACATGGAGCGATGGCGCCTATACGCTCGAAGAAATGATTGAAGCATGCCGCGCCAAAGGATACAAATACATTGCCATCACCGACCATTCCCAGTATTTGAAGGTGGCAAACGGATTGTCGTCGGAAAGGCTGCGTCAGCAAAAGGAAGAGATACGGAAGCTCAATGAGAAATATGATGATATTACGGTACTATCAGGGGTGGAAATGGATATCCTACCGGATGGTTCCTTGGATTATGATGATAGTTTGCTTGAAGAGATGGACCTTGTCATCGCCTCCATCCATTCCAGCTTCTCGCAAAAGAGAGATGTGATCATGGAGCGTTTGAAAACGGCATTGGAAAACAACCATGTGGATATCATCGCCCACCCTACAGGAAGACTGATAGGTAAAAGGGAAGGTTATGAAGTGGATATGGAGATGCTGATCAGATTAGCAAAGGATACGGATACGGCGCTTGAGCTGAATGCCAATCCGCACAGATTGGACCTGGCAAGCAAGTATGTAAGAATGGCACAGGATGCAGGTGTGAAGCTTGTCATCAATACGGATGCCCATAGCATCGATATGCTTGAACATATGGAAACGGGAGTCGCAACTGCCAGAAAAGGCTGGATCAGAAAAGAAAATGTCATCAACACCTGGACGGAAGATGAGCTAAAGAGATTCTTATCACGTCATCATACGTAAAGCAAGCAGAGAAGGGAGTTATGGTCACGTGCAACAGAGAGTATTGAAGGTTTTGGAATTTAATAAAGTAAAAGATAAATTGGCTTCCTTTACAGCTTCCTCATTAGGAAAAGAAAAGGTGGCACAGCTTCTGCCATCCACCGAATATTTGGAAGTTGTGGAAAGACAGGCGCAGACCGACGAAGCGGCCATGATACTTCGGATAAAAGGGGAGATTCCGCTTGGGGGTATCACTGACATCCGTGCACATGTGAAGCGAGCTGAAATCGGCGGTACATTAAATACGCACGAGCTTCTGGATGTGGCTGGTACAATCTACGCGGCAAGAAAACTTGATCGCTTTGTCGAAGCCCTGCTTGATGATGAAATTGATGTTCCGATCATGAAAAATTACATGGAGCAGTTGAACATCTATCCTGAGCTCGAAAGAAACATCAAAAACTGCATTGATGAGTACGGGGAAGTATTGGATGGAGCAAGTGACAAGCTGCGCGGGATCCGCCAGCAACTGCGTTCGACGGAATCGAGGGTTCGTGAAAAGCTCGAAAGCATGATCCGATCCTCTAATGCACAAAAAATGCTTTCAGATGCAATCATCACGATTCGGAACGAGCGCTATGTCATCCCTGTCAAACAGGAATATAGAGGGGCATACGGAGGGATTGTGCATGACCAGTCCTCATCCGGTGCGACACTATTTATCGAGCCGCAGCAGGTGGTCGATCTGAACAATGTGCTACAAGAGGCAAAAGTAAAAGAAAAGCTCGAAATCGACCGCATTCTCGCTGAACTGTCCACAGAGGTGGCGGAAGTCGCAAGAGAGCTGTTGGCCAATGTCATGATACTGGCTGACATTGACTTTATGTTTGCCAAAGCGAAATACGGCAAGCATGTAAAAGGAACCAAGCCTGCAATCAATGATGAGAAGTATGTAAGACTTGTCCAGGCCCGTCATCCGTTGATTTCACCGGATGAGGTGGTTCCGAACACGATCGAATTAGGGAAAGAATACACATCCATTGTTATCACCGGTCCGAATACGGGCGGGAAAACTGTTACATTGAAGACATTGGGACTATTGACTATCATGGCACAGGCCGGATTGCATATTCCTGCCCAGGACGGTTCGGAAGTCGGCGTATTCTCGGCCGTGTATGCAGATATCGGGGATGAACAGTCGATTGAACAGAGCTTGAGTACCTTCTCCTCCCATATGGTAAATATCGTGGATATTTTGAAAAAGGTGGACCACAACAGCCTTGTGCTCTTTGATGAGCTGGGAGCGGGTACAGACCCTCAAGAGGGAGCGGCCCTTGCCATCTCTATTCTGGATGAAGTATACAGCCGAGGTGCCTGTGTTATCGCGACGACCCATTACCCGGAATTGAAGGCATACGGATATAATAGGGATGGCGTGGTAAATGCGAGTGTGGAATTTGACGTCAATACACTAAGCCCGACCTATCGTCTATTGATCGGGGTTCCTGGCCGAAGTAATGCATTTGAGATCTCAAAGCGCCTTGGATTATCCATGGATGTCATTGGACGCGCCAAAGGCTTTGTAAGCGAAGACAGCAACAAAGTGGAGAACATGATCGCCTCCTTGGAAGCTTCCCAAAAGAGGGCGGAAGAAGAGTGGAAAGAGGCCGAGCAAATCAGAAAGACCTCTCAAAAACTGCATGAGGACTTACAGGAACAGATGCAGGATCTGAATGAAGAGCGCGATAAGCTTATGGAAAAAGCGGCACTAAAAGCGGAAAAAATGGTGGAAGAGGCGAAAGAAGAAGCGGAAAAGGTCATCAGGGAGCTTCGGAAAATGAGAATCGAGCAGCATGCCACTGTCAAAGAGCATGAACTGATTGATGCAAAAAAACGCTTGGAAGAAGCCGTGCCAACCGTCAAGAAGTCAGCCTCAACCAAAAAGCAGGAAGCGACCAATCAGACCCTGGAGCCAGGTGACGAGGTGAAAGTATTGAGTCTGAACCAAAAAGGCCATCTGGTGGAAAAGACGAATGATAAGGAATGGCAGGTCCAGATCGGGATCCTGAAAATGAAAGTGAAAACAAAAGACCTTCAGTATATAAGCAGACCTAAGCCTGTCGAGACAAGGCCTTTGGCTACGATAAAAGGCAAGGATTATCATGTGAACATTGAGCTGGACCTGCGAGGGGAACGCTTTGAGGATGCATTGATGCGTGTGGAGAAATACATTGATGATGCAACACTTGCAGGTTATCATCGCGTATCCATCATTCATGGAAAAGGAACCGGGGCGCTGCGCATCGGGGTGCAAAATTACTTGAAAAATCATCGCTCTGTGAAAAACTATCGCTTTGGAGAAGCTTCAGAAGGCGGAACCGGAGTGACAGTGGTCGAACTGAAATAACAGGGGGAGCAAACTATGTCTAGTTTCTGGGAGAATGAATTAGTAAGAACGGCAGCCAATTTCAGTGTCGTGGTCCTTTGCATGATTTTATTTCTGGCGATTTTTGAGCTGGTGACTAAATATCATAATATGGAAGAGATCAAAAAAGGCAATATGGCGGTAGCATTGGCAACAGGAGGAAAGATATTGGGGATTGCCAATATCTTTCGCTACTCCATTCTTGACCATGACACGCTTTTTACGATGATCGGGTGGGGAGCGCTTGGCTTCGTCCTTTTGCTTTTTGCCTATTTCATCTTTGAATTTCTGACACCAAGCTTCAATATTGACGATGAAATAAGCAAGGATAATCGGGCAGTAGGACTTATTTCCTTTGCCATTTCTGTCGGACTGTCATTTATCATTGGGGCAAGCATCGGGTAAGGAGTTATGGAATGGAAACTTTAGCAAAAGTATTAATTGGACTATGCGGATTGTTTGTCTTGATTGGCATCGTATATCTATTCTTTTTAGCATAAGACAGCAGGAGTTTGACTAAATCAATTTTGGTCAAACTCTTTTTTTAAAGTGTAAGCACACTGATTTATCTAAAAATTAAAAAAATGTTATAATTTTGATGGGATAACTGATATACTATAACAAAAAGATATGGGCCTATTGTAATAGTACAGGCCGAAAAAGGAGGGAATGAATTGGAACAAGTAGTGAATAAGCCATGGCTCTCGCTTTATCCAAGTGAAATACCTCATGAAATCAACTTCGAAGAAAGAACACTTCAGTCCTATTTAAAGGAAGCTGCCATTGAACATCCTTCCAAAACCGCCATCCATTTTCTTGGGAAAAAGCTTACTTTCCAAGAGGTGTATGATCAATCTTTGAAACTTGCAAACTACCTGAAAGAACTTGGTGTGAAAAAGGGTGACCGCGTCTCCATCATGCTGCCAAACTGTCCACAAGCCGTCATCAGCTATTATGGCGTGCTTTTTGCCGGTGGTATTGTGGTGCAGACCAATCCGCTATACATGGAAAGGGAACTGGAATACCAGATAAATGATTCCGGTTCAGAAATCATCATTACACTTGATATCCTCTATCCAAGAGTATCTAAAGTGAAAGCGCTGACAAAGCTCAGGGATATCATTGTTACGGGTATAAAGGATTATCTGCCGTTTCCGAAAAATATGCTCTACCCTTTTGTTCAGAAAAAACAATATGGCATCGTCGTGAAAGTGGAACATAGCGGAGAAAACCACTTGTTTACAGAAGTGATGAAGGAATCCCAGGTTAATGAGATTGATGTGGATATTGACCCGGAGAATGATCTTGCCTTGCTTCAATATACCGGGGGGACGACAGGTTTCCCGAAAGGTGTCATGTTGACCCATATGAACCTGGTTTCCAACACGATGATGAGTGTGAAGTGGATGTATAAATGTAAAAGGGCACAGGAGAAGGTAATCGGGATCTTGCCTTTCTTTCACGTATATGGAATGACGGCTGTCATGAATCTTTCCATCATGCAGGCATTTGAAATGGTGCTCTTGCCGAAATTCGATCCAGAGACAACATTGAAAACGATCCAAAAAGAGAAGCCGACCCTATTTCCGGGAGCTCCAACCATCTATATTGCACTCCTGAACCATCCTGATATCCAGAAATACGACCTGTCTTCCATTGATTCCTGCATCAGCGGATCAGCCGCACTCCCTGTGGAGGTTCAGGAACAGTTTGAACGGGTAACCGGCGGTAAGCTTGTAGAAGGCTACGGCCTCTCAGAAGCATCCCCTGTCACACATGCAAACTTTTTATGGGATGAAAGAGTATCGGGAAGCGTAGGTATTCCATGGCCGAACACTGATTCCAAAATCATTTCCATGGAAACCGGTGAAGAGGCTCCAGTAAACGAAATCGGGGAAATCGTCGTGAGAGGTCCCCAAATAATGAAGGGCTATTGGAACCGTAAGGAAGAGACGGAAGCGGTGCTGAAGGATGGCTGGCTTTTGACTGGCGACTTGGGCTATATGGACGAACGAGGTTTCTTCTATGTGGTCGACCGCAAAAAGGACATGATCATTGCCGGCGGCTTCAATATTTATCCGCGCGAGATTGAGGAAGTGCTTTACGAGCACGAGAAAATCCAGGAAGTGATTGTTGCAGGGATACCTGACCCATATAGAGGGGAGACGGTAAAAGCTTATGTTGTCAAAAAACAGGGCGTAACCTTGACCGAAGAAGAGCTGGATGCCTATGCAAGAAAGCATCTAGCGGCCTACAAGGTTCCGAGACTTTATGAATTCAGGGACGAACTGCCGAAAACAGCGGTCGGGAAAATACTGAGAAGAGCGCTAATAGAAGAGGAAAAGCAGAAGATAGCAAAATAATATGATCAACGGTATCTAAATTCTAAAGAGAAAAAGATGATGTATGCATCGTCTTTTTCTTTTTATCTCTTTTATAGACTAGTGATAGTATAAAAGAATCTAGCTGTTGATTGGAGCAATAGGCGAAGACTCCTGCGGGAGGAAGCGTTTAGTTGAGACCCCACAGGCGAAGCCGAGGAGGCTCAACAAACGCCCCGCGGAAAGCGTAGCCTAGTGCGGAAATCAACTGCGGTGTTCAATGGACCTAACTTTTTATCTACCATTCTCAGAATAATATGATAAGATAGTAATTGACAGTTCTTTTCGGGTAAAGTATTATAAAATTATGAATGATTATTCATTCATTTTGTAAAAGGAGAGAACAGGTTGAAACAACAAAAACCTAAATACAAGCAAATAATAGATGCCGCAGTTATTGTTATAGCGGAGAACGGCTACCATCATGCACAAGTTTCCAAGATTGCAAAACAGGCAGGAGTAGCGGACGGAACCATCTATTTATATTTTAAAAATAAAGAAGACATTCTTATTTCGCTTTTTCAGGAAAAAATGGGGCTCTTCGTCGAAAAGATTCGTCAAGAAATTGCAGGAAAATCGACATCAAAAGAGAAACTATTAACATTGATACAAAAACATTTTTCCATGCTTGCAGATGACCATCACCTGGCCATCGTCACCCAATTGGAACTCAGACAATCCAATTTAGAGCTCCGCTTGAAGATTAACGAGGTGCTAAAAGGGTATCTAATGGTTGTAGATGAAGTTCTGACTGTCGGGAAAGAAACCGGTGAGTTCAGGGATGATCTGGATGTGCGCCTGGCAAGGCAGATGGTGTTCGGGACGATTGATGAAACCATTACCACCTGGGTGATGAATGATCAGAAGTATGACCTGACAGCCATTGCACCGCGTGTACACGATCTTTTAATCAAAGGGTTTGGAGCCACACCTTAAGTGGCTCCGGTTTTATACATAAGGAGGGATGGGACATGAATTTTCTACAAGTGAATGTGGAGGATGGGGTTGCCGCCATTACCATTAATAAGGCGCCGGCAAATGCTTTATCGTCCGCAGTTTTGAAAGAGCTTTCAATTGTTCTTGACGAGTTGGAAAATCAGGAGGAAGTCCGTGTAGTGCTTCTTCATGGGGAAGGCAGATTCTTCTCGGCGGGAGCGGATATCAAGGAATTCACCACTGTCGAAACAGGAGAAGAGTTTACTCAACTAGCTAAATTCGGTCAGGACCTTTTCGAAAAGATGGAAACCTTCCCGAAACCGATAATAGCTGCCATTCATGGCGCTGCACTCGGAGGAGGGCTGGAGCTTGCAATGGGCTGCCATATCCGTCTTGTCACGAAAACAGCCAAGCTGGGCTTGCCTGAGCTTCAGCTGGGACTCATTCCCGGCTTTGCAGGGACACAGCGTTTACCTAGATTAGTAGGATCTGCTAAAGCTTTTGAAATGCTGTTTACCAGTGACCCTCTAACTGGCGAAGAAGCCGTCAAATGGGGCCTTGCAAATCATGCATATGAAGAAGAGGCCTTGATGGGTGAGGCTTTTAAAATGGCAAAGAAAATCGCACAAAAAGGACCAATATCTGTGGCATCAGTCATTGAATTGGCCCGCTACTCCAAAACGCAGGAATTCCATAACGGCGTTCAAAGGGAAGCGGAGCTGTTTGGAAGAGTGTTTACTTCCGAAGATGGAAAAGAAGGCATCCAGGCGTTTATAGAAAAAAGAGCTCCCGAATTCAAAGGGAAGTAATTTTTTATCTATAAAAAACAGAATATTACTAATAAAACTAATGTTTAAACAGGAGGTACTGTGATGAATATTTATGTGTTACTTAAAAGAACGTTTGATACAGAAGAAAGACTGACGGTGTCAAATGGTGGGATAAATGAAGACGGAGCGGAATTTATCATCAACCCTTATGATGAATATGCAGTGGAAGAAGCAATTAGAGTAAGAGACGCTCATGGCGGTGAAATCACCGTAGTTACTGTTGGAACGGAAGAAGCTGAAAAAGAGCTTCGTACCGCGTTGGCAATGGGTGCCGATAAAGCAGTGCTGATCAATACAGAGGATGATATTGAAAATGGCGACCAGTTCACAACAGCAAAAATTTTGGCGGAATACCTAAAAGACAAGGATGCAGATCTGATCCTTGGTGGAAACGTAGCAATCGATGGCGGGTCTGGCCAAGTGGCACCGCGTGTTGCAGAAATTCTTAACATCCCTTACGTGACAACGATCACGAAGCTTGAAATCGAGGGGCAAAAAGTAACCATCACTCGTGACGTGGAAGGGGATTCAGAAGTAATCGAGACATCTCTTCCATTATTGGTAACAGCTCAGCAAGGATTGAATGAACCGCGCTATCCATCATTGCCTGGTATCATGAAGGCGAAGAAAAAGCCTTTGGAGGAACTGGAGCTTGATGATCTGGATCTTGAAGAAGATGATGTGGAAGCAAAAACAAAAACATTGGAAATCTATCTGCCGCCTAAAAAAGAAGCGGGAAGAGTGTTGCAGGGCGAGCTTGATGCACAAGTAAAAGAACTTGTGGCAGCACTTAGAAATGAAGCGAAAGTAATCTAACCTATACAGATAGATCGATACATGGACAGGAGGAGACAAACATGGCAAGAAAAGTATTAACTTTAGCAGAGGTACGTGAATCGGCATTGCGTAATGTTTCATTCGAAGCGATTGCTGCAGGTAAAACAGTTGCAGAGGGTGGAGAAGTTGTTACCGTATTAGTGGGAGAAAGTGTTGGTTCTCTGGCACAGGAGCTTATTGCATACGGAGCAGACCGTGTCATTACTGTAGAGCACTCCAATTTGAAAACGTATACATCTGATGGATATGCGCAAGCTTTAACGGCTGTCATTGATGCAGAAAAACCGGAAGGACTGATTTTCGGACACACGGCATTAGGAAAAGACCTTTCACCAAAGCTTGCAAGCAAGTTGAATTCAGGACTTGTTTCAGATGCTACAGAAGTAGAAGAAGTGGGCGGAAACCTTGTGTTCACTCGCCCGATCTATTCAGGTAAAGCGTTTGAAAAGAAAATCGTAACGGATGGTCTAATCTTTGCAACAATCCGTCCAAACAACATCGCAACGTTAGAAAAGGATGAGTCTAGAACTGGCGACGTTTCCTCTTTGGATGTTGATGTAAAAGACCTACGTACCATCATTAAAGAAGTGGTTCGCAAAGCAACGGACGGTGTCGACCTTTCTGAAGCGAAGGTAGTAGTGGCAGGCGGTCGTGGAGTGAAGAGTACAGAAGGATTTGAACCGCTAAAAGAGCTTGCTGACGTGCTTGGAGCAGCAGTCGGGGCATCCCGTGGAGCATGTGATGCTGACTATTGCGACTACTCCCTGCAAATCGGGCAGACTGGTAAAGTAATCACTCCCGACCTTTACATCGCTTGCGGTATCTCAGGAGCGATCCAGCATTTGGCTGGTATGTCGAACTCCAAGGTAATCGTAGCAATCAACAAAGATCCGGAAGCGAATATCTTCAAGATCGCGGATTATGGAATTGTTGGAGACCTTTTCGAAGTTGTACCTTTATTGACTGCAGAGTTCAAAAAGCTTTTAGTTACAAACTAAGGCAATAGACCGACCAAGCGAGTGGGGTACAATCGCTTGGTCGTTTTTTATTGGAAAAGCGCAAATTAATTTTGAAAAATAGGTTAAAACTAGAGTGAGGCAAATAATTAGCGTCAGTATTTCGGAAGTGCTATACTTTAGCTATACAAAAACTCTGAAAGATTTTCCATCTAACAGAGAAGCCAATTAACTTACGTTAGTTGTGACATAACCGTTTAGGAGGAATTTTAATGGCTATTCAAAATGTAACAGATCAAACTTTTACTCAAGAAACAAGCGAAGGCTTAGTATTAGCAGACTTCTGGGCACCTTGGTGTGGTCCTTGCAAGATGATTGCTCCAGTACTTGAAGAACTAGATCAAGACATGGGCGAAAAAGTGAAGATCGTAAAAGTCGACGTAGACGAAAACCAAGAAACTGCTGGCAAATTCGGCGTAATGAGCATCCCGACTTTACTTGTTATCAAAAACGGTGAAGTGGTAGATAAAGCAGTTGGTTACCAACCTAAAGAAGCTTTAGCTGAACTATTGAACAAACACGCTTAATTTTTGAGCGTTCAGAGAGTCCGGTGTCCCAGATGGGGATACCGGGCTTTTTTTGATTAGGTCCACACCAAACTCAAAATGGAACAAAAAAACAGATAGATGTATAATAAAAAGAGACAAATCATTGGTTGGGGTGAAAGGGTAAATGGAACTGAACATAAAAGAAAAGCTTTCGATTTTGCCTGACCAACCAGGATGCTACCTCATGAAGGATAGGCAGGGTACCATCATCTATGTTGGAAAGGCAAAGGTGCTGAAGAACCGGGTCCGCTCTTATTTTACAGGAAGTCATGATGGGAAAACGCTGAGACTGGTGAATGAGATCGTGGATTTTGAATATATTGTCACGTCTTCAAATATTGAAGCATTGATCCTTGAACTGAACTTGATCAAAAAGCATAACCCGAAATACAATGTGATGCTGAAGGATGATAAACGCTATCCTTTTATAAAAATTACGGCGGAGAAGCATCCACGACTTCTTATTACAAGAAAGGTGGCAAAGGATAAGGGCAAGTATTTCGGACCCTATCCCAATGTACAGGCTGCCAATGAAACCAAGAAGCTGCTCGACCGCGTCTATCCGTTGCGTAAATGTATGACTCTTCCAGACAGAGTCTGTCTTTATTATCACTTGGGTCAATGTTTGGCCCCGTGTGTGGAGGAAATATCCCAGGAAACGAACAAAGAGATGGTCGATGGGATTGTGAGATTCCTTAACGGCGGATATAAAGAGGTCAAGGAAGAATTGACCATAAAGATGCAGAAGGCCGCAGAGGATCTGGAGTTTGAAAGGGCAAAGGAATTTCGCGATCAAATCCTGAATATCGAAGCCACGATGGAAAAGCAGAAGATGGAAATGAACGACTTTGTGGATCGTGATGTGTTCGGATATGCGGTGGACAAGGGCTGGATGTGTGTGCAGGTGTTCTTTATCCGACAAGGAAAATTGATAGAACGGGATGTATCACTTTTCCCGATCTATAATGAACCGGAGGAGGATTTCCTGACATACCTCGGACAATTCTACTCCAAGCAGAATCACTTTGTCCCAAAAGAAGTGATGGTGCCGAATGGAATTGAATTGGAGATGGCGCAGGCACTTCTGCAGACCAATGTGATGCAGCCGCAAAGAGGAAAAAAGAAGCAATTGGTGGACTTGGCGAAAAAAAATGCCAAAGTAGCCTTGGTGGAGAAGTTCTCCTTGATTGAACGCGATGAAAAGCGAACAATCAAAGCGGTGGAAAACCTTGGTGAGATTCTTGGAATTGAAACCCCTCTAAGAATTGAAGCGTTCGACAACTCGAATATCCAAGGGACAGATCCTGTTTCTGCGATGGTTGTTTTCATCGATGGGAAGCCGGAGAAGAGGGAGTACCGGAAATACAAGACAAAAAGCGTACAAGGACCGGATGATTACGAATCCATGCGTGAGGTGGTAAGAAGAAGGTACACGAGAGTTCTGAAGGAATCCCTGCCACTGCCAGACCTGATCATCATTGATGGCGCAAAAGGGCATATGTCGGCTGTAAGAGATGTGCTTGAAAACGAGTTGAACCTCTTTATACCGATTGTCGGACTTGCAAAGGATGAGAGGCATCGGACGAGCAATCTGCTGGCTGGTGAGGACGCCATGATTGTCCCGCTCGAGCGGACGAGCCAGGAATTCTACCTGCTGCAGAGAATCCAGGATGAGGTCCATCGATTTGCGATTACATTCCATCGCCAGCTACGGAGTAAAAATGTCTTCCACTCCGTTTTGGACGATATTCCTGGAGTAGGGGCGACAAGGAAAAAAGCGCTGCTCAAGCAGTTTGGATCTGTTTCAAAACTGATGGAAGCGACAGTGGAAGAGATTCAGCAGGCGAAAATTCCACGTGCCATCGCTGAAGAAATTTTTAAAAAATTACAGGAATAGGTGTTGAATCTATTCTTTGAGTCTGATATAATCACTATTAATTTCATAATGTGCCACTTCAAATTAATGAAGTGATGATAGAGGTGCGAACTTCAAAAGTATGTAATCGGAGAAGAAAGAGCTTCCGAGAAGATTACGGAAAGGGGAGGATCGCCGAAGTAAAAAAAAGTCTCTTTTTCTTTTTTTTACTGGTTCTGCGTTTAAGAAATGTAGGACTGTCAGGCTGTTTTTGTGCTGCCTGGAGAGCTATCTCACGCGTGAACGGTTTTTATATTTTGCCAATCACAGCAATGAGATAAAGCTCATTGCTGTTTTTTTATACCTTCATTCAGGAAATAGTCACGGGCTTAAGACTTATTTCCTCGCGAGGTGCATCCATTGGGCTTTCTATCTTTTACATTATGATGAAAAAAAAAAGAAAAGGGAATGGTGGGTATGTCAACGATTGTTGTACAAAAATTTGGAGGAACATCTGTCGGGTCTGTTGAGCGGATTCAGCATGTTGCAAAACGAGTTATTTCTGAAGTAGAAAAAGGCCACAAGGTAGTGGTGGTGGTTTCTGCCATGGGGAAAACGACAGATCAGTTGTTAACGTTGGCAAATGCAATTAATCCACACCCGAGCAAACGCGATATGGATATGCTGCTTACAACCGGAGAGCAGATCACCATTTCACTTTTAGCGATGGCACTTCAGGTAAGAGGCCAAGAAGCGGTATCCTTGACTGGTTGGCAGGCAGGTATTCGTACAGAGCCGGTACATGGGAATGCCAGAATCACCCATATTGAAACAGACCTTTTGAAAAGCCATCTTGCTGCAGGGAAAATTGTGATTGTGGCAGGCTTCCAAGGTATTACGGAGACGAATGAGATCACGACACTTGGCCGAGGCGGTTCCGATACAACGGCTGTTGCACTGGCTGCTGCACTTGAAGCGGAGAAATGTGATATCTATACAGATGTGACCGGGGTGTTTACGACGGATCCCCGTTTTGTGAAAGAAGCAAGAAAATTGGCGGCAGTATCCTATGACGAGATGCTGGAGCTTGCCAATTTAGGAGCGGGTGTATTGCACCCAAGAGCGGTTGAATTTGCGAAAAATTACGGAGTGCAGCTTGTAGTGCGTTCAAGTATGGAAGAGGAAGAAGGCACCATCATTGAGGAGGAAGTTTCCATGGAAAAGAGTTTAGTAGTAAGAGGAATTGCGTTTGAAGATCAGATTACCCGTATTACCGTATGTGGCTTGCCGAATGAGCTACATACTCTATCCACTATTTTTACAACATTGGCGAAACATAGCCTGAACGTCGATATCATCATCCAGACAAGTATGGATAAAGATACAACTAATATCTCTTTCTCGGTCAAAACGAAAGATGTGGAAGAGACAATCCAAGTGCTCGAGCAATATAAAGACCATCTCGGCTTTACCCATATTGAAAAAGAGAGCAACTTAGCGAAGGTTTCCATCGTTGGGTCCGGTATGATTTCCAACCCTGGTGTAGCTGCTGAAATGTTCCAGGTGCTGGCGACAGAAGGCATTCACGTCAAAATGGTAAGTACCTCCGAAATCAAGGTATCCACTGTGGTGGATGTTGCGGTCATGGTCAAGGCTGTGGAGGCATTGCATGTAGCGTTCAAGCTTGGGGAAGAATCGGTGGAGCGTGTGTTGAACTGAAGATGAAAGAGGAGGGCATCCTTTTAAAATGTACCCTATAGAGTAGACACTTAAAAAAAGTGCTCTCTATAGGGTCTTTTTGTATAATCAATATAACATCATGAATTTGGAGACGGAGAATTATGACTAAAAAGCTTTTTACAGAGAAAG
>NZ_JBNIKR010000007.1:0-293779 GCF_050107295.1 Sutcliffiella halmapala | reverse complement strand
ACATTAAGGTTAAACTGTAATTGAGTCATCTTTATTCCTCTTTTCATTGTTTATCGTGGTTGAAAACAGTGTTGCCAAGAGTGAATAAAATGACTCTTTCATTTTACACAATTATATGGACTTAATCCTCTTTCTCCGGTTTCGTGGTCTCAACCAGCCCTTTGGAGACCACCATTTCCCTCTTTCTCCGGTTTTGCGGTCTCAACCATCCCTTTTGAGACCACCATTTCCCTCTTTCCCCGGTTTCGTGGTCTCAACCAGCCCTTTTGAGACCACCATTTCCCTCTTTCTCCGGTTTTGCGGTCTCAACCATCAACCATCAAGTTCACGACCTACCTATAACATAAAGAAAAAACCGCCCCAACCCGGAGCGGTCACCATCTTATTCTACTACTTCCTTATCCACCATATCTGCAAAGAGTCCATACACATACTGTTCTGCATTGAACTCCTGAAGATCTTCCACTTTTTCACCAAGGCCGACGAATTTCACCGGGATCTTCAGCTCGTTGCGGATGGCCAGAACGATACCACCCTTTGCTGTTCCATCGAGCTTTGTCAGAATGATACCGGAGACGTTTGTCACTTCAGAGAATATCTTTGCCTGGCTCAGTGCATTCTGGCCTGTAGTTGCATCAAGGACAAGCAGCACTTCATGAGGAGCCCCTGGCACTTCGCGTTCGATTACACGCTTCACCTTTTCAAGCTCCTTCATCAGGTTCACTTTATTTTGCAGGCGTCCGGCCGTATCACATAACAACACATCGGCTTTCCGGGCTTTTGCCGCCTGGATTGCATCAAACATCACGGCTGCAGGATCGGACCCGGAAGATTGCTTGATTACGTCGACACCTACGCGCTCTCCCCATACCTCAAGCTGTTCAATCGCACCGGCACGGAAGGTATCCCCTGCTGCAAGCAGAACTTTTTTGCCATCCTGCTTCAGTTTATTGGAGAGCTTTCCGATTGAGGTGGTTTTCCCAACACCATTTACACCAACCACAAGAATGACTGTTAATCCTTCCTCCTGCATGTTGATGCGCGGGGAGATATCCTCACCAGCTTCATAGATTTCCACCAATTTTTCGGAAATGACAGCCTGTACCTCGCGAGGATCCTGGATATTGCGGCGCTTCACTTCCATTCTCAGTTCATCAATAAGCTGCATTACGGTATTGACGCCGACATCCGCTCCAATGAGGATTTCTTCCAATTCTTCGAAGAAATCCTCATCCACTTTACGATATCGGGCAACAAGATCGTTTACTTTACCTGAAAAGGAATCTCTTGTTTTAGTCAGACCCTCTTTGAACTTTTCTGAAACAGATTCCGTTTGAAAAGTGATTTTTTCTTTCAACTTTTTAAAAAAGCTCATTCTATCTCTTCCTCTCTAACAACGCTTTTTTATTGGACTAGTTCCCTGGATTCTTCCAGTCTTACGGAAACGAGCTTGGAAACACCTGATTCCTGCATGGTCACTCCATAGAGTACATCACTGAATTCCATCGTTCCCTTACGATGTGTGATGACGATGAATTGCGTGTCTTTACTGAACTGCTTCAGGTATTGCGCAAAGCGGTGGACATTCGCTTCATCAAGCGCCGCTTCCACCTCATCCAGAATGCAGAACGGTACCGGTCTTACCTTCAGAATGGAGAATAATAGGGCGATTGCGGTCAATGCCCGCTCTCCTCCAGATAACAGCCCAAGGTTCTGAAGTTTCTTTCCTGGTGGTTGTGCGACAATATCTACACCTGTATTCAGCATATCACTCGGATCGGTCAGTACAAGATCCGCTCGTCCGCCTCCAAACAGGGAACGGAAAACATCATGGAAATGGGCACGGATGTTAGTGAACGTCGTCTCAAAGCGTTTTTTCATCTCTTCGTCCATCTCTCCTATGACTTGGAACAAAGTATCCTTCGCTTCCTGCAGATCATCCTTTTGCTCTTTCAGGAAATAATATCGTTCACTTACTCGATCATACTCTTCGATAGCCGCAATATTGACTGTCCCAAGCTCTTCGATGGCAAGTTTGATCAGCTTCACTTTTTTGCGCGCTTCCTCAATTTCCACATCAAGGGGATATTCTTCTTTCGCCGCTTCAAATGACAGCATATACTCTTCCCTTAAATGATGAAGTCTATTATCAAGTTCCACATCCAGACGGTTCAGCTTTACTTCTTCCGCTTTCAAAATATCTGTGAGCTGTTTGTATTGCCTTTTCAGCCCCTTCAGCTCCAGCTCTTCATTTTCCACCTTCTCATAGATGGTCAAACGCTGTGCTCTCCGCTCGGCAATCAGCTTCATTGTCGTATTTTTGTCCTGCAGCTTTTCTTTTGCAGCCACTTCCAGCTTCTGTTCCCCGGAAGAGTTGTCATTCATCTCGCTTTGGAGCAGAGCCAGGTCTTCACAGACTTCTGTCAGTTTCTCTTGTCCTGATTCGATTTCCTGTGTGATGTTTTCCACTTTTTCAGATTGGCTATGAAGCTTTTCTTTCTTTCCTGCATAGTCCACTTTTAGTTGGGTAAGTTCGTTTTGGACAGCTTCCTTTGTTGTGTGCTGTTCATTTTTCTTGGTATGCAGCTCTGCTATTTCCCTATCAAGCTTCACAATACCAAGTCCTACCTCTTTCAGATCTGTCTCAAGAACCGTTTTGCGGTCGACCGCTTGCTGGATGGAGGAGGAAAGCTGCTGTTTCTCGTAATCATACAAGCTAAGATGCTCATTGACATTTTTCTCTTCCAGCTCCACTTCCCTGATCTGGCTCAGGATTTCCTGCTCCTTATATCGTAGGTCCTCTCCTGCTTCTTTCAATTGTTGGACCTGCATCTCTTTTTCCGAGATTTTCTGCTTGAGTGTTTTCACTTGATCTTCAAGAAGAGACGTTTTCCCTTCCATCTCCTCAAGCTTGGAAGCAATCGTATCCAGCTCACGGCCCCTGCTCAGGAGACTGTTTGACTTTTGCTTAACAGCTCCCCCGGTCATCGAGCCCCCGGGATTCACCACATCACCATCGAGCGTGACAATCCGGTAGCGATGCTGAAGTATGGAGGCTAGTGCATTGGCCCCTTTAAGATCCCTTGCAATTACAATGGTTCCTAAAAGATTGAGAACGATATTTTCATAGGCGGAATCACTTTCCACAAGTGATGCTGCCACTCCCACAAATGCATCATGCTGGCCGATCTGCTTCAGCTGATACTCCGGCATTGTCCGCGGCTTCATTACGCTAAGAGGCAAAAAGGTAGCTCTTCCATAACCGTTCTTCTTCAGATACTGGATGGAAGACCGGGCACTCTGTTCATCCTCCACCACAATGTGCTGGGTTGCGCTACCGAGGGCTATCTCAATGGCTGTCTCAACGATCTGATTCACCTGGATCAGTTCAGCTACCGCCCCTTTGATACCGGATAGGCGGTTTTCATCGCGGGCTTTCAGTATTTCCTTGACACCCTGGAAAAATCCTGCAAAATCCCCTTGCATGGTTTCGAGCATTTCCTTCCTGGATCTTGTCTGCTGAAGGAACTGGTATGCCTGGTAAAGGGTTGTTTCTTTCTTTTGATAGGAATCCTTGTATTGATCTAAAGCAGCCTGCTCTTTTCGAAACGAATCAATGGTTTGATGAAGCTCTTCACTGACCGCCTTATGCCTTTTTTGGATTTCCAGCTTTTTCTGTTCTGTGGCATGACGTTGGTTCACATACTTCTGGTTCCCCTCATCAAGCCTCTGGATTTTCAATCCTTCTTGTTTTTCTTGCTGTTCTAAATAAGTCAGCTCGTTACGAACAGTAGCTTGCTTGTTTAATAGTTCAATATATTCGCTTTTGAGTGCATCAATCTTCTCTTCGATGTTCAAATCGAATTGCTCATTGATCAGCTGCTTCTCCTTGAGCTGCTGTTCTGTTAAAATCAGCTCCTGTTGAAGAGTTTCAAGCACTACTTTTTCTGTTTGCCATTTCTCTTTATGCGACTTCAGGAACTGATCGAGCTCTACTGATGACTTTTCCAGCTGCGCCCTGTTTGAACTTGCATTTTTTTTGCGTTCCTTCAGGACTTCCTTCCGTCCTTCAAGCTTTTCAAGCTCCGAGCTTGCAACAAGCAATGCCTGCTGGAGGGAGTCGACGGATTCATCGAGTGCAGCAACTTGGTCTTTATACTTTTCAAGTGTCGCTTCCTTTTGTGAAAGTTCAGAAGAAAGGGTCAACTCCTTTTCTGTACTCTCCTTGACTTCCTGTGAGGTTCTTTCCCACTTTTGGTGCAGTTCTTCTATTTCGTAGACGGTTACCCCTACTTCGATCTGCTCAAGCTCTTCCTTTTTCTCCAGGTAATCCTTCGCAATGGAAGCCTGCATTTTAAGTGGCTCCACCTGTCCTTCAAGTTCGTGCAGAATATCAGATACACGATTCAGGTTTTCCTGTGTGTCCCAAAGCTTGCTTTCCGCTTTCTTTTTACGGGATTTATATTTCAGCACACCAGCCGCTTCCTCGAAGATGCTTCTTCTCTCTTCCGCCTTGCTGCTCAGGATTTCCTCGACTTTCCCTTGACTGATAATGGAAAAAGCTTCTTTACCTAGTCCGGAATCCATGAACAGGTCGACAATATCCTTCAGACGACACGATTGCTTGTTAATCAGGAACTCGCTGTCACCGGAACGGTAGGCGCGCCTTGTTACACTTACCTCCATGTAATCGATAGGCAGGATACGCTTGCTGTTGTCAAGTGTGAGGGTAACCTCGGCAATATTCAATGCCTTCCTGCTGTCACTACCTGCAAAAATGATATCTTCCATTTTCGACCCACGCAGAGATTTGGCTGACTGTTCTCCCAGCACCCATCTGATGGCATCGATAATATTGCTCTTTCCACTTCCATTAGGGCCAACAACGGCTGTTACCCCCGGTACAAAATCTACCGATATCTTTTCTGCAAACGACTTAAATCCAACCACTTCTAATCGTTTGAGGTACATAATCCTTCACCTCTGTTTTATATAAAGGCCTTTTTCGCATACATTGTTGCTTTTTTGTATTCAACTACAGCCCGTAATTTTATTGCCTATGTAAAAAGAAAAGAAGGCGACCCATATAGCCGCAGCGGAGGCACCATCGGATCGCCCTCTATTCTCCATTCCTACTATTTCGATTGCTTGAGCTTGTCTAATGCGAACTGTGCAGCGTGCTGCTCGGCTTCCTTTTTCGATCTGCCGACACCAATTCCAAGCTCCTCTTTATTCAAACTGACCTTGGAGACAAATTCCCTGTTGTGAGCAGGACCTTTCTCCTCAAGCACTTCATATTCAATCACGCCAAGTGCATTGCGCTGAATCAATTCCTGCAATTGACTCTTATAATCCATCACATGAGAAAAAGCACCTTCATTTATTTTAGGGTACACGTATTTTTCCAGGAATAAGAATACGGCTGGCAGTCCAAGATCCAGGTACAGTGCCCCAATAAAGGATTCAAACACATCCGCAAGCAAGGCAGGTCTGGCTCGTCCACCTGTCAATTCCTCCCCTTTCCCGAGTAATACGTAAGAACCGAAGGAAAGCTCATTTGCAAAAGAAACAAGTGATGGCTCGCACACGATAGATGCACGCAGTTTCGTCAGCTGACCTTCACTCATCATCGGAAATTTCTTATATAAGAATTGAGAGACCGTCAATTCGAGCACTGCGTCCCCCAAAAACTCCAATCGTTCATTATCCTCATATGGCTTTCTCCGATGCTCATTCACATACGATGAATGTGTAAATGCCTGATACAGTAATTTATCATTTTGAAAATCGATGCCCAAGTCTTCTTGAAGCGTTTGGAACTTCTTTGAGATCGCTTCACTTTTCTTTTCATTTATTCGACTTTTATTTCTTGTCATAAAGGTGCCTCCAACATACATTCTTCTTTCCCTATGCTGACTATAAAATCATGTGACGAAAGATGTATAACATGACTATTTTAACAAATTATTTACAGGTTACAAATAGCATCTTACACCATTTGCTCATTTTTATGTAAAAAACTTATGTTAGCATAGATTTGAGCAGAAATACAGTCGGGTATCGTTTGAATGAAAAAGCTGAATGTACCCCGGAAAATAAATAAGAGTCCCACTTATAAAGTGGGACTTTCAAGGTGAAGCAATTATGTGTTTGCTTTTATGTAGTTGACCACATCTGCAACTGTAGTAATGTTTTCTGCTTCATCGTCTGAAATTTCCAATTCAAACTCATCCTCAAGCTCCATTACCAATTCAACTACATCTAAAGAATCTGCACCTAAATCATCTTTGAATTTAGAATCAAGATTAACTTCGGACTCGTCCACACCTAAACGATCAACAATGATCTTTGTTACACGCTCTAAAACCTCTGCCATAACTTTCACCTCCCCTCAAGTATTATAGTTAAAATTTGCGAAAAAAACCAGATTGTCTACAGTATTTCACAAGAATATTGTTCGACTTGATTGGCGGTCCTGCACGAACAGCCTTGTTACATCACCATTCCGCCGTCCACGTGAAGTGTCTGGCCAGTGATATACGCACTCTTTTCACTTGCAAGGAAGGAAACTACGGAAGCAATGTCCTTCGCTTCACCGAAACGGGCTAACGGAATCTGCTTCAGCATTTCAGCTTTAACTTCTTCGGTCAATTTATCTGTCATGTCGGTTGTAATGAATCCTGGGGCAATCGCATTTACGGTAATGTGACGTGATGCCAATTCACGGGCTGTCGTTTTGGTAAGACCGATGACACCTGCTTTGGCGGCCACATAATTTGCTTGTCCAGGGTTTCCGCTTACACCAACAATTGAAGCGATATTGATGATTCTGCCTGAGCGCTGCTTCATCATTTGCCTTGTCACCGCTTTGGTTGCATTGAAAACGCCTTTGAGGTTGATGTTGATTACATCATCCCACTCGTCTTCCTTCATGCGCATTAGCAGGTTATCCCTTGTAATCCCCGCATTGTTCACAAGAATATCGATAGACCCGAATTGTTCCAGGCTCTCTTTCATCATCGCCTGAACCTCTTCCATATTTGCCACATTAGCGCGAACCACTATTGCGTTCCCACCCATTTGTTTGATTTCTTCCACCACTTCATAGGCCTTTGCCTCACTGCCGGAATAGTTGACCACGATATTTGCACCCTGTTCCGCCAAATCTAAAGCGATGGCGCGACCAATACCGCGTGACGCTCCTGTGATGACTGCTGTTTTACCTTTAAGCATTTGATGAATCCTCCCCTTGAAAGTGATCTAACGCTTTTTGCAACGTTTCCATGTCATAGACAGGGATGGTTGTTACCCGGCGGTTTATTTTTTTGATCAGGCCTGATAACACTTTACCAGGTCCAACTTCGACAAATGTATCTACTCCTAGTTCGATCATTCGTTCGACCGATTGCTCCCATCTTACAGGGGAGTATAATTGCTGGACGAGCTTTTCATTGATTTCCTCAGCATTTTGCATTTCATGTGCATCCACATTGGCAATAACAGGGATTTCGGTATTCTTCACTTCTATTGTTTTCAATGCAGCTGCAAGCTTCTCTGCTGCAGGCTGCATGAGACTGGAGTGGAAAGGGCCGCTCACCACTAATGGGATGACGCGCTTTGCGCCTTTTTCCTTCGCTAGCTCAGAAGCTGCCTGAACACCGTCAGTGGAGCCCGAGATGACAATCTGCCCTGGACAGTTGAGGTTGGCAAGCTGGACTGAAGCACTGGTGCTTGTCACTTGCTCGGTAACCTCCAAGAGAACCGCTTCATCCAACCCCAGGACTGCGGCCATCGTGCCTTCCCCTGCTGGTACTGCCTCTTCCATGAACTTTCCACGCAGGTGAACTGTATGCACCGCATCCTCAAAACTGATGGAGCCGGCAGCAACAAGTGCAGAATACTCCCCCAGACTATGGCCGGCAACATAATCGGCCCTTACTCCTGCTTCCTTCAATTTTTCAAGTATAGCAATACTCGTTGTTAACAGGGCAGGCTGCGCATTGTATGTTAATGTCAATTCCTCCTGCGGCCCTTCAAACATAAGGGAGGATAAGCTAAACCTTAGTTTTTCATCCGCTTTTTTGATGATGTTGTCCACTACCGCAAAATGACTGGAAAGCTCCTGCCCCATTCCGACAGTCTGTGAACCTTGGCCTGGAAAAACAAATGCTACTTTACCCATTATTCTCCCCCGTTCTCCTCTTTTGTAACAAATTCCGTTTTTTCAATCGTTTCTGTTATCACGCCAACCATGTTGGACTCCAGCATATTGCGTGTCTGTCGTATCGCATTGTAAAAGGCATTGGCATCCGAAGATCCGTGCGCTTTGACAACAGGAGCCTTTAATCCGAATAATGCGGCCCCTCCATACTCCGAATAGTCCATTTTATTTTTCAAAGTTTTTAGTTTCGGTTTCAACACCGCTGCTGCAAGCTTGCTTTTCAAATCACTGGTCAACGCTTCCTTCATCATGGCAAATACCGAAAGTGCCGTACCTTCAATTGTCTTTAATGCAATGTTACCTGTGAAGCCGTCCGTCACCACTACATCCGCTACACCATTCAATAGATCGCGTGATTCCACATTGCCGATAAAATGTACAGCACCGGACTCTTTAATCAGTTCAAATGCGGCTTTGGTCAGTTCGTTCCCTTTTTTTTCCTCGGTACCCACATTCAATAATCCCACACGAGGCGCTTTAATCCCTCTGACTTTTTCGGCATAGATGGAACCCATGAGCGCATATTGGAAGAGGTGCTCCGGCTTTGCATCCACGTTCGCTCCCACATCAAGCATCACAAACCCTTCTCCTCCGATGGTGGGAAATGTGGGTGAAAGTGCCGGGCGCGCGATTCCTTTGATTCTTCCGACCACCAACAGACCGGCAGTCATCAGGGCTCCTGTGTTTCCTGCAGAAATGCAAGCATCCGCTCGTCCTTCTTTTACTTCCTTGGCCATCAGAACCAAAGAGGAGTTTTTCTTTTTGCGGACCGCCTTTACTGGTTCTTCGTCACCTGAAATCGCTTCTGTTGTATGTATAATGCTTATATTCTTATCTTGTGTTAAGTATGGTCGTATTTTCTGCTCGTCGCCAACTAAAGTGAACGTTAGATCAGGATAAGCCTCGACCGCTTTCATTGTTCCTTCCACCATGGACTTCGGTGCATGATCCCCGCCCATTGCATCTATTGCAATTTTCATGTTTTACTACCTGCCTTTGCTAGATTAAAAACTTGTAGACCGGAACATTTCAAATTCCCCGTGAAACACCTTTTCACTGCCAACGGTACTTTTCACTTCAACGGTTGTTCTGCCCTTTTCCTTATCTACTTTACTGACCACCGCTTTGGCTACGATGCGTTCCCCAAGCTTTACGGGTCTCGTAAAACGGATGGTCGCTTTAGCTGTCAGTGCCAATTCGTCATTGATGACCGCAACGGCCAACGAGTTTGCCTGTGCAAATAGGTGATGGCCACGTGTGATATTATTTCTTTTAAATACATGCTCGCTCTGAACGTCAAAGATGGAGATGGCGGTTTGATCCAGCTCCAGATCAATGATCTCCCCGATTATCTCTTCAATCGGCAAGGAGCGGACTTCTTTTTCCAACGTACGGGCCGCTACATTTTTTATTCTTTCCCTTAATTCAGGAATACTTAGTTCCAGTCGATCCAATCGGATCGTTTGAATGCTCACTTGAAAAAATTCCGCCAATTCTTCATCCGTAATAAAAGGATTCTCTTTAATCTTGTCTTTTAACGATAATTGGCGCTCCTTTTTATTTCTTCTCATCTATTTACACCATCCGAACTATTATGACTAGGTACTAATAGTAGTATATATAGGAGTCCTTTATATTGCAAGAAAAAATCTTTATGTGTAGTCAATTTCCACTCAAAACCATGCTTTCAACCAAAAATGGAAGCTAGCAGATTCTGCTAGCTTCCGAGATTATGTGGTGGAATCAATCCAGTTTTTCGCCATCCAACACGCCTGATTCCTCAATCACGGTTCTTAAACCCTCGTATTGGCCTTCTTCCCAAAAACTTTGCGAATGAAGAAGATCATAGGCATCCTGTCTGGCAACTTCTAAGGCGCGGTAATCATGAACCATGTCGGCCACTTTAAACTCAGGAACACCGCTCTGTTTTCTTCCAAAAAAGTCACCAGGCCCTCTGAGTTCGAGATCTTTTTCAGATAGGACGAATCCATCATTCGTTTCTGTCATGATTTTCATCCGTTCTTTCCCTACTTCAGATTTAGGATCTGCGAGCAAAATACAGTAAGATTGCTCGGAGCCGCGCCCTACACGTCCTCTTAATTGATGGAGTTGTGATAAGCCAAACCGCTCTGCATCGTAGATCACCATCATCGTAGCATTTGGGACGTTGACTCCTACCTCTACTACAGTAGTGGAAACCAATACCTGTGCCTTGTTGTCGCTGAATTCCTGCATCACTTTTTCTTTCTCATCGGAGTTGAGGCGGCCGTGCATCAGACCAATTTTCCATTTTCCCCGGTAGTAGTGGGTCAGCATATCATGGACATCTATGGCATTTTGTACATCGAGTTTTTCAGATTCTTCTATGAGGGGGCAGATCACATAGGCCTGTCTTCCTTTCACCAATTCCTTTTCCACAAAGGTCAGTACTCTATCGATCATCTGGTGTTTAGCCCAATACGTTTCTATCGCTTTTCTTCCTGCAGGCATTTCATCTATGATGGAGACATCCATCTCACCGAAGGCAGTAATGGCAAGAGTTCTTGGAATAGGGGTGGCAGTCATGAACAGTACATCAGGACTCTCCCCTTTTTCTCTCAAAATCCTCCTTTGCCCTACGCCAAAACGATGCTGTTCATCCGTGATGACCAGACCTAATCTGGAAAAATCCACTTCGTCCTGTATCAGTGCATGTGTTCCTATCAGAATATCTATTTTCCCATTTTTCAATTGCTCCAGAAGCTCTCTTCTTCTCTTTCCTTTTACAGAACTCGTCAATAGTTCAACCCTTAAAGGAGTTGATGCAAACAGCCCTGTCAGGGATTGTGCATGCTGTTCTGCAAGGATTTCAGTCGGGACCATCAACGCTCCCTGATAGCCGGAAAGATAGGATGCATACAGGCCGATTGCTGCCACAACTGTTTTCCCTGATCCAACATCCCCCTGGAGCAAGCGGTTCATTCTGTAAGGAGAAGCCATGTCTCCCAGAATTTCTTTCAACACGCGAGTTTGAGCACCTGTCAGAGGAAAAGGGAGACACTGGATAAATTCATTCAAGCTCTTCTCAGCAAATTTTTGAGTGATGCCTTTGGAATGCTCTCGTTGATATTTTCGCAGTGCCTGTATTTTTAGCTGAAACATCAGAAACTCCTCATAAACGAGATAGCGTCTGGCTCCTTTAAGCATTTCTTGATTGGCAGGATTATGTAAGGCTGAAATGGAATCCTTCTTGGATGGCAGCTTATACTTTTGCAGCAGAACAGGTGGCAACGAATTATCGATTCGGTCGCCATATTCTTTTAGGGCAGAATGGATGAACTTTCTCATCTGCTTGACCGTAATGTTCCCCTTCACAGAATATACCGGCTCCACTTCCCGCTCCCCTGAAAAAGGACCGAAATGTATTTCCAGAACCGTTATGGTTTGTCTGTGCTGGTCCCACTTTCCTGTAATGGTGATGGTATCATTGATTGCCAGTTTGTTTTTATAGAACGGTCGGTTGAAACAGACTGCCTTCACTAGAAAGCTTCCCACAAATACGCGAAAAGTCAGTCTTGATTTCTTCTTCCCATAATACATAAGAGAAGGCTCACCATGAACCTTCCCTTCCACTGTTATTTTCTCATCATGTTTCACTTCGGAAATATCCCGCAAGCGATAGTCTTCATATCGGTATGGGAGATGCATGAGAAGATCCTCTACAGATTCAATTCCCATGCTATGAAGGGAATTGGCTGTCTCTTCCCCAATACCTTTAACATTTGTTATCGAAGTTTCAGATAGTTTACTCACCTTTTTGTAAGGTAACACCAAATATTTTCGCTTCTAGCTCACGTCCAGTTGGTGTTGCCGCCAACCCTCCTTGCGCTGTTTCTTTTAGTGCAGTCGGCATCGTTTGACCGATTTTGTACATCGCGTCAATCACTTCATCGCAAGGAATTCTACTTGTAATTCCTGCAAGTGCCATATCTGCTGCCACCATGGCATTGGCCGCTCCCATTGCATTTCTCTTGACACAAGGGACCTCCACCAAGCCAGCTACAGGGTCGCATACTAATCCTAACATGTTTTTCAGTGTAATGGCCATTGCTTGGGCACATTGATCTGGTGTGCCCCCTGCCATTTCCACGATTGCGGCAGCAGCCATACCGGAAGCTGAGCCAACTTCAGCCTGACATCCACCTGCTGCACCTGAAATAGAGGCATTGTTTGCTACAACAAACCCGAATGCTCCAGAAGTGAACAGGAAATTGATCATTTCCTCACGTGTTGGGTTTAACACATTCTTTACAGCAAATAGTGTCCCAGGAACTACTCCTGCAGATCCTGCAGTCGGAGTAGCACAGATCGTTCCCATTGCTGCATTCACTTCATTGGTTGCAACAGCTTTACTAACCGCATCCAGAATATTTTTACCAGTCAAAGACTTACCGGATTCAATATACTTCTGTAATAGGACTGCATCTCCCCCAGTAAGACCTGAAACGGATTGCACCCCTTGCAGCCCTCTTTCCACCGCATGTTCCATTACCTCTAGATTTCGATCCATCTGCGAAATGATGTCCTCCTTGCTCTTACCGGTGAACTCCATTTCCTGCTCGATCATGATCTGGGATATTTTCTTATTTGTGCTTTCGGCAATCTCGATTAATTCTGCTACATTCCGAAACATACTAAGTTCCCCCTTCCCTCTATTTGAAAGCGCTGACATTATTATTCTGAAAGTTAATCCACTATTTTCGTTACTTGAGTAATGTGAGGCAACGCAGACAGCTCAATGATTACCGCATCATCAATATTCTGATCCACCTCTATTGTCATCAATGCCTGTTTCCCTTTTTCTTTACGTGAAACTTCCATATGTCCGACATTGATGGCAAATTTCGCAAGTACATTAGCAACTCCAGCGATTGCACCATATCGGTCATTATGCACAACCAAGAGGGCCGGATGGTTCCCAGAAAGTCTCAATTCAAAGCCATTTAGCTCTGTGATTTCAATCTTCCCTCCACCGATGGAGATGCCTACAAGCTCCAGTTCTCCCTGCTCGTCCCCAATCCTAACTTTTGCAGTGTTAGGATGATCCGTTATTGCTTCTTCCTCTATGAATTCAACTTTCATGCTCAATGAGTCAGCAATGGATAGGGAAGTTTTAATTCGTTCATCAAATGTATCAAAGTCCAGAAGACCGCCGACAATCGCAACGTCCGTCCCGTGACCTTTATATGTTTTTGCAAAAGAGCCATAAAAGGAGATGCTTGCCCATTCAGGCTGTCTGCCAAACAGACTTCTCGCAACACGACCAATTCTGGCAGCTCCCGCTGTATGAGAACTTGATGGACCAATCATTACAGGACCAATAATATCAAAGACACTTTTATATTTCATTTCCCCACTCCCCCTCAATGACAATAGGATATTGGATATTACTCTTTAAATACCGCTGTTGATTTCCGCACTACGCACATAAAATCAACAGAGATATCCAACACCTTGGTTGATAAAAAAACATACAAAAGAAGGGTATTTACCCCCTTCTTTTGTATTGATTCATTTTCCTGATTATATGAGCTTATTCAATAGAGAAGATGTAGGAATATAACGGTTGTTTTCCGTTGTGGACTTCTACTTCAGCATCCGGATAAGTCAGCTCAAGTTCTTCCACCAATTCGTCTACTTCTTCCTGGGAAACATCTTCACCATAAATGACAGTCAGGATTTCTGCATCTTCATCCATCATCGTATCAAGCAGGTCCTTGGCAGCCTGCTTTTTATCTTTGCTTGTGATGACAATTTTACCGTCAGCGATTCCCATGAAATCATTTTTTTGGATTTCAATGCCATCGATGTTGGTGTCTCTTACAGCAAATGTAACCTGACCGGTTTTAACAGATGTTAAAGCCTCTTTCATTGTCTCTTCGTTGTCTGCCAGCTCACCTGTAGGATTGAAAGCAAGAATCGCAGCCATTCCCTGAGGAACCGTTTTGCTCTCAATAACCGCAACATGCTGATCGGCAACTTCAGCAGCCTGCTTAGCAGCCATGATGATATTACTGTTGTTAGGAAGGATAATGACGTTGTCGGCATTTACTTCCTCAATTGCCTTTAAGATATCCTCTGTACTCGGATTCATCGTTTGGCCGCCTTCAATAACAGCCTTTGCTCCGATGCTCTTAAATAGCTCAGCAATACCCTCTCCCATTGCAACGGTGATGATCCCAAACTTCTCACGCTTTTTGTTCGCTTGTGGTGCAACAGTAGGTGCCGCATATTCATCTTCTTCAAAGAGCAGGTTGCTATGCTGCTCACGCATGTTTTCAATCTTCATGTTGATAAGACTGCCGTAGCGCTGACCGTAAGTCAACACATCGCCAGGCTGCTCTGCATGGATATGAACTTTTACAATTTCATCGTCCGCGATGACCAGTAAAGAATCTCCATGTTGAGACAAGTCATTGCGGAATTTATCTTCTGTAAAAGGATTTGCCTTCAATTTATCCTCTTCGAATTTAACCATGAATTCTGTACAGTATCCGAACTCTATATCCTCTGTATTGATGGCAGCATGCACATTCTTATGATGCTCCGCACTAACCAATTGGTTCATCGAAGTGGTTGGTACGATATCTTCAATTCTTTGGCCTTTCAATTCAGCCAAGAAGCCCTCATAAATATAAACGAGACCTTGACCACCACTGTCTACCACGCCAACTTCTTTAAGAACTGGCAGTAGGTCAGGAGTACGCTTCAAAGATGCATTCGCTTCCTTTAGCGTTTCTTCCATTAGAACAATGATATCGTCTTCGTTCTTTGCAACAGCGACCGCCTTTTTGGCTGCATCTTTCGCAACGGTTAAAATGGTTCCTTCCACAGGCTTCATAACTGCTTTATAGGCCGTTTGAACGCCTGCTTCAAGCGCTTGTGCAAAATCCTTACTTGTGATTGTTTCCTTTGATTCGATATGCTTGGAGAATCCACGGAATAGCTGAGAAAGAATAACCCCCGAGTTACCTCTTGCCCCCATAAGCAGGCCTTTAGCCAGAGCAGAACCAACACTACCTATATGCTCGGAAACATTGTTTTTTACTTCCTTTGCTCCTGATGTGATGGAAAGGTTCATGTTCGTACCTGTATCTCCATCCGGAACCGGAAACACATTCAACGCATCCACAGTCTTGGCGTTGTTAGATAAATGATTTGCACCCTGGATGATCATCTGTGCAAAACGTTTCCCATTTAGAACTTTTACTGACACTAAATTTTCCTCCTTATTACGGGTTCGTAACTCGAACTCCCTGTACATAAATGTTTAATGAATCAACGGAAAGACCGAGCATTTGATTAAGGGTATATTTTACTTTAGTCTGTACATTATGCGCCACTTCTGAAATTTTCGTTCCATAGCTTACAATGATGTACATATCAATATGTAGTCGATCTTCTTCCTGGCGTACGATAACGCCCTTTGTAAAGTTTTCTTTTCGAAGTATTTCTGACAACCCATCTTTAAGCTGGCTTTTGGAAGCCATTCCTACGATGCCATAGCAGTCTACAGCTGCTCCACCTGCGATTGTTGCAATTACATCATTAGAAATATCTATTTGACCATAAGATGTTTTTAGTTCGATTGACATAAAGGTTCCCCCTTCGATTGGTTTATTCACCTTGTCTACTCGTTATTTTACTATAAAAGAAAGGTTTTTGAAAGCAGACGAATACTATTGTAATAATACTATTATTATACTGAATGCTAGAAACATGTATGTCAAGGCTTTTTTCTTGAAAGCTTTCTTCAGAACTATTGCATTGTGCGGGGTTGTATGTTAAATTATATAAGTATTTTCAACTGTTTTATCTATGAAAAGAAAGACACTGTATGGACCTGCTTCCTATTGACGGAGGTCTTGTGCATCGTTTTTCTGACACTAAATGAAAATATTGATTGATGTTTCTTTGTAGTTAGGAGGGAATTAAACATGGCACGTAAATGTGTAATCACTGGCAAAAAGACTGGTTCTGGTAACTCACGTTCTCACGCAATGAACTCTTCAAGACGTACTTGGGGTGCAAACCTTCAAAAAGTTCGTATCTTAGTAGATGGTAAGCCAAAGCGTGTATACGTATCTGCAAGAGCTTTAAAATCAGGTAAAGTTGAGCGCGTATAATATATATGCGCACATGCAAAAGCGACAGGGAGTATCCCCTGTCGCTTTTTACTTGTTTTCTTTTAGTTGACATAATATTATTATTGGAATATCTATCAAAAAAGCACCTCATAAAGGTGCTCTACTCTTTTTTAAACGATCCCAGCATGGCACGGATTATACCACCTAAAAACCTCGGCAACTTTATCGTATAAAATTTCATTCCATTTCCCTCCCCGGAACTTTTTAACCATAGTAGATATGAATGAATACGTGCAGATGTAGTATGCCGTCACATAAAATGGGATGAATCACGGCTCCTTATCATCATTAATATGCCATCCTTAAATGAAAAAGTACCATTTTCAGTATCTAGTTCATTACTTATACATAGTGTGTCGCCCCATTTTATATTCCTATTTTTTAGGGGATATTTAAATCCATCCAGCGTGATTCCACTTACTGTAGGGGTTATGGGAAGGAATGAAATAAATGGGAGGTTCTCATCCTTTCTGATTGAATATTGGCCGGGATTGACCAAGGTAAGGATATTCTGTTTATCCTGGATTTCAATGGTGATACCGTTCTGGATCCCTTTTAGCATGAGCTGCACATTGCCGAGAAAATGGTCCAGCCTTCCTCCAGTCACACCAAACATGGTAATGGAAGTAGGTTTTTGCGCCATTGCCCAGTTGATGGCAAGCTCTGTATCCGTTTCGTCCTTTTCACTTGGAAACATGTCAAGGTCAGATATTTTCCTTTTCATTTCGTCCAGTTCTGCAGCTGTTACAGAGTCAAAATCCCCGAAGGCTTTCTGCGGGATGATAGTCTGTTCCAATAAGTAGTGGACACCCCTATCCACCCCGACCCAAGTGATGGATTCTGAAGTGTTAGCTTTTAAGTCCGGGATATATTCCAGTGGTCCACCGGCCACAATTTTAATAATCATTTTCTTTTTCTCCTTTATTCATGTGCAATTTCCGCAAAGACTAATGTGCGCTCCCAACACCCCTGTTGGTTTCCGCTCCAGGGGGAGAGTTCAACATTTTTTAACCCTCTCTAACATAAAACTAAGACAAAAACGTCTTATTCATTTGCTTATAAATATTCAATAATAAAAAAAGCCTTCTAAAAGAAGACCTTTTAAATCGATGAATCATCGTAGTCGTAGCGAAAGCCGTCCATCTGCGTTTGATTCTTTTTATGGAATTTTTCGAGTACCTGTTCATACATGCCTATCTCCTGATAGTCGGTACTGTTAGCCAAAGCAAATTGAAGTGCCTGTTCAAGTATTGCTGCTTCGTCTTTGGAAATGTTCATGAAAAAGACCTCCATTCATTTGCTTTAGCATTCCACTCAAGTTTTAGGTTTATGTCATGTTTCCACGGATGGATGAAATGGCTTTTTTACGGTCTGTTTGTTGATAGATGGCCGATCCTGCTACAAGTACATCCGCTCCGGCTTCGACGCAAAGTGCAGCGGTTTCGGGATTGACACCACCGTCTACCTCCACTTCAACCGATAATCCCCTTTCCGTTATGAGAGACCTTACGTGACTAATTTTTTTCAATACATCCTTAATGAATGCTTGTCCGCCAAAGCCCGGATTGACCGTCATAAGCAGAACGAGATCCACATCATTCAGGATGGGGACGATGCTTTCCACAGGGGTTGCGGGATTGATGACAACTCCAGCTTTCACTCCTTCAGCCTTGATCAGCTGAACTGTACGATGAAGATGACGGCAAGCCTCCACATGTACCGAAATGATGTCAGCTCCAGCTTTTGCAAAAGCAGGGATATATGTGTCAGGATTTTCAATCATCAAGTGAACGTCCAAAGGAAGTTTTGTTATCGGACGGATTGCTTCCACAACAAGTGGACCAATCGTGATATTCGGTACAAAGTGACCATCCATCACATCAATATGAATATAGTCGGCTCCGCCTTGCTCCACATCTTGTATGTCTTTTTGCAAATTGGCAAAGTCTGCGCTCAGGATTGAGGGGGCGATTTTTATCATATTTAGTACCTCGGCTTTCTGTCTTTTATTTCTTCCACAAAGGATACATAATGCTTGTAGCGGAAAGATGCAATTTCTTCCGCTTCCACGGCTGCTTTCACCGCACATTTCGGTTCTTTCAGATGGGTGCATTCCCTGAACTTGCATTGATTGCTTACACTGACAAATTCAGGAAAGCACTCCTTCACTTCCTCTGCCGCCATTTCCAGAAATTCAAGCGAACTGAATCCTGGTGTATCTGCTACAAAACCATCATTGATTTCCATCAGTTCCACATGTCTGGTTGTATGCTTCCCGCGGCCAAGATGCGAGGATATGTCGTCTGTTTTCAATTCCAGTTCAGGACGAAGAACATTTAGAAGGGAGGATTTTCCCACTCCGGACTGGCCCGCTATGACGGACGTCTTATCTTTTAGGTACGGAAGAATCTGTTTTAATTGTTCCGGCTCCTTAGTTGACGTCAGGACCACTTCATATCCGATTTCCCGATAATAGTTGGCAAATCCCATCAGCTTTTCATCTTCTTCAAGCAGGTCCATCTTGGATATGCAAATAAGTGGTTTCACTTCTTTCGACTCAATCAGCACAAGGAATCTGTCCAAAAGTACTGTACTGAACTCGGGCTCCATGGCAGAAAAAACCAGGATGGCCTGATCGATATTCGCAATGGGAGGTCTCACCATTTCATTCTTGCGGGGCAGAACCTCAAGGATATACCCTTCCTGAGCGTTGTCCGCTTGGAAAACCACCATATCCCCAACGAGAGGGGTGATCTTATTTTTGCGGAAAACCCCTCGACCCCTGCATTGGGTTATATGGCCATCTGCTGTCAAAACGTAGTAAAATCCGCTTAGCGCCTTGACAATCTTGCCTTCTGGCATACACTCACTCCTTCAAGATTACTCGATATCATCATATTCCACTGTCACGGATTGAACTTTCTCCCCATCCACAAAGACCTCATATTTAGCTTTTTGCTTGTATGCAACGGTTATCGTGAAGCTTGTAATGAGATCATCTGTAATAAAATATGTTTCCTTTGGCTTTTCCATCGTTGTGTTTAAATCTTCTACAAACAGTTCCACCTTTTGTTCTTTACCTTCTTCAGAAGGATTATACTTGATTTCAAGCGGAATGTCGGTGGACTTATCTTCCGGCTCAGGGCCTTTTGAAACAATCAGCTCGATTTTATCGCCTTTTTTCACCTGAGATTCCGGAGCGGGATCCTGCTTGATGATATTTCCGGCAGAAACCTCAGCATGGAATTCTTCTTGAATGACCGGCTCAAGCAGCAGAGTCGCCAGATGCCTTTGGGCAAATTCGATTGATGAGCCCTGGTAATCATCAAGGATGATCGGGCTTGCACCTTTGGATACGACGAGCTTCACTACCTCATCTTCAGGGATGACCAATTCACCTGGAACAGGAGTTTGACGAATGACCGTCCCTTCTTCCGCTTCCTCGGAAAACACTTCTTCTACCGTATAATCCTTATATTTCGGTTCCACCAGTTTAATTCTGCGTATCGCATCATCAACCTGCAGGGTTGTATAATCATCCACTTCCACTTTTTCTTTGCCTGCACTGCGGTAAATAGTTATTTCAGATCCTTCTTTTCTTGTTTTACCGGCTTCAGGGGATGTTCTTGTAACAAATCCTTCTTCTATCTCATCACTCTGCTCATCCTCTGTTGCTTTAATGACAAAGCCCTCATCCAAGAGTTCATCCCTTGCATCCTCATACTCCATGTTGGACACATCAGGAACGACGATATCCTTTGGAAGAAGAATGGATGGTAGGAGGGTAAAAGCGGCAACAGAACCTACTCCCAATAGCAAAAGAAAAATAAGAAAAAACATCATCCACTTTTTCTTTTTCTTCTTTTTGGGAGGCTTACCTTCCTTAGGCGGTGGAGCGATGGTGTCTGTAGAGACCACCTTGGTTTCATGATTGTTCAATAGATGCTTGGATAGGTCACCTTTAATAACTGGGATCGCCTTTGTCGCTTCATCGTCGTCATTTGGAATGTAGAACTTGGGTTCATTCACTCGGTTTGATTCCAATACTGAAGTCAAATCCTCAAGCATTGCCTCCACCGAACCGTAACGGTGATTCGGGTCCTTGGCCATAGACTTCAACACTACATTCTCCAGGCTTTGTGGTATGGCAGGATTCCATCTTTTTGGTGATGGCGTCTCGGATTGTAGATGCTTCAACGCAATGGAAACGGCAGATTCACCTGAAAAAGGCAATCTTCCTGTAAGCATTTCAAACATGACAATTCCAAGGGCATAGACATCAGATTTCTTGGTAGCAAGGCTTCCCCTGGCCTGCTCAGGTGATAAATAATGAACGGACCCCAACAAGGAATTTGTCTGCGTTATGGTAGTGGAGCTAAGCGCCATTGCAATCCCGAAGTCAGTCACTTTTATTGTACCGTAATCATCTATGAGTATATTCTGCGGTTTAATATCACGATGGATGATTCCATTTTCATGTGCATGTGAAATCGCTGATGTGAGTTGTTTCATGATTTCTACTGTATTGTACTGTTCAATCGGTGCAAATTGCTGGATGTACTGCTTTAGGGTTTTGCCCGAAACGTGTTCCATGACGATATAGTAGATATCATCTTCTTCTCCGATATCATAGATGCTCACGATATTAGGATGATCGAGGCTTGTCGCAGACTGTGCTTCTCTGCGAAATCTTCGAATAAATTCTTCATCATTGGCAAAATCTAAGCGTAGTACCTTTACGGCTACATCCCGGTCAAGAATCATGTCATGGGCAAGGTAAACATTGGCCATACCCCCGCCGCCAATGACTTCCATTATTTTATAGCGATCATTTAATCTTTTTCCAATTAACAAAGATATCACCCACTTCCCTCTTCGGTGACAGATAATTCGACTATGGCTACGGTTATGTTATCTTCTCCGCCATTTTGATTGGCAAGGAGTATCAGTTTCTCGGCTTTACTTTCCAGAGAATGTTGTTCATTTTTTAGAACTTCCACCAGCTCCTTAGCATTCACTTTATTGCTCAAACCATCTGAGCAAAGCAAAAGATAGCCAGGGTCATCATATGTAATAGTTTTTAAATCAATTTTCACGGTTTTTTCTGTCCCTAAAGCTTGTAGTATAACATTTTTTCGCGGATGATGCTCTGCATCCTCTTTGGAGATCTGGCCTCTTTTCACCAATTCATTCACAAATGTCTGGTCCTCTGTCAACTGTTTCGCCTGACCATTTGATACAAGATATACCCTGCTGTCACCAACATGAGCAATAGTGAAAAAGGAATCCCCAATAATTGCCGCAACGATGGTTGTTCCCATTCCATGACACTCTTCATGCCTGTTTGCATAGTCAAATAAGAATTGATTGATTTGACCTATATATGTTTTAAACCAAATTTCAGCAGGTTCAGGAGAAGAGACATTGATAGACTCCTCCCACAATTCCCTGATATGGTCCACCGCTTTCTGGCTTGCCACATCACCTGCTTGATGACCCCCCATTCCATCACAAACAACTGCTAAAATGGTTCCGTCTTTATTAACAAAAATTCCCCCGTTATCTTCATTATGCGAACGAACTCTCCCTTTATCTGTTAAAAAGACCATTAACAATCGTCACCTCGTCTCTTCTTTTCGCTCCTTCGCACGTAGCTGGCCACACGCAGCATCGATATCATGGCCCTGCTCACGACGAACTGTTACATTTACACCTAGATTTTTCAATGTTTTCTCAAAAAGATTGATCTGTTCCTTCGGCGTTCTTACATAGTCACGCTCTGGTACATAGTTAACAGGGATAAGATTGATATGACACTTGATCCCTTTCACAAGCTTAGCCAATTCCTCAGCATGCTCCACCTGGTCATTGACCCCACCGAATAAGCCGTATTCAAAGCTGACCCTGCGTCCTGTCTTCTCGATATAATAGTGTACAGCTTCCATCAGGTCAGGCAGTTTATACGCTTTGTTGATCGGCATCAGACGGGAACGGATTTCCGTATTAGGCGCATGAAGGGAAATAGCAAAGTTGATCTGCATGTTTTCATCTGCGAATTTATAGATTTTCGGTATGATCCCACTAGTGGATACCGTAATATGCCGGGCACCGATGTTCAGTGCTTCATCATGATTGATAATTTTAAGGAAGCTCAGCATTTCGTCATAGTTGTCAAATGGTTCACCGATTCCCATGATTACCACATGGCTGACACGTTCCTCCAATTCATCGACCGCTTGTTGTACTTTTACGACCTGGGCAACGATTTCTCCTGCTTCCAGATTTCTTTTCAGTCCTCCTAGCGTAGAAGCACAGAACGTACAACCGATGCGACAGCCTACCTGGGTAGTGACGCAGACCGAGTTGCCGTATTCATGTCTCATCAATACTGTTTCAATGGAGTAGCCGTCATGTAGTTCAAAAAGAAACTTCATCGTTCCATCCGAGGATGTTTGCTGCACAATTGTCTTGAGCGTAGTCAGGGTGAAGTGCCCCTCCAACTTTTCGCGCAGATCCTTCGATAGGTTTGACATGTCCTCAAAGGACGTCACTCTTTTTTTATAGAGCCATTCAAAAATCTGTTTTGTTCTGAATTTCTTTTCTCCATTCGTCACTAACCATTCTTCAAGTTCGTGCAATTGGAGTGAATAGATGGACGGTTTATGTGTTGCTTCTTCTTTTTTCTTGATGTTCGTTGTTTTTTGTTCCATCTTCCTTACACCTGCCTTTTTAGTCTTACTATAAAGAATCCATCAGTTCCGAAATAGTGCGGCAAAAGTTGGAGCATGCCGTCCTGGATGTATGTTTCAAGCTTATGCGGTACTAAATCTTTGATGGACATATCTATCTCGAAATCCTGGTTGTTCTCCAAGAAAGCTTTTACAACTTCTGTATTTTCTTCTTTATCAATTGTACATGTACTATATACTAAAGTTCCACCTTTTTTTACAAGTGGAGCAACCTCATTTAATATAGCAGATTGAATGGTTGCCAGCTGTTTGACATCCTGCATGGTCTTCGTATATTTCAGATCCGGCTTTCTTCTTATTACGCCAAAACCGGAGCAAGGTGCATCCACCAGGATTTTGTCAAACATTTCATTTTGGAATACCTCTTGTGCTTTTCGGCTATCCATTGCCTTTACTTCGATATTAGTAAGGCCCAATCGGTCAGCCTGCTCTTTGATCAGCTTTACCTTGTGCTCATGAAGGTCTGTCGAAATGACAGTACCTGTCCCCTTCATCAATTCCGCGATATGGGTCGTTTTCCCACCAGGGGCTGCACAGGAATCATAAACAGTCTGTCCAGGTTCTACATCTAGTGTTCTGGCAACAAGCATCGAGCTTTCATCCTGAATGGTGATAAAGCCGTTTTTAAAGGCATTGGAATAAGCCAGGTTTCCTTTATTGGACACAATGCTCTCTTGTGCAACCTCGCCTTTTTCCACATCAAATCCCTGAGCCTTCAACATAGAGATAACTTCCTCGACAGAAGCTTTAGCTGTATTTACCCGAGCAGTCTGGCTAGGGGGCACCAAGTTCATTTCACACAATCTTTCGGTATTTTCTACACCATATTGCGTTACCCACTTTTCCACCATCCAGCGAGGATGGCTGGTAGCAATGGAAATTCTGTCCACATCATTTTTCATCGTTTCCAAATTGGGAACACCTTGGCGCTGTATGGATCTTAGAACGCCGTTAACGACAGATGCCACGCCTTTGTGCCCTTTCTTTTTTGCGATTTCAACCGCTTCGTAAATTGCTGCTCTTTCAGGAACTTTATCCAGGTAGAGCATTTGATACAAGGTAAGACGCAACAGCACCTTGACCCAATCCTCAAGTTTCTTCTGCTTTTCTATATAAGGAGTCAAATAATAGTCGATTGTCATCGTCCGCTGAATCGTCCCGTACACAATTTCCGTAAATAACCCAGCATCTTTTTTGTTCAGCTTGCCTGAATCCAAATAGTTGTTAACCAGCAAATTACTGTATGCCTGCTTTTTTTCCACATTTACCAGTGCTTCCAATGCAAGCTCTCTCACGTTTTTCATTTTATTCTCCTAGCTGTATGCCCTCTGTTAACGACGCTCCTGCACCGTTTAAATATTGCATCCCGGTCATTCGTTTTTTCCCTGCAAGTTGAAGGTCAGTTATTTTGATACTAATAGTATTACCAGTTTTCACAATGAATCCATCTTCTTCTTTTCCGATTATCGTACCAGGTGTTTCCATACTGCTTGTTTCCACCTTTTCTCCCCACCATACTTTCATGACTTGCCCTTCAATTGTTGTGTATGCGACAGGCCAAGGGTGCAAACCTCTTATATGATTATAGATTTCCTCGCCTGTACGGGACCAATCGATTCTTTCCTGTTCCCTTTTGATATTGGAAGCGAACGTTGCCTCTTCATCGTTTTGTTTGATTGGTGTCAACTTTCCTTCAAAGAGGAGTGGCATGGTTTGGGATAGCAGCAAGGAGCCGGCCTCACTCAATTTATTGTGGAGCGTACCTACATGATCCTTTTCCGTAATGCTGACTTCCACTTGAGTCAGGATATCCCCTGCATCAAGCTTCTCCACCATATACATGATGGTCACTCCTGTCTTCTTTTCTCCAAGAAGGATGCTATAGTGGATTGGTGCACCGCCTCTAAGTTTTGGTAAAAGGGAGGCATGTACATTGATGCATCCGTATTTTGGCGCATGCAGTAATGCCTTTGGAAGTATCTGACCGAATGCCGCTGTTACAATCAGATCTGGTTCCAACCTAGTAATCTTTTCATACTCTTCAGACAATCTGATTTTTTCAGGTTGAAATACAGGAATGCCATGCTTTTCCGCCTCCACTTTAACAGGGGGAGGAGTCAGGACTTTCTTTCTGCCTTTTGGACGATCCGGTTGGGTAACGACCGCGACCACCTCATAGCCATCCTTGAGTATTTGCTGTAGAACCGGAACGGCAAAGTCCGGTGTTCCCATAAATACGATACGTTTCATCTAATCACCCTTCTAACTCTTGTTCTTCAAAATATCTGATTACCTTACTCGTAAAAAGAACTCCATACAAATGGTCTATTTCATGCTGAATAGCTCGCGCCAAGAAGCCTTTCGCTTCTAACTCATACCATTTCCCCTTGCGGTTCTGCGCTTTCACTTTAATATAGTTGGAGCGGCTGACCTCCCCAAAAAGACCTGGAAAGCTCAAACATCCTTCAGGTCCCACCTGTTCTCCTTCAGAAGAGATGATTTCAGGATTTATGAGCTCTATTTTTCCTGCCTGCTCATCCGTTTCCACGATTGCAATTTGTTTTGCAATGCCGATTTGTGGCGCAGCAAGTCCTACACCATCCGCCTCTAGCATCGTATCATACATATTGTTCAGCAGGCGAATCAGGCGCTTGTCAAATGTCGTCACAGGTTCACATTTCTGCTCCAGCACTGCCGCTGGATATTCCACTATCTTTAAAATTGCCACTATTTTTCTTCCTCCAAAAATTACATTAACATGTAAGGATTTAAATCGATATGGATCGCCAATTTTTCCTGGTCCATTTGTGATTGGTATTTTTCCACAACACTCTTTAAGGCGTGATGCAGATTTGGTTCTCTTTTATATTTAATGATGCATTGATATCGATATCTGTCTTTAATTCTTGCAATCGGGGAAGAAACCGGCCCTAGAATGACCGCTTCCCTGGAAAGCTGTCCGCCAAGGTAGCTAGTAATCCTTTCTGTTACCGTGACAACCTTTGTCAGCTCCTGATGAGTGACCGTAACAAGGGCAAGGTAGTAGAAAGGAGGGTACTGATGGTTTTTTCTCAGGTGCATTTCTTTCTGATAAAAGCCGAGATAGTCATGTGTACTTGCTAATTCTACACTATAATGCTCCGGGCTGTAAGTCTGAATGACCACTTCGCCGGGAAGTAGATGTCTTCCAGCACGTCCGCTTACCTGGGTCAGAAGCTGGAAGGTTTTCTCCGATGAACGAAAATCAGGGATGTTCAACATCGTATCTGCTGTTAAGACCCCTACCAATGTCACTTGTGGAAAGTCCAGTCCCTTCGCAATCATTTGTGTCCCGAGCAAAATATCCGCTTTCCTGTCCCCGAACTGCTGAAGGAGTTTTTCATGAGATCCTTTTCTACTTGTTGTGTCTACATCCATTCTTATGACCCTTGCACTCGGTAGCAATTTTGTCAGCTCTTCTTCCACTTTTTGCGTTCCGGTTCCAAAGAAGCGGAAATGGTCACTTTCACAACTAGGACAAGTTGAATGGACTTGCTCTTCATACCCGCAATAATGGCACTTCAACTGATTGTTGATTCGGTGATAGGTCAAGGAAATGTCGCAATGAGGACATTCCACTACATAGCCACAGTCTCGACACATAACAAAGGAGGAATACCCTCTTTTGTTCAAAAACAATACGGATTGTTCCCCACGGTCAAGCCGGATCTGCAGCTTTTCCAGTAGGTCCCTTGAGAACATGGAACGGTTTCCTTCCCTTAATTCCTCTCTCATGTCCACTATTTCTACAGTCGGCATTCCCTGGTCGCTCATTCTTTTATCCATCGTCAGCAGCTGATAGACACCTTTGGAAGCTCTCGCGAAGGTTTCAAGTGTTGGTGTAGCACTCCCCAATACAACTGGACACTGATGAAATCTCCCTCTCTCCATCGCGATGTCACGTGCGTGATAACGAGGTGTATCCTCCTGTTTATAGCTCGTTTCATGCTCTTCATCTATTATGATGATTCCGACATTTTCAAAAGGTGCAAAAATTGCAGAGCGTGCACCGACTACCACCTTCACTTCTTTGCGGTGTATTTTTCGCCATTCATCATACTTCTCCCCCATGCCAAGCCCACTATGCATAACAGCCACATCGGAGCCAAAGCGTGATTTGAAGCGATTCACCATCTGTGGTGTGAGGGAAATCTCAGGTACAAGTACGATTGCCTCTTTACCTTTTTTCAATACGGCATCCACTGCCTGCATATACACTTCCGTTTTCCCGCTTCCTGTTACCCCGAACATGACATATCCTTCATGTTCTTCACTTTCGATTGAAGAAAGGATTGGTGATATCGCTTGCTGCTGCTGGGAAGTAAGTATTAAAGGCTCAGACTTAGCAAATTCCCTGTTCGCATAAGGGTCCCTGTATCTTTCATCATCCACTTCCTGCAGAATATCCAGTTTCACCAATGCTCCAACCGCACTTGTTCCTATCTGGAGGTCTTCAAGCAGCTGTTTTTTTTCTATTCTTTCCTGTCCTGTTTCCAAAAAGAAATCCAACAGACGGTGCTGGGCTTGTGCGCGGGTGGACACTTTGTTCTTAACTTCCTTTAATTCCTCTTTTGTGGCAGTCAGCACAATGACTTTTACCGTTTTCTTGGAAAGTTTGTCTTTGACTTCATAATAGACTTCCAAAACCTCATCTTCAATTAGTTGTTTAATCAGTCTGTAATGGCCTGTACCTTCAAAATCTTCGAAACGGGCCCTGTTGGACGAATCGAAAAACAGTTCCAAATGTGGAGGAAGCTTAATCCTGTCCTTTAGAATGATCCATTTTTCATATTTAGCTTTCAGCGCAGCAGGGAGCATCGCTTGAAATGCTGAAATGGTAAAGCATAATGTATGGTCTCTAAGCCATTCGGCGAGGTGCAGGAGCTCCTCAGTCAAAATTGGGCTGATATCTATCAGGTTCGAAATGGGCCTCGTCTTCTTTACAGACGTTGTTTCTTTCAGACCTACAACAAACCCCTGTATTTGGCGTGGGCCAAAAGGAACTACCACTCTCATGCCAGGCTGGATAAAACCATCCCACTTTTCAGGGATTTCATAATCAAACGCTCTGTCTGTCTGTTTTGCCGGAACATCTACTATGACACTTGCATATGTCATGCTTTTCCCTCGAAATTGGAGGCTATCTCTTCTAATAGGGAGGCTGCGACTTCTTTCTTGGACATTAGTGGCAGGGATAGGTGTGAGCCGTCTTTACGATAGATCGTGACAATATTCGTGTCTGTACCAAATCCCGCTCCATCCATCGTGACATTATTGGCCACGATATAATCGAGGTTTTTTCTCTCGAGTTTTCCTACTGCATATTCTTCCACATTATTGGTTTCTGCTGCAAAACCTACTAGAATCTGGTGGTTCTTTCTTTCACCGAGTGCTTTTAAAATATCTTTCGTCCGTTCCATTTCCAGTACACTATCCCCAGCCTGTTTTTTCATTTTCGTATCTGCTATATGCTTTGGGCGATAATCGGACACTGCGGCAGATTTGATGACCACATCGGTCCGGTCGTAGTGAGCAAGGACTGTTTCATACATCTGTTCTGCAGACTCCACCCTGATGGTATGGACATTCGGGGGATCAGAAAGTACAGTCGGTCCGGACACCAAAGTAACCTCTGCACCTAGATCAGCCGCTACCTCAGCAATCCGATAACCCATTTTTCCGGTAGATCGGTTCGAAATGAACCGGACCGGATCAATCTTCTCCAAAGTCGGCCCTGCGGTTACCAGGATTTTCTTTCCTCGGAGTGGAGAAGCCTTAAGAAAATCAGTAGTAAAATAATCTATTACGGCTTGCACGATGGATTCAGGCTCCTCCAAACGCCCCTTGCCTACATAGCCGCAAGCCAGAAATCCTTCACCAGGTTCAATAAAGCGGTATCCAAATGCCGCTAAGCGTTTCATATTTTCTTTTACAGCGGGATGGTCGTACATATGCACATTCATGGCAGGTGCAACCCAGATTGGAGCAGTTGCAGCAAGCAGGGTGGTGGTGACCATGTCATCCGCCAATCCGTTTGCCATCTTGCCTATTGTATTTGCGGTTGCGGGCGCTACCAGTATCAGATCGGCCCAATCAGCGAGGTCAATATGGGAAATCACAGAAGGGTTTTTTTCTTCAAACGTATCGGTGAACACTTCATTTCTTGATAAAGCCTGAAAAGATAGCGGTGTGACAAACTTGCAGGCGGACTGGCTCATGATGACCTTTACCTCTGCACCCTGCTGAACAAGCTTGCTAGTAAGAGCAACAGCTTTATATACGGCGATGCCGCCAGTTACACATAAAAGTATTTTCTTATTTGTTAACAGCATTTTTCTATCCCCCGATAAGAAATTTTACGTGTCTAAAAAAATAACAACCTATCGCTAGGTTGTTATTTCAGACTGTTGGAAAACGATTGGCATTATTTGTGGTTTAGAATTCCTTCGCTTCTTTCTGCTGTTTTAATCGTCTTGGCAGAAAGCAGACCAGCATCGATTTCTTCCAAAGCTTTTCCTACAAACTTGTGGGAAACCGTCTTTTCGATCATTTGGTCGTTAACTTGCTGCAATTCGCGAGCGCGTCTTGCCGAAACCGTTACAAGTGTATATTTTGAATCCAGTTTTTGCATCAATGAATCAATAGATGGGTATAGCATAATTATTCAGCCTCCAGCATTTGTTTGTATTTTTCGCGTAATCTTGTTCTTTTGCAATGTTCCGCTTGTACGATGGCCTGAATTCGATCGCATGCCAGATCTACTTGATCATTCTCCACCACATAATCATAAGCATCCATCATTTCGATTTCCTCTTTTGCAACCGTCATTCTATTATTGATGAGGTCTTCTGTTTCTGTACCTCTTGTTGTAATTCTGTTTTTCAACTCCGAAAGACTTGGAGGCATCAGGAAGATGAAGACTCCCTCAGGGAATTTAGTTTTCACCTGGATGGCACCCTGCACTTCGATTTCGAGGAAAACATCCTTGCCTTCTGACAGACATTTTTCCACATAATCAACCGGTGTGCCGTAGTAGTTCCCTACGTATTCTGCCCATTCGATGAATTTGTCTTGTTCAATCAGTTCTTCGAATTCCTCTCTAGTATGGAAGAAATAGTCCGTACCATGCAACTCTCCAGCTCGGGGATTTCTTGTTGTCATCGAGATGGAATAATGCAGACTTACATCATCTTTTGAAAATAGCGCTTTTCTGACAGTTCCCTTTCCAACTCCAGATGGACCGGAAAGAACGATTAATAATCCTCTATCTCTCATTTATTAATAAATACCTACCCTTCATCAGACATATCATCTTTATTTACAAGTCGTTGAGCAACGGTTTCAGGCTGGACAGCTGACAAGATTACATGATCGCTGTCCATGATGACCACCGCCCTGGTTCGTCTTCCATAGGTTGCATCTATAAGCATTCCTTGATCCCTTGCGTCTTGGATGATCCTTTTGATCGGTGCAGATTCAGGGCTTACAATAGATATGATCCGGTTTGCTGAAACAATGTTGCCAAAGCCAATGTTAATCAACTTAATACTCATAGTTTCCACCTCTAGTTACCAACTATATTCTAACCCCTTTAAGAGGTTAGTAATCAAAGATTATTCGATGTTTTGCACTTGCTCTTTGATTTTCTCGATGCAAGCTTTCATTTCCACCACAAGATTCGCTATTTTGGCATCATTCGCCTTTGAACCGATGGTGTTGACTTCCCGGTTCAATTCCTGCACAAGGAAATCCAGTTTTCTGCCGATGGCTTCTCCACTCTGCAGAGAGAGCGTGAATTGCGCAAGATGACTATGAATCCGTTTTAGTTCTTCATTGATGTCCACCTTATCCGAGAAAATAGCAGCCTCTGTGACAAGTCTCTGTTCATCAATTACCGATCCCACATATTCTTTCAATCTTTTCTCCAGGCGTTGTCGATAGGCTTCTACTACCATAGGGGCATATGAATGAAGTTCAATCGCGGTTTTTTCGATATGGGAAACATGTTCGATGATGTCTTTTTGCAGTTGCTCCCCTTCAATGGAACGCATTGTTACCAATTGCTTGGTTGCCTTATGTACATTTTCTAACAGTGAGTCTTCCAATTCATGGTGGATCGTTTCTTCTTCCGTAACAGAAAACACATTCTCTAATTGTAGTATATCACTTATTTGTATGGAACTAGAAATTTGATATGTATCTTTCACCTGCTGCAGGGATTGCATATATCCCGATAGCAGAGACCAATCTACATTCACTTGCTTTTCGGCAAGCCCTTGTCCTTCTATTGTAATAAAGACTTCCACTCTTCCCCGCAGGATGGTGGAGGCAATCACGCGTTTAATCTTATCCTCAAGCGAAAGAAACTGCTTAGGCATCCTTATATTAATTTCACAAAAACGATGATTCACCGATTTCATCTCCACCAGGATCCGATAGGTTTCAGCATTCGTTTCTGCCCGACCAAAACCTGTCATACTCTTTACCATCATACTCACGTCCGTTCCCTAAGTATAGAATGGCTCTTTTCAAGTACTCCATTTAAATGAAATAAGAGCCTCGTAGTGGCTTGTTTCGATGCTAAGCAAACACTATATTAGCATTGTTTCACCTTTTTTAAAAGAAGATATTTCATTACAATATAAAACCAAACGAAAAGGTAATAGAGTTTACCTCTACTACCTTTTTTATACTATACCATATTTTTCTTCGTTTTTCCTGTGAAAAGCGTTCCCACCAGTAAAAAAGTTGGAAGCGAGGCCAAGCCCATAATTAACAGCCATTCCTCCGGTGCAAGAGAAACTGTATGGAAAATTGTTTGCAACGGCGGGTAGTAGATGACAATGAGCATCAGGATGACACTTGAAATGACAGCTCCTACCAAGTATAGGTTCTGGAACGGATTACGATGAAAAATGGACCGCTCACTTCTACAGTCGAATACATGTATCAGCTGGGCCATAACCAAGGTTGCAAAAGCCACCGTCTGGGCATAAATCAGCTCGTCTGGATGCTGCCTATATACGATGATGAAGGCAATCAAGGTCACGAGTCCTATCAGGAAGCCCCTGCTGATGATTTTCCACCAAAGTCCTCTAGCAAAAACTCCCTCTTTCGGATGCCTTGGCCTGCGCTTCATGACATTGCTTTCCGCCTGATCCAATCCAAGTGCCATGGCAGGCAGTCCATCTGTAACCAGATTCACCCATAGAATCTGGATTGGTACGAGCGGCAATGGCAAGGCAAGCAGCATGGCAAAAAGCATCACCAGGATTTCACCGACATTGGAGGCAAGCAGGTATCTGATGAACTTTCTGATATTTTCATAGATGTTTCTTCCCTCTTTGATGGCAGATTTAATGGTTGCGAAGTTGTCATCCAATAATACAAGAGATGAAGCCTCTTTTGCCACGTCAGTCCCTGTTATACCCATGGCAATACCTATATCGGAAGCTTTGATGGCTGGGGCATCATTGACTCCATCCCCTGTCATGGCGACGATATGCCCTTTTTTCTGCAACGCTTTTACAATGGAAAGCTTGGCTTTAGGAGACACCCTTGCGAACACATAAACATCATCCACCATTTCCTCGAGCTCTTCCTGTGTCATCTTCTGAAGCTCTTTCCCCTCAAGAACCTTTCCGCCCATCGGAAGTATGCCGATGTCTGCTGCAATCGCTTTGGCCGTTACAATGTGATCGCCGGTTATCATGACTGTTTTGATGCCTGCTTCCTTGCATTCTTTGACAGCTTGTTTCACTTCCGGTCGAGGCGGATCGATCATTCCTTGTATTCCTATCAGTGTCAACTCTTTTTCCACATCTTTTTCTGTCATGTTATGGTGATAGTGATTTAGCGGTTTAAAGGCAACTGCTATGTTTCTGAGTGCTTGTGATGCCAGCACATGGACTGTATCCTTTACAATGGATTCATATTTGGCTGTAAATAGTTGCTTTTTGCCCTCCCATAGAATAAATTCACTGACCCCACTGATGACGTCAGGTGCACCCTTTGTGATCAGGAACAACTTCCCCTGTTTATCTTCCACTACCATACTCATCATTTTTCTTTCGGAATCGAATGGGTATTCCTTTACAATTGCGAATTCATTCAGTAGACCTTCCTTTGTATAGCCGGCTTTCATTGCCGCAACTGCCAGGGCTCCTTCTGTCGGGTCCCCATCCAGGACAAATTGATTATTCTTTTCGAGAATATTGGCATGGTTACAGATCAGCCCGAATGTCAAAAGCTGCTGCAGGGATTTGTTCTGGGTGGGATCCTTGGCATCATTTGCAATGAACTCACCTGCAGGATCATATCCGTTTCCGGTAACAGTCCAGGTTTTTCCCCCTGACCAGGCATGCGTCACCGTCATCTTGTTTTGCGTCAATGTTCCTGTCTTATCTGAACAAATGACCGAAGCGCATCCAAGGGTTTCGACTGCTGGAAGTTTCCTGACGATGGATTTCTGCTTGATCATCCGCTGTACACCGAGCGAAAGTGCCACTGTTACGATTGCAGGAAGCCCTTCCGGTATAGCTGCAACCGCCAATGATACTCCGGCAAGGAACATCTCGTACATATCATGTCCCTGGATCACCCCAAGGATTACCACAAGCAATGTAAGGAATAGGGCAACGATAATGAGGATTTTCCCAAGCTGCTCAAGTTTCCGTTGAAGCGGAGTGATTGTTGTTTCTGCAGATTGAAGTAGATCGGCAATTTGCCCCATTGCCGTATTCATTCCTGTTGCAACGACAATCCCCACGCCTGAACCCCTTGTGACAAGCGTACCCATAAAAGCCATATTCTCCTGATCTCCGATAGAAATATCGCCGCCTTGTACTGGTGTGTCCCTTTTCACAGCAGGTACAGACTCACCAGTCAAAGCAGATTCCTCTATTTCCAAAGAACTCGCCTGAACGATTCTCATGTCTGCGCCTATACGGTCCCCGCTGGAGAATTTAACCACATCACCTGCCACTATTTCGCGGGAGGCAACCTTTCGCCATTCTTTATCCCGCAAAACGGAGACCTGAGGTGCTGAAAGTTCCTTCAGCGCCTGAAGGGATCGCTCCGCCTTACGCTCCTGAAAGAAGCCCAAAACCCCGTTGATAATGACAATTGCAATGATGGCAACCGCATCGATATATTCACCAAGCAGACCCGATATTAAAGTGGCGGCCAAAAGGACAACTACCATAAAGTCTTTAAATTGCTCCAAAAATACTAAAAAGGCGTTGGGACGCTCAGCCTCTTGAAGCTCATTCGTCCCAAACTGCAACAGACGATTTTTTGCTTCTGATTCACTTAATCCACTTTTTACATTTGAATTGATTTTTTCTACAACCTCTTCTGTTCTCATCTCATGCCATTTCATCTGTTTCACCTCACAACCTTTGCACAAAATCTATCTAACAAAGCTTATTCAGACTCGTCCAAAAAAATGATATACTTTTTAGGACTTCTGAAGATTGCTTGTATATAATTGATTTAGCTCTCAAGAAATTCGGATTGGTATGGAAGGGAAGTAATATAAATGTCGTTTGATGGTATTTTTACATATGCAATGGTCAGAGAACTGAAGGATAAATTGGAAAGTGGACGGATTACGAAGATTTATCAGCCTTATAAGAATGAACTGGTGCTGACGATACGTTCTGGCAGAAGCAACCATAAGCTGCTGATTTCTGCCCACCCAAGCTACGCTCGCATTCATCTGACAGAAGAAAGCTACGATAACCCAAGTGAACCACCGATGTTCTGCATGCTCCTCCGTAAACATTTAGAGGGTAGCATCATTACAGATATCCACCAAATCGGGATGGACCGAATCATTGTTTTAGATGTGAAGGCCCGGAATGAAATCGGCGATGTTTCATACAAACAGGTAATTGTGGAGATCATGGGACGACATTCCAATATCATTTTCATAGATAAGGAACGGGGAATGATCCTAGACAGCATCAAGCATGTCTCCATGTCACAGAACAGGCACCGTAGCCTTTCACCAGGACAGCCTTATGTACTGCCGCCAGAGCAGAATAAAATTCATCCTTTTGAAGCAACAGAGGATTTGGTTCAGAGGAAGATTGACTATATCGCAGGAAAGCTCGATAAGCAGCTCGTCAATACCTTTGCCGGCATCTCTCCCCTTTTCGCGAAAGAGGCGGTTTACAGGGCCGGTCTTGCAAACAGGCAGACGCTCCCACCAAGCTTTGTCAGTCTCATTGAAGATGTCAAGTCTGGTTCCCTTGAGCCGCAGATCATAACGGCTGATAGCAAGGAGATATTCTACCTCCTTCCTTTGACACATCTTAGAGGAGAAAAGAAAACGTTCTCCACGTTAAGTGAACTGCTGGACCGCTTTTATTTTGGGAAAGCTTCAAGAGACAGAGTCAAACAGCAGGCAAATGACCTGGAAAGATTCATTTCCAATGAAATCGAGAAAAACAAAAAGAAAATCATCAAACTTGAAAATACATTGGTCGATGCTAAAAATGCGGAAGTGTTCCAATTGTATGGCGAGCTGCTGACAGCAAACCTCTATCAGATAGCCCGTGGTGACAAAGAGGTGGAAGTGCTTAACTACTATAGTGAAGACGCGGAGAAAATAACCATTCCTTTGGACCCGCAGCGCAGCCCTTCGGGGAATTCACAAAGGTACTTCCAGAAATATCAAAAAGCAAAAAATTCCTTGGCTATTGTCGAGGAGCAGATTTCAAAAGCTGAAGAGGAAATCAACTATTTCAGTTTGATTCTTCAGCAGGTGGAAACAGCCTCCCCTAAAGACATACAGGAAATTCGTGAAGAGTTGGCCGAAGAAGGCTATATGAAAATGAAGCAAAAACGGAATCAAAAGAAGCTAAAGCCTCAAAAACCGGTTTTGGAAGTTTATCAATCAACAGATGGCACCGAGATTCTGGTCGGTAAAAACAACAAGCAAAACGACTTTTTGACAAATAAGATAGCAAGACGCGATGATGTGTGGCTCCATACAAAGGATATTCCAGGTTCACATGTCGTAATCCGCAGTACCGAGCCGACGGAAGAAACCATCACAGAGGCTGCAACCATAGCAGCCTACTTCAGCAAAGCCCGCCATTCCGGCTCCGTACCTGTAGACTTTACAAAAGTCAGAAACGTCAAAAAACCATCAGGCGCAAAACCCGGCTTTGTCATCTACGAACAGCAACAAACCATCTACGTCACACCTAACGAAGAAATGATCATTGCGTTGAAAAAGTAAGTAACATATGGATACTGTTTAAAAAAGTTCTATTCTTAAGCATTACAAAAGAAAACTATCGAATTTAGGAATCTAGCTGTTGATTGGAGCAATAGGCGAAGACTCCTGTGGGAGGCAGCGGTAGGCTTGAGACCCCACAGGGCAAACCCCGAGGAGGCTCAAGCACCGCCCCTTGGGTCGCTGCGCCTAGTGCGGAAATCAACAGCGGTCTTTAATCAGAAGCATAAAATCCCCCAATACAAATTAAGATATAACATTCAACCTTTTCATGAAAATTAAGAAGAATAAGGGATATCATTTGCTTCCTTATAAAAACCATGTTTAAATGGAAAAATAGTTTTTAATGTTTCTAATGGAGGTTTCAACATGAAAAATAAACTTACAATCTTGTTCATCACTCTATTGTCCACTCTCCTTCTGGCAGCTTGTGGCGGAAATGATGACAAAGCAGCTGACAAGGATGCAAAGAAAAATGAAGAGGAACCAACTGAACAGGCTCAGGCTGAAGAAGTCGACCCCAAGAAAGTCGTAGTGAAAGTAAATGGCGAAGAAATCAAAGGTGAAGAATATAACACAATGATGCAGCAGACTTCCATGATGATGATGCAATTTGGACAAGGTACTGATCCTGAAGCGATTAAAGAGCAGACTTTAAACTCTTTAATCGAACAAAAGCTATTATCACAGGAAGTAGCAAACAAAGGCTACAAGGCTTCTGAACAGGAAGTGGAAGACTACCTGGCAGAAATCAAAGCAAGCTATGAAAGTGAAGAGAAATTTGAAGAGGCTCTAGAAAGCAGCCCTCTTACAATGGATACACTTAAAAAGCAGATTGCAGATGAACTGGCTTTAGAAAAATATCTGGAAAAGGAAGTCGGCAAAACGGAAGTGACCGATGAGCAGATCCAAGAATATTATGATCAAGCCAAAGCACAAAACGATGCACAATTAAAAGAACTGTCCGAAGAGGAAAAGAAACAGCAGCAGCCATTCCCAGAGCTTGCTGATGTGAAAGAAGATATCAAAGGTCAATTGGAACAGCAGGAAACTTCCCAAAAGCTTCAGGCTATTGTAGAAGACCTGAAGAAAAAAGGCGATATCGAAAAATTGATCTAAACTCAATATACGAAAAGAGGCTGGGACAAAAGTGTTTTAGTCCTAATAAAACCCGAACTAATTTGAATTTTAAAATCAAATTAGTTCGGGTCTTTTTTTGAAGTATTCGATTAGTTTTAGGTTACACCAGCGGTTGATTGGAGTGCAAGACGAAGACTCCTGCGGGAGAAGTGGCCAAAGTGAGACCCCGCAGGCGAAGCCGAGGAGGCTCACGGGTCACCCGCGGAAAGCGAGTCTTGCACGGAAATCAATAGCGGTATTTAGAGCCGGTACCTATATTGTTCGTCTTTTATTAGCAATTTCTAGTTATGTCCCAGCCTCTATTTAAATGTTCACTTTTCCAGTTGCAAACTTACGGAATGAACCTTAGATTAAAACCTCATCCACGTCTCACTCGTCGGATTCTCGAGCCATTTCCCGAGCTTCAATCGGTCTGACTCCTGCAGATAGCCTTTATCAATTGCGACATCCATCAATGTCTGATAATCACAGATGGCGTCCGCTTGAATCTGATGGGTAGTCAGATTATCCTTTGCCACTTCCAATCCATATGTAAAGATTGCCACAACCCCCAGCACCACACAGCCGGCCTCCCGCAGCGCTTCTACCGCATTGATGGAACTGCCTCCAGTGGATATGAGATCCTCTACTACAACCACCTTCTGACCTTCCTGCACCCTGCCTTCAATCTGCTTTCCTTTTCCATGCTCCTTCGGCTTGCTTCTGACATAGCACATCGGAAGGTTCAGCTTTTCGCTCACAAAGGCTGCATGAGGAATACCTGCTGTAGCGGTCCCTGCAATCACATCCGCTTCAGGATACCTTGTCTTTACAAGTTCCGCTAGAGATGTCGCAATATTATTTCTCACATCAGGATAGGAAATAGTTAAACGGTTATCACAATAGATGGGTGATTTAATTCCGGATGACCATGTGAATGGATCACTTGGCTGGAAAAAAACCGCTTTTATTCTTAGAAGATCCTCTGCTACTGTTGTATTCATATTGTCTCCACTCCTTGCCATTGTTGTAGAATCTTTTGATATGCCTGTTTCGGATCTGCTGCTCTTGTGATGCTTCTTCCAACTACTATTTCTGTGGCCCCTAACTTACCTGCGTCCTTTGGTGTCACGATTCTGCTTTGGTCAGCTTTATCATCCTCTTTCATGCGGATGCCAGGGGTTACTTTCTTGAAGGTGCTTCCAAGCTTCTGTGTTAATAGAGGAGCTTCGAGTGAGGAACAAACCACACCATCCAAACCGCTCTCCTTCGCGTTTGTTGCATAATGTAGCACAACATCATTAAGAGGCCGCTCTACCAGGAGTTCCTCTCTCATTCTTGCCTCGGATGTACTGGTCAGCTGCGTCACAGCGATTAGTGCCGGCCTACCATCTGAACCGCAACCTTCTTCTAGACCTTCCATTGCTGCACGCATCATTTCTTTTCCGCCGGCTGCATGCACATTTGTCATCGTTACACCTAGCTTCGCCAATCCACGCATAGCATGATGGACGGTATGTGGAATATCATGAAGCTTCAAATCCAGGAATATGTCATGGCCATGATCCTGTAGAAACCTGATGATTTCAGGTCCCTCCTGATAGAATAACTCCATCCCCACTTTGACGTATAACTGTTCACCTTTGAAATTGGCAAGGAACGTGGATACCTCTTCCCTGTTCGGAAAATCAAGCGCGACTATAAGCGATTTTCGCATGCTGATTCCAGCTCCTTCCGGTACACTCAGAGATATGTTCAAAACCAAGTTCATGCAGTTTATATGGCAGTTCCTCGATAATTGTAGGGCAAATGAACGGGTCCACGAAATTTGCAGTTCCCACTGCTACCGCACTCGCGCCTGCGAAAAAGTATTCCAGGACATCCTCAGCAGTCTGTACGCCTCCCATTCCGATTATCGGAATCGTCACCTTTTGACTCACTTCATGTATCATACGAATGGCAACTGGTTTGATGGCCGGTCCTGATAATCCACCTGAGCCGTTTGCTAAAATGGGCCGTCCCGTCTTCAGGTCGATGCGCATCCCAAGGAGCGTGTTAATCATCGTCAAGCCGTCCGCTCCAGCTTTCTCAATTGCCATAGCAATATCCACTATATTGGAGACATTTGGTGACAATTTGACATACACCGGCACATCAGAAACCTCTTTAACAGCCTTCGTCACTTCAAATGCGACTGCAGGATCTGTTCCAAATGCAATTCCGCCCGTCTTTACATTCGGACACGAGATGTTCAGCTCCAGGGCATGGACATTCGGAGCCTTCGAGATCTCATTGGCAACCCATACATAGTCTTCAATCTTAGAACCTGCTACATTCGCAATAACTGGGACGTCATAGTTTGCCAGAAATGGCAGCTCCTCTGATAGAACCTTCTCCAATCCCGGGTTTTGCAGACCGATTGCATTCAGCATTCCAGCATTGGTTTCTGCCACCCTTGGAGTGGGATTTCCAAACCTTGGTTCAAGCGTCGTGGCTTTGATCATGATTGCTCCTAAAAGGTTTAGGTCATATAGCTTTGCATATTCTCTACCAAAACCAAAACAGCCTGATGCTGGCATGATCGGATTTTTTAAGTCCAGTCCTGGCAATTTGACATTCAGACAACTCATAATACAACCTCCCTTGCACGGAATACCGGTCCATCTGTACATACTTTTTTATAGGAATATCCATCCGGATCATTCTGGAGGTGACAGACGCAGGCGAAGCAGGCACCTATTCCGCAACCCATCCGTTCTTCCAAGGATAGATACACATTTCCCTCAGGATAGAGATTTTCCAGAGCTTTCAACATAGGAGTCGGTCCACATGAATACAGAGTGTGAAAGCTAGGCGTGATTTCATCCAGAACGTTTGTGACAAAGCCCTGTGTTCCGTAAGATCCATCTACCGTAGCGATATAGGTGTCCCCGAAATATGCGAAGTCATTTTTATAAAAAACATCTTCCTTCGACTGAAATCCAAGGACATGTGTCGTTCGAACCCCATTCCGGTTTAACTGCTTTGTCAGTTCAAGGAGTGGGGGCACCCCGATGCCTCCACCGACAATCAGGGCATGGTCCCCTCTTTGCAATTCATGCAGCGGAAATCCGTTACCGAGTGGCCCTAGCACATCCACAAGATCTCCAGGCAGTTTCTTTGCTAAAAGCATGGTGCCTTTTCCCTCAGCCCGATAGGTAATTTTACATTGTCGCTTAACATCATCGATGCAGGCGATGCTGATCGGTCTTCTAAGAAGTGGATCAAGCCCTTCACCTACACGGATATGAACGAACTGTCCAGGAGAACTCATCAAATCGACGAGCTCCCCTTCGAGTGTCATTTCGTAAATATTACGTGCAATGTTCTTTTGAGAGATTACTTTCATCCATGCTTTTTTCATTAGCTGTACACCGCCTCATTTTCTTTGCTTTCCAAAGCCTCAATGGATTCAATCGAGAAGGTCATAGATTCCAATACTCTCAAGATAGCCTTAGCCGTATCCAGGGAGGTCAAGCATGGAATGCCATTTTCTACTGATTCCCTGCGAATTCTGAATCCGTCACGTGCAGGCTGTTTCCCTTTCGTCAGCGTGTTGATGACAAATTGTGCCTGGCCTTTTCGGATAACATCGATCAGATTCGGTGATTCGCCACCAATTTTATTTACTACCGTGACCGGGATGTTCTCTTCACCGAAAAATCCTGCTGTACCGGCTGTGGCCAAGATTTTATAACCGATTCGATGGAATCTTTTTGCAAGCTGCAATGCTTCCTCTTTATCTTTATCAGCAATGGTGAAAAGCACGGAACCGTAAGTTTTTATGGATATTCCTGATGCGACAAGTCCTTTATATAGCGCTTTTTCCAGAGTGATATCTTTTCCCATCACTTCCCCGGTGGACTTCATTTCAGGTCCAAGGGTGATATCGACATTTCTTAGTTTAGCAAAAGAGAAGACAGGGACTTTTACAAATACGCCTTTCGTTTCTGGTTGCAGTCCGGAGCCATAGCCTTGCGTTGCCAAGCTTTCACCAAGTATGATCTTGGTTGCCACCTTCGCCATCGGTACATGCGTGATTTTGCTTAAGAAAGGCACAGTACGGCTTGATCTAGGATTCACTTCGATTACATATACTTCGTTCTTGTAGATGACAAATTGAATGTTCAGCAATCCGATAATGTTTAAGCCTTTTGCCAATCTGGTTGTATAGTCGATAATCTGTTGCTTGATATCTTGGCTCAGTGTCTGCGGCGGATAGACGGCGATGGAGTCTCCAGAGTGAACACCTGCCCGCTCAATATGCTCCATGATGCCTGGGATGAACACATCCTTTCCATCCGAAATCGCATCTACCTCTATTTCTTTTCCAATCATGTATTTATCAATCAGTACCGGGTGTTCCGGATTGATTTTCACTGCGTTCTTCATATAATGAAGTAGCTCTTCAGATTTGTAGACAATCTCCATTGCACGGCCACCAAGCACATAGGATGGGCGAACAAGGACCGGATAGCCTATCGATTCCGCAATTTCAATCGCCTCTGGAATCGAGATGGCCGTTTTGCCCTTTGGCTGCGGGATGCCAAGGTTTGTTAAGGTTTGTTCAAACTTATCGCGGTTCTCTGCCCGGTCCAGATCCTCCAGAGTGGTACCAAGGATTTTCACACCTCTTGCTTCAAGTTCCGCTGCAAGGTTGATCGCTGTCTGACCTCCAAACTGTACGACTACTCCTTTTGGTTTTTCAAGATTGATAATATTCATGACATCTTCAATCGTCAGAGGTTCAAAATAAAGTTTGTCAGAGATACTGAAATCCGTTGAGACTGTTTCCGGGTTGTTGTTGATGATGATCGCCTCATATCCCGCCTCTTTGATTGCCCATACGGAATGGACCGTTGCGTAGTCAAACTCGATACCCTGTCCGATCCTGATCGGGCCTGACCCAAGCACCACAATGCTTTCTTTTTCAGTTACAATCGATTCGTTTTCGTCTTCATATGTCCCGTAATAGTATGGCGTACCCGATTCAAACTCCGCAGCGCATGTATCGACCATTTTATAGACTGGTGCGATCTCTTCCTGCAGGCGAAGCTCGTATATGTCCCTCTCGCTTGTGGCCCATAGCTTTGCAATGGTCTCATCACTGAAGCCCATTTGCTTTGCTTCAATCAGAGTGGAGAGACATCCTTTGTTACTTGTGATAAACTCTTCCATCGCAAGGATCTTGTGCAATTTCTGCAGGAAGAACAGATCTATTTCACACCATTCATGGATAGTCTGGATGGTAACTCCACGGCGTATTGCTTCTGCAATGTAGAATAGTCTTTCATCCCCTGCTTTCCTGATGCGTTTTTCCACCAGTTCGTCAGAGAACCCTTCGCTTGCTTCAAGCTCCAGGTAACTGATATTCGACTCAAGTGAACGGACCGCCTTTAATATCGATTCTTCAAATGTTCGTCCGATAGCCATCACTTCACCAGTAGCCTTCATTTGTGTACCCAGCCTGCGATTGGCAGATTCAAATTTATCGAAAGGGAATCTTGGAATCTTCGTTACAATATAATCCAATGCCGGCTCAAAGCAAGCATAAGTTTTTCCTGTTACCGGGTTCATCATTTCATCAAGCGTCAGACCCACTGCAATTTTTGCAGCCAGTTTCGCAATCGGGTAACCCGTCGCCTTGGAAGCTAATGCCGATGAGCGGCTTACCCTTGGATTTACTTCAATGATGTAGTAGTTGAAGCTATGAGGGTCTAGTGCCAGCTGAACGTTGCAGCCACCTTCAATTTCCAGGGCACGGATTATTTTCAAGGACACATTGCGCAAGAGCTGATATTCTCTGTCGCTTAAAGTCTGACTCGGTGCCACTACGATCGAATCGCCTGTATGCACGCCAACTGGATCGATGTTTTCCATGTTGCAAACGACAATTGCGTTGTCATTGCAGTCACGCATCACTTCGTACTCGATTTCCTTGAATCCGGCGATGCTTTTCTCTAATAGGCATTGCGTCACCGGACTGTTTTTCAGGCCGCTTGTCACAATTTCATCCAATTCTTCTTTATCGTTGCAGATTCCCCCGCCTGTTCCTCCGAGCGTATAAGCGGGTCTTACGATGACTGGATAACCGACCCTATCCACGAATTGATATGCTTCGTCAAGGTTTGTGATAATGTCACTGTCCGGAACCGGCTCACCGAGTTCATTCATCAATGTGCGGAATAGGTCGCGGTCTTCCGCTTTTTGGATGGCGGAAAGCTTTGTTCCTAGAATTTGGACGTTACACTCCTCCAGAACACCCGCTTCTGCTAGTTCCACTGCCAAGTTTAGACCTGTTTGCCCGCCTAGCGTCGGAAGGAGGGCATCCGGGCGTTCCTTACGGATAATACGGCTGACAAATTCCACTGTCAGGGGCTCCATGTATACTTTATCAGCCATTTCCTGGTCCGTCATGATGGTGGCAGGATTGGAGTTTACGAGTATAACACGGTAGCCTTCTTCTCTTAACGCGATACATGCTTGTGTACCTGCATAGTCAAATTCTGCAGCTTGGCCGATAACGATTGGGCCCGAGCCGATTACTAGGATGGTTTGAATGTCTAGACGTTTTGGCATGCTAGTTCCCCCTTCTTCGCTTCTTTGATGAGTTCCATGAATTGATCGAACAGATAATTGGCATCCTCTGGACCAGGGCTTGCCTCCGGATGATATTGTACAGTGAATACTGGATAGTCTTTATGCTTCACACCTTCCACGGTGCCATCGTTTAATGCTAAATGAGTCACTTCTAGTCGCGTATTGGCAATTGACTCTTCAGTTACTGTGTAACCATGGTTCTGGGAGGTGAGTGCAACCTTGCCTGTACGAAGATCCTTGACAGGATGGTTCGATCCTCTGTGGCCGAATTTCATTTTTTCTGTGTCTGCACCGCTTGCCAGAGCAAACAACTGGTGACCGAGGCATATCCCGAAGACCGGAACCTTGCCGAACAGCCCTTGAATCATGGTGATTGCTTCTGGAACATCCTTTGGATCTCCAGGTCCGTTTGACAGCATCACGCCATCCGGGCTCAGCCTCATGATTTCTTCCGCTGTAATATTGTAAGGAACCACTACTACATCACAACCCCTTTTGTTCAGTTCGCGCAGTATTCCATGCTTCATACCGAAGTCTACTAGCACGACCCTGTAGCCGCGTCCTGGACTTGGGTATGCTGTTTTTGTGGAAACCTGCTCCACCTGATTGGTTGCAAGCGTAGTCGCTCGAAGCTTTTCGATCATTTCATCCCTGTCCACGTCCAGTCCGCATAGCGCACCTTTCAGTGTTCCGTATTGGCGGATGATTCGTGTCAACTTTCTTGTATCAATCCCTGCGATACCCGGTATATCCTTCGCATTGAAAAATTCGTCCAATGTCCATTGGTTACGGAAGTTGGATGGGTAATCGCTCACCTCTTTTACAATGAAGCCATGGATGGCAGGGTGGATGGATTCAAAATCATCACGATTGATTCCGTAGTTGCCGACCAGCGGATAAGTTAATGTCACAAGCTGTCCGCAATAGGAGGGATCGGATAAGATTTCCTGATAACCTGTCATGCCCGTATTAAAAACCACTTCGCCAATAGAGTCCTTTTTGCTGCCAAATGCCTTTCCTACAAAGAAAGTACCATCTTCTAAGATTAGTTGTCGATTCATACTTGAACACTACCTTTCTGCCAAACTAGTTTTCCATCTACTATTGTCATAACTGGCCATCCTTTGCATTCCCATCCTGCAAAAGGAGTGTTTTTCCCTTTTGAAAGGAAGCTGTCCGGATCGATTGCCGACTTTCTGTTCAGTTCGATAACAGTCAGGTCAGCCGGTGCCCCTGCTTCCAGTTTTCCATACGGAAGCTGGAATACTTCTGCAGGCTTTACTGTCAACCAGTTCAGTAGTTGCTTAAGTGTAAACGTCCCTTTTTCCACAAAATTTGTATACAGTAATGGGAAGGCTGTTTCCAGTCCAACTATGCCAAATGGTGCTTTTTCCATTCCCTCGGCTTTTTCTTCTGATGTATGCGGCGCATGGTCTGTTGCAATGAAATCGATTGTCCCATCAAGCAGACCTTCAATCAGTGCCTCCTGATCCTGTTTTCCTCTTAATGGAGGATTCATTTTGAAGTTGGAATCAAGACCTGGAATATCTTCCTCTGAAAGAAGCAGATGATGAGGACTTACCTCGGCTGTTACTTTGATTCCCGCTTTTTTTGCATCCCGGACCACCCGGACCGATTCTTTTGTGCTGATATGGCACACATGATAGTGGCAGCCTGCTGCTTCGGCAAGGAGAATGTCCCTTGCGATATGCACGGATTCACATACTGATGGAATACCGTTCAATCCATGTTCCTTTGAAAATTTCCCTTCATGTACCGCACCCTTGTTGATCAGTGTGTTTTCTTCACAGTGGGCGACAATCGCCATGTTCAGTGCTGCTGCTCTTTGCATGGCTGCAAGCATTTTGGATGCATCCTGTACTCCCACTCCGTCGTCGGTAAAAGCAAATGCCCCAGATTTTTTCAACTCTTCAAAGTTGGTAAGCTCTTCCCCAAGTTGTCTTGTCGTGATGCAAGCGTATGGAAGCACCCGTACATTTGCAGTTTCTGCGATTCTATTGTTCAGCCATTCCAGCTGCTCTTTCGTATCTGGTGTTGGTCTTGTATTTGGCATTGCGCAGATTGTTGTAAAACCGCCCTTTGCCGCCGCCATCGTTCCGGTTTCAATTGTTTCCTTCTTTTCGCCGCCCGGTTCTCTCAGATGTACATGCACATCAATGAACCCTGCCGAAACCAGGTTACCATCAAGCTCTATCACTTGTTCTGTCCCATTTGCTTCAATATAGGAGGAGATGTTGGATATTCTACCGTTTTGAATCAGGACATCCACCTTTTCCATTTCTCCTTTGGAATTAAGCCATTTCCCATTCTTTAGTAATGTTGTCATGTTTATTTCCTCCTTCTATTTTTGTCAGGGCTCTCTTTAAAACTGCCATTCTCATATACAGACCATTTTCCATCTGCTTGAAGATTCTTGAACGCTCACATTCTACCAGTTCTGTCGCAATTTCCACTCCACGGTTTATTGGAGCCGGATGCATGATGATGCTTGTCGATTTCATTCTCTTTTCTCGCTCTAATGTCAATCCGTATTGCTGGTGATACTCATCCACTACGTTTTCTTTGGCGAGGTGCCTTTCATGCTGAATTCTAAGTAGCATGACGACATCACTTGTTTCAATCGCTTCTTCCATTGTGATGTAGGCCTCATCAGGAAAGCTTTTATCTTTCCATTCCTGAGGTGCGACAAACTTTACTACAGTGCCCAATCTTTCCAGCACCTCCGCATTGGAGCGGGCTACCCGGCTATGGCGGATATCTCCTATGATGCTTACTTTCAATCCATGGAATGTTCCGAATTCCTGATAGATCGTCATCAGGTCAAGCAAGGATTGGGTCGGATGGTGCCCACAGCCATCTCCACCGTTTATGATTACGGCATCAATGGTATGTAATTGTTCAAAATACGCCTCAGACGGATGTCGGATGACAAGTGCATTCACCCCAAGGGACTGCAGGGTCTTGGCGGTATCATACAAGCTTTCCCCCTTATTGACACTTGATGTGCCCACTTCAAAAGGTAGTACTTGTAATCCAAGTTTTCTTTCCGCCACTTCAAAGCTGCATTTTGTCCTGGTACTGGATTCATAGAACAGGTTGGCAACGAAAGTCTGCTTTTCAGGTGTCCACTGCTTACCTTGTTGAAACAAGATCGCATCTTCTATAAGCTCAAAAATCTCTTCATTTCTTAGATCACCCATTGTACGTAAATGTCTCATTCTCCACCCTCCCATTGATAAAAAAAACACCCTGTCCTGGGTCGGAAGGGTGTTTTTGGCATGCGCAAATCTACAAGTGATGGATGCAGATGTACATCCCCTTGTGCCTTTGCTTTTAGCCGTTCACCCTTCTCAGCCTCTCTGGACTTCTTTTAAAAGGTCAAGCTACTTTATTTTGCTTATCATTTGCTTCTTTTACAGCTTTTTGCTCAGGCAGGATCAGGTTTAATGCTACCCCGATGATGGCAGCTAATGCCATGCCTGCAATCTGGAAGTCTTCGATTTTCACAAACGCTCCCCCTACACCGATTACTGTGATGACAGATGAGATGATCAGGTTTCTATTGATGCTGAAATCCACTTTATTATCAATCAGCATACGAAGACCACTTGAAGCGATGATTCCGAAGAGTAGGATGGAAACGCCTCCCATTACAGCGCTCGGAACGGTACTGATCAATGCCGAAATTTTGCCGATAAATCCGAACAGGATGGCGATGACCGCCGCGCCTCCGATAACGAAGACACTGAACACTCTCGTGATTGCAAGTACTCCGATGTTCTCACCGTATGTTGTATTTGGAGGTCCTCCGATCAAGGAAGCAATCATCGTCGCAACCCCATCTCCAAGAATTGACCGGTGCAGGCCAGGCTTCTCTACAAAAGGTCTCCCTACTACTTTGCTTAATACCATCTGGTGTCCAATATGTTCAGATAGGGTCACAATTGCAACCGGCACCATGATGAACAGGATGGAAAGATTGAAGCTTGGTGAATAGCTGACAAAAGGTATCAGGAAGTCTGGTGCTTGAATCCAACTCGCTGCTTTTACAACACTCAAATCAACCAGCCCTGCAAAATATGCGGTGATATATCCCCCGACAATCCCGATCAGAATCGGGATGAGACTGAAAATCCCTCTTAAAAAGATGGTACAGCCAATCGTTATGGCCAAGGTTGTCAAAGCAACCATCAGATGCTTCACACTATAGATCAATTCCGCTTCAGGTGCCCCTGGATTTTCGTACATTGCCATGTCAACTGCCACTCCTGCCAGGCCCAATCCGATAACGATGATGATAGGTCCGACAACTACAGGTGGCAACAACTTCAATATCCATTGATGTCCGAGCTTTTTAATAAGAAGGGCAACGACTCCATATGCAAGTCCAGCCATGAAGCTTCCGATCATCGCTGCACCCGGGCCATGTAACTGCGATACAAGAATTATTGGAGCGATAAAGGCGAATGAGGACCCCAGATATGCCGGGATTTGCCCTTTTGTAATCAATAGATAGGCGAGCGTCCCCAATCCGCTTGACATCAAGGCCACTGCAGGGCTCAACCCTACAAGCATCGGTACTAAAATCGTCGCACCGAACATGGCGAACAGATGCTGCAGGCTCAGAATCAGCCACTTCGGTTTACTTGGAACTTCATGTATGTCTAAAACAGGTTTTTCTCTCATAGGGTAGGACCTCCAATTTTTTTCATAAAAAAACTCTTTGCGCAATCCTTAAGCACAAAGAGGTAGAGAGGTCCCTAAACGCCTGCGTGCAAGCGTGTCTAGAGCCAATTTACCCCTTTGCGGCCTCACGGGACTGCATTTAAAAGGGTCTGTTATTTATCATGTATACTTACTTGATCGTTATTGTCTATTTCAGATAATTCGACGACAATTTTTTCCGAGCTAGATGTTGGAATGTTCTTTCCAACAAAATCCGCTCTGATCGGCAGTTCCCGGTGTCCTCTGTCCACAAGAACAGCAAGCTGGATTTGAGAAGGTCTTCCAAAATCCATCAGGGCATCCATCCCTGCACGAACCGTTCTGCCAGTGAAAAGCACGTCATCCACAAGAATCACTTTCTTATTGGTGATGGAAACCGGAATGTCCGATCCCTTTACCAAAGGCTCATTATCTTGTGTCTTTGTGGTAAGGTCATCACGGTATAATGTGATATCCAGTTCACCGACCGGAATTTCCTTCTCCTCTATTTCATTGATTCTCGAAGCCAATCGTTTGGCGAGATGAATTCCCCTTGTTTTTATTCCAACCAGGACCGAATCTTCTACACCTTTGTTGCGTTCAATGATTTCGTGTGCAATGCGGGTCAAGGCTCTTCGAATGGCTTGTTCATCTAAAATTATCGCTTTTTCCGACATTCTAAGCCCTCCTCTTTTATCAGTGTTTTCGTAACGACTCGTACAAAAAACCTCTCACCGTATGATGAGAGGTTTTTGTACACGAAAATAGAGGGATAGTATAGAACTCATCCAATTTTCGTATATCCGTTACCTTCTCAGCCTCACGGGACTGTCGTTTAAAGGTCTTATTCAACTGTAATGATTATCTCAAAATAACTTTAGGCTGTCAACGGTTTTTTAACATTTTAAGAATATGCTCGAAATCTGCTGGAATCGGCGCCTGAAATTCGATGTATTCTCCCGTACGGGGATGATCGAAACCCAATACACCTGCATGAAGGGCCTGGCCCTCAATATCCAATGTCTTTTTCGGCCCGTATTTCGGATCACCTGCTAATGGATAGCCGATATATTTCATGTGTACACGGATTTGATGCGTTCTGCCGGTTTCAAGTTGGCATTCCACATGGGTGAAATCCTTGAACCGTTCCAGAACTCTGAAATGAGTAACGGCATTTCTGCTATTTTCATCCGTTACTGTCATGGCTTGACGATCTTTTTTGTCACGGCCGATAGGTGCATCAATCGTTCCGACATCATGGGAGATCACTCCATGGACTATCGCTTCGTATTTTCTGGTCACGGATTTGGCTACAAGCTGATTTACCAATTTTTCATGAGCAAAATCATTCTTTGCCACCATCAAAAGGCCACTTGTATCCTTATCGATTCGATGCACGATTCCAGGGCGCAAAACTCCGTTAATGCCGGAAAGGTCCTTGCAATGAGCCATAAGCCCGTTCACAAGCGTTCCTGAAGCATGGCCAACAGCCGGATGTACCACCATACCTCTAGGCTTGTTTACAACAATTACATCGGAGTCTTCAAAATAGATATCCAGGTCCATTTCTTCGGGAACAACATCCAATGCTTCCGGTTCTGGAATAATTACAGTAATCGTGTCTCCCACGCTGCATTTATAATTCGGTTTCGTTTTTTCACCATTTACAAGAACATGTCCCTCTTTGATCCATTGCTGAACCTGTGACCTTGACCATTCATCATGTTGAGTGGAAATCGCCTTGTCGATCCGATCATTCTTCTGTGTTTCATCGATGTGTATCTGTAATGTTTCTTCCATTAATTTGATAGCTCCTTCTCTTTCTTACCTTCCAGTAAGGTTAACACTAAAATTATTCCAACACCAATCACCAATGCAGAATCCGCTACATTGAAGATCGGGAAATCGTACGAGAAAATAAACGTGTTGATGAAATCTATCACTTCCTGATGAAGCAGGCGATCGATAAAATTTCCGACAGCGCCTCCAAGCATGAGACTTAAGGCAAACTTCATCCATTTCTGATCATTCGGCAGCTTCTGCAGATAGATGATCAATCCAATCACAACCGCCATGGTAATGATGTAAAAGAAATACATCTGTCCCTGCAGGATACCCCAGGCAGCTCCCTGATTGCGATGGGAGGATAAATAAAGAAAGTTTTCGATTATTGGGATATTCTCCCCTAGTTCCATGTATTGTACAACCAGATATTTTGTTACTTGATCCACTATTATGATAAAAAGTGCAATTAAATAATATATCACCAATGGTACCCCCAGCCCTATTATATGTACCTTTGAATTATAGCAAATAAGGGATGGTAAATAAAGCTGGTTGTTGATGGGATGGAGGTGTTGGAAGAGTTGTGTGGGCGGATCTGGCTTACTTGCGGGTATTTGTCACATTAATTATGGGGTATTGTTGGTAAGAGTTGTGCTGTCTTCACTTAACTGGGTTTATTCTCACGCGACTCTGTTCTATCCTCACGTAACTCCGTCTTATTCTCACGTAAGTCCGTCCTATCTTCACGTAAGCACCAATAATCCTCACACTTCCATTTTTAACATGAAAATCCCTGCTTTCCCTGAATCTACGCAAGTTTATGACGCCAGCACGCGTGGATATTTACCTACATTAATAAAAATCCAGTTCTAGCATGCGTCTCTAAGCAAGTTTTCTAGTCTTTTCAATGGCGTAATCCATCTATCTTCACGTAACTAGCTGTTATTCTCACTCAACTCCATCCTATGCTTATGTAACTCGCATTTATTCTCTCGTAACTCCCAATAATCCTCATATAAAAACCCCGCCGGCAAAGCCCAGGCGGGGTCATACAAATCAAGCAGTATAATTGTCCTTCACAACTGATGCACAACGCAGGCATAGGGACGGGTGATCGGAATCCTGCCCTACCTCTGGTGTGACAACCCAGCAACGATCGCATGTTTCCCCTTCTGCTGGTGTAACAACAATGGCTACATTTTCGAAGCTTTGTGCTTCTGCTGGTGCTTGTTCTTTGGAATCAGAAATCTCAAGCCCAGAAACGATGAACAGCTGCTGTACATTTTCCTCGATTGATCCAAGCAAAGCTTTTGTTTCAGCGTTAGGGTATAACGTGATTTTAGCTGCCAAGGACTTCCCGATTACTTTTTCGTTACGGGCAATCTCAAGGGCCTTAAGCACATCATCACGTAGTGTCATGAAGTTATCCCACTTCTCTTCGATTGCAGCAGCATTGTCCACTGACAATACATCCGGCATATCAACCAGCTGTACGCTTTCCTCTTTCACGAATTCAATATGTGACCAAACCTCATCTGCAGTGTGCGGAAGAATAGGTGTAACAAGCTTCGTAAGTGCAAGCAGTGTCTCATAAAGAACTGTTTGGATGGAACGGCGGTCATGCTGGTCTTTTCCTTCGATATAAAGGATATCCTTGGCAAAGTCAAGATAGAACGAGCTAAGTTCAATCGTGCAGAAGTTATGGACTGCATGATAGATTCCGGCAAACTCATAGTCTTCATAGGACTTTTTCACTTTGGTGATCAGGTTGTTCAGCTTTACGACCATGTAACGGTCCACTTCACGGAGATCCTTCACATCAACTGCATCAACTGTTGGATCAAAGTCAGCCAGGTTTCCAAGCAGGAATCGGAATGTATTGCGGATCTTGCGGTACACTTCTGCAACCTGTTTTAAAATGTTATCTGAAACGCGAACATCCGATTGATAGTCAACGGAAGCTACCCATAGACGAAGAATATCCGCTCCCAATTGATTCATTACCTTGGAAGGCAATACAACGTTCCCAAGGGATTTACTCATTTTGCGTCCGTCTCCATCAAGAGCAAACCCGTGGCTAAGGATTCCTTTGTAAGGCGCTTTTCCTGTAACTGCCACTCCTGTCGTCAAGGAAGAGTTAAACCAGCCGCGGTACTGGTCAGAGCCTTCAAGATAAAGGTCTGCTGGGCGTTGCAGGTCATCTCTTTCCTCGAGAACAGATTGATGAGAAGATCCGGAGTCAAACCAGACATCCATGATATCCATTTCTTTAGAGAAGGTTCCATTTGGGCTCCCTTCATGTGTGAAGCCCTCCGGTAAAAGTTCTTTCGCTTCTCTTTCAAACCAGATGTTGGACCCATGCTCTCTGAATAGTGCGGATACATGATCAATCGTTTCATCCGTGATGATTTCCTGGCCATTCTCCGCATAGAATACCGGAATCGGTACTCCCCATGCACGCTGGCGGGAAATACACCAGTCTCCACGGTCGCGGACCATGTTATACAGGCGGGTTTCTCCCCAAGCAGGTACCCATTTCGTTTCCGCTACCGCTTGTAGGAGTTGATCTCTGATTTTATCGATGGATGCAAACCACTGTGCTGTGGCACGGAAAATGGTTGGCTTCTTCGTGCGCCAGTCGTGCGGATAGGAGTGAGTGATGAAGTTCAGCTTCAGCAATGCTCCAGCTTCCTGAAGTTTTTCCGTGATCGGCTTGTTTGCCTCATCATAGAACAAGCCTTCGAATCCTGGCGCTTCCTCCGTCATATTCCCTCTGGAATCAACCGGACATAGCACATTTAAGCCGTATTTTTTACCGATGACAAAATCGTCTTCCCCATGTCCTGGTGCAGTATGAACACATCCTGTACCGGCATCAGTAGTAACATGATCGCCAAGCATAACAAGTGATTCGCGGTCATACAATGGGTGTTTTGCCACGATATGCTCAAGCTCGGCACCTTTCACTGTTTTGACAACATGAGCTGTTTCCCACTCCATTGTCTTGGAAACGGACTCTACAAGCTCAGATGCGATTACATATCTGCTTCCTTCCACTTCCACAACGCTATATTCCAATTCAGGATGTACGGCAATCCCTAGGTTTGCAGGGATCGTCCATGGAGTAGTAGTCCAGATGATAAATTGCTCGTTATCTTCCAATACGCCTTTTCCATCTGTAACTTTGAATGCAACATAAATGGATGGAGAACGCTTATCCTGATACTCGATTTCTGCTTCTGCTAGGGCAGACTCACTGGAAGGGGACCAATAAACAGGCTTTAATCCCTTGTAGATCAGGCCGTTTTTCGCCATATCACCAAATACCTTGATTTGCTGAGCTTCGTATTCCGGTTTAAGCGTAATATAAGGGTTGAACCAGTCTCCACGTACACCAAGTCTCATAAACTGTTCACGTTGGCGATCAACCTGTTCATAAGCATATTCTTCACAAAGCTTACGGAAGTCAGCCACTGACATTTCCTTGCGCTTCACTTTTTTGTTTTTTGTCAAAGCCGTTTCAATCGGCAGACCGTGTGTATCCCAACCTGGAACATATGGCGCATTGTATCCGCTCATCGACTTGTAGCGGACGATAAAATCCTTTAATACTTTATTCAGGGCATGACCCATGTGGATGTCGCCATTCGCATATGGAGGTCCATCATGAAGGACATACATAGGGCGGCCTTTTGTGCGCTCCTGCACTTTTTCATAGATCTTCATTTCATCCCAGTTCTGTTGAATCTGTGGTTCGCGGTTAGGTAAATTCCCTCTCATCGGGAAATCGGTTTTTGGCATCAATAACGTATCTTTATACTCCATTGTCTTTCCTCCAACAAATCTTATTTATAAAAAAATAAAAAAGTCCCCTCATCCCTAAAAGGGACGAGAGAACTCCCGTGGTACCACCCTAAATTGACTTAGCAAAAAATAAGTCCGCTTTAGTATCCTTAACGTGGATAAACCGATCGAACTTAGAGGCAGGTCGCGTTCAGTCCGATACTCCAGGGTGATTTTCGCTTCTTCGCTTTTCACGGGCTTCCACCATCCCCGAGTCGCTTGTAAAAGTGTGTGAAGAAACTACTATCCCTTTCAACGTTTTGTTTTATAAGTATGATAAGTTCACATATATAAATAGCTTATGGTAAAAACAATAATTTGTTTCGTTATTATACTGAATATAGCCTTAATTAGTCAAGGTTATACTCTATTTTCTTCTAATTCTTTCTCTTTTTCCTCATATTCCATCAGATGATCCCAATCATCGTTATCAATCAGTTCCAACTGTGCCTCAACCAGCATTTTGAAACGATTTCGGAAGATCTTGGATTGCTTCTTCAACTCATCAATCTCGACTTGAAGCTTTCTTGATTTTAATAGGGATTCATTAATGATGCGATCTGCATTTTTTTCAGCTTCCTTGATGATCAGCTTTGCTTCCTTCTGTGCATTTCGTCTGACATCTTCTGCAGATTCCTGCGCGATAAGGATGGATTTATTCAAAGTTTCCTCAATTGTATTGAAGTGGGTCAAGCGGCTGTTAAGTTCTTTGACCTTCTCTTCGAAATCCTTCTTTTCACGGATGACCAATTCATAATCTTTAATTACTTGATCCAGAAACTCGTTTACTTCGTCTTCATCATAGCCTCTGAAAGCCTTGTTAAACTCTTTATTATGAATATCAAGCGGTGTTAAGGGCATAGATGCCACCTCCATTAAAATCTCTATTATTAATAAACATAATTCGACAGCCTCGCTTAAATTCCTGCTGGTAGTTGAATTATTTTTGCTTTCCTACAATAATTCTCCACTTATCCTTTTTTGTCTTTCCATCAATTGTCAGCAGCTTACTTCTACCAAAGCCTCTCGCTGAAAGGATGTCTCCTTCCCTGCATTCGAAAGATGACTGCTCCACCACTTTCCAATTGACCTTGACTTTTTTTGCCCCAATGAGCATTTGAGCCTTTTGCCTGGAGAGGTTATAGATGGATGCAAGCATAACATCCAGACGCAGCGAAGCGGCTGTAGTGGAGGATTCTTCCCAGACGACGTCCGGGCTCACTAGATCTGATAATGGGATATCCTGTAAGGACACTTTCACCCTGCCCACTTCCAGTAGCTGCAATTCCACATACGAACTGACCTCTTTACCGATTACCAGCTGCACTTTCTTATCTTGGAAATAGATGTCTCCAAACTTGCTCCGCTTCAATCCGATTCCCATCAAAGAACCAAGAATCTGTCGATGCTCGATTTGGACAAATTTTTCAGGATAAGAAATCTCGTATGCTTTTAGTTGGAAATCATCGATGCTGGGAGAATAGTAAGAAGGATACAAAAACGCCCTTTTCCGTTCTGCACCTTCTGCTCCACCAAAAAGCCTGATCTTGACATCATCGTTCGATCCGATGATACTTTGGACGATCTCCTGCTCACGGGGGTCAAGAAAATCTGTCAGCTTTGGAGCATACTGCTCATTGACCGTATCCTTCCATTCCAGAACCTGATCGATAAATTCATGTTCTTCCTGGCGGAAATGCATATAAATACTCAATCTGATCACCATCACATAGGTTACTATAAGCTCAACTTCACAAAAATATAAATAGGAACCCTGATGGATTCCCTAAATGATTTCTAAACTAATCCAAGCATAATGAACAGCTGTTGAAGCCCTTGGTTTGCGAAGCGCAGTACCAGGATCGCCACAATCGGGGAAATGTCAATCATACCCAGCGGCGGAATGAACCTGCGGAACATTTCCAAATACGGTTCACAGATTCTGGCCAATATCCTTCCAATGGAAGACTCCCTGGCACCTGGGAACCAGGACATGAAAATATAGATGATCAGTGCGATCATATAAAAGCCGACCAGCTGCTGAATTATATTTAATACTAATCCCATAAACTTCTACCACCTTTTATCGCTAAAGTCTTCCTGCTCTTGATGCATAATCTCCGAAATGGAACCGGAAACATCCACATTGTCAGGCGTGCATAGGAATATGTTTTGCCCTATTCGCTGAATGTCGCCGCCCAATGCATATACGGTTCCACTAAGAAAATCAACGATACGCTTTGCCTGATCATGGTCAATCCGTTGCAGATTCACAATAATGGCGCGGCGTCCCTTCAGATGGTCTGCAATATCCTGTGCTTCCGAGTAGGACCTGGGCTCAAAAAGGACCACTTTGGAAGAGGAGGATTTCTGGACACTTTGCAAGCTTACCACATTTTGTTTAGGCTGATGCGTTGCAGACCTGGTTTTCCTTGTCTCTTCCACCATTTCCTCTTCATATTCTTCTTGTTCTTTGTATTCATATTCATCCTCTAGAGCAAAAAAGCTTTTGAATTTTGATTTAATTGTCATTCCTTACACCTCCAAATTATTGTTCGCTCCCGACAAGAGCACTGCCAATTCTAATGAAAGTAGCCCCTTCTTCTATAGCAATCATGTAATCATTGGACATTCCCATGCTAAGCTCCATGCACGGTGCATAAGATAGATTCATGGATTTGATTTTTTCCTGCAGGTCCTTCAGGTCACGAAAGCATGTTCTTAAAAGCTTTTCATCCTCGGTGTAAGGTGCCATCGTCATTAAGCCTACTAATTCAATATTTGTAAAAGGTGATAAATCCTTCACAAATCCCGCTACTTCACCCGGCTGGAGTCCATGCTTGGATTCTTCACCGGATACATTTACTTGAATAAAACATTTTACAGGTCGGGTTGCTCGTTTATGTATTTCCTCAGCCAAAGATATTCGGTCCAATGAGTGAATATATGAAACCTTATCAATTATTTTCTTCACTTTCTTTGTTTGCAGTGAACCGATGAAATGCCAGACAGCCTTATCAGACATGTGGTCCCACTTTTCCAACAGCCCATCGTCCCGGTTCTCCCCAAAATGGACGATTCCGCATGATATGGCCTCTTCCGTTCTTTCGACCGATACGTATTTCGTTACTGCCACTACCTTGATCTCAACAGGATTTCTATTGGAACGAAGGCATGCCTGATGAATATTTTCCTTGATGGTAGTCAGATTCCGCTGAACAGAAATGCGCTCATTCATTGTTCTGTACCCCTTTCATCCCAATAAAACTCATCATTCTCCCAGTCTTTCCTTTATCTCTCCTGTGGGAGAAGAAAAGCCTATCGTGGGTGCTTGTACAATAGGAGCTACAGCAGATGTTCTCTCTTGGTACTCCCGCAAGCAAAAGCAATTCCAGATTAATCCGTTTTAGATCTAAGCTGTATTGACCTCGGGAAACCTCTTTATAAACAGTCGGAAAGATTTCTTTTGGCAATATGCTTTTTACTTGGCCAAGAACGTAGTCATCCACAATATAAGCGTTTGAGGAGATGGAGGGTCCAATTGCAATTTGTATCTCATTTGGAGAAACTCCCTCCTCTATCCAACGTTGTATCATTTTTCTCCCAATGTCCAGAACGGTCCCTTTCCAGCCTGCATGTGCCAAGCCTATGAGAGAATGATTGGGTGAATGGAAATACAGTGGTACGCAATCTGCAAAGCACAAAGTTAGTAGAATATCTTCCTTATCTGTATAAATCCCATCTGTCTTAGGTATCGCTGTATCATAGCTTGTTACCCCTCTACCGATGGATGATTCATCAATCTTTTCAATCTGGGCATCATGCACCTGATCACATCCCACCCAGTTAGAAAGAGGGAAATGTATGGACCGGGCAAGGATTTCTTTGTTCTCTTGTACTGCCTCATCCTGATCGAACACATGCAATCCCATATTAAAGGAAGTAAAAGGACCTTTGCTTACTCCACCTGTTTTCGTCGTAAAGCCTACAACAAGATTGGAGTTGGACACTTCCCAACCTGGTATCGACAAATATTGTTCTGATTGTTGAATAAAAGGCTCTCGCATGCTAGACACCTTCTTTGCTTGTTTACACATATATTACTTCACATTGTACCACATTTTTCTTCAAAAAAAGAATGAATAAGTCACTTTCGACACGAATTTTCGCGTTTTCCTATTCCTCGTACTTCGTTTCCACAGAAGTCTGGTACCTGACAAGTATGACATCCGATCCAATTTTTACGATGTTTCTCCATGGAATGACAAACTCTTCATCCTTCCCGAAGAAACCTAACATTCTTCCCCCGCCGCTGATAATGATTGCCTCTATTTTCCCGTTGGATAGATTAATATCAATATCCCCAATATTCCCAAGCTTCTTTCCGTCCGACACACTCACAACATCCTTCATCTGGAATTCAGATATTTTCACCATATACATTCCTCCATATAATTGCATCATAATTAAATATATGATTATGGTCTCAGTATTCATGAAGGGTATTTCAAATTAATCGGCGAAAATTCTTGAATCTAATAAAAGGCTCTTTCGTAAAAGTTGTTGTATTAAGAATAGGGCTTGACAAAAGATAAGATTTGCACAATAAACACCCTGTTGGTTTCCGTTCCAGACGTTCGCTTTCCGCGGGCGGTCTCGGGAGCCTCCTTGGTGTTGCTCACCTGCGGGGTCTCCCTTGACACGCTGTTCCCGCAAGAGTCTCACGCCTTGCACTCCAACCAACAGGGGTGACTCATAGTATACAATTTGCTTTCCTGAATTTTTTAGATTTGAACTTTGTCTTTTTTTTACTTCAGTATAGCAAATAATGGTATAAAAACTGAGTTGATTGTAGCGGAGGACACTTGACTCCTGCGGGAGAGTAGAGGGCATGGGAGACCCCACAGGCGAAGCCGAGGAGGCTTTCATCCGTCCCCGGGGAATCTTGTGTCCGTAGCGGAAGTCAACGGGCTACATTTGTAGCGTACATTTTATCTAATTAACAACACAATACATGCGTATCCAACCAAATAAAAACACCGATCCTCTTCGGTGAATAGAAGGATCGGTGCTTGTTTTATTACGGCATTGTATCACTACATGCGTTTAGCTCTGAATATTTTTATTCATCTGTTTGATCGCAGCCTTTTCAAGTCGTGACACTTGTGCTTGCGATATCCCGATTTCATCAGCAACTTCCATTTGCGTTTTTCCTTGAAAAAACCTTTTTCTTAAAATGAGCTTTTCCCTGTCATTTAGGCGTCTCATTCCTTCTTTTAGTGCTATTTCTTCTATCCATTGGATATCTTTGTTCTTTTCGTCACTGATCTGATCCAATACATAAATCGGATCTCCACCATCATTATAGATAGGCTCAAATAAAGACACGGGATCCTGAATAGCATCTAAAGCAAAAACAATCTCCTCATGCGGCACTTCTAGTACTTTTGAAATTTCTTCTGCGGTAGGCTCCCTCGATGTTTCACTCATAAGCCTTTCCCTGACCTGCAAGGCCTTGTAGGCTATATCACGCAGTGAGCGAGAAACCCTGATCGGATTATTATCTCGAAGATAGCGCCTTATCTCCCCGATTATCATTGGTACTGCATATGTAGAAAACTTAACATTCTGACCCAAGTCAAAATTATCAATCGACTTCATTAAACCGATGCAGCCTACTTGAAATAAGTCATCTACAAATTCACCACGGTTGTTAAACCGTTGAATAACACTTAGAACGAGCCTTAGGTTCCCATTCACAAGCTTTTCTCTTGCAGAAAGTTCTCCGCCTTGCATTTCACGAAATAACTTCCGCATTTCTTCATTCTTCAAAACAGGAAGCTTGGAGGTATCTACTCCGCAGATTTCTACTTTATTACGTGTCATTCTTTCCCCTCCTAACAGGAGTTGCTGTTTCAGAGTTAAGTATCTCCTCTGGAGGGAAAAATATGCACAAGCTATAATCTGTCTATTCTGACAAATAAATCTAGCCCTTATGAAATCTGGAAAAAATCTCAATAAATTTTTTTACACCATTTTGTTGAATTCTTTTCTTAACCTTTTAATGATTCTTTTTTCCAGTCGGGAAATGTATGATTGCGAAATCCCAAGCATATCCGCTACATCCTTCTGCGTTTTTTCCTCGCCGCCAATCAGACCGAACCTGAGTTCCATGATCTGTTTTTCCCTGTCATTCAATTGCTCCAGAGCTTTTAAAAGCAGCTTCCGGTCCACATTTGCCTCTAGATCTTTGGTAATGATATCCTCATCGGTACCGAGGACATCTGAAAGCAGAAGCTCGTTTCCATCCCAATCAATATTCAGCGGTTCGTCAAAGGAAACTTCAGAACGAACCTTATTGTTTCGTCTCAGGTACATCAAAATCTCATTTTCAATACATCTGGATGCGTAGGTGGCAAGCTTGATTTTCTTTTCGGGATTAAAAGTATTAACTGCTTTTATAAGGCCGATAGTTCCAATACTGATTAGATCTTCAATGTTGATCCCGGTATTCTCGAATTTTCGGGCAATGTATACGACCAGTCTCAAGTTCCTTTCGATAAGGATGGATCGTGCTGCTTGATCTCCAACTGGAAGCTTAACTAATAGAAGAGCCTCTTCTTCTTTCGATAATGGCGGTGGCAACGCCTCGCTTCCACCTATGTAGTATATTTCATCTGTTTTTATTCCCAGCTTAATGAGTAGTTTATACCATAAATAGGTGATTTTAATTTTTAGCTTTCCCAACTGAACTCCTCCTTCTATTTATGAAGAAAATGCGTATTTATATATAGAAAAAACTCACAGAAAAGTAGAATCATTGTTTAAACAGCCTATGCTCAGGAGACATGCTCTACCGCAGTTTCGCCCTGTAGCATTTTCGGATGAAGGATACATGCGTAATCACCTTCTGAGGAAAGTTTCGTTCGTGTCAGCCCTATGAGGAATTTGGTTGTTTCATATTGTTTATTATCATGTAGAATAATTGCCCTATCCGGTTTAATTGCCAGCATCAAGGTGGTCTCTTTTCCCACTGCCCGATAAGGGATGATCCTAATTCTCTCCACCCATTTCGTCTCGTCGGAAAATGTAGGCCAGCCTTGTGTATTTTCGATGGAACTCATGGCATGTACAATTTCTTCCGGTATGATTTCTTGAAGACGGTCCACTTCCACAATCATCACAGGGGTTTTAGTGATGGGGTCCTGGAGCTGATTTCCACTATCAACCAAACCTGATAATTCAATCACATCCTTTTCAAGATTAATGGTAATAGTGGCCAATTGATCATAGCGGTATTTTCTGGTTTCAACGGTGCTGAACTGTTTCTTCGTGAGATATAATAGGATTGGAAATCCAACAATCACAAACATCCAGGATACAGGGTCACCAAGACCTGTTGTCAAAGTTTGAATCGTATCATTTGCAAATTGATGATCGACCCTCAAAAAATAATGGGTAGCAAACATTCCCCCGCCAACAGCAAAAGTAGTGATGTAGAATACCACCAGATTTTCTACAAAAGTCCGGGCTCGATGGAAACCAAAGGTAACGAGAATCATACATACAGAAAAAATCAGTTTTACTGCAACATGGGTTACAATATACTGCAGTGGCGTAAACATTAAAACAACAATCACAGATCCAATGAGTGCACCTATCACCATTCTCCAAGTAGCAACCTGACGTTTTAAAATGAAGGCGGTCATTCTTAAAAGAAGAAAATCAAAACCAAAGTTTAGTAGCCAGATGGCATCTAAATAAACGGTCAAATTAGTCCCTCATTTATACCTTTTTGTATTTGAACCTAGTATATATTACTGACTCCCGGAAAGTCTGTCAGTTTATGCCGATAGTAGAATACAATTTTTGAAGGATTTTTTGCTAATTTGTCGGTGGTGATAACTGGTGAAGAGCAAAAAAAGCGCAAAACCCGTATTAGTACGGAGTTTGCGCTTTTAAATTGGCTCCTAAAAGAAGCTGGATTTCAATTCTTATTATCTGCGACGGTTTCTGTTACGAAGGAACGTCGGAATGTCCAAAGTTTCCTCCTGCTGTTGTGGCTGTGAAGGCTGTTGCTGACGAACAGGCTCCTGGTGCTGCTGTTGCACTTGTTCCTCACGCTTCACTTCACGCTTTTGAACAGGTGATTTTTGTGCACCAAATACAGGGCGGGCACCTTGTTTCGTATGGTTGATTTCCGCTTCACTGAATCCGGTAGCGATAACTGTAACAACAATCTCATCTTTCAGATTCTCATTGATAACAGATCCGAAAATCATATTTACCTCTTGGTCAGAAGCAGAAGCAACAATATCAGCCGCCTCTTGGACTTCATAAAGACTAAGGTTTGTTCCACCAGTAATGTTCATCAGAACCCCTTGCGCTCCATCGATGGAAGTTTCAAGTAGTGGAGAGGATACTGCTTTTTTCGCAGCTTCTGCTGCACGGTTTTCACCTGTTGCTACACCAATACCCATTAATGCGGAACCTTTGTTGGACATGATTGTCTTTACATCGGCAAAGTCAAGGTTAATCAAACCAGGAGTGGCAATAAGGTCAGAGATACCCTGCACACCCTGACGCAATACATTATCCGCTTCACGGAATGCTTCAAGCATCGGCGTGTTTTTATCAACGATTTCAAGTAGACGATCATTAGGGATTACAATCAGTGTATCGACTGCTTCTTTCATGGAAGCAATACCGCCAGCTGCTTGAGTAGCACGCTTACGGCCTTCAAATGTGAATGGTCTTGTAACAACACCAACTGTCAATGCTCCTAGGTCACGTGCGATCTGAGCGATGACAGGTGCTGCACCTGTACCGGTACCTCCACCCATTCCAGCTGTTACAAATACCATATCTGCACCTTTTAATACTTCTTCCAACTGCTCTTTGCTTTCTTCTGCAGCTTTTTTCCCAACTTCAGGATTGGCTCCCGCACCAAGTCCTCGGGTCAATTTACCGCCGATTTGCATTTTTACTTCTGCCTTGGATAAGTTTAGTGCTTGAGCGTCCGTGTTTACAGCAATGAATTCCACACCTTGTACACCATGCTCTATCATACGGTTTACAGCGTTATTTCCGCCTCCACCGACTCCGATTACTTTAATGGTAGCTAATTGATCGATATTAGTATCAAAATCTAACATAACTGTTCCTCCTAATTCTAAGAAAGTACTAACAAGCTCATCAAATGTTTATTCAAAGAAAAGACCGAAGAATTTCTTCACTTTTGTACCAACCTTTTCTTCTTCATTCACTTGTTTCATTTGCTTTCCTTTTTGTTGTGTTGGTTTGCCACTGCGCTTTTCTACATGTTCTACAGATGAGGATGTAGACTCGATTTTTCTTCCTTGAAGCTTTGCATTTTTATAAGCAAATTGTATCAGGCCCACTCCAGTTGTATACTGCGGCTCTCTTACACCGATATAATCTGGAACAGCTTTGCGTACATTGTTATTCAAGATCAACTGTGCCAGCTCCAACACACCAGGCATTGTTACGACACCACCTGTCAGCACGAAGCCACCTGGTACATCTCTTACACCCAATCTCTTAATCTCATGTTGAACCAGTTCGAAAATTTCTTCCATTCTAGCTTCAATAATATCAGAGATTTCAAGTTGGCTGAATTGTTGATGCTGATCACTGCCGATAATTGGAACACTGAAGACCTCTTCATCAGAAGCATGATCATAGAATGCATGTCCATGCTTGATTTTGATTTTCTCTGCATCTTCCGTAGATGTGCGTAAACCGATGGATATATCCTTCGTAATATATTCCCCACCTATAGGAACCACGCTTGTAGCCTTTAAAAATCCATCTTGGTAGACTGCGATGGTAGTAGAACCCCCACCTATGTCCACCAATGCAACACCAAGGTTTCGTTCATCCTTAGATAGGGCGATGGAGCCGGTTGCTAGAGGCTGCAAACAGATATCGGTTATTTCCAATCCTGCTTTCTCCACACAACGCAATAAATTATGTAGAACTGTTTTAGAACCTGTGATGAGGGTACCTTCCATTTCCAGGCGTACTCCAAGCATTCCACGAGGATCATTAATTTCATCCAATCCATCCACAATAAACTGCTTTGGAATGCAATCGATTATTTCACGCTCAGGTGGAATGGAGAATACTTGAGCTGCGTCAATCACTCGTGCGATATCCTCATCCGCAATTTCCCTATTTTCGCTTGATACTGCTACTACACCATGGCAATCCTGCAATTGCACATGATTTCCGGTTACTCCTACCACCACTCGGTTGATCGGCAGGCCTACCATTCTTTCTGCCTGCTCCACTGCCTTTTTGATGGAATGAACCGTCTCATCTATGTCTACTATTGATCCTTTTCGTAAACCAGTTGATTTTACATTACCGACTCCAATTATATTTAAAGTATCATTTACCATTTCTCCAATGATTACTTTAACACTGGATGTACCGATGTCCAAACTTACGTAAATTTCATTGCTGTTCATTCTATGGCACCTCCTTCTACTACTAAAAAACAACCAATTATATAGAACAACAAGCGGAAAAACATATTATACTAGAAAGTATTCCACATTCATGGTGTTTTCCCTTTTTAAAAATCATTTTTTTTCGTTTTTTTCTTTAGAAAGTGACCATTTGGATAATAAAATCCTTCTTATCACTGCAATATTCTGGAACAACCTGACTCCAAATGCGAAAACTGCAGCTAAATACAAGTCTACACCAAGATGGACACCGAGAAAAGCTAAACTTGCTGCCAATAGGATATTAAAGAAAAATCCGGAAACAAATACTTTATCATCATAATTGTTTTGCAGGTGAGCCCTTATTCCACCGAATAAAGTATCAAGTGCAGCCAGAACTGCGATGGATAAGTAATTCGAATACTCATCCGGTACTCTGATTTCAGAATACAGCCCCAACACAATTCCAACTATCAGCCCAAGGAGCGGAAGCCACATATTAATTCCCCTCCTTCTCTGCCTTCACCGGCTCCATGTATTTCACTCTGATTGCTTCGTCATATGCCGGTACGGTTACATGATTAATGGGAGTGGAAACTTCCAACAAAAGATTTTCAATCGCAAACTCGTCCATGGCACGTGATACCTGGAGACGGTTATACAACTTGGTCGGGTCGTCTGTAATAACAACAATTTCAAAATTCGCGTTAGGAATCCATGCATTATTCACTTTTGTTCTTCCATTGATTTCACGGATCACCGTGTTATTGACGATACGCTGACCTGCAATGGAGATTTCATCACTTTCATATGAATTCAACTCATTGACAAATCGACGCAATAGTTCTGCTGATATATTTTCCTCCACTTCTCCAAGGATATCCTCCCCGAAAAGTGGTTTGACAGTCATTCTGATACCCGGTCCGCTCACTTCAGTCAAACCTGCATCCTTTTTTAATTCCTCAAGCGTATCTCTTAAAGCAGCTTCTGTGGATTGTTTTTGTTCTTTTGTATATTCCTGAATTGTAGCTTCATATTTCCGAATCTCTTGGATGATTTGCGATTGAATTTCCTGTTCTTTTTTCAAATCGCTTCTCAATTCCCAAGTATCACGTGTATCGCGAACATCCGGTTGTTGTACTGTTTGAAATTGAACGGCAACCATCAGGCCAACAATAATTGTAATAATGGTAAAACTTAATTTCCGATTGACCACCTAGAACACCTAACCTTACCAAGCATGCAGCCCAATTAATCTATTGAATGACAGGGTCTATTACAATACTGTCTTTTTCCATCATTTTTATCGTAATGTTATCTGCAACTAATTGGTCCTTCACACCACCAAGGATATTAAGTGCAGGAATTAGCACATTTGGATCTCCAATTGCACTTATTTTAAAAGGGGCAGGGTACTGGTTTCCATCAATTGTGATGACGGGACCGTTGCAAACGATATAAGAGTTCTTCGTAATTCGTTGACCATTGACGGAAACTGCAGCTGCACCCGAGATGAATAACTCGTTCATTACTTTGAAAACATGTCCTTCATGGACGATATAATTATTCACATTTTCCTCGGAAGGCACATAAGAGGCATCGGAAAGCGTTATTTCCACACCTTTACCCTGTACTTTTACGTTTCCATTGTACATTCGAAGATTCTCAGCATCTTCCACTAGATTGAAAAGAAGTTGTTCTCCTGTTGCCAGACTTTCCTCAATTTTTCTGAGTTCTTCCTGCTTGTCCAATAATTCTTTTTGCAATTGCAAGTTTCGTTCTTCCGTCTTTATCAAGGAATCACGAATTGCAAAGTCGCGTTCCCATTGTCTGTCTGTTCCTTTGTTGTCTTCCTCTTGTGTTAATTGATACGAATAGGAAATGATGAAACCAAGTACTAAACAAACAAAGGATAGGACGACATGTTTACCGTTCACCTTCATCCTGATCTTCATCTCCAACTGATTCATAAGGTTTGAAAAATGTCCCTACCTCTATATTAATCACACCTTTTTTATTCGGATCAAGCTGTGCGACAATGGAGGGATAAGCTGACATCTTATTTGAAAAGTCTCTTACAGTTGCACTAACTTCGAATCCATCATTCATAAATAGTGTAATATGATAAGGATCTACTTCAGATGGCGTATGATGAATTTCTGAAATGGCATAGATGATGGATTCTGGCAGCTTCATCAGTTCACCGATAAATTCTTCCACGGAATCTCCCTGATTCCAGTTCATCATAAGCGGAGCATCATCTGGCAGCGAGTCCGATTCAATTGCAGCTAAAATTTTCCCGTTTTCGATAACAGGAAAGTAATTCCCTTCGTCATATATATAAGCGATTCGATTATATTCCTTAACGTCTATTTCTACAGTATTAGGAAGTTTCCTGAACACGTGGGCTTCCTTTATCTCTTTATGCTGAAGGATTTTATTGGATGCTTCTTCCTCATTAACTCTCCAGATGCTTGTCTTAAGGGAAATTCCGCTTAAGTCTACAATCTCCGCTTCCGTCAAATGGCGATCACCGCTTACTTTAATAGCCGAAACCTTGCTTAGGGAAGATTGTGAGTAAATAATGAGAGACAACAGGATAAAAAATAAGGATAAATAGAGAATCAGTCTCCGGTTAGCCTTGTGTTTTCGCTGCTCTTTTAATTTAGGAACCCGATCTTCCAAAGTAACTACTTTCCCTTTTTCCATGTAGTACGTTTTCACCCCACCGCACGGCATATTCCAAGAATATATTATGCATTGATTTTCTAGCATAATTATATCACATGTGGGGTGAAAAAAAGGATAAAGAATACTATTTTCTTCCTATTATTTCAACTTCGGTCTCTAGTTGTACGTTGAATGATTCAAGTACTGTTTTTTTGATATGAGCGATAAGGTCCAGTACATCCTGAGCTTTAGCCCCGTTATCATTTACAATGAAATTCGCATGCATTTCAGAAACTTTTGCACCACCGATTGTGTATCCTTTCAGGCCTGCTTTTTCGATCAATGCACCTGCATATTCCGGGAGCGGATTTCTGAATATGCTTCCTGCACAAGGATAATTGAACGGTTGGGTATTCCGTCTGTAATCTTTGTTCTTTTGAAGTGTAGCAACCACATCTTCCCTGTTGCCCTCTTCCACATTCAGAACGGCTTCAAGACAGATTCCAGGACGTTCTTTCTGAAGCAATGATGTGCGATAAGAAAAATTCATTTCCTCTGCTGTCAACCAAGCCATCTCGCCATCTTCAAATAATACATGTGCCACTTTCAGCACTTTGGACATATCCGATCCGTGCGCACCAGCATTCATATACACGGCACCTCCGACTGTCCCTGGGATGCCAGCGGCAAACTCAAGACCTGTCAATCCCTGTTTACTGATGATGGTTACAAGCTTGATCAGGGAGTATCCACCGCCCACTTTCACTTCATTTCCGCTCACTTCCAGATGATCCATGCCGTTTCCAAGCTTTATGACTACACCTTCTATTCCAAGATCGGACACCAACAGATTGGACCCGCGTCCGATAGCAGTCCATTTCGCATCATGCCTATGAATAATTTTCATTGTCTCCTGCAGCATTTCAAGATTACTCGGTTCTACCAATACATCAGCAGGGCCGCCAATCTTCATTGTTGTATGATTTGCCAATGGTTCATCTGGCAGAACCTTGCCTACATTTAGTTCCTGCAGCTCACTAACCAACTGTAACTGTTCCATAAATTCCTCCTACATACACGTTCCGTCAATCATTTAGTTAATTTTATAATGAAAGAGTGTAAATCGTTTTTATTGCCGTGTACTTAATCTTTTTTGTTATTCTATGCAATATAAAAAAAGAAGGTACATCAGCCTAATGCAACGTAAAGGGATGGGATGAGTCTATATATGTATAAATGAAAAAATCGAACGATAGTTATATACCCATCGTACTATAAGGATAAACCCCTTTAATTCATCCTAGCATATTTTCCGTTGATCTAAACGTCAAATAATAAATTTGGCTCATCACTTTGCACGCATAATATCTATATACTATATCCCTTGTTGGAGTTGTGCAATCAAAATCAGATTTTGTAACCAAAATTTTATTTTTTGTCATACTACCGAAATTCAGATGACTCTAGTCACAGGTCTAACTACTCATTCCAACATTCCTGGTTCTTCATTTGTACATTTATATAACCTCAAATAAAAAGGCCCCGTTATACACCGCTGTTGATTTCCGCACTAGGCTTCGCTTTCCGCGGGGCTTGCGAGAGCCTCCTCGGCTTCGCCTGTGGGGTCTCCACCAAACGCAACACCCGCCGGAGTCTTCGCCTATTGCTCCAATCAACAGCTAGATTTTAAAATACTCAAAACTAGACACTAACAGACAAGACCCTCATGTAAAAGATTTACACCATGAGAAATAAGAATATAGTGAGGACGTTACGCATCACCTGACACCCCTGTTGATTGTAGTGTAAGGTGTGAGACTACTGGGGGAGATAGCGGTAGACTTGAGACCATGCAAGCATGCCGAGGAGGCTCAAGCACCGCCCCGCTATCGCTGCCACTTGGAACGGAAATCAACAAGGAGTCAAAGGGAATACACTAATATTTTCAGGGTAGCCCATTAAAAAAGCCAGAAAGTCAGTTTGCACTGAGTTTCTGGCTTTTTATTTTAATATTTTGCATATCGGCTTATATTGAGCAGTATTCCCACTGCCATAAGCATCAAGGTCAATGAGGATCCTCCATAGCTTAAAAACGGCAAGGTGATTCCGGTTACCGGCATCAATCCTGTCACAACCCCGACATTGATGATAACTTGGATGGCTACCATAGCGATAATGCCTACTGCCAGGAAGCTTCCATACAGGTCAGGTGCCCCGAGTGCAATACGTATGCCTCTCCATAGGAGGAGCGCAAAAAGCAAGACGACAAAAGATCCCCCAATAAAGCCCAGTTCTTCTGCCAAAATAGCAAAAATGAAATCAGTTTGTGGTTCTGGCAGGTAAAAGAATTTTTGCCTGCTTTGACCCAATCCTAATCCCAGAAGACCACCGGGACCGATTGCATACAGGGACTGGATAATCTGAAATCCGCTGTTTAATGGGTCTTCCCACGGATCAAGGAAGGAAGTGATACGCTTTATTCGATAAGGGGCAGAGAGGACCAGCCCGACAAATCCTGCCACGCCTATCAGTCCAAGTCCCACGAAATGGCTGATTCTTGCGCCAGCCACATAGATCATGACAATGCAGGTCCCAACCATTACGGTCCCTGTACCCAGATCCGGCTGCAACATGATCATGCCAAAGGCCAGGAAAACTAACCCTAGGCTTGGCACTAATCCCTTTTTAAACGAAGTGATTTTCTTTTGGTTTTCGCTTAAGTACTTTGCCAAGAATGCAATCATGGCAATTTTCATGAATTCTGACGGTTGTACCGAAAATGCTCCGACTCCTATCCAGCTCCTAGATCCATTCCGTTCCATCCCGATACCAGGAATCAATACGGCTACCAAAAGAATAAAACACACAATAATAATCAGCTTTGCCCATGTCCTCCATGTCCAATAATCGACATTCATGATAAAGAACATCGCCACAACCCCAAGGCCTGCAAACAGCAGCTGCCGCTTTGCGAAGAAGAAGGTGTCCTGGAACTTATAATCCGCCCAGACTGCACTTGCACTGTAGACCATGATTAGACCGATCGCAAGTAAAGTCAGTGTTGTTATGATTAGAATTAAATCGGGAGTAGAACGCTTTGTCGCCAACTGAAAACACCTCTCGAGCATTTTTTAGAGCAAATAGATAAGGAACCAGCCTTCTTTTTTCCTTCTAATTAGCCAAAAAAAAGGCTTTGTCCGTATGTTGCACTTCCCTTATATCCCGGAAGTGGGCAACTATCAGAACAAAGCCTCATTTCTATGGCCAAGCCCTTACTTAAGCTTATGCACGGCCTCTATAAAAATGTCTCCTCGTTGTTCAAATGTTTTGTATTGATCCCAACTTGCACACGCTGGAGATAAAAGGATAATATCACCGACATGGGACATTTCATAAGCTACCGGTACGGCTTTTTCCACATTATCGACACGTTTTATCTCTTTTATTCCTGCTTCTTTCGCAGTTTTTTCTAGCTTACTAGCGGTTTCACCGAAAGTTATGATCGCTTTTACACTTTTCAAATAAGGAATGAGGTCGTCAAAATCATTTCCTCTATCTAATCCCCCTGCAAGTAAAATCACATTATTTTTAAATGCAGAAAGCGCTCCTTGTGTTGCTAGTATATTAGTCGCTTTCGAATCATTATAAAATTTTCGCCCATGAATAGAATCGATATATTGAAAACGATGTTTTACACCTGTAAAAGTAGTAAGCACCTTTGTAATAGATTCATTAGATACTCCTATTAGTTTAACTGTTGCAACAGCCGCCAATATATTTTCTAAACTATGTTTTCCTGGTAAGACGATATCTTTCGTCTTAATAATTTTTTCACCTTTAAAATAAATCGAGCCATCAGCAAGATACGCACCATCCACTCTTTTTGTTACAGAAAATGGAACAAGCATAGCTTTAATGTCATGAACTAGACCTGCAACAACTTGATTATCTGCATTAATAACAGCATAATCTTCTTCTGTTTGATTGCGAAAAATAGCTGCTTTCGCTCGAGCATATTCTTCAATATTTCCGTGATAATCTAGATGCGCCTCAAAAACATTAACCAATACGGCTACTTTTGGCCTGAATGTTTGGATTCCCATTAATTGAAAGGAAGAGAGCTCTGTTACCATAATATTAGATGCGGTTGCATTCTGTGCAACCTCCACCGCTACTTTTCCAATATTCCCTGCAATAAGAGGTTCTTTTTTGTCCTCTAAGAGCATTTCGTCTATAAGAGTAGTGGTGGTTGTTTTTCCATTAGATCCCGTAATACCGATAAAGCTAGCCTCGCTTATTTGATAGGCAAGCTCTATCTCGGTGAGAACCGGAATTCCTTTTTCAACCGCCAGTAACACTAAAGGATTGGAATATGGAATACCAGGATTTTTAAATACAACATCAATGTTTTGATCAAATATACTTAATGGATGTCCACCACATATGACTTCGAATCCTTTTGATTGCAGCTCTAATGCCTGCTCGTTCCCCTCAATTGGACTACGATCATTCACAATAACATTTGCACCCAGTTTATGTAGTAGGTTTGCGGTTGCTGTACCACTTTTTGCTAGTCCAAGTACAAGTACATTCTTTCCTTTGTAAAGGTCAATATGCTTCATATCAGATCCACACCTCTAAATAGATTCCTAGGACTGCACATAATAGGCCAACTGTCCAAAAGGATACTACAACACGCCATTCCGACCATCCCACCAGCTCATAATGGTGGTGAAGCGGACTCATCTTGAAGATTCTGCGTCCAGTTGTTTTGAATGAAATTACTTGGATAATAACCGAAAGTGTTTCAAGGACGAATACGCCCCCAATAATGATAAGGATGATTTCTAGTTTTAAAAGGACTGCAACAGTTGCAATGGCTCCACCTAGAGCCAATGATCCTGTATCTCCCATAAACACTTTTGCCGGATGGGCATTGAATACAAGAAACCCGAGTAATGCACCGACAACTGCAACAGAGAAGATGGAAACTTCGTACTGTGATTGATTCCAAGCTAAAACAGCGAATGCTCCAAACGCTATGGCTGCTGTACCTGACACAAGGCCGTCAAGACCATCTGTCAGATTGACTGCATTGGAAAAACCAACCAGCCAGAAAATCAGGAAAACTACATAGAAAATACCCAATTCAAATGACAGATCCGTTCCGGGGATGGAAACAGCTGTAGAGAACTCGAATTGTGTGAATACAAAATAAAAGACCACAGCGATGACGATTTGCCCAACCAGCTTTTGAAGGGAGGTCAACCCGAGGTTTCTTTTTAATACGACTTTGATGAAGTCATCCAAAAAACCCAGCAGGCCGTATCCAACGGTAACAAAAAGCAGCAGGTAGGTTTCAACGGATGCCTCAGCAAATCTGCCTGTGATGATCAGTGTAGTAACGACTACAGAAAGCAAAATCATCAGGCCGCCCATTGTAGGGGTTCCAGTCTTCTTCATGTGTGACTGCGGCCCTTCTTCCCGGATGCTTTGACCAAACTTCAATCTCCGTAGGAAGGGAATAAAAATTGGTGATAATAGAACGGTAATTAAAAAAGATATAACGATGGCAAATAATACAACCTGTTGTTGCATCGTTATTCCCTCCTCTCTAGTAATATGAGTAGAGGTATTATCACCATAAGCATTCTTCAACATTATGATTCATTAGGTTCTGCGACTCTATCTATGATTCGTTTCAACCCTTTTTCGACAAAAATGCGGGACATACCTATGGTTTCAAACACCATGTACAAGTTTCTGAATAACGTTTAACTTGCTTTTCGGCAAACCATTCAAAAAGAGATTAGATGTACCAAAACTAAATTTTATCTGTTTTTCCCTCTTCTGCAAATACTTTTTTTCATGTTTTTACTTTTTCTTTAGGAATTGAACCTTTTTCTTTAATTTCTATTCATTTTATGGGGTTAACAGTGACTTTTAGCATGGATATTTCGAAATGATGATTAGCGTATTTTCCCATACCCTACATAGTCTATGATAAACCTCGTGCATGTATGGCTTCCCGAGCCACTTTTCTATCATCAAATTCCAGCACTTTGTCACCAATCAGCTGATATGTTTCATGCCCCTTTCCAGCTATCAAAATGACATCTCCGGAACTTGCTACGTTCACTGCTTTTGAGATGGCCATTCTCCGATCCTCAATAATCTCATAAGACTGACCCTCTAAACCTGCCTCCATATCCTTAAATATCTGTGCAGGATTCTCAGTACGTGGATTATCAAGCGTGAATATTACTTTTTGCGCATGGCTTATAGCCGCCTTTGCCATTAATGGCCTTTTTGAACGATCACGGTCACCGCCACATCCAACCACACAGATAATTTTTTTCTCGGATAGTTGTTTTGCTGTCCTTAATACATTTTCCAGGCTGTCGGGGGTGTGTGCATAGTCCACTATCACAGTAAAGTCCTGACCTTCCTCGATGACCTCGAACCTGCCAGGTACTCCTTTCATTTCCTCTACAACCTTAATAATCGTTTCCATTGGTATATCGGAAACATAAGACGCGGCAATTGCAGCCAATACGTTGTAGACACTGAACTGTCCCACCAATTGCAACTGAATAGGAACCACCCTGTTGTCGTATACTAAGTCAAACATAGTACCTTTCCCTGATATTTTAATATTGGAAGCCATAATATCACTGTTCTTTTTTATTCCATACGTAATAACCTGGGCAGCTGTTGACCGGGCGAAACACTCACTTGCCTCGTCATCTGCATTCAAAACGGCGAATTTGGGTTTTTGTAGATTATAGGCATTCCCTAGGGAGGAAAAAAGCAGAGATTTGGCAAACTGGTATTCTTCCATCGTTTTGTGATAATCAAGATGGTCCTGAGTGAGATTCGTAAATACCGCTACATCAAAATCACATCCATAGACCCTGCCCATATGCAGGGCATGGGAAGAAACCTCCATCACAACGGTCTGAACTCCATTATTCACCATTTGATGAAAAGATTCCTGAAGTGTCAGCGCATCTGGTGTTGTATTTTTCACAGGAAAGGACCTATTACCGATTTTCATATTGATGGTCCCAATCAACCCTGTTTTCTGCCGATGTTTTTGGAAGATGGATTCGATGATATGCGTTGTCGTAGTTTTCCCATTGGTTCCCGTAATTCCGATGAGATGCAATTTGTGAGTAGGCTGACCATAAAAAATATCAGCTAAAATTGCCATTGCCCTTTTGGAATCCGGAACGACTATCACAGGTACAGGCACATCCAACACTTTTTCGGAAATAATGGCGACCGCACCATTTCTGATCGCTTCTTCTGCATAAATATGACCATCTACCGTATACCCCTTTATACAAAAAAATAAACTCCCCTTACTAGCCAACCGGGAATCCATCACGATCGAATCTATTGCTGGATTTAAAGCAGAAGATACCTGATATCGGTGTAAATATTGAATTAAGTCTTGAAGCATCATAGGAATCATTCCCCTCTACTTGGAATTGCTCAAGGACGCTTGAAAGTGTAGGTTAGGCTGTTAATGGACAGGTAGAATTTTTATCCTATCTCCATTCTATCCTATTTAGGGAAATTAAACCAAGAGCCCGCTATTGGGCCCTTGGTTTTTTTGTCATGGCCTGTTGAAAACCGCTGCTGATTTCCGCACTAGGCGCAGTGACCCAAGGGGCTAGCGTGAGCCTCCTCGGCTTCGCCTGTGGGGTCTCCACTGAACGCCGCTTCCCGCAGGAGTCTTCGCCTATTGCTCCAATCAGCAGCTAGGTAATTTAAATTAACCCATTGTTCACAGAGACTTAGTCTTTATCACTTTTATCTGAGCCGGACATGTATACTCGAATGGTGGAACCCTCTTTAACTTTTGTTCCCGGTTTTGGTGCCTGTTCTACTACTATATCTCCGTCCCCACTGATATCAAGCTTCAATGTGATCAACTGCTGAACGAGTTCTTTGCGGGACATGCCTTTCAAATCCGGCACTTCTACCAGAGGGACATCCGGCCATTGCAGTTCCTTTTCTATTTGTCCTTTTCTCTTCTCCACACCAAGCGCGCTTAGGCTTTCCTCCATTATATTCCCGACGACTGGCGCTGCTACTACTCCACCGAACTGAACAGTGCCTTTTGGATTATCAATTGCCAGATAGACAACAATCTGCGGGTCGTCTGCAGGAGCGAATCCAATAAAGGAGACGATATGATTGTTTTCCATATATCGGCCGTTCAGCACTTTTTGGGCGGTTCCTGTTTTCCCTCCCACCCGATATCCTTCCACAAATGCATTCCTTCCTGTTCCTTGTGCAACGACACTTTCCAATGCATATCGAACTTGGTTGGAGGTTTCTTCCGAAATGACCCTTCTCTTTTCTACAGGTGTGTTCCTTGAAACAACGTCACCTGATACCGGGTCGATAAACTCCTTCGCGATATAAGGGGTATAGAGTATGCCGCCGTTTATTGCTGCAGACACTGCAGCCACCTGCTGGATGGGTGTCACGGAAACACCCTGGCCAAATGCGGTGGTCGCAAGTTCTACAGGGCCGATACGTTCTGGCTTAAAGAGAATCCCTTTCCCCTCACCTTGAAGGTCAATTCCGGTTTTCTCCCCAAATCCGAATGATTTAATGTAATCAAATAATGTATCCGTACCAAGGCGTTGTCCCAATTCCACGAATCCCGGGTTACAGGAATTTTGAACGACTTCCAAAAATGTCTGATGGCCATGTCCGCCCTTTTTCCAGCAGCGCAGTCTCGCACCCGCCACTTCCGCAGCGCCGTCATCATTGAAGGTGTCTTTTGCCAGGTTGACTTTATTTTCTTCCAAAGCTGCAGCCAATGTAATTATTTTAAATGTTGATCCCGGCTCATACGTACTCCAAACAGGCAGATTTCGATTATAGATTTCTGGCGGGACCTTTTGGAACTCAGCAGGATCAAAATCTGGCCTGCTCGACATAGCCAGTATTTCGCCAGTGTTTGGATCCATCGCTATGGCAATGATTCCATCAGGATTATATTGTTCATAGGCAAGATCCAGTTGATTCTCCATGATTGTCTGCACCTTGGAATCTATCGTGAGCCTGAGGTCAAGGCCATCCACAGGAGCTACATAATCATCTGGAATATCAGGCATTCTTCGGCCTTTAGCATCCGAATAGAACTGAACATGCCCTTTATTCCCTTTGAGTTGTTCATCATAATACAACTCCAATCCCATCAATCCCTGATTGTCGATCCCGGCAAATCCAAGGACATGAGAGAGGTAACTGCCAAAAGGATAATGTCTTTTGGAATCTTCGGCAATATACACACCTTTAAGATCTAATGCACGAACTTCCTTTGCCTTTTCATGAGAAATTTTCCTTCCTTCGGGATTGATTCTTTCCATGGAAGAGTTTTTGGTAATCTGCTTGTACAACTTCTCTTTGGACATATTTAAGACAGCTGCCAATTTTTCAGCTGTTTGATTTGGATCCTGTATTTGTCTTGGTACCACTAACACAGAAGGTGCACTCATATTTGTGGCTAAGGGTACTCCGTTTCGATCCAGAATATCGCCCCGCTCCGGTTCAAAAGGGATGTTACGGCTCCAAGAGTCCTTAGCGCGGTCCGTCAACATATTTCCTAGAGCAAATTGTACATAGCCTAAGCGCAGGTCGATAATTGTAAATAGAAGTATGCCTACCAGTAATACCACAGTCAATCTTCTCCGTACCGTAACATGAGATACTCGCATAACACATGAACCTCCTTTAATATTCGTTGTAATATATGCTTGTACCAAGGGGGATAGAACATGTTGAGAGACGAAGAATACTGAACATGCTTTCATGAAATAGTTGATAAAACAGAAAAAAGGCTATAGAGCGGAGGATTTCCTCCATGCCCTATAGCCTTTTTTTAGCTCAGCTCACTGCGTCCCTTTCTTCCTCTTCCTCCTCATTTTCACTTTCAGGGAGAGGCCTGTTGGATTTCAATTCAATGATGAGGTGATCACCACTTTTCAGAACTGTTCCGGGAGCAATATTCTGCTTGTGAACATAACCGTTGCCGACGATATTCGGTTTTATTCCCAACAGATTCGTCAGTTTCCTGACATCTCTCAGGCTCCAGCCTGTCATATCCGGCATCGGAGGTTCTTTTTCCGTAAGAAGAAGGACCCGTTCAGCTTTGATTACCGATTGGCCTGCTTCCGGGATCTGCTTAAGTACCTTGGCTCCATCCCCAAGCACGACATATTCCGGCGATTCGGCATCCTGACTTCCGTTTATGGCATTTTTAACATTTCCACCAACCAGATCTGGAACCTTAAGGCCTGTCTGCTTTTTCTTCGGAGCACTTTGCACCTTCTCGTCAGGCTGTATGCTCAAATACTGCAAGCTTCTTCTCATCACGCTATTGAATACCCCGGATACCGGTCCAGCTCCATTTTCATGCTTCTCAATTTTCGGCTTTTGCACCGCTACATACATGAGAATCTCGGGATTATCCGCTGGTGCCATACCTGTAATGCTATAGATGTATTCCCCATGTCCATACAAATACTTTCCGTCAGGACCCGGCATCTGGGCTGTTCCAGTCTTGGCTGCGACACTGTAACCGTCAATCGCATAGGGACGGCCAGTTCCATTTTCAGCACTTACAACCGATTCAAGGACAGAGAGTACTTTATTGGCAGTTTCTTCAGAGATCGGTTCGCCTTTTTGCTTTGGCTTATTTTGCAGAACCACTTCATTTGTATTCGGGTCGACAATTTTGTCAATCACGTATGGCTGCATCATTTTCCCATCATTCGCTATCGCTGTTGCCGCTTGAATCTGCTGAATTGGTGTAAAAGCTGATGCTTGGCCAAAAGCTGTGGAAATACGGTCACGGTTGTAATGATAGTTTATGTTACTTGTGGTTTCATCCGGTAGGTCAATCCCTGTCGGTTTGTCCATACCGAATGCTTTAATATATTCCAGGAGTGTATCTGTCCCCATTTTGTCCGCCAGCAAGGCAAAGGCAACGTTGGAGGAGCGTTGAACACCCTCATCAAAGGTAATCGTACCCCAGCCTACTCCACCATTATGATCTCTTACCGGAATCGGATCTTTTGGCAGCATGTACGTACCCGATTCATAAAGCGCTGAACCGTTATAGACGCCTTCTTCAATTGCGGCAGCCAAGGAAAAGATCTTCATCGTAGAACCAGGTTCATAACGGTAGGAAATGGCATCGTTATTCCAATTGTCCGTAAGTCCCGCGCGAGTGTTTAAATCAAAGGTCGGCCTAGAGCCCATCGCCAATATCTGTCCGGTTTTAGGGTCGGCAACTATGGCCATTATTTTCTCCGGCTCATATTTTTCTTCCACTTCATTCATCGCTTCCTCAAGGAACGTCTGAATCGTCTTGTCCAGAGTCAGGTGTACATTCTTTCCGTTTATTGCCGGCATAAAGGAAACATTGGCATCTTTCGGTAAAATGGTGCCTTTGTTATCAGTCTTGATTGTGTAGTTGCCGTCCTGTTCTTTCAATTCTTCCTCCAGCATTTTCTCCAATCCAATTGCACCCTTTACCTGACCATTTTCATCCGGCCTAGCAAAACCTATAACATGGCTTGCAAACACACCGTTCCAATAGTAACGTTTCTTTCCTTCTATAAAAGCTATTCCGGGAAGCTCCAGCTCCTCTATTTTATTCTTGACTGAAGGAGAGATGTCGCGCCCGATAGCCCCGAACTCAACTTGTTTCCGATCCTGCTCCAATTTCTCAAGTATCTCTCTTTCATCCGCTTCAAGCAGAGGCGCAAGCTTGCTTGCCGTTTCGTTTGGATCTACAACATGACGTTTAACCTTTTCGGTTGAAAGAGATTCATCCAATACTGCGACGAGGTTGAAGGATGGTGTATCTTCTGCAATCGGATCTCCACTTCTATCAAGGATTGCCCCTCTGTCAGCCTGGATGTTCTTATCTACATTATAGTATTTTGCCGCCTCTGCAGACATGTTATGGCCCTTAACTTCTCCAGTAGCCTGCAGATATAAAAAGCGTCCGATTAATAGAAAAAAGAGCAACGCAAATATTACAAGTAAAAATGCGGCTCCTAAATGAATTCTTTTTTTATGAACAATATTTGGCATAGCATTTAGTCCCGAACATTCTTCACGTTATTTTCGTTTAATGAAAGCCCAAGATTCTTTGCTTTTTCCAGGATGCGCTCATAGCTGCTTTCCTCTGCCACCTGTAGCTCCAATTCACGGTTTTTATTGATTTGGGTGGCTACCGTACCTTCAAGTGTTTGAATTTCACTGTTAACCTGATAGATCGTATTGTTGTTAGAAATGATATGAATAGATCCAAAAGCCAGGAGTCCGATGAACATATAGCCCATCACTTTTTCCCCGAGTGTGATCTTGGCACGTTTTTTGACTACTAGATTCTTTTTCGGAGCTTGCTGCTGACGTTCTTCGTGTTGTCTCTGAATTTTATGAGCTAAGTTACTCATTTCCCTTCCCCCAAATCATTAGTTTTTTATCTGTATCTCATTAGTCTTTAACTTTTTCGGCAACTCTTAGTTTTGCAGATCTGGCACGATTGTTAGCCTCAAGTTCATCTTCACTAGGTAAAATGGGCTTTCTTGTAACCAACTTTAGCACTGGTTCAAATTCTTCCGGAATGATCGGCAATCCTGGAGGCAATTGCGGCAGTTGACTCTTTTCCTTGAAAGCAACTTTACACATTCTGTCCTCAAGCGAATGGAAGGTGATGACACTGACTCTCCCACCGGGGTTCAGCACATCGATAGCTTGGTGGATTGCATCCTCGAAGACTCCCAGTTCATCATTTACAGCGATGCGGATGGCCTGGAACACACGCTTAGCAGGGTGACCTCCAGTTCTTCTTGCAGGAGCAGGAATGCCATCTTTAATGATTTCTACAAGCTCCAAAGTTGTTTCAACCGGTTTATGCTTGCGATATTCTTCAATTTTTCTCGCAATCTGCTTGGAAAATTTCTCTTCTCCATATTGGAAGAATATACGAACTAGTTTTTCATAAGGCCATTCATTCACCACATCATAAGCGCTAAGGGGACTATCCTTGTCCATCCTCATATCAAGCGGAGCCTCATGGTGGTAGCTGAAGCCTCTTTCAGGCGTATCCAGCTGTGGAGAGGAAACACCTAAATCGAATAATACGCCATCTACTTTGGTGATTCCCTGCTCATACAATTTTTCTTTTAGGAATTTGAAATTGCTTTTGATGAAGATGACACGATCCAGGTAGTTATGTAAAACGTGCTTCGCGTGCTCTAGGGCACTGTCATCCTGATCAAATGCAACCAGCCTTCCTTTTCCTGAAAGCCTTTTTACAATTTCAGAGCTATGTCCTGCCCCACCTAGCGTGCAATCGACATAGATACCATCTTCTTTAATGTTAAGACCTTCCACTGCTTCATTCAAAAGTACTGTTACATGGTGAAACATCTTCCACCGCCTTTCTAGCTCTTAGCTGTTTCCATCTGGTTAGTGTGCTTCATTCCCAAATATTTTTCCACGGTTTAGGGCTTTTATCCAAACTGCTCTTGCTGATGATTTGTAATATTTCCCTTTTATAAGTCAAAGTCTACGAGGTTTTCTGCAATCTCTGCGAAGGAATCTTCCGAGTCTTCCACAAATGAATTCCAGTTCTCTTTGCTCCAAATTTCTATTCTGTTGGATACACCGATTACGACACATTCTTTTTCCAATTGGGCATATTGCACAAGTGGTGAAGCGATGTTCACTCTGCCTTGCTTATCAAGTTCACATTCAGTTGCTCCGGAAAAGAAAAATCGCGTAAAGGCACGTGCATCCTTTTTTGTAAGTGGCAACTGCTTCAATTTATCCTCGACAGTTTTCCATTCAGAGAGCGGGTACCCAAAAAGACATTTATCAAGTCCTCTTGTAAGAACAAAGGCTTCGCCTAAGTGATCACGGAATTTAGCCGGAACAATCATACGCCCTTTTATATCAATAGTATGATGATATTCCCCCATGAACATTCGGCTTCCCCACCTTTCCTCTACTTCACACCACAATCCCCCACTTATCTCCACTTACTTTATTGTACTATTCTCTTCCCTAAAAGAAAATCCTTTAAGCCTAAAATTTTTTCGTTTTTCATCTTTTTACAACATTTTTTGACAAAAGGATGAATGAAGGATGAACTTGACTGAATTTGACTTCGCAAAAACAAGATGCGCTATCATTCTTCAACAATTTTATGTTTACGACCTATTTTATCTCAGTGAATTGTCAGAAAATAAAAACAAAAAAAGCAACCGGAATTGGTTGCTTTTTTCATTGCTTCTATTAGATATAAATCAGTTTATGTTTGCCGTTATGTTCCAGTGGCAGTTCACAGATCCGTTGTACGAGGTCCAGACCGTATTGATTCAAATAGTAGTATATATTCCATACCCTCTCTTGTGGCAGTGAGTTCGGAACGAGCGAAAGCTCTGCACGATGGTACTTTTTCATGACATTTGCATGTTTCTCATAGGAAGACCGTTCCATCAGCCGTTTCATATATGAGAATTGCCTGTCAATCAAGTTCCAATTTTTTTCAAAAACGGACTCCAGATGAGGCAAGACATCCTTGCCAACTTCCCTGAACTTATGATGAACCTGCTCATATTCCTTCTGGTAGTAATCGAGGCGAATCTCAAGTTCCGCTAGCTCCTGATTTTTTAACCAAGTTTGCCTTTTTTCCTCCAAACCATAGGTCAAAATGTCTTCCATGCTTTCACCCAGTTCGTTGACCGTGGATTCAATATGCCGCTCCACAATTGTCAATCCGATACGTGGTACCACAGGCGGCATTTCTAGATCTAACGCTTCGAAAGCACCTTTCAATTCTGCCCAATAGCTGATTTCTCCAGGACCACCAATGAAGGCAAGAGTTGGAAAAAGCAGCTCTTGCATCATAGGGCGTGTCACCACATTGTTTGAAAAGTGGTGGGGATTGGCTTGGATTTCTTCCTTGAGCTGTCCCCAAGTCAGCACTGTTTTCCCATTTTTTGTACAGGCTGCCTGTGATTCCTCATCCCAATACAGCAATTCCCGTTCCCCTTGTATATGAAAGAAGAAATTCATGGAGTTTTCCTGAACCTCAAGCATCTGACTGTACCCGATTTTTTCTAGATCTGCTTGGGATGATATTACTTCTGAAGTAATACTTTTATGGTTGTTGATGATACGCTGAAAGAATGGAACCTCTATTTTTCTGAGATCGGGGTCTGATGCATTAACAAGTATCAAACCCGTTCCCTTGAAAAGAGTGGCAATTAGCTCAGCGAAGAAATCGACAATATTATCTGCAGATTGCAAGGACCTTTCCAAAAGTGCTTTTATATCATTCGTAAACGCCGTTTCCCCAAAGGAATTCACAATTTTGAGCATCCATTCCCTAAGTTTTATCTTATCAAGCTCAAGCTCAGAAACCATTTTCTTTCCAGCTGACTTCATTGGTAGGGAAATTTTTTCAACAGAATTGTCCTCCGGGATATTCACATGATTGATTTCATGGTAGTCATGATCCTCCCCAGCAATCCAAAAGACCGGCAACACAGGTACTCCTAGCTTCTTTTCCTGCTCTTGGGCAAGTTTAATGATGCTGATAATCTTGGAGATTGTATATAGGGGGCCAGTCAATAATCCGGCCTGCTGCCCAGCGATTACGACCATTGATTCTTCAGACCGCAGTCTTTCAATATTATGTAAGGTTTTTTCATCGGCATGGTAGTTAGTATTATAGCTTAATAAATGATCCGCAATTTCCTCTCTTAGGTAGGTACGATCTTTGAGAGCATTTTTTCTGTCTTCAAATGAATTTGTTGAAAACGGATTATATGTAAAAAAACGATGTAAGCTTTCCTCTTCTGATAAATAAGCTGATGCGAACTTATTGATAGTAGGAAGCGCAAGTTCTACTATATTCATAAAGTACGTCCTTTCTAATCGATCAAATATCCATATCTCCATGAGTATAGCATTGATTTGTTTCGAATCAAAAAAAATTGCTTCAAAAAATTCATGCGAAATTTTCATATATTCTTTTCATTACACCAAACAGGGCAAGGAGGAAATAGGCAAAGAAAAACAAGAGAAAATTGAAGCGCCAAAATCCTTTGAACACTTTCTTGAATTGTATTTCCTGTTTGATTTTATAATGCGTAATAACCATGATCATGGCAATCGATACAAGAACCATCATGATAATCCATAAATAAGAACGCTCCCATATGATGACAACCAGGAAATGGACGGCAAGAATAAAAAATAAGGTGGAGGAATCTACGGCAGCATGAAAGGACCTTTTATTATTCTTCGTGAAATACCTTGCAAATACATAAAAAAGAAACAAGGCAAATATCGGGGCCGTAACGATTGTTGCAAAAAAGACAGTAATGATATTGGACATCGCTCTCTACCTCACTTCCTCGAACCTTATTGTTAACAGAATGGCTTTTAGATCATCACTGTTTTTCATCCAAATTATCCTCTTCCAATCCTTTGATGCTCCTATAAATAAATTCTGTAAGAGGCACTTTTTTTCCTTGTTCTTCAGCTAAAAAGATGAGATATCCTAATATCGCATCCACCTCGGTCCGTCTCCCAAGTTCGACATCCTGTTGCATGGAAGACCGGTTTTCCGCTGTATTGCTGCATATTTTCAAAACATGATCCCACATCTTTTCTCTATCCTCTATTTCTATTAAAAACGATATTTCCCTGTACAGGTCAAACATGGTTTCTTTGTAGAATCGATTATGTACCAGTTGCCCATTTTTTACGCGATATAGAGTTGTCAGCGGATTGATTATGGCATTAACCACCAATTTCTCCACGAGTATGTTTTGATAGCTATCACTTTTTTGTAATCGAAAGATCTCGGATAAACCCTTTTCCCACATGTTCAGGAAGCGGGAGTCAGAGGAATCACTTCGAAATGATGCAACTTTTGTCAAACCTTTACCTGTCCAATTGACGGTTACGTCATCCAGCTTTTTCACACCATGCTCCACTACGCCGATTAAAAGGTGTGCATTTTCTATTTTTTCCGCCTGCTTCACATGAGCCATCCCATTCTGAAGGAAGAGCACACATTGATCTTTACTCAATTTTAGTAAATACTGCATAATATCTTGCAGTGCATATTGCTTAACGGCTACAATGATGATTTCCTCATCAAGCTTTGATTTCGCAGAAAGTTTCTTTACCGTTACCCTTCTGTTTCCAACAGGGAGATTTTCCTCCACCAAGGTTATTCCCTTGTCTTTCAGCTCCTTACACTGTTCCGGGCGTTTTGTGTAGAGTGTGACAGGAAATAGAGCTGAAAAATGGTACGCATATAAAAGACCTATCGCACCAGCTCCAATAATTCCAATGTTCATCATGTCCCTCCACCTTTTTACCTATTTCTTCTTATTGTACCAATATATGAAGGATAATCTACAGTAAAATATCTATAAACCTATATAAATGTTTTAAAAAATGAGGGCCCACTCAGGTATAAATGAGTAGGCCCTCTCTGAAAATTATACAGGATATACTGGATGTTTGCGGTGACTAAAATTCATTTGCTTACTTGAATAATATTGGAAACGGCTTATTAATACATTTCGAAGTTCCTTTGCCGGAACTATTGTATCGACAATCAGTTCAGATGCCAGCTTGTAGATATCAATGTGCTCTTTATATTCCTGGTGTTTTTCCTGAACATATGCCATTCGCTCTTTTGGATCTTCAATCTCATTTATTTTATTGGAATAGACGGCATTAACCGCCGCTTCCGGTCCCATAACGGCAATTTGGGCAGTAGGAAGCGCAATGCAGCAATCCGGTTCAAAGGCCGGACCAGCCATCGCATACAGACCTGCTCCATATGCTTTTCGAACCACAACGGAGATTTTGGGAACGGTTGCGGAGCTCATTGCTGCTATTAATTTTGCGCCGTGGCGGATAATGCCCGCCCTTTCCACTTTGGTACCGATCATAAATCCTGGAACATCAGCCAGGAAAAGTAATGGAATATGATAAGCATCACAAAGCTGGATAAACTTTGCTCCCTTATCTGCAGAATCCACAAAAAGGACTCCACCCTTCACCTTTGGCTGGTTGGCGATGATCCCAACCACCTTGCCATCTATCCTTGCTAAGCCGGTGATAAGTTCTGGGGCAAACAGTTTCTTAATTTCAAAAAAACTGTCTGCATCAATCAACTGATCAATTGCCTCATACATATCAAAAGGAGCATTCTGATTGACAGGAATGATGTCAGCCAGGTTTCTCCCCTCTTTTGGAGTTACCGGATCAACCTCGGAAGTTTTGGTTTGGTAACTGCTCGGAAAATAAGTCATATATTTACGTGCAAGGCTGATCGCTTCCTCTTCAGAAGAGGCAAGCACATCCCCGCAGCCACTCACAGAACAATGCATTCTTGCTCCGCCCATTTCCTCAAGGGTAACCTTCTCCCCAATAACCTTTTCAGCCATTCTTGGCGATCCCAAATACATGGATGCATTTCCATCCACCATTACCACAATGTCACAGAAAGCCGGAATATAGGCTCCACCTGCTGCGGATGGCCCAAACAATAGACATACTTGCGGTACCATCCCGGAGAGTTTCACCTGGTTGTAAAAGATTTTTCCTGCACCACGTCTATTTGGAAACATATCCAGCTGATCGGTTATTCTCGCACCGGCAGAGTCTACCAGATAAAGGATTGGGACCATCAGCTTTTCAGCAGTTTCCTGTATCCTGATGATCTTCTCGACAGTCCTTGCACCCCAGGAACCCGCTTTTACGGTTGAGTCGTTTGCCATGACACAGACAGTCTGACCATGAATTTTCCCGATTGCCGTGACGACACCATCTGCAGGAAGTCCCTTTGCTTGATTGTTTGCAAAAATCCCATCTTCTTCATATTGACCATTATCAAATAACAGCCCCAAACGGTCCCTTACGAACAGTTTGTTCTGCTCTTTCAGCTTTTCATGGTATTTTTCACTTCCACCACGTTTAATCTTATCTACGTTTTCCTGAAACTGTTGATCCAGATCACTTGTTTTAATCATTCAGAGCCCTCCATTCTACCTCTAAGTTGACAATATCGGCTATTCCAGTTCGAGAAGTACATCTCCGTCATTTACAAAGTCACCCTCTGCAGCATTAATGGATGATACCTTCCCATCAACAGTTGCTTCGAGAGGAATTTCCATTTTCATGCTTTCCAGGATGATAACCGTCTGACCTGCAGTGACTTCGTCTCCTGCTTCAACTAATATTTTCCAAATAGTTCCTGCCATTGATGCTTCAATTTTTTTCATTGTGTTTTCCTCCTAAGATTCATGGTGTGTGCAACATCAGTTTGTGATCGGCTTCATGGATTGAATGAAGCCGGTATGGTAATCCCCTATTATGAATTCATCTGTTTGTAGCGCATGCCTTAAAAACGGCAGATTGGTCTTTATCCCTTCCACTTTCACTTGATCCAGATACTCCCTGGCACGATCGATTGTTTCTTTGCGAGTTTGTGCACTTATGATAATTTTGGCTATCATAGGATCATAGAATGGTGTAACTTTCAGGTCCGGACCATATCCACTATCGATTCTAATTCCTTCCTGCAGCGGCATGTGCCATTTTGTAATCTGTCCGGGCGACGGAAAGAACGTAACCGGATCCTCGGCATATACCCTGAATTCGATGGCATGTCCTTGACTTGCGATCTCCTCCTGCTTTAATGGAAGGGGATTCCCAGCAGCAACAAGAAGCTGCCACTCAACAAGGTCAAGTCCGGTGATGGATTCAGTAATCGGATGTTCCACCTGTAGTCTTGTATTCATTTCAAGGAAATAGAAATTCTCCTTGTCATCCATAATGAATTCCACTGTACCTGCATTAGAGTAATTGACTTGCTTGGCAGCAAGAACAGCAGCTTCACAAATCTTCATTCTTGCGTTCTCACTGATTGCAGGGCTTTGCGCCTCTTCGATCACTTTTTGATTTCGACGCTGAACAGAGCAGTTTCTCTCATACATATGTACAATATTTCCGTGACTGTCTCCAAATACCTGCACTTCAATGTGTCTAGCGTTTCCAACGTATTTTTCAATAAACATATCTTCATTCTTAAAATATGCTTTAGCTCTTTTCTTTGTCTGTTCAAATGTATTCTCTATATCCCGTTGGTTCTCACATCGGTGCATCCCGATGCCTCCACCGCCTCCACTCGCTTTCAGCATAACGGGGTAGCCGATCTCAGCAGCAAGCTGACAAGCTGCTTCCAGGCTTTCCACTGGCTGTTCGGATCCAGGTACAACAGGAACGCCAGCTTCGATCATGGTTCTTCTTGATGAGAGCTTATCCCCCATCAGTTTGATAACATCGACAGACGGACCGATAAATATCAGCCCTTCCTCTTGCAGCCTCTCACTGAATTCTCCGTTTTCCGATAAAAATCCATATCCCGGATGTACGGCATCCACATTTTCTTCTTTTGCAATTTCAATCAAAAGGTCCACATTCAAATAGGATTTCTGAGGTGGGGCTTCTCCTATATGTCTTGCAATAGTTGCTGAATGGACGTAAGGCAAATCTTTATCAGCCTCTGAATATACTGCAACAGTTTCAATACCCAACCGATTGCATGTGCGGATGATCCGTTCCGCTATTTCTCCCCGGTTGGCAATAAGTATCTTTTGCATAGAGCTGTCTCCCTTCACTAGAAATTACCTGAATACTAAGCAAAAAATCCTCTAACATACTATTAATTCTACATAATCCCTTCATTTCCTTCTAAAATTGCAAACGCTTTCTAAAATTATTGCAGAATTTTTTGTTATTTTGTTATATAATTAATATTAAATATATGCTTTCCAATTAATAAGATAAAAGGAAAGCGCTTTATCAGTTGGCTGACCAGAGAGACTTGAGGGGGAAAAAGGTATGACTGTAAAAAAACTATCGATTAACTATAAAACACTAGAAGAATTCAAGCAGTTCAGAGAATATGGAATTCAGGAGCTTTCCATGCTAGAAGACCTTCAGGCAAATATGATTGAAAATGACAGCGAATCACCTTTCTACGGAATTTACTTTGGGGAAAAATTAGTAGCCCGTATGAGTCTATACAGAGTTTCCAAGGAATTGGATAAATACTTTGAACCAGCTCAGGACTACCTGGAGCTATGGAAACTGGAAGTATTGTCTGCCTATCAGAGAAAAGGCTTCGGCAAAGAACTCGTTGAATTTGCTAAGAGCTTCGGTTTACCGATCAAAACAAATCCACGTGTAAAATCAGCAGACTTCTGGAATCGAATGGGCTTCACTTCCGTTAACTATGACGTGGAGCGCGATTTGGGAGAAAATCCGCTAGTATGGTACCCGAAAGGGGTATCCGCCCAGGAAAGAACCCAACCAGGAACGCTTGATACTGCAGAATAAACCAAAGGGAAATTGCATCGCTGCAATTTCCCTTTGGTATTTTTAGCCTTTAACGCCCATTCGCTTTACTAAGAGTTCTTTTTTTTATAGAAAACGTTTTTTCATCTCGGGGCTTGGCAGCATGCACGCTTCCTTCTTACCGAACCATTTGTAGCGATTTTTAGCCACAAAGCTATATAAGGAATCTCTAAGGGGCTTAGGCACTAAAATTAGAGGATAAAGAAGCTTCCATGGCCCATCCAATCCTTTAAGCACATTTAACCCAGCCGATGATTTCGTGTAGTATCTGTTACCTTGGATGAAATAGAAGGTATCGAATTCATTTGTAGAAAGGGAAAAGTTTTTTAATAGCTGTTGACCTTGCACTGATTGCAAAGATGCAAATTTGAATCTTCCCTTTTTATCATTCCTGATCACAAAAATAACCAAGGAATTGCACATATTGCAAACTCCATCAAATAATAGAACGGGTTGAATATCCTTTTCCTTTTTGCTAGGCATAAGAAAACCTCGCTTTTCTTTGTATGCTACTATTATACCTCTATTGTCTGGAAGAAGGTGGTTTTAAGCCAAATAAAAAAACCACCGGGTTATGGGTGGTCACAATGATAGAATCTTACTTTTCCATTCTTTCCAAATTGCCGTTGCGATCCATTTGAAACTTTACCTTTTTATTCTTCTCATCATCCTGCAGCACGACCATCTTTCGTGCGCGCTCCATTATTTCAATGAGGGCACGATAGTCCTCCTCGACAAGATTCATCGATGTTTCAAGCTCCAATTTCGATTCCCCCAATAGCTGGACTTCCCCTTCAAGCTTATCAACCTTCCTTTTGAGCTGAAGGTTTTCATCTTTTAGCTTCGTGTACTCGTTCTCCAATTGCTCCAAATGGTTCAGATAGCTTATGACAGCAGAAATGGTGAGGTTATCTGATACATATAATTTTTCATTGATACTGTTGAATTCCGTCACTTCAGGATCGGGAATTTTTGCTGCGTGTTCCCTTTTGATTTCTTTTCGTTGCTTTTTGGCAAGTTCGATTCCAGATTTATATTGCTTTCTGACATATGAATTCCACCTGAAGCCACATGCTGCAGATGTTCGAGAGAGTTTTTTTCCGACTTCCTCGAAGGCTGTAAGTTGCGTGCCACCATCTCTTATATATCGTAACACCACTTCCGCCAACAATAGATCTTCATCTTGAGTCCATGCATCTTGACGAACAGTAGACATAGGCGCTATCCCCCTAACACACTTTTTTATTCCTATACATATGCGTGTAATAGAAAAGATAGACTAAATGAAGTACCAAAATGAAGCGGCACCTTTATTTTTTCTTGCTTTGAAGAAACCTCGCCACAGCGTTATGATGCTCATCCTGTTCCCATAAATATGCACATTGCTCTATTTCTGCTAGCATTCTCTCTTTCAGGTTTGTCTGCTCCCATTTTTTGACCAGTGCCTGTTTATAGCTTCTTAGCACTCCCGAAGATTGTACAAGGCCTTCATGCAGGGTGTGCGTTTCATTGAAAGTTACTATTTTCTGGACATAACCGAGTTTTTCTGCCACCTCAGCTGGATAAATAGTGGCGGAATTCAACATTTGCAAAGCTTGAGGTAAAGGGATTTTCTCAAATAGCATACTCGCCCCTCCCCATCCGGTTGTAATTCCAAGCTTTCCTTGTACAAACCCCAATTTGGCATGAGGCAATGCCCACCTCTGATCACAGGCAGAAGCAATTTCGCAGCCCCCTCCAATGGCTATGCCATTTATTAGTGCATAAGTGGGGACAGGAAGTGTCATGAGGCTATATAGGATTTCCCCCATTTTAGAAAGCATGGAGTAAGCCTCTTCTTTTGTGTGCAGGGCATGAAAAACGGAGAGATCGCCTCCAGAACAGAACGAATGCTCTCCTGTTCCTGTAATAATGAAAGCTCTAATGGCCGGATTCCCTTTTACTTCTTTTAACGCCTGCTCCAGTTCATTCATCACATCATAATCGACCGCATTTCTTTTGTCGGGGCGGTTTATTTGGAACCAGAATAACTCATGTTCATCTATGTAACTTACAGTTTTTGAAGTTTGCATGTCTGAGCTGCTCCTTTTTAGGATTTTAATATCATATTAACTGATTTCCGAGTGCTTGTAATGCTTTACGTAAGATATTCATATATAAACAGGAACAAATAAAAAAAGCACTAGGGACGGACCCTGTGCTTTTTCCATTATTTATTTACTACTTCTTTTCCTTTGTAAGTACCACATGCTGGGCATACACGGTGTGATAATTTCTGTTCACCGCAGCTTGGGCATTCTACCATACCAGGAACTTGTAGTTTAAAGTGTGTACGACGCTTTCTTTTTACAGTTTTAGACGTTCTTCTGAAAGGTACAGCCATTCTTCCCACCTCCTTAAAAACGAGTTTCCATTACAAGCGTAATCTCTACTCTTGGTCTTTCTCAAAAAACTTAGCCAGTCCTGCAAGCCTTGGATCAACCTTTTTCTCTTGATCCTCGTCTGTAATGACGCCCCAGTCTTTACCAGATTGGGGAGCGGCCTCTTCCTTATCGGGAGAGTCTGAGAAAATCTGCATCGGCACCTCGAGAATGATTGCCTCCTTAATGATTGGCATTAAGTCGACCACATCACCTTCAACCGTGTGCAGCTCTTCTTCATCACTTTCATACTCAGCAGGCTGAAAAAGATAAGTTTCAGTTGTTTTTATCGTAAAAGGATAGTCCACATCAACCAATGTACGTGAACATGGTAAAACCATTCTACCTTCCACAGTTAAATGAAACGTAGCTTTTTTCGAACTTAAATCAGCTCTACCAGTTACGTGAACGGCTTCAATAGATCGAATATCACTATGTGTCGTAATTTCACTTACATCAACTGTTTCATCGATTTCTAAACCTTTATGTTGTAACTGATTTAACTGGAATAATGTCCATTTCAACAAGATATTCACCTCAAGGCAACAAAAGTAATTATAGCTTTCACCGATATATTTGTCAATATTTTTTCTTTACACTATAATTATAGACATAATCTTATGATTTGAACAAGTACTTAACAAAAATAGCTAAAAAAACAGTCGATTAAATAATATTACCATCAGACAATGTGAAAAGGTTCATATTTGTCTGCTATAAGGGGTCTGAAAATGAAATCTTTAGGCGTAATTGTTGAATACAACCCTTTTCACAACGGACATAAATTTCATCTGGAGCAATCCAAGAAAGCAACCGGGGCTGAAGTTGTCATCGCCGTCATGAGCGGGCAGTTTCTGCAGCGCGGGGAACCTGCTCTCGTTTCAAAGTGGACCAGGACGAAAATGGCTCTTATCAACGGTATCGATATTGTCGTGGAATTGCCGTATTCTTTTGCCACCCAAAAAGCGGAGGTCTTTGCAAGCGGATCCATATCCATATTATCTGGCATGCATTGTGAGACTCTCTGTTTTGGAAGCGAGCAAGGAAATATCGGAGATTTCGAGCGAACCTTGACCATCATGGAAACCAAAAAGCAGGAGTATGATCTGCTTGTACAGGCTTACAGTCAAGAGGGCTACAGTTTCCCGAAAGCGTCTTCCATGGCATTTACGGAGATTACAAAAAATGAGATGGTCCTTGATTTGACTCAGCCAAACAATATTCTTGGCTATCACTATGTAAAGGCCATTCGCGACCAGAATAGCCCACTGCAGGCATTCACCATTGAACGAACAAATGCCGGCTATCATGACCCGGATTTCAACACTTCTACCATTGCGAGTGCCACAAGTATCCGCAGGGCCTTGTTTAATCATGGCGGCCAAATTGAGAATGTACAACAATATGTTCCTGAGGGTACCTACCATTTCCTTGCCCATTATCAACGGCAGGCTGGTGGATTTCATCGTTGGGAGGATTATTTTCATCTTCTGAAGTATCGTATTCTTTGCAGCACCCCTTCTGAGCTTGCTGAAATCTATGAGGTGGAGGAGGGACTTGAGCACAGGCTGCAGCAGACCATGAAAGAAAGCCATTCCTTTGAAGAGTTCATGAAAAAGCTTAAAACTAAGCGATACACATGGACGAGATTACAAAGGATGTGTACCCACCTTTTGACAAACACCAAAAAAGAAGCGATGCAGCGAATCACATCCACAAAAAAGAGTGAGTACATACGATTGCTTGGCATGTCCAAGAAAGGGCAAAGCTATCTAAAAAATATCAAAAAAGACACTAACCTTCCTTTAGTATCCAAGGTTTCCTCTCTGGAAAGTATGATGCTTGATATGGATATCAGGGCCACCAACACCTATGCCATGAAATTCCCTGAGCCTGCCCGCAGCGAGTGGATGCAGCTTGAGTATTCAAGGCCGCCGATAAGATATAACGAAGAAAAAAACACATTCTTGAATTGAAAAAACAGCGCCCATCATTATTGTTGGGCGCTGTCTTGTTATTCATTTGCTGTATTCGCAGAAATTGTTGCTTTTGACGAATATAATATAAACACGTAAATTTATCCAACATCGTGCTCTTTTCGGTCTATTAGTTAATTTACGAAATAAATAATACATAGTTTATCACGGTGAAAAATCCAAAAGCCGATTTTTTACTGTCATAAGCAACAAACTTTACGAAAAGAGCCTATTCATCTCATTTCTCATTAAGCTCTTCAAGATATGAGATTGCATCATCAAAGGTATTAACTGGAACAATTTTCATTTTTGTCTTAATGTCTTTCGCAGCTACAAGCGCTTCCTGGTAATTGGAATTTTCAGCCCCGTTTTCGTTGGGAGCAAAGAAAATATCTACACCTGCGTTGTCAGCAGCGACAATTTTTTGCGAAATTCCTCCGATACGCAATACTTCACCTTTTTCGTTGATTGCCCCGGTACCCGCTATATTATAACCCTTTGATATGTCTTCCTCCATTAGCTGATTGTAAACTTCGAGTGTAAACATCAGACCAGCAGATGGTCCACCGATTTGGGCTGTATCGATAGTGATTTCTGGATCGGTTGTAATCTCATAATCAGTTAGTAAACTGATTCCTATCCCTGGACTTCCTTCTTTTTCCGGATGTTCACCTAATTTAATACTGGCAGTTTCCTCATTCTTCTTACGTTCGTATGTAACTTCAATCGTTTCGCCAATCTCTTTGGTACTTACCTTTTCCATGAAAATCTCTGAAGTCGGAGTTTCCTCCCCGTTGATATGGGTGATTCTATCCCCGATTGCCAATTTGCCTTCTGCGGGCATTCCTTCAAGCACCGAGAAAACATAAACACCTCGTGAAATCAGTTCTACTCTCTTATCTGCCTTCTCATAAGCAACTTTGATGGCCGTCTCTTTGGAGTTTTCCATCATATGAAGCTGACGGTAGGAGTACTCCTCATCTGATTCATCTTCCCTGCGAATCTGATTGATCGGGTAGATATTTTGGTAATCGCTGAATTTTGCAAAGGCATAGGTAAAGACATTCGCTTTCCCCATTTTAACCGTTGTCAGCATAAAGCGACCCGCATCATCCTTATCTCCCCCTTCCACAGAAACCAGTGGTGCAAGCTCTTCTGCTGATCCCGGCCTGGTCACATAATAGGGCAGTGTGACAAAATTCAATACTACAGCAATAATGACCCCGATTATCAAGGAATTTCTATACATTTTACTCTTCATCCTGTTTATTCCCCTTCCACTCCTCAATCCTTTTCCGAATGAGAGGAATATGCCTTTTTGTCTCTTCTTCCCCTATCCGGATAATCTCTTCTATATTGGTGAACGCACGTGAACTGTAGTGTGCAACAGGTGGCCGTATCATAATATCAGACTCCAGCTCACTGCGCTTCACCAGTTCATTTTGCATGATATCAATGGTCTGCAGAATAACATCGAAAATCGAATCCACCGGTTCGTTCGTTTTCACATGGGAGACATCGATGGCTATTACCAGGTCCGCTCCCATCTCTTTTGCCACACTGACTGGTACACGGTCTACCACTCCTCCATCCACCAGGAGACGCCCATTCAGCTTTTCAGGCACAAAAATACCCGGAATGGAAATGCTTGCCCTGACAGCATCTGCAATGGATCCTGTTGTCAAAACAACCTTCTCGGCCTTCTCCAGATCAGTCGTTACGATAGAAAGCGGTATAGCCAGATCCTCAATGTTTTTATTTTGGGTAAACATCCTGAACAGATCCTTCACTCGATTGCCACTGATAAAGCCCATCTTCGGAACCGTGAAATCCAGATAATACTTCCGTTTGAATGCAGTAGCAATTTTGTATAAGCGGTCCATATCATGCCCCATCGCAAAGAAGCTGCCGACTAATGCCCCCATACTGCTCCCGGCTATCAGGTCAATCGGAATATTTTCATCCTGCAACACTTTCAGCACACCAAGATGGGCAAACCCCCTTGCACCACCAGACCCCAGTGCGACTCCAATTTTAGGTTCCATACACATCACCCCAAGCTTTAACAGCCACCTAAAAGCCCATTAAACCTGCTATTTTCTTCATATTCATTGTACGCTTCTTGTATTTATATGGTGAGCAAACAGTAGAGACTTGGGTCAATTTTTGTTCTAAATCCCTACCCTTCCCTCGTATATTGAAAGGTAAGATGGACAAACCATCCCACCATTCATAGGTAATTATTAATATTCTAACAAAAACCCAATCATTCTTGTACTAAAAAGAAAAGCGGAGGGCGCTCGCTCTGGGACGTACAAACTGGACTGAGCTTCCTGAGATATAGGAAACACGAAGAGCGTTAGCGATTCGATGTTGACTTATCGTAGGGAAGTGAGGGAAGTTTGATAGTCCCAAGCGCCCGCAGCTAGACAAAGAAAAGCGGAGCTGGCTTGGGCAGCCCCGACAAGTATAAGACAGGTTTCCGGAGGAGGTTGGGTTTTACCTCCACAGGAAACATGGCTTATGACTCGAGGGGCTAGCCGGCGGAGCTAGACAAAGAAAAGCGGAGGGCGCTCGCTCTGGAACCCTTTCATCCCCAAAGTTGGCTAGGAGGCTAAACAAGTGAACTTATCCAAAATAAAAACATTATTCTTTGCTTTTATTATTTCCCTACTAGCACTATCACTTATACTTAATCCTCAGGCTTCCTTTGAAGCAAGCTTAAGGGGCCTGAAAATGTGGTGGGAGATCGTCTTTCCTTCCCTGCTCCCATTTTTGATTATCAGCGAACTGTTAATAGGGTTCGGGGTGGTCGCCTTTATTGGGGTATTGCTGGAGCCGTTGATGCGGCCATTGTTCCGGGTGCCAGGCGTGGGGGGATTCGTTTGGGCAATGGGTATGGCCTCCGGCTATCCTTCCGGAGCGAAGCTGACGGTAAGGCTCCGGAAGGATAACCAGATAACGGCATATGAAGCGGAAAGACTTGTATCTTTTACGAATTCATCTAATCCACTCTTTATATTCGGCGCTATTGCAGTCGGATTTTTCCATAATGCAAAGGTGGGGATCATTCTTGCTTTAGCACATTATCTTGGCAACATTTGTGTTGGGTTGGTGATGCGTTTTCATGGACCTTACTACAAAGGTAAAAAATTGGAGCGCCACTCCGCCGTGAAGAAAATATCCTTGAGAAGGGCCTTCAGCGAGCTTCACCAAACACGCCTTAAAAATCAAAAACCCCTTGGAAAACTCTTGGGAGATGCAGTACTGACATCTGTCCAGACCCTGTTGATGGTTGGTGGCTTCCTCATCCTATTTTCCGTTCTGAACAGCATGCTTGCCCTTATTGGGGTCACCGCATTGCTGGCAGGTATGCTCGGGCTATTACTTCCGCTATTCCAAATCTCAACAGAACTGAGCGTACCACTGATATCCGGCATTTTTGAAATCACTTTAGGAGGTAAATTAACAAGTGAAGTGATGCATGTTTCCCTGATGGATCAGATTATTATTACAAGCTTTTTCCTCGCATTCAGTGGTTTGTCCGTCCAGGCACAGGTTGCAAGCATCCTTGCTGAATCCGATATCCGATTCAAGCCTTTCTTTTTGGCCAGAATCATGCATGGCTGCTTTGCTGCACTAATTACCTTCCTTCTTTGGAAACCGATTGATAAAAAATTGAACGGCCTGGAAAATGCGAGCGTGGATATTCCTGTTTTTGCTCCTTATCTGCCCGCAGGTTTCTGGGAGAAACTGCTGTCAAACTTGGAAGTATACGGCCCCTTATTTACTTTGGCAGTTCTATGGGTATATTTGATTATCTTGCTGAGCCGAAGCAGACAAGACGTAAAATCATAGATTCTCCAAATAAAAAACCAGCACCCTGTCTACCAAGTGCTGGCACTACCTATGTATTACTTAATTACTTTCGAATTTCTTTTTCAGCGCTTCCTCTACAACCGGCGGTACCAGTTCCGAAACGGAGCCGCTGTATTTTGCGACTTCTTTTACAATACTTGAACTTAAGAAGGAATATTGATTATTGGTCATCATAAACAAGGTTTCAATGCTTTCGTCGAGCACCCTGTTCATCGATGTGATCTGCATTTCATATTCAAAGTCGGAAACCGCTCTTAAGCCTCTGACAATGGAGCTTGCATTTTTGCTGCGTGCGTAATCAATCAATAAGCCATGGAACTCTTCCACTTCCACATTTCCAAATTCGTTTGTGACCTCCTGAAGAAGCGCAACCCTTTCTTCCACAGTAAACAATGGCTTTTTGGAGGTGTTATTCAAGACACACACATATACCTTATCAAACACCTTGGATGCTCTTTTGATTATATCCATATGACCAAAGGTAACCGGATCAAAGCTACCTGGACAAACTGCAATACTTGCCAACTTAATTTCCTCCTTCATCACCCGATGCAAATTTATATACTGAAATCACGGTCAGCCCGTAATGCTCCTGCCTTGTCCGTTTGAAGCTTCCAAGAATGATAGGCAATTCAACCTCGTTGCTATGCTCTGCCATGATAAGGCCAGTTTCGGACAGTAAATGAAAATCACTTATTTTATGTATAAGATCTTCCAGGTGATGCCTCTTATATGGAGGATCCAATAAAATCAAATCAAATGAAATCTCCCTTTTATTCAACGCATTCAATGCTCTCATTGCATCGTTGCGATAGATTTCCACCTGGGACTCCAATTCAAAGGTTTCAACATTTTGTTTAATAGTCTGAATCGCTTTCCCATCTTTATCAACGAAAATCACTTGATTGATTCCCCGGCTGAGAGCTTCGATTCCAAGTGAGCCGCTGCCGCCAAAAAGATCTAAAGCCGAACCGCCGTCAAAATATGGTCCGATGATATTAAAAATTGATTCTTTTACTTTATCGGTCGTGGGCCGGGTATTCATCCCTGGTACCGCTTTCAACTGTCTACCTTTAAATTTTCCTGACACTACTCTCATCTTCTCACCACAACTTTTATTTCTATAAACTCAATTACCAATATCCTATCATATTCGACATAAAATTCAAAAGTATTTATCAGGATGGAGGATAGTTGTAACTTGCGTGTATAGCTTTCCTTTATTTGGTTCATACTTACCTATAACAACATCTATTCGTGTGATGTTGTTGCCAACCGCGGAGAAGACTTACGTTTCCCCATAAGTTCTTCCTCCGGTTTCTCCTCTCCCTTTGCCTTCTTAACCTTGAAATTTTTCAAGGAATGGAAGGACCCTGCATGGGTATCCTTGCAGGGTTTTTTTTTATAGCACCGGCATATCCATGTCAAAGTCACTTAGAGTGGTGGAGTCGAATTCCGTGAAGCAAACATTCGCCCATTCTTGTTCTGTTAAAATATTTTTGCTTAGAATATACCCTTCCAGTTCTTCTAAGGTCTTCGATTCAAGCAAATCCTTCTGATCGTCATTTATCAGTCCTCTCGACAGCAGGTAGAATACTATTCCAGTGGCGAGAATTCCCTTTAAGGGTATATCGTGGTTCTCTTGTGAAGATTTCGTGATGGTGAAGTGATCTTTTCCATAAACAACTAGTAAAACACCCAATAAACTTAAGAAAACCAATAACATAAGCTTTCCTCCCTTTCAATGGTCTTTGGGCTGTACTTCTATTTTTATGCGGAAAGTGTTAAAGTAAAACCGGGATAATGATAGTTGTTTAAATGAACACGTTCTTGGAGAGGAGTTTTTAAAAAATGATTCAACGATTTATAGAATTAGGGGAAGGTTATTCCGATATTTATGAGCTATTGGAATTGGGAAGGTGCAACAAGGAACGGCTGCAGCATCTCATGATGTTCCACACTGAAAAGAATGGAAAAAAGGTCACTTCTTTGGCAGTCGTCATGAAACCGACAATCCCTGGAGACTTTCAGGCCATTTACATATGTTTAGAAGGGATACCCAATCCAAATCATCTGCAAAATAAACGTGTGGCATTATTTGAGGAATTGGCTGCAAGCCTGGACAAGGTAATCATACAGATGGATATCAAGCCATCCACCACCTTTGCAGAAAAGGCACTATTCTATCAATACATTATAGGAATATTACGATTAAACCATTATATTCCGCCTTTAAGATAAATGATCATCCTGCTTCAAAAGTGTTTAATTAAGGTAGAAAAAGGCAATTAAAGACAAAAAGCAGTACAAACCCAACTTGATGTCAAAGTTTGTACTGCTTTTTCTTATAGTCCCATCTTATAATCATATTCCTTTGCCTTATCCGGTCTGGAATTTTCGTAATGGGTTTTGATGGATGGCTTGTGGGATACTTCCACTTTCTTCACATAGGATTGCTTGTTCAGCTTTTCGACCAAAGTGTCGGTATCTTCACTATTACAGTAGAATAGAACATATTTCAATTTTTTTGATATATAAATGACATTGCCATAACGTCGCAGCAGCTTTGCTTGCTTTAACGAATGTAGCCATACTACAATGCCTTGTCTTTGTGTCAGCATATGTTTTTGCCCCTTTTATCATTCTAGCTTGCCGATATCTATAATATCCCTATATTATCATATTCTTTCGACCTTTTATTATTTTATCACGGATGCATGGAAGATGACACACATAAACACCCTAATATATGTGAAAATTCATTACTTTCCTTTATGATTAAGCACTATTGAACACCGCTGTCGATTTCCGCACTAGGCGCAGCGACCCAAGGGGCTTGCGAGAGCCTCCTCGGCTTCGCCTGTGGGGTCTCCACTAAACGCAACACCCGCGGGAGTCTTCGCCTATTGTTCCAATCACCAGCTAGATTCTGAAGTATCTACACTAGACTCTAACTAAGATCATAAAATAGGTTAGGAGGCACCAACCATGGAACTTGAACAAATCTGGTCTACTTTTTTGAATGAATTGAAAGAAGATGAGCTGGTGGAGGGGTGCTTCCGAAAAAACATCACCGGAATACCTTTTCTCTATGTACATGTTTCCGCGGAAAAAGTGTCAGAGTGGGAAGCCAAAGGATCTGTAATCATAGCTGCCTGTGCTAAAAAAGCGATGTTCCGCAAAAAGGTAACGGTGGAAACTCATTTTGTCCGGGAAGCTCACCACCAATATGTTTACAGACACCGTTTTTTTGTTCCACAGGAGAAAATGTTCTGTTGTGGAAATCTATGTGAGGATTGTATCCGTTTAAGAAAAAATTCATAAAAAAGAGACTAACGGATTAGTCTCTTTTTCTAGTCAAACTGGATATCAACTTGCTTTACAGCCGCATCCTCCACCAGATCCACAGCCTCCGCCGCAGCTTGATAGGGAATCGAAAAATGGATTTCCTGTTGGTACCTTTACATTGACAGAGACGGATTGGCCTATCATGACACTGATTTCATCAAGTGTTTTTTGAATGGCATCCTCTGCCTGCTTGAACGCATGAATGGTCTCATGCAGATCTACTTTTCTCTTAAGCTCCCTTGTTTCGAGGGTGACTTTCCGGTAATCGGGATGGTACTTCCCAAAACGCTGTACTTCCTCATAACGGTCTTTCATATGTTGAAAAGCACGGATCAATTCCTGTGCCTCTTTATCCTGATGTACATTATATAGACAGCGATGATAGTCTTCGGCAAGCTCTGACTGCCAAATCATCTTCGCCAATTCTTCTGCTTTTTCTACCATTTGAACATGCTCAAAAGTAGCGATCATATTGGGATACACCTCCAATTCCATCATACCATGAAATCTAAAGGAAGTATAATACCTACCCCTCATTTATCTCTACTTCAAAAGACTCCGAAATTCCATATTCCGTCTGGTCATTGTGCATCAGCTTGACGGTTATAGTGTGTTTTCCAGTCGGCATCCCTTTCAGAATAAAGGCTCCTTGGGACTTGGTTTCCAATAGTTTCCCATCTACATAAACATGGAGGCGTCCTTCTCCCTGCTTTCTTTTTCTGCTATCGTCGGTAAAATGAAAATTCGGACCAACGATGCATTCCATGTATACATGCTGACCCTTGATGTGGTGATGAATGGTCATCGATAAAGATCTACCGGATGGTTTCTTTACCTGAGAAGACATCAATGATACTTCAGTTGCCAGTTCATTTACATTGTTCATCACTTCGGGCTCTTTGCGTTTTTCTTCCTTGCAGCCTGATAGAAGCACAAGAGTGAAGCAGGTAAAGGTAATAAAAAACTTATTCATCATGGTTGCTCCTCCCAATTTTTCCTTAGTTTGAGAAACTGGAAGTGTTTCTATACCTGGATATGTAAAATGGAGCTATCCGTTAGCTCCATCAAAATCAATTTATTCTGTTCAATCCATATTCTTCATGGTCTGAAACATATGCACCATCATGGACGCCATCTGGACGGAATTCTGGAATTTTTCTACTTTGTGGGGAATGGTCTGTTTGTAATAGTGCATGGAAGATAACTCAAAATCATTTAGCTTTTCAGGGTTTCTCGTCAGTGTTCGATACCAGGATGGCTGTTCACGCAAATAGGACTTTAATGTTTTTTTCTTTTGGATATATTCGTACACATCTTTTCTCATGATCTTCATCCATTCCTAATCTTTTGCTGTTTCACATTGATTCTTACATGTTTTAAGAAAAGAGCTTAATCTTTTCGAAACGAAAAAGGGTTTTTGGCGCCTTGGGACGGTGAACTTCCCTTGGACGAGTTTGGGATAAACTGTTGGATAAGCTGTTGGATATTACCTATTGCAGAATTTACATTGGTTAAATGGTATTGCATCTGGTTCATATCCATTTTCTTTAAAGATTGTAATATTTGAGGAATAACATCTGATTTTGACTCCTTGGAACTCTTCTCTTCCTCTGGAAGGTTGGGATCCCGGAAGCTTTTCCAGCTTTCATCCTCCTCCCCAAGCAAATACCATTCTTCAAAAAGCTCCTGCCAGGTCTTTTTGTTGCCTTTCACTTCCTGAGCAAGTTTCGGATGCTTTTTGACAAACGCTTTGAACTTTTCAATACTTGGGTGCTTTTCTTTCGTTGCCATTCTCTCACCTCTCTCCTCTATATGCCTAGTGTATTTTATTGAAAAAATGAAAAAGCGTTCGCCTATTTTTCTTTTCATTACATGCCATTAATTGTTAAAATGAGAGGAGACTGCTTAGAAAAGAGGAACAGAAATGGACTTAACACAGCAATGGAACGATTTTTTAATAGATGCCACATTGGAGGAGCGCGAGGTTGCCTCTTTATACCTTGATAGCCTAAAGCGGAAAAGGTCGGGTAAGAATGGGACACATATCGGGGCGCTAATGGGGATTAAAAGTGAATTCCATGAGCCTGATAAATTGACAATGACCATTCCAAATACGGAGATTCTGCAGAATTCATTAGATATTTTGCATGGCGGACTGACTGCCACACTTCTAGATTCAGCAATGGGCACATTGGCTTTCCGATTACTGCCGGAAGATAAAGCAGCTGTTACCACTGAGATGAAAATCAACTATGTAGCAAAAGGCGTCGGAAATGAATATACTTGCGTGGCAAATGTTATACATAAAGGCTCCAAGCTTCTGGTAATGGAAGGGAAAGTTTTCAGGGACGACCATACATTGATTGCTCATGCTACCGGTAGCTTCTTCATTATCCCTAAAAAAGAGTAAAGAGGTTGTTTGTATGGTAACAGCAATAGTCATTCCTATTTTAATCCTGTATTTTTATCTGATTACAAAAAAAGAGAAAGCAAAGCAACGTAGGAAATGGGAAATGCTCGACCATGTAAGGCAGGAGGCGCGTATACAAGGCACCATCACCGAATTGAGTATTGTGAAAAAGCGCTATTACCATGAAATGTACATGATGGTAACCACCATTCGGCTGCAAAGCAACGACCGGACCGTTACTGTGGTGTTTCGGCAGCCATTTACTCAGGATTGGAAAGAGATGAACCTTCAACCAGGCAACGCAGTATTGCTGGAAGGACAATGGGAAAAAGACGACATTTTTATTGCTGGAAGCATAAAAGAAAGCTGAACATCGCGAGTTTCCCCTGATGTTCAGCTTTGTTTACCATGTTTCAATGAAATTCTGGGTATAATATTTTTCATTCACCCCTACCCCCAAATGGGTAAAACGTTCATTGAGCAAGGTTTTTCGGTGTCCTTCACTATTGAGCCAGCCCTCGACGGCAGCTATTCCATCTACATACTGTGCCGCAATATTTTCCCCTGCGTATTGAAATGGGACATTACCGGTTGTCAACCTGTCAGAGAGACTTCCGGAAGTAGGAGACGTATGGGAAAAATAATCGGCGTCTTTCATATCCTTACTGTGCAGAAATGCAACATTTGCAGTTTCGTCATGCCACTCTACAGGAGCAAGCTCAAATCGGTGCCTGATCATATTGGTAAAATCGATGATCTGTTGTTCTGCCCCTGCTTCCACCGCTTTCCATTCTTCACTGTTCAGCTCCTTTGGGTCGAGCAATGGCCCTCTGTAAACCAGCTCATACGGCCGCTGCTTGATAAGAGTCTCGGCATTCAAATACCGTATACTCGAGAGCTTTTTATCAAAGCTGTCAAAGTATAATTGTACATATACATCGCCCAACAGGACTAAGGGACGAGTCTGTAGCTCCTCTTCTTTCATTTCGAAACGATATGATCCCTCTTCGTATAAAACAGTGACTGAATCCGCAAAGGACCATTCCTCGTCAAGGGAATCATATGCTTGACCAATTTGGAAAGGACTGTTTTCACTCTTTGCCCCTGTGCTGAAAGCAGTTACCACTTTCCCGTTTTCCACTCCGAATTGAACATATTCTTCCGGATAAATATGATAGATATACCATTCATAGTCATAGGCGGAAAGATCTTTTCTAACCGGTTCGCCGTAAGTGTGCAATAGTTCCTTTTCGGTTTTTCCTATAAATGATGCTATTCCTTCCACTGTGTCGGATGATTGGATTTTAGACTGTATCACTGCCTGCTCTTCCTCATTTTTGGAATCACCCAATTCAACCTGTTCTGTTTGAGGCTGTTTGCCCAACAGTTCTTCCAGCTGAGCGGGCTCTACATTAACAAAGAGGTAAAGGCAGAAAGCAACAAACAATAATATAAATAGTCCTCTCATTTTCCGGTCGATCCCTCCTTTTCTATTAATATATTTGATAGACTTCCTTTACATTCTAAATATGTACACAAAATGGTAGAGTTTTAATCTTTATCATTTTTATACCCAACTTCTGATGAATGAATACGCATTTTTCCATATTTACTTCATTATAAAAGATTTGGGAGTGGAAGGACAAAATAAAAGACTGCAGCTTTTTATGATAACTGCAGTCTACCTATTATCTTTCCGAAATTTCGCTTAAAGCATCTCCAGCACTGTCATCTGACATTTGATTTACAGCAAGATCTCCTAGAGCCAATATTCCAATCAATTGTCCATGCTCAACTACAGGAAGCCTTCTGACTTGATGCTGGGCCATCAGATGGGCGGCTTCTTCTACAGATGCTTCTGGTGTTATGGTTACCAGGTGATCACTCATCACATTGGTGACAGGATTGGAACCTGCATGCTTTTCAGCAATTCCTCTGACTACAAGGTCTCGGTCTGTTATCATTCCTACAAGCTGATTATTTTCCACAATAGGGATTGCCCCCACATTCAAATCCTTCATTTTCAATGCAACTTCATATACATTGTCTAATGGTGTGCATACATCTACATTCGTCGTCATTACTTCTCGAACTGTTTTCATCGTGTCACCTCTAATTTTCTAATAAATTGGATAGGATACATAGTAGAGGAGGAATGTAACCTCCTCCCTCGTAGATAGTTTGACCATTTTCTACAAAATCATGACTTTTTCTAAAAAAGTGCGACGAAAAGGCGAGTTCGACTATTCCTTTATTGAAAGTTATCCTTATTCGTACTATTATTAACAAGGAGCGTACTTTTTTTGTAAGGATCGAAAGGGAGTGTACATACATGAGAATTGAAAACACTGGAATTGAAAATGAAGTAGTGGAATTATCCCGTTTAACGGATATTATGGAAGACTTAGGGTTCGTACTTGCTGGACAATGGGATTACGAGCGCGTTACATTTGATCGTAAATTCGAAAATAAAGGTGACGTATATTACTTGCGTGTCCAAGGCTTTGCTGTTGAAGGAGATGTTGGTGGATCTCATGCAATGGTCAAACTGATGACTCCTCTTTTAGGTAAGCATTACTATCCTCATGGCGTGGAATACGGAGAAGGAGAAACTTTTCCCGCAAATGTTGTAGAGACATCCAAGTCTCTACTGGTTCAATCAAAAGAAAGAATGGATCAAATGAAATAATTTTCGGGACAGAGGGTGAGTTTGTTCGTGCTTGGCACGGGCATTCCACCTTCTTTTAGTTTCTAAAGACCTCCCCTACAAAAACACGGACCGATTTTACCTGATAACCTGTCATTACCTCTATCTCATTCTTGATATGCTGCTGTAATCTAATGCATACATCTGGGATGCTTGTGTTAAAAGCTACTGCAATAAATACATCTATCGTAACCAAATTCTCTTTTTCCAAATGAATAATGGCCGCTTGCTTCTGTTCTTGCTGCAAGAAGGAATATACCTTGCCGAGTAGCCGTGGCGCAATCTGTTTGATGCCATCAATGTCAGAAACACATATGGAAGTGATCGTTTGGAGCAGTAACGTACTTATCTCAATCTGCACTTTATTGATTTCCATAAAAGCCTCCTAATATTTTGTCTTCACACCAAATCATGATTGTGGTATAGGAAATGTACTGCTATTGTGGATAGCTTTTTATTTCCCTTAAGACTGCAATGATTATGATATTTTGACTTACTATGCATATTTATTTTTCTACATACTATTATTTCAGTAAAATCCATACTATAATCTATATTAGAGAAGTATGTGTTTAGAAAGGAGTCATCCATTGTCCTCTTTGTTTTCGAAAAAAACGTTATTAATTGTTATTATCATTGCCGCAATCTGTGTGGTAGGTTATTTCATTTTACCGGTCTCCGTACCGATCATATTAGCGCTTGTAACCTCCTTCTTTTTAGAACCAATTGTGAAACTACTGCAGCACCGCGTTAACTTGAAAAGAAACCTTTCCGTGATGATTGTATTTCTTCTCTTTATGGCTTCCATTGGTGCAGTTGGCTATTTTATTACAACAAAAGTCATTACAGAAGCAATCAATCTTGTGGAAAATGCTCCATCCTACATAAATGAAGTGAATAAAGTTTGGCGAGATTTTCAAGTAGATCTTCATAATGCCTCTGAAGACCTGCCACCTGAAGTAGTGGATGCAATAAGTGACCAGGTGGAATCTTTTCTGTATGATCTTAGAATATTTTTGACGGATTTCTTGAATATCCAAAATATCAGTAGCCTCTTTACGGATATTCCTAATTATCTAGTCAGTTTTCTCGTTTATCTAATCGCCCTTTTCCTCTTCCTCATGGATATGCCGCGATTAAAGATAGGATTCTATTCACATTTAAAAGAGTCGACTGCCAATAAGGTCAAATTTATGACCTCTAGACTATCCTATGTTGTATTTGGCTTCTTTAAAGCCCAGTTTTTGGTCAGTGTCATCATTTTTTTCGTTTCACTGGTCGGACTATGGATCATTGCACCGGAAACGGCTTTAATCATGTCCCTGATCATCTGGCTGATTGACTTCATCCCGATTATCGGCTCTATTGTCATCCTTGGCCCTTGGGCACTATTCCATCTGATAACAGGTGATATCAGTCTTGGCACTCAACTTACAGTTCTTGCAATTGTTCTTCTTATCATAAGAAGAACGGTGGAGCCGAAAGTAATGGGAACACATATAGGCTTGTCCCCACTTGCCACATTGATTGCGATGTATTTAGGCCTGAAGCTTCTCGGGATCCTGGGTTTCATTGTAGGGCCTCTGATCCTGATTGCATTTAATTCCGCTCGTGAAGCCGGGATCATCAAGACTAATTTTAAAATATGATAAAAAAGGTGCTCGGAATTTAACCCGAACACCTTTTTTCATGTTTATTGTTAATCGTGGAGGTGATGAAATTATAATCCCAAAATGGCTTTAAAGACAGATGTCGTTTCTCCACCCTGATAAATCACATAAAGAAGCAGGTAGACCGCCACTCCTGTAATACCCGTAGAAAACCAGATAATACTTGTGATTGGTCCAAGCTTTCTATGCTTGGATAGGTTGTTTTTATATCCTGTCCATAATGTGATGATACCCATTACTGCTCCTATCGTAGCCAATGTTATGTGGAACAGCAGGAACAATGTATAGTAAATCTTAATATTATCCGGTCCGCCAAAGCTGGTATTACCGACAAATATCGTTCTTGAGGCATAAATAATGAAAAAGATGATCGCAAATACAGCTGCAAGCAGCATGGTTCTCTTGTGTGCCTCAATCTTTCTTTTACTGATTAAATACCAACCGATACCGACAAAAATAGCACTTAGTACAATAAAAAAAGTACTGATGGTTGGTAGGATAGGAATTGAATAATCCATGTGTTTCTCCTCTCACACTTATGCTCTACTCAAGACTATTTTAAGTGAACTCCCATAAATCTTGCAATATGAATGTAGAGCGTTCATGATATTGTAAAATTCACTGACCTCAATAAAAAACAGCAACGTTGCATGGTTGCTGTCGAAGCTGTTGCTACTCCACTACTTTTGGATTCATCGATTGTGATAATTCCATCTCTTCTTTTTCTCTTTCACGGCGAGCCCATTGGAAGAATACATAAGCCAAAATGCTTCCGTACATGATTTCTTGAATGATTTTCATTATAACTCCGCCAAGCTTCTGATCTTCTACAAGCGGAAGAGCATTGAAGAGCTCCGGTCCACCCAGATCCAAGCCCGCCAATGTTCCAGCAGGTACACAGAGCTCAAGTGCTGCCAGCCATGCAGTCAATTCCGAATAAGTCGCATAAAGCGGTTGATCTGCGAAAATGATCAATGCACATGCGGGTGTCAACAGTATCCCATCTCCCATGATGTAGCCGATTTTCAGAATACCTGAAAGTCTCTGTTCTTCTGGAAGAGGATTTACAAGCGGCCACCACATGATGAAAGCAGCCAAAAACATCACTGCGGTGTAAGTCGTATGCAAAGTCATATCCACTTTCACAATGTCAAAAATAACTGGAATGTGATAGATCGAGAAAATGGCATTAAATACGATCAATGCAATCAAAGGCTTGGAGAAAAACCTGAAAACAGGCTTAACTACTGGCAGATTGATTGCTTTTCGCAGAAGCCATGCCGGCGTACCCATCAACAAAAGCGGTGGGAGCACAAGGTAAAGTACTGCCATCTGCGTCATATGAGCGCTTAACATCAAGTGGCTCAATAGATCGACAGGTGACCCTTTGACAAGATAAAACATGATTAAGCTGACAATGAAAAAGGATCTTTGCTTATTCGTAATTGCTTCTGAATCCTTAAAATGCTTCCGTCCGCTTCCTGTTATATAAATATACAAAGCAATGATTGCAATCGTCGTGACAAGTAAAAACGGGCTCCAGAGTGCCTGAAAGCCAAACATATCCAAGTTGCCTAACATGAAAGAAGTCACCTCAATTTTAATAGTGCCACCAAGGACACTTATATCCATACGACCATTATACTACAGCCCCCTGTCCCCTTCAATGTGAGGGGGAAGCGTGGAGAAGTATGTCCAAGCAATTGTCATGAATCTGACATATGGTTGAGGTAACAAATGCCTGGAACGGAAATCAACAGGGTATTCAAGGAACCATACAAAAAAGCGGAGAACCAGTTGACCGGTCTCCGCTTTTATTTATTACCACCAAATAATTGTCGTAAACGCTAAGATTGTGATCAATCCAACTGCTAATCCAGAGAATAGGAACAATGAAGGCACTTCATGACCTTTATGGTTCATATGCATGAAATAGTATAGTTGGAAAATACATTGTACCACTGCCATTAATATGATTACCGGTACAATGAACAATTTAGACATTTCCGCTCCTACTGCCAGAAATGCAAGAAGCGTAAGGAAGATCATCAATACAAATGATACTACTTGGTATTTCATTTCTTCCTTGCTCTTTTTACGACGATATGCTAAATCTACTTTTGGATTTCCAGTATTAGTTTGATTTGCCATATGTCATCACACCATTCCCATTAAGTATACTACAGTAAAGATGAACAACCATACAACGTCGATAAAGTGCCAGTATAAAGAAGCTACATAGAACTTTGGAGCATTGTACAGGTCAAGACCACGCTTCATGTTACGGATCAATAAAGTACCGATCCATAAAAGACCAAAGAATACGTGGGCACCGTGAGTACCAACTAATGTATAGAACGCGGAACCGAATGCACTGCTAGTAAATGTGTGTCCCAAATGAATGTAGTGGTTGAATTCGTAAATTTCAAGGATTAGGAACGCTAATCCAAGTAACCAAGTAATCCCCATCCACAATTGCATTTTCTTGAAATTGAAGTTCTTCATGTGATACATAGCGTACACACTTGTTAAAGAACTTGTTAAAAGAATCATGGTTGCCGCAAATACTAGTGGTAAGTCAAATAGTTCCTTGGTTGTTTTACCGCCAGCAGTTGAATCATTCAATGCAAGATATGTTGCAAACAAAGATGCAAATAGAACTGTTTCTCCCCCAAGGAAGAGCCAGAAGCCTAAAAATTTGTTTTTACCTTCAAGGGTCGCTTTTTCAGGCGATGCCGGAAAAGTTTCTGCAGTTAATTTTTCTTCTGTATGCATTATAACTTCGCCCCCTTGTCATCATCTTCAGCCAATAGATCTTCCTTATGAATATGATACCCATGATCGTCGATGACTGAACGGAAGAACATTGCGCCGAATGTAATTACCAATCCAAGAATCATCACAGGTAATCCCCATGCGTAATCCAATCTGTACATTACACCAAATGCGGCTACAAATAGACCGAAAGAAATGATGAATGGAAGAATGGAACCATTAGGCATATGGATATCACCAACAGGCTCGGCTGGTGTCATACCCTTCTTGCCTTCCATTTTCTCAACCCATAGTGGATCCAATCCACGAACAAGTGGAGTTTGCTTGAAGTTATATTCAGGCGGTGGTGATGGGATGGACCATTCCAAAGTACGTCCATAACCCCAAGCATCGCCAGCGACTGTCTGCTTGCTTAATGCTGTCTTAACAATGTTAATTACTAATACAATCGTAGCTATAGCCATGAAAGCAGCTCCGATTGAACTGATCAAGTTGGAAAGATCCCAACCTTGATCCGCTTTGAAAGTGAATACACGACGAGGCATACCCATCAGTCCAAGGAAATGCTGGATGAAGAATGTTAGATGGAAACCAAAGAAGAACAACCAGAAAGTGATCTTTCCTAATTTTTCATCCAAAATCTTACCAAACATTTTCGGCCACCAGTAGTGTAGACCAGCGAAAAGACCAAATACTACTCCCCCAACAATTACATAGTGGAAGTGAGCTACTACAAAGTAGGAGTCATGATACTGATAGTCAGCAGCTGCTGATGCTAGCATGACTCCTGTTACCCCACCAAGTACGAACGTAGGGATGAAGGCTACAGACCAAAGCATTGCAGTATTGATTTTCAACTGTCCGCCCCACATTGTGAACATCCAGTTGAAGATTTTGATACCTGTTGGTACGGCAATCGCCATTGTTGCTACTGCGAAAATCGCATTAGCGATCGGTCCAAGACCTGTTGTAAACATATGGTGAGCCCAAACCATGAATCCTAGGAAACCGATTAGAACGGTAGCAAATACCATGGATGAGTAACCGAATAGACGTTTTTTAGAGAATGTAGAGAATACATCCGAGAAAATACCGAAAGCAGGTAATACAAGGATGTATACCTCAGGATGTCCGAAAATCCAGAATAAATGCTCCCAGATAACCGTGTTACCACCCAATGCTGGGTCAAAGAATGCCGATCCGAATAAACGGTCTAACATCATAAGTGCCAATCCAACCGTTAATGGAGGGAAAGCGAAAAGAATAAGTGCAGATGCTACAAACGTAGACCATGTGAAAAGTGGCATACGCATATAAGTCATACCAGGTGCACGCATATTGATAATGGTAACAAGGAAGTTGATACCACCAATTAACGTACCGATACCTGAGATTTGAAGACCAAGTGCATAAAAGTCAATGCCATGACCAGGTGATGCAAGTGAAAGAGACGCATATGACGTCCAACCTGCATCAGGTGCTCCTCCTAGGAACCAGCTAAGGTTAAGGAAGATTCCACCAAATAGGAACAACCAGAATCCGAGTGCATTGATGAATGGGAATGCTACGTCACGTGCACCGATCTGCAACGGGACAGCAGCGTTCATAAATGCAAACAATAATGGCATCGCTGCCAGGAATATCATGGTTGTACCATGCATTGTAAGTATTTCATTATATAATCCAGCTGCAATGAAGCCGCTATCCGGCACTGCCAGTTGGATACGGATAAGCATCGCTTCAATCCCACCGACGACAAAGAAGAATCCGCCGGCAATTAAGTAAAGGATGGCAATTTTCTTATGGTCAACCGTTGTCAGGTAATCCCATAGAGTTGCGCCAAATCCCTTTTTCTGTGCTAACGTACTCACAATGTAACCTCCTTTTCGTGAAAATCTATTCTACTTTTAGTCCTGATAAATATTCTACAAGTGCTTCAATTTCATTTGGGTTAAGTTCGTCGTAAGCACCAGTCATTTTGTTTCCTGGTTTGAAGGTCTCTGGATCTTCCAGCCAATCAGCCAGGTTTTCCGGAGTGTTCGCTTCATGACCAGCAACCATTTCCCTGCTGCCGAAGTTAGTCAAGTTAGGTGCAACACCCTTTTGATCAGCAGAAACCGCGTGACAGGTGATACAGCTTTGTTCGAAGATTTCTTCCCCTGCTTGCGCAAGTTCAGTTTCTGCAGTTGGCTCAGCATTTTTCATGTTTTCAATCCATTGATCGAACTCGTCGCGTGGAAGTGTTTTTACTTTGAAGTCCATCAATGCATGTGAAGGTCCGCAAAGCTCGGCACATTTTCCAAAGAAAAATTCTTCAGGTGCCTGACCGACTCGCTTGGAGTCGAACTCCAGCCAGAATTTGTTTTCATTATCTGTATTCGTATCCATTTTCCCACCAGCAGAAGGAATCCAGAAAGAGTGCTTTACATCGCTTGCTTTAAGGTTGAAGTAAACCTTCTCATCTGTTGGTACGTATAGGTCCTGACTTGTTACAACCTCTTGGTTAGGATATTCAAACTCCCACCAGTACAAATGTGCAGTAACATTAACAACAAGTGCGTCAGTCTCTTCTTTCTCCATTTCCTTCACATCAGCCAATTGGAATGTGTAGGAAACAGTTGGAACTGCTAGGATCAATAATAGTAAAATCGGAATAACAGTCCAGGTAATTTCTAATTTGTGGCTTCCTTCTACTTGTTTAGGAATGCGCTCTTCTTCTCCATCACGTTGACGGAACTTAACTACAACGTAAACGAAGATAATGGAAACAACCACTACTACAAGAATCATAATTGCTGAACTTAACAAGATCAGTGATTTTTGCATATCTGCTACCTCACCAACCGGCTGAAGTGCAGATAAGAATGGTTTACCACAGCCTGCTAAGAATAGCGTCATTACACTAAAAAGCGATAGAATTCGCCAATTTGGTAGCCATTTCTTCATAGCTTAATCAAACCCCTCTTTCATATTTAGTAAGTGAAGTAGAATGTATTGATAAATTCCTTCCAATCGAAGAGAAAGAATTAAATCATAATTTGGAAAGCGAGAAGTGCTGTTTGCAATGTGAGAGCCTAAACGAACGATGCTCGGTAGCTGCAGGCAGTTCTCTTCGCTTTTATGTAGCCTCGACAAGCATAAGGCATTTTCCGACAGAGGTTAACAACAACATCTGCCGGAAAATGACTTATGGTGTCGAGGTCCAACACACACTCTTTCTTCATTTGATGAAAATTTTGCCTCTAGTTGTTACTATACCACAGCTTGCACTCTTTCACCCTTCATCTTTCAAGTTTCCGTTTAAAAAAGACAGTCATTGTTTTATAGAGCTGGACTCATACTGTCTTGTTTTAAAAAATGGTTACAATAATCATGGAAACAAAAAGGATAGTAAGATAATTCAGGGAATAGACGAACATCAATGTCGCCCACTTCATTTCATCCTTCATTCTAAATCCTGCAAGGCTTAATGCAAGCCAGCCCAGATTCAGTAGGGTTGCCAATATGACAAAAGCAAGCCCCAGGTCAAACATATAGAATGGCATTGGCAATAGACATGCCACCCATACGAGCATTTGTCGTCTGGTTATGTTGAATCCATGTACGACCGGGAGCATCGGGATACCGGCACTCCGATATTCTTCACAGCGACGAATCGCGATTGCCAGGAAATGTGGAATCTGCCAAAGGAACATGATGAAAAACAGCATCCAAGCAATCAATGATAGGCCCGGATCCACTGCTGCCCAGCCAATTAGCGGTGGCACTGCACCAGAGATACTACCGATCACTGTATTTAGAGTATTCCTTCTTTTGGACCACATAGAATAGAGGACCACATAAGTGAAGGCTCCTATCAAACCAATAATGGCTGCAGTATATGTTGTCAGGGCTAAAAGGATAGTTCCGATTACTGTTAAAGCCAGACCAAGATAAAGTGCACCTACTGGATTCATTCGACCTGTTACAGTAGGACGGTTTTTGGTTCTCTTCATCAGATGATCGATATCGCGATCTATATAGTTATTAAGACTGCAAGAACCGGCTACAACCAGTGAAGAACCGATGATTGTGAGTAGAACAACATCTATATTGGCTATAAAACTTTTTTGGGTAAAAAATAATGCTAACCAAAGCCCAGTAAAAGTAGTGATAAAATTAGAATTGACAATTCCTATTTTAATAAGCGCTAAGAAGTCCTTCCAAACAGAATTCACTTCTTTATCTTGAGGACGGTCACCTGACAAAGAAGCAGATGCTTGATCCAAAGTCCTCAATTTTGCCATTTGTATTCCTCCTTTGAACCTTGGTGCATACATGATAAACACATTATATCCCGTACATTCAGGATTGAATCCGTTTCCACTAAGGAACTTTGAGATAGTGTAAAACACACGAAAACACAAGGATGTTAAGTAACATTCTCTCTGTATATTAAATCATATTTGCCTAAAACATTGTGAATTATATTTGAAGAAAATATGACTAATTTGTGTCACCTACACAGAATATTACCTACACTCTCTAAATCAGTATATAATAGGGTTTGTTGACCATATTGTCGATTGGACAGCTATCATTTCAACATGTCCCATATATATTTCTAGCAAACTCCTCACCATTATTCAACCTTTTTCACGATAATAAATCTGCTTTTGTAGCTATAGGTTGGATATTGTCAATTCCCGTTACATTGTGTAGTATTGGGAGGACGTTTACTATTTTACCATTTCTACTTGTTTTAATATATATGGGAGAAATAAATTCTTTGTTAGAAGGTGAATCTGTTGTATAGATTATTGAAATGGTTCGCCGTTTGTACTTCTATTATCATGCTTTTTGTACTTATTGGGGGAGCACTAGTCACAAAAACCGGATCAGGCATGGGTTGCGGAAGATCATGGCCACTATGCCACGGCGAATTAATACCTAGCAATATCGATTTTGCACTGGTTGTCGAGCTGAGCCATCGTATTGTTTCAGGCCTGGCTGCCATTGTGGTATTGGTCCTTTCAATTTGGGCCTGGAGGGTAATCGGTCATAAAAGAGAAACGAAGTTCCTTGCTTTGCTTTCATTTGCCGTTCTCATGCTACAGGCTCTTATCGGGGCAGCTGCCGTAATTTGGGGACAGTCATCAGCTGTATTAGCGCTACATTTCGGAATTTCACTAGTATCGTTTGCATCTGTCTTTCTTTTGACGTTACTAATCTTTGAAGCGGACAAGCGTTTTGATGCAGAAACATTGATTATTGACCGCCGTATGTCCATTCACATCATTGGAATCATCACCTATTGTTATATGGTTGTCTATTCTGGCGCTTTGGTCCGGCACGTCGGTGCAAGCTTAGCATGCCCTACATGGCCGACATGTACCCGTAATGGACTTGGCCTCCCTACACAAATGCATGAATGGATTCAAATGGGGCACCGGGCTGCTGCCGGACTCATCGTAGTCTGGATCTTGTATGTAGCACTACTCGCCTTCAGGAAGTACAAGCATCAACCAGTCATATATAAAGGTTGGATGGTTTGTGCAGTACTAGTTTTGATGCAGGCTACTACAGGTGCATTAGTCGTATTTACTAAATTGAATATTTTTGTTTCACTTTTACATGCCCTGATCATTTCCTGTCTCTTTGGGGTACTTAGCTATCTACTGATGCTAGTGACAAGAAATAAAGTGAATATGCAAAAACAACAATAAAAGCGAGCGGATCAACTAGCAGATCCCTCGCTCTTTTTCATTTAGCCTTACACCTATAAAACACCGCTATTGATTTCCGCAATAGGCTGCGCTTTCCGCGGGGGGATTGTGGAGCCTCCTCGGCTTCGCCTGTGGGGTCTCCACTAATCGCTTCCTCACGCAGGAGTCTTCGCCTATTGCTCCAATCAACAGCTAGATTCTTATAAATCTCAATATACATTAACATAGCTTTGATCTTTTTTAGATCCTGGTTACTTAAACATAAAAAAGCCCCAAAAGTTTATTTTTGGGGCTTTTTACTATTCGCAGCGGGTTAGATTTGTTCCACTTCTATTAATAAGTCGCCTGTGGCAATGCCTTCACCGGCGTTTGCATGGATTTCCTTGACAGTGCCGCTGAAAGGAGCCTGAACGGTGGTTTCCATTTTCATGGCTTCCGTGATCATAAGGTGGTCACCCTTGGAGACCTTCTCCCCTTTTTCAACAAGCACCTTAATAACGGTCCCCGGCATGGTTGCTCCAATATGAGTCGGATTACTGCCATCCATTTTCGGTTTGGTCACAACAGCCGACTTCACGCTTTCGTCCTTGATATTCACTTCACGAGGCTGTCCATTCAATTCAAAGTAGACCACTCTCGTTCCGTCCTTTTGAGGTTGTCCAATTGAAACAAGCTTCACCATCAATGTTTTCCCTTGTTCAATTTCCACTTGAATCTCTTCTCCAAGCCTCATTCCAAAGAAGAAGGTTGGAGTATCAATCACAGAAACATTACCGTATTCCTCCTGCTTCTTCTGGTAATCGAGAAATACTTTCGGATATAGCGCATAAGCAATCATCTCATGGCTTGTCACCTGACGGTTAAGTGTATCAAACAATTTCTGGCGGATTTCATCAAAGTCCACATCGTCCAATAATTCACCAGGTCTGACTGTAATCGGTGATTTGCCTTTCAGAATAACCTTCTGCAGCTCTCTCGGGAATCCGCCATGCGGTTGCCCCAGGTAGCCTTCAAAAAGTTCGATGACGGAATCAGGGAAATCAATGGATTCTCCTTTTTCTATTACATCTTCTTCTGTAAGATTGTTTTGAACCATAAACAAGGCCATATCCCCCACCACTTTGGAAGAAGGTGTTACCTTGACGATATCCCCGAACATATCATTTACCCGGCGGTACATCTCTTTTACTTCTTCCCAGCGCGCACCAAGCCCCACGGCTTTCGCTTGCTGTTGAAGATTACTGTATTGGCCTCCAGGCATTTCATGCATATATACTTCAGAGTGAGGACTCATCATGCCGCTTTCAAAATCGCTGTAATATCTTCGGACATCCTCCCAATAATGAGATAGTTGCTCCAACGCTTTCACAGACACGTCAGGTTTGCGCTCCGTTTCCTCCAAGGCGTAATACAAAGAGTTTGCGCTTGGCTGTGAGGTCAATCCTGCCATCGAGCTGATAGCCACATCGACAATATCAACACCGGCTTCAATTGCTTTTGCGTACATATATATTCCATTCCCGCTTGTATCATGGGTATGAAGGTGAATCGGAATATCAATCGTTTCCTTGAGTGTGGAAATAAGTCGGTAGGCAGCCTGCGGTTTCAGAAGCCCTGCCATATCTTTTATAGCCAGAATATGAGCACCGCTTGCTTCCAATTCCCTAGCAAGGTTGCAGTAATAGCTCAAGTCATATTTCGTTCTGACAGGATCATTGATATCGCCTGTGTAACAGATGGCAGCCTCTGCGATTTTACCGCTATCCCTGACTGCATCAATAGCTAAAGTCATCCCTTTGACCCAATTCAAGCTATCAAAGATCCGGAACACATCCACCCCGGCATAAGCTGATTTTTCCACAAATTCTTTTATCAGGTTATCCGGATAGTTTTTGTAGCCTACTGCATTGGAAGCCCGCAACAGCATTTGGAAAAGCACGTTAGGTGCCTTCTCACGCAGGGTCAAAAGACGGTCCCAAGGATCTTCGCTTAAGAAGCGATAGGCAACATCAAAGGTAGCTCCCCCCCACATTTCCATCGAAAAGAGGTTAGGCAAGAGTTTTGCGGTCGGTTCTGCAATCTGCTTGATATCGTGTGTACGCAAGCGAGTAGCAAGCAGAGACTGATGCGCATCACGGAAGGTTGTGTCAGTTAAGAGCACTTCGTTTTGTTCACCGATCCATTTGACAAGTCCGTCTGCACCTCGTTCATCCAAAATCTGCTTTGTGCCGCTTGGAACCGTCTCCATGCCTTTCATTTGCGGCATTCTAGGATTTGGGAAGATTGGTTTCTTTCGCTTTTCCACTCCCGGGAATCCATTAACGGTAACGTTCCCGATATAGCTAAGCATTTTCGTTCCGCGGTCTTTTCGCTTTGGAAACACGAACAATTCAGGTGTCGTATCTATGAATGATGTATCATATTCACCATTCATAAATTTCGGATGACGCACAACATTTTCCAGAAAAGGAATATTCGTTTTAATTCCACGAATACGAAACTCCTTTAAATTCCGCTCCATCTTGTTAGCTGCCTGCTCAAAGGTCAATGCCCAAGTGGAAAGCTTTACGAGCAAGGAATCGTAGTAAGGGGTTATCACTGCCCCCTGATATCCGTTACCCGCATCCAATCGGACACCAAATCCTCCACCTGATCGGTATGCCATAATCTTTCCTGTATCAGGCATGAAGCCATTTAACGGATCCTCGGTTGTTACGCGGGATTGAATGGCAAAACCATGAACGCGAATATCTTCTTGTTTCGGGATACCAAGCCTGCTTCCATGCAGGGCATGTCCTTCTGCAATCATGATTTGTGATTGAACAATATCGATGCCGGTCACCATCTCTGTAATGGTATGCTCGACCTGCACGCGCGGGTTTACTTCAATAAAGTAGTATTCATCTCCTGCCACAAGGAACTCCACTGTCCCGGCATTAATATAATCCACATTCTTCATCAGTTCCACTGCAGCATTGCAGATACGGTCACGCAACTCATCCGGGATGGAGACACTTGGAGCGATCTCGACTACCTTTTGATGACGGCGTTGAATGGAGCAGTCACGTTCGAATAAGTGAATGATTTCTCCATGCTGGTCCCCCAAAATCTGCACTTCAATATGCTTCGGGTTCTCTATCAGCTTTTCTATGTATACATCATCGTTGCCAAATGCAGCTTTTGCCTCCGATTTTGCACGTTCAAAAGCCTCTTTCAGTTCTGATTTGCTACGGACAATACGCATTCCGCGTCCACCGCCACCTAAAGCGGCCTTGATCATCAGCGGGTAGCCATAAGTTGCGGCAAAATCCATGACCTCATCGAGCGAATGGACCGGCCCGTCCGTTCCGGGAATAACCGGAATGTTTGCCAGCTGTGCTTGGCTGCGAGCTTTTACTTTGTCTCCGAACATATCGAGATGCTTGGAGGTTGGGCCAATAAAAATGATGCCCTCTTCTTCACATTTTCTAGCAAAATGAATGTTTTCCGATAAGAACCCATACCCTGGATGAATGGCATCCACATCATTGACTTTCGCTATTTCAATGATGCCCTCAATATCCAGATAGGCATCGATCGGCTTCTTCCCTTCTCCCACTAAATAGGCTTCATCCGCTTTATATCGGTGAAAGGACCCAATATCTTCATTTGAGTAAATAGCAACCGTTCGAATATTTAATTCTGTACAAGCTCGAAAAACACGAATTGCAATCTCGCCGCGGTTGGCAACAAGTATCTTTTGGATTTTTTTCGTCATTTTGTCTCCCCCTAGTAGCTACTTCTCTCCAGAAAAGTTTAGAATTTTTATTCAATTATACTTGCAATTATACCTTATGTATTTAAATTTTTCCTTCTTTTCACATCGGATTTGGAAAAATGTAAATATTTGCTTATCTTTTTTGATTAATAAAAACGCTCAATCAACAATTTTGTTTGTAGATTGAGCGTTCTATTCATTCAATTTTTCTCCCAGGCTTCATGTAAAGCAGACAATTCCCTCTCGAGTTTGGAAAGGATGTCTTTGCCTTCCTTTTCGGAAATCAGCCCTAAGCGAACAGCGAAGTCCATTTCCCTGGACAATCCAAACATTTGGGTATCCAGGACCTCTTCGTAAAGTGGACATTGAGGCATAGTCAAATTATCCATTTGTACTTGAATCAATTTCAAAATTTTATCTGAATCAGCCTTTAAAAGCGAAATAGCTTTATCACGATGATCGACCACGATATCTGATGCCAATATCGATCCCTCCGTTTACGAACAAATACCTATCTTATCTATAAATATTATCGTTATTCTGGAAAAATTGCAAGCTTCGTGTGAAAAGATTGGATTCCTCGGGTGAATAAAGGAAGAGTCAATTTGGTCAGGGCTTCTATGGACATGACAAAAATTATTCTAAGCATTATAATGATGAAAAGACTACAATTTCAAGGGGGACAACATGGAATCAATCATCAGAATTGAAGGAAAGGTGCAATTCTCCATAACATTAGATCCTGGAGTGTGGATTTTTGACGACCGCCGTTTGGATTTGGATACATATTTCTCAGAACAAAAGCAGGATGAACTTGACGAACTGGAGGCCTACACGAAGGCTGCATCAAAACAGTGGGAACGAGAAATAAGCGAGGGTGCCATCCAGCCACCAACATTAAAAACAGAGCGAAGATTTAAAAAAGAGCAGTTGTTGACAGGCTCGTTCGGCATTAAATTCGCTCCATTCCTGCAAAATGCTGAGCCGCATGAGGATGCTTCCTCTATCGTCTTTGTCAGTGGCGGACAAGAAGTGGAAGTTGCCCTCGACCAAGCACAGGATATTATCTTTGGTTTTTCCAACAAGGGCAAACCCTTAAAAGAGGATGGACCTGTCCATGTTTACTTTGGAGACGGATCCAACCAGCTTACTCCTTTAAAGAGTGTAAATAGAATAATCGTAAAGTGAACCTGCGCCGCTATTGGGTCTGAGAGGAAACATCTCAGACCCTTGCTTTTGCAGCATAATATTTCAGCTCTATAGGAGATCTGCTGCCAATTTTGCCAGCATGGACCTCTCCCCTTTGATTAGCTTGATATGACCTGCCAGCTTTTGATCCTTAAATCGTTCCACTACATATGTCAGACCATTATTATATTCATCAAGATACGGGTGGTCGATTTGTTCAGGATCTCCCATCAGGACTATTTTACTTCGTTCCCCTACCCTCGTAAGTATCGTTTTCACCTCATGCTTTGTAAGGTTCTGGGCTTCATCAATGATGATAAATTGTTCAGGAATGCTTCTTCCTCTTATATAGGTCAAAGCCTCCACTTCAATAGACCCCATACCTGCCAATATGGCATCCAGTTCACCTGGTTTCTTTGTATTGAACAGATACTCCAGATTATCAAAAATAGGCTGCATCCATGGCCTGAGTTTTTCCTGTTTTTCGCCTGGTAGAAATCCGATATCTTTGCCAACGGGTACAATGGGCCTTGCAACCAACAGTTTTTTATAGCGATTTAAGTCTTCCGTCTGCAGGAGACCTGCAGCCAATGCCAAGAGCGTTTTTCCGGTGCCAGCTTTTCCAGTCAGGGTAACAAGCGGAATGTCAGCCCGTAGTAGCATTTCAAATGCCATTGTCTGTTGTACATTTCTTGGTCTGATTCCCCAGATGTGATCCTGTTCAAACACCAGCTTCTTTACCTTTTTTCCCGTGGAATCAACAAGACCCAGCGCTGATGCAGACCCTCCCAAAGCATCTTTCATAATGATAAACTGGTTTGCGTAAAAGGGATGATTTGCAAGCTCCGATACATTCATTTCCCCCTTTTCATAAAAGAGGTTCATTTTATCTGTCGCAACATAGACCTCCAAAAACCCTTTATAAATGTGATCCACTTCCACCACTCGATCATTGAGGAAATCCTCGGAAGTAAGGCCGATTGCATCTGCTTTTACCCTAACAAGTGCGTCTTTGCTGACTAGGATCACAGCTCTTCCTTCCTCTTTTGTCTGCTCTTCCAATGAAAGGTTTTTGGCTACTGCAAGTATCCGATTATCATTCGTTTTTTCCACAAAAATTTCCTGGAGCTGGTGGAAGCTCCGGTGATTTAATTCAATCCGCAGGGCGCCTCCATTGTGCAGAGGGATTTTTTCGTGCAGCTTGCCTGTTTCCCTTAATGAATCGATAATTTTTGACACTTGTCTTGCGTTTCTTCCTATTTCATCCATATATCGTTTTTTCGAATCCACTTCCTCCAAGACCACTGCTGGAATGACCACTTCATTATCAGAAAAAGAATAGATGGAATATGGATCCTGTAACAATACATTTGTATCTAAGACATAAATTTTATTCAACCTGCCGCCTCCTACTCCTGGCTCTATATTCTTATTTTCTTTCGGGAGTGAATCAAGGCATCCATCACCTTCAGAATTTATGGCCCCACTGTATTGCGAGTCCTTTTGCTTGACCATATTAAGGGACGGACCGTTGATAAAATATATGTCAAAATGAATAAAGATAGAAGAACAAATAAACAATAAAATCAAGCGACATGAAAAATTGGTCAAAGTACGTTAAAGGAGTGAGTAGAATGAAAAAACGACTATTTGTGTTATTTATAGTAATACTGGCTGTTTCAGGCTGTAATAATCAGCCACGAAATATATCCCGGGAAGAAGATGATAAATCACAGATTATCCATGTCAAAGACTCTGCTGATATACACGTGGATAGAAAAACGGGACAAGAAGTTTCCGCTCATCTTGTTGAATTGGCTACACGCGTACCGAATGTCAATGATGCAACTGCCGTAGTATTGGGACCATATGCTGTGGTTGGTATAGATGTCAATTCTGATCTGGATCGTGCAAGAGTAAGCACCATCAAATACTCTGTGGCAGAAAGTCTGAAAAACGATCCTTATGGTGCAACAGCTGTAATTATTGCAGATGCAGACTCCTTTGTCCGCCTAGAAGAAATGGGGAGGGACATTCAGCGCGGGAGGCCACTTGCTGGTATCCTGGAGGAGCTTGCCGAAATAGTGGGACGTGTCATGCCTGAGATTCCGATTGATCTGAAAGAACCTACTGCTCCGAATCCGACAGAGCAGAACAATTCCCAACTTCCAAAAGGCCAGGAAAGAGAATTAGAAGAAAAACAGCAGGAACAGTCCAATAACCAAAAGGATGAAGACCGAAATAAAAAGGTAGAACAGGATTAAAAAAAAGTGCCAGAACCACAATCTTCCCCATGTGTGTTCGGCACTTTCTTCATGTGTTCAACTTAAATTCCTGAGGAGTTCCATTACTTGCTGATCAAGTTTTTTTGCTGCTTCCTTGTCATATGTTTTCTCGAAACGAGGTTCAACGCATATTTTAGCACCATAGAACATCACGTCACGCACCTCTTTTATTTTCAGGGTGATGAGTGCAAGCTTTAGAGGGAGCTCATTTGCCTCTTTTTCTTGAACATTTGCTGTGGTATGGATGGAATAGACTGATTCATTGGCATACAACGTAACCACAACATGGTTATTGTTTTCGATATTCTGGACAATCCGGCTCTTGGCGGTGACTGCAAGATTGATGGTTGTCTCGTCACTGGCATAGATCCAGGACAAAGCGCTGACATTTGGACCACCTGTTTCAAAATCCACTGTGCTAATGGAAACAAGCTGCTCTTCCTGTAAAGCTGACAACAGCGATTCGACAAGTGTAGATTCCACCAGATTTGGCATACATATTACCCCCTTCAATTTGGATTTTCTATTATCATACCACAACCGTTCTTTGGGGCGTGATACTATTATATGAATTTAAACGGGCCTTCTTTTGTTATTCTGTTCCCTCTCCTTTATGCTATACTATACGTAATGTTGGAGTAGATGAGGTGGACCATGAGAGTCAAGTGTGTAATTTGCGATAAAATTGAAAGTATAAATGATGAATCCCTGATAGCTAAAAGACTTCGAAACAGACCTATCCACACCTATATGTGTGATGATTGCAGCGCAAGAATCGAAAAAAGAACAAACGAAAGAATTGCCACTGGTAACTTCCGTCTTTATGAACAGAAGCAGAATCAGGATGAGTGGTAATGGATGATAGTGAGAGGGGCACTTACAGGTTTTATTAGCGGTTCGATCATGGGGCTTGCGATGAAAGGCTTGGAGGCCATTTTCTCCAAGAAAATCTATATCTTATTACTGAATGTTGATTTCATCCCTTTTATCGGCAGCCGGAATTTACCGGAGATTGTGGAATTTTTGTTACATGTTCTAATAGCCGTCTTTATTGGGATTATTTTTGCCTGGTTGATGGAAAGAAAGGCAAACTCAAAAACCAGCCCTTATTTTTGGTCTTTCCTTTTAACTTTGCCCACCGTATTCCTTTACTTTCCATTGACCATTCTTGCAAAAAAGGATACTCCCCCTGTGGACGACCTTATCAGTTTTTCCTTATGGACAATCGGTCATATACTTTTCGCAATTTTAATCCCTATCTTTTATTTGCCTAGACAAAAACAAAGAGGATGACTCAGATGGTGTGCTTTGCACTAGTGAGTGATCCTCTTTTTCATTTACTCATAATTATGATATTTTTCCGGTTCATTCTTGATCTGCTCGAGCATGACATCGATCAATTCAATCGGAAAGCGGTTTTTCTGGGCTTCCCCATCCTTTATGTACGATACATAGTACATCGGGTCTTCCTTCGTTACCGATATCTCCGTTAACTTATGGTCCTCAGTCAGTATCGATTCGAACAATTTCATCGTATCCTGTGCAGATTTATCATCCGGCCGGGCTGCAGCGACCACTTTGATAGTCAGCCAATTATAAAGCGTATCTTGCAAGGACCTCATCACGAGACCTCCCTTTATGATTCTGTGCCTTCTTCTTGCTTATGACGGCGCAAACGTATTTTATAGATAATCAGAATCAAAGCTGCAACAACCAACCCTTCTGCAACCGGCAGGAAGATACCTAAAAATGTTAGTACGGTCCCACCCAGTGCCAGGAAAAGATAAATAATAGCAGACTTTAAGATTGGCAGCTTTAAAGCAAATCCTAGCTTGTACACTAATATGGATAGTGCCAAAATAGTTAGGTATAGCAACCACATACCTAATACAGGGTTTTCAACCACGTTGTAGAGGCTGGCAAAGAAAGAAAGATATTCTGGTACTTTTTCTTCACTCACTGGCTTCTCACCTTCCCTTCATAAATTTAGAAAAAGGGGAGCAAAGATAGACCTGTTAGTCCATCCTCGCTTCCCCTATTCATTTGCAAATTATGCTTCTGCGTATTTCTTTTTCTTTGCTGTTCTTTCACGCTCGTTCTTGTCTAAAATCTTCTTGCGTAAACGAATGGACTGAGGAGTGATTTCACAGTACTCATCATCGTTCAAGTATTCCAAAGATTCCTCAAGCGTCATAAGGCGAGGCTTTTTCATACTAACAGTCTGGTCTTTTGTTGCAGAACGAACGTTAGTAGCCTGCTTCATTTTACATACATTTACTACAAGGTCATTTTCACGGTTATGCTCTCCCACGATCATTCCTTCGTAAACTTCCGTACCTGGCTCCACGAAGATAACACCGCGGTCTTCAATACCCATGATGCCGTAAGTTGATGCTTTTCCTGCTTCCATGGAAACAAGTACACCCTGGCGGCGTCCACCAACTTGACCTGCAGCCATTGGCTGGTAGCTGTCAAATGTGTGGTTGATGATACCATATCCACGAGTCAAGGAAAGGAATTCGGTTGTATAACCGATTAATCCACGGGAAGGAACCATGAAAATAAGGCGAACTTGACCATTACCGTTATTGATCATGTCAACCATTTCACCTTTACGGGCACCAATGGATTCCATAACGGCTCCAGTGTAATCCTCTGGAACATCGATTTGAACGCGCTCTACCGGCTCTGATTTCTTGCCATCAACGTTTTTGATGATTACTTCAGGCTTGGATACTTGAAGCTCGAAACCTTCACGGCGCATGTTTTCAATCAGGATGGACAAATGAAGCTCTCCACGTCCTGATACAACCCATGCATCAGGGGAATCAGTTGGATCTACACGTAGACTTACGTCCGTTTCCAATTGCGCTTCCAGACGCTCTTCGATTTTACGGGAAGTGACAAATTTACCTTCTTTACCTGCAAACGGACTGTTGTTTACAAGGAAAGTCATTTGTAATGTCGGCTCATCGATACGAAGTACCGGTAGAGCTTCCTGATGGTCAACCGGGCATACTGTTTCCCCGACGTTGATATCTTCCATTCCGGAAACGGCAACAAGATCTCCGGCTTTTGCTTCTTCGATTTCGACACGCTTAAGACCGATGAAACCGAACAGCTTTGATACACGGAATTGCTTCACAGAACCGTCAAGCTTCATCAATGCAACCTGTTGTCCAACCTTCATTGTACCGCGGAAAATACGGCCAACCCCGATACGTCCAACATAGTCGTTGTAGTCAAGAAGGGCAACCTGGAATTGAAGCGGCTCTTCACTGTTGTCGATTGGAGCTGGGATATGCTCGATGATGGACTCATAAATTGCTTCCATGTTCTCATCTTGCTTTTCCGGGTTTGTGCTTGCAGTACCATTGATGGCAGAAGCATAAACTACCGGGAATTCCAATTGCTCTTCTGTTGCATCAAGCTCGATGAACAAATCGATTACTTCGTCCACTACTTCAGTAGGTCGGGCAAAATCACGGTCGATTTTGTTGACTACAACAATTGGTGTCAAGTTCTGCTCTAACGCCTTCTTCAATACGAAGCGCGTCTGAGGCATACAGCCTTCATAAGCATCAACCACTAAAAGTACACCGTCTACCATTTTCATGATACGTTCCACTTCTCCACCAAAGTCGGCATGTCCTGGTGTGTCCATGATGTTAATGCGTGTATCTTTATAGTTAATTGCCGTATTTTTTGCCAATATGGTAATCCCACGTTCTCTTTCTAGATCGTTTGAGTCCATGGCACGTTCTGCTACCTGCTCGTTCGTTCTGAACGTACCAGCTTGGTGTAGCAATTTGTCTACTAACGTTGTTTTACCATGGTCAACGTGAGCAATAATTGCGATGTTTCTAATATCATTGCGGATGTTCACTATTTCATCTCCCTAATTTACAACTTGATAACTTTAGTATTATACCACAAACATAGTAGAAAAGACGAAGAGACTTCTGTAAAATATGTGTTAAGTGTTGAATGCGTTATCAAAAAGGAGGTTAAATCATGAAAAACATTCAATGGATCTTCGTACTTTTCGCTTGTTTAGCGGCTTCCTCCATGGGGTTGATTGGTATAGCAATAGCAGAAAGAAGCTTAACAGGTATAGTATTTGCAATTATTTTATTATTTATAATAATGGGTTTCGGATTCAAAAAGAAACGCAGCATGAAGGAAAATGACCACTAAAATGAGTTTTTGCTGTTTTAGGGATGATTTTCTATTTTGCCTTTTGGCCGAAATTTTCTTATTTTTTAGCTGAAGAAGAAGCTGGGACAAAACTAAAAATTGCTCATAAAAGACGAACAATATAGTTACCGGCTCTAAATACCGCTATTGATTTCCGTGCAAGACTTCGCTTTCCGCGGGTGACCCGTGAGCCTCCTCGGCTTCGCCTGCGGGGTCTCACTTTGGCCACTTCTCCCGTAGGAGGCTTCGTCTTGCACTCCAATCAACCGCTGGTGTAACCTAAAACTAATCGAATACTTCAAAAAAAGACCCGAACTAATTTGATTTTAAAATTCAAATTAGTTCGGGTTTTTTTAGACTAAAACACTTTTGTCCCAGCCTCTTTTACCATGCTACTTTGACTTTTTCTCAAGTTTCGACAAATACTCTTTGCTGATGGCTTCATGCAGGCCAGGCTTGCAGACAAAGACACTGTTCTGACCGAGGAGGTTCAGCTCTTCCCCATATAAGGTCGTCACTTTCCCGCCAACTTCATTAACCAGAATAAGCCCGGCAGCAAAATCCCAAGGTGATAAGCGGAGCGTAATATACGCATCAATACGTCCTGTCGTTACATAGGCCATTTCCAGTGCAGCAGATCCATATGAGCGTGTTCCTCGCACTCTTCGGACAAGAGGGGCCAATATGGAAGGATCGATTCTTTTATTTTCAGTAATCCACGTTGCATTCAGTCCGATTACTGCCTGCTCCACCGCCACCTCTTCAAGCTTAGGCAATTTCACATCATCAAGGTAAGCACCCTCACCGGCTTTTGCATGGTAAAGCTCATCATGCACAACATCATAGATCAACCCAATCCTACCGACACCATCATGATACACTGCAACAGAAATCGCGAAATTTCTCTGCTGGTGTACAAAGTTCATCGTTCCATCTATAGGATCAATGATCCAGACGGTTCCGTCGAGTTTATCTATCTTATCACCAAAGCCCTCTTCACCGAGTATTTGATGTTCCGGATAGGTGCTTCTTATTTTTTCAATAAAAAATTGCTCTGTTTCCCGATCGATATTCGTGACAAGATCATCCGGAGACGTTTTGGTATGTATCATCAGCTTTTCATTAAAGGAAGCGCGTATCCTTTCCCCGGCCTCTCTTGTCCATCTCTTTGCATTCTCATCAATTTGTGACCAGTTCATGACGACTCCTGCCCTTCCACAACTATGTATTCCTTCTTATCTTATGCAATTGTTCTTTTTAGCTTACTGAAATGGGCTTTTAAAATCAAGTAATGCGGCACAGAGAAAAACGAACCTCTTACAGGTTCGTTAGGTAGCAATTGCTACTAAACCTCTAAACTCAACAGTTCCTTACGCAATTTCTCTAATTTGACTTTGCTGCTATTGATCATGTCGGTATTATTTTCCGTCATCGCATCAAACAAAGTTACCAATTCATAATCAATTTCAAGCTTCAGCACTACCATCTGATTTTCTTCCTTCTTCTTTTTCCAAGGCTTCACAACCTGCTTCATTACAATCCCTCCCTCTAGTGATGTTCATGGTTTCAAGATACTCTCAACTTTTATGGTTGATATATCATATGAAGGGATTAAAAGTTGGTAACTAAAATGTGCAATAACCCAGAAAGAAAAAAGCCATCCTGGACGAAGCTCAATCTTTTTGAAAAGACATGCGGCTATGCTAGAATATCCAGTATGCGCGGCACCTGAAAAGAAAAATCATCTTGTTCATCTTTTTGAGTGGAATACATATTTATGGAGTGATAAAAGTGGCATCAAGAAAATTTAACGGCTTTAAAAAAGCAGATTTTAATGTCTTCAAAATTAATGGTCTGGAGGAGCGAATGGCTGCTCTTCAAGAAAAGATCCAACCGAAATTCCAGCATCTTGGAGAGCATTTTGCCCCTTCATTGACGGCCATGACAGGCGATGAAATGCAATTTCACATTGCCAAGCATGCAAGACGCACAATCAACCCTCCCAAGGACTCCTGGGTTGCATTCGCAAACAGCAATCGGGGGTATAAAATGCTCCCTCATTTTCAGATCGGACTTTGGGAAACGCACCTTTTTGTCTGGTTTGCAGTGATCTACGAGGCGCCGATCAAGGAAGCATACGGGCAGAAGCTACTTGAGGATATAAAACAGATTCGTGAATCGATTCCCTCCGATTATGTTTGGTCCAAAGATCATACAAAACCGGAAGTTATCCGTCAAAGTGATATGTCAGAGGACGAGCACAAGGAACTTTTCCTACGATTAATGAATGTAAAAAAAGCGGAAATCTTATGCGGCATTCAAATCCCTAGAGAAGAAGCGGTCACACTCTCAGGCGACGAAATGATTGCAAGGATAGAAGAGGCATTCCAAACGTTGCGACCTCTTTATAATCTGACAAAGAAAACAGCTGTATCCTAAAAAATGGCTTTTCGCATATATTGCTGTTTTTGACGTATGCAACATACACACGCAACTTCCTTTACTTTCGTGCTCTTTTCCGGTTTGTTAGCATTTTTTCCTATTTGGATTTTTTGTTCTTATCGCTGTAAAAAATTCAAAAGCCGATTTTTTACGGACAAGAGCAACAAACTTTACGAAAAGAGCCTAAAAAAACAAGAATCGGATTATTTCCGATTCTTGTTTTTTACATTTTCACTTTATCTCCCGATTCTAGGCTTTTTGCTTTTTTGATCGTCTGATAGGCAGAGAAACCGCTCAACTCTTCATATTCATTGGCAAGATTTCTCTCCTGTGCTTTTCCAGGAACTATTTCCTTGAAACGACGATACACGCACATCAGTTGATCCCGCTCAATTCCCTTGGCATAAGCCTGCTCCACCGCTTCGTAAAAAGCAATCACATCCACTATTTCATCTGTAGTCCAGTCATAGGAAATGGGATAAGAAAAGTCCATACTGTCACCTCATTATGTAAGCTCATTTCGTTAAATAGTATAGCACTTACTTGTGTTAGATTGTCCAGTCTTTGCGAATTTCTTCCGCTTGATAAATGATTCGCTTTATCAGCTCGCCTGCTGAGGGGACATCTTCAATCAAGCCCATCACCTGCCCTGCCCAGGCAAAACCCTGTTCAATTTCCCCGTCATGGATGAAACGTTTATTTGCCATTCCGCTTATATAATCCTTTAATCCTTCATACCCCTCAGCGTTCTGTTCACGAACCAGTATTTCTTCCGTCCATTTATTGTGAATGGCCCTTGCAGGAGCACCTATGCTTCTCTTGATAATGACTGTGTCGTTTTCCGTACCTTTAACAAGCATCTCCTTATAGATGGGATGTGCATGCAGGCATTCTTTCGTCGCAATAAACCGAGTACCCATCTCTATTCCATCAGCCCCAAGACTCAATGCTGCCATCAGCCCCCTACCGTCTCCGATTCCACCCGAAGCAATCACAGGAATGGATAGGGCATCCACCACTTTAGGGACGAGCACCATCGTGCCAAGATCCTGCTTCCCTAAATGTCCTCCACCTTCCTGGCCAACGACCATGACAGCGTCCGCTCCCAATTCCTCAGCCTTTTCCGCCTGTCTTCTTGCTGCAACCAGTACAAGCTTTTTACAGGTGGTGCCCTCCAACCTATTGAAAATCGGTGCAGGGTTCCCTCCTGTCATGGATATAACAGGAACCTCTTCTTCAATTGCCACTTCCAGCATATGTTCAAAAGGTCTCCCATGCTGACCAATGGCGTAATTCACTCCAAAAGGCTTGTCAGTCAAGCTCTTCAATTTATGAATCTCAGCCCGGAGCTCTTCAGGAGTATCGAGGCTCATTGCTGTGATTTGCCCAAGTCCACCAGCGTTAGAAACCGCAGCAGCAAGATCAGCATAAGCCAAATAGGCCAGCCCACCTTGTATGATTGGGTATTCAATATCCAAAAGCTCTGTAATTCTCGTTTTCCATTTCATCTGTATAAGCCCCTTTCTCTCGTTCCCATATATCTTCTTTTTCGAAGGCTTAAATCCTGTTTTTTCTACAAAATAAATGCAAGAAAAATCTATGCAACCTTCGTTTAAAATGCTATAATTCACTTGTTTTAAGTGTAAGTTTGTTCTGCGTTTTAAGATACGTTAAGATGAAGATATATTTTACATGATAAAAATGTCAAAGAATTTATATAAAGAGGTGCTTAGTAAAGTTGACAAACTCCCAAAATGAAACACCATTGTTTACTGGACTGCTTGAACACGCAAAAAAAAATCCCGTTCAATTTCATATACCCGGTCATAAAAAAGGGGCAGGCATCGACCCTGAGTTTCGTGCATTCATCGGCGATAACGCACTGTCCATCGATTTGATAAATATTGGCCCTCTTGACGACCTGCACCAACCAAAAGGTATGATTAAGGATGCACAGGATTTAGCTGCGAAGGCTTTCGGTGCCGATCATACTTTTTTCTCTGTACAGGGTACCAGCGGAGCCATCATGACGATGGTAATGGCGGTTTGCGGACCTGGCGAAAAAATAATCGTTCCAAGAAACGTGCATAAGTCTGTCATGTCAGCGATCGTTTTTTCTGGTGCTGTACCTATATTCATTCACCCTGAAGTTGACAAGGAACTTGGTATCTCCCACGGCATAACAACAGATTCTGTCGAACGGGCCCTACAGCAGCATCCTGATGCAAAGGGTGTACTGGTCATCAATCCGACCTACTTCGGCATTTCAGCCGACCTGAGTCAGATTGTAGAAGTTGCACACAGCTTCAATGTACCTGTATTAGTGGATGAAGCACACGGGGTTCATATTCATTTCCATGAAGAGCTTCCACTGTCCGCCATGCAGGCTGGAGCAGACATGGCAGCGACAAGCGTGCATAAGCTTGGAGGGTCCATGACACAAAGCTCCATTCTGAATGTACGTGAAGGACTTGTGAACGTGAATCGCATTCAATCCATACTGAGCATGCTTACAACAACTTCGACCTCTTACCTGTTATTGGCTTCCTTAGATGTCGCTCGCAAAAGGCTTGCAACAGAGGGGCACATGTTGATTGAAAAAACAATCCAGCTTGCAAACCAGACAAGGGATGCAATCAATGAGATTGACAATTTATATTGTGTAGGACCTGAAATTCTGGGAAGAAAAGCAACCTTCGATTACGATCCGACCAAACTGATCATATCTGTGAAGAAATTGAACCTGACCGGCTATGATGTAGAAAAATGGCTCCGTAAAAACTATAACATTGAAGTGGAACTTTCCGACTTGTACAATATTTTATGTATTGTAACTCCTGGGGATACTGCGGTAGAAACAGGGATATTGCTTACTGCATTGAGAGAGCTTGCAGAACAGCATCGCGACCAGGCTGAAGATCAAGCTAACCAGGTAAAGGTATTTTTGCCGGACATTCCTGTACTGGCTATTGCACCTCGTGATGCTTTCTATTCAGAAACAGAAGTCGTGCCATTTGATAAGTCGGCAGGAAGAATTATCGCTGAATTCATCATGGTCTATCCTCCAGGTATCCCGATCTTTACACCTGGGGAAATCATTACAGAAGAGAACTTGTCCTACATTTCCAAGACATTGGAAGTTGGTCTTCCCGTTCAAGGCCCTGAAGACCATGAACTCAAAACACTAAGGGTCATCAAGGAACATAAAGCTATCAAATAATACAAAGAAACAGCAGTCGGAGTCGCGACTGCTGTATTATTTATATACTGCAATTAATGAACATTCTATTAGTCTAAGTCTTCCGCTTTCTCAGAGCACTTACATTCCGCACATTTCGCATAATAAGTCGTAACTTTTTCATCCTCGAAGTGATCTACTGCACTGTTGCAAGTTTGACAAATAATTGTACCCATACACATTTACCCCTTTTCAGAATAGATTTTATTGGAAAACAGATTGTGTATCAAGAAATTGTAAGCGTTTTCTGTTATTAATTTCATAATAAACCGTCAAATGTGTTATGTCAATAACCAAATTGTATAACACATTTAAAAATAGGTATGTATATAATGCATACTCTTTCATATAATGGAAGATTCATAAATAAAGTAGGCCATCACCCTATTAATGGATGATGGCCCTTAATCAATTGAAAGATTTATTCGTACTGTTCTTGGAAAGGAATTGCAGGAATGGCTTCGGAAAAGAATTCCGCAAGATCTTCCGCCTGTTCTTGAGAGTCGATTCGGAATACATGTTGAAGGTGATTTAGGTCGGTAATATCTTTGGGATCGAGGAGCGTGGAGCGGCCGGTTTGCATACAGATGACGAGAGGTTTACCAAAAAACATATTCGTATAGACTATACCGAAATCATACCTGGTATCCTTGGTGGTGAATCCTACGAATCGGACAGGGACATTTTCATTGTTATCATAAAGCTTGTCAAATAGGTTCATACGGTTCCTCCTTCTTAATTTTTTGTTTATTCAGATATTTATTATATCCCACAATTTAGGCTAATTGCAAGAATTTTAACTTAATGATTGTCAAGGACTTTCTGCAAGTGCTAGAATAATATTCAAATGGATTGTCATATTTGGGAGTGAAACGAATGGCTAGCAGCGCATATATTAACCTTGTTCCAAAATCTTCGAAGAAAACCCTTACAATTCAAGATGTTAAGGAACTGCTCACATACTATAAAGAAATCACAGAAAAAACCGGAAAGCAATTGGGGTGGGAATACAGCCAAGCTGCTTTCCCTTATGAAATCAGGGAAACTCCAGAGGGACAAGGGCAATGGTTCTACCTGAAGGCCAAGGAGGACCGCTATAAGATGATACTGATAGGAGTGGGCACCCAACCTGCAAATGATGACGAAGAAGAGCCTCTATCCTACATACAAGTGACACTGCACGATCAAAGTACACATGGAGACAAGGGAAAAGCGAATGAACTATGTAAGTTTCTAGCTAAAAAGCTTGAAGCGGAACTAAAACTTTTTACCGGAAGCATCATGTACTACTATAAGCGTTGATGAACCGTAAAGCCCCGTCTGAGATTATCAGACGGGGCTTTACATTTATCCATGAACACTTCTTTATTCCGTAGCGCTTCTATAAATTTTAATTGGTTCACCAGTAATGCCAAAGCCTTTCTCCAAATAGCTCCACCCATACTTTTCGTAATAACCCTCTATATAAGTAGCTAAGTACAACTTCTTGAAACCTTTCGCATTAGCCTGTTTTTTCGCATGCTCCAAAAGCTGGGAACCTATCTGCTTGCCTCTATATTCCGGTTCCACGAAAAGACACGCAAACCATGGATATAGATCCTGCCTGCTTATCAGGTCGTTTCTGAGCAAAGCATATGTACCAATAATTTGGTTATCATCGAGCATCACATAGAACTTAGGTAATTCATTATCGGGATCTAATGAGTGTTCCACGCAGTTTTGATAAAAAGGAAGGTTGGTTTCACTTCCCCATTGCTTCCAAAAGTATTCTGCAGCCTCTCTGAGCATATCTGGACGCTTGTCCAATTCCAATATTACCACTAAATACTCCCCCTCTTTTTTCCTTCTTTTGTCAGAAAAAAGAAACCCTGCAATTAGGGCTTCTTGTTTTACTCCCTCTAAATTTCCGAGTCATCCATCTGAACATCTATCAGTTCTGGATCGAGCATTTCATATCCTTTATCCTGTAAGCCATTTACGATATCTGCCAAGGCAGCGTTTGTCCATTCACGGTCATGCATGAGCAGGTTTGCCCCGCTTCTTAATTCCTTTGCATTTACCATGATATCCGCTATAGCTTCGGGAGTTGTGTAATCCTGTTCCCAATCATATCCGTATGTCCAATTCATCCGAACCATCCCTTCACTTGCCACCAGCTCATCGGAATAATCCGTATTGATGCCAAAAGGTGCACGGAAGAACTTAGGACGTTCTCCAATGATCTCTTCAATTAGATCATTCAAAGCTACAATTTCATCATATTGTTCTTCTTCCGTTATTTGCCTTAAAGATTTATGGTTCATCGTATGATTTCCAATGGGAAAACCCAATTCATGAATTTTTTTCAATGTAGCTTTTTCTTCATCCGTCTGCAGGAAGTGTCCATTGACAAAGAAAATAGCTTTTACACCAAGTTCTTTCAATGTCTTTGCCATCTCCATGGAGTAGCGGTCGGGAGCATCATCAATTGTAAGAAGTACCACTTCTGCATTTGCTTCACCAATCGGCTTAATAGAGGAATCTGCAGGATTGATTGTATATTGAGGCTCTTCAGGATTCCCCTCCGCTGATTCGGTATCAGTTGTTGCCTCTTCAGCATCTTCCGAACTTTCTCCTTCCCGAGGAACATTTTCTTGTTCATCCTGCGAGGCTGGCTCTTTGTCATCTTTGTTATTGTTATCGTTCTGATTTTCTGCTCCAGCAGGTTCCTCTTCATTCGCTTGTCCGTTTTCGTTTTGAGGTGAAGCAGCACAAGCGGTCAGGAGGAGCATTAGTAGGGTAGGCACTATCCATTTTTTCATGTTCTTTCCTCCATATGTAAAGTTCACCTTTTATCATACTAGCTCTTGTAACCTCCTGGCAATGCTTTTACTGAATTTAGGGTTCTCTCCATTAATCAGACTGATAATATACAGTATAAAATGCCTAGAATTAAAAAATGAAGTAATAAAATAGACTCTGGAAACTAAAATAGAAAAGGAAGCTGATAACAGTAGTAATGGCAGCCTGCTTTTTCTTATGAATGATCGAGTGTGCCAATACATAACAAAGATAGATAAATATACCCAGAAGAATGACCTTTGCCTGAAGTTTATCTCTTACGGAAAACCATTCAATGAGACTGTAAGCACCAAACAGGATATTCTGTATTAAAAACACTACATAATTTTTCATAATAGCAGCCCCTTACTGCATATTTCTATTATGGTAATAGCCTTTTTGACCGAATAGGAAACCTTTGTAATAATTATGCAGGTAAGGAGCATTCTATTTTTCAATTTTGTAACATTTCCATGACAAGCAATAATTCGCTATTTTTTCATGATAGAATAGCACCGTATAGTTACATAGTAGGAGTTTCGTCTTACAGTACTATTTAATGGTTGATTAAATAAACTTTGGTGCTTACATATTATTTTTTTACAGAAAGTGAGGATTGCCATGATTAGAGGCTCTGTCATTTTGATAACGTTGTCTTTTTTCATATTGTCTTCCTGCCAAGAGAATAAAACAATTACTCACGTTAAATTTCCTGAGCATTCCAAAACCCTTGTTTTTTTTACTGACGAAAGCAATATACAGGATGAAAGTACTTATTATGATGCGATTTTGGATTTAAAGGGATTGTATCCGAACGAGGTCGCCAATTTGATGGTCGTCCCGTTAAGAGAGGAAAAAACATTATACAAGCAGTTTAATATAAAGAGTACTCCCTCCTTACTGGTAGTGCTTGATAACGAAGTGGTAACACAGATCGATGGAACACGCCAAAAAGAGGACATCATCGGTTCCATTCAAAAAGCATTAAGCAAATCGGAAGAAGTCTTTCATTGAGAGGCTTCTTTTTCTATCCAAAATAAACATATAAAAAAGCACCCGAAAAATTCCGGGTGCTTTTTAGAGTTGATTACTTAACGATATGAATCGGGCTACCCATCGCTACTTCTGCAGCTTCCATTGTGATTTCTCCCAATGTTGGATGAGCATGGATTGTCATTGCGATATCTTCCGCTGTCATTCCAGCTTCGATTGCAAGTCCAAGTTCAGCGATCATGTCCGATGCACTGGAACCAGCAATTTGAGCTCCAATGATTAAACCATCCTCTTTACGTGTAACAAGCTTCAAGAACCCATCAGTAGCGTTCAGTGCAAGCGCACGTGCGTTAGCTGCAAATGGGAATTTGGCAGCGACTACTTCTAGACCTTCCTCTTTAGCCTGCGCTTCTGTATAACCTACAGATGCCAATTCAGGCTCAGAGAATACGACTGCCGGAATTCCAAGGTAGTCGATTTCTGCAGGATGGCCAGAGATAGCTTCTGCAGCGATTTTACCTTCATAAGATGCTTTATGAGCAAGTGGTGGTCCCTCTACGATATCACCGATAGCATAGATGTTAGAAACGCTAGTGCGGCACTGCTTATCAATTTTGATAACGCCTCGGTCTGTCATTTCTACACCAACCTGGTCAAGACCAAGCTCGTCTGTGTTAGGACGGCGGCCGACAGTAACCAATACATAATCAGCGTCGATTGTTTGCTCTTCGCCTTTTACTTCAATTGTTACTTTCACGCCATCTTCCGTTTCTTCCACACCTTTAGCCATTGCTTTTGTGAAGATTTCCACGTTTCCTTTTTTCTTCAGGTTACGTTTAACAAGTGAGCTCATTTGCTTTTCGAATCCAGCTAGGATCTCATCTGCAGCTTCCACAATCACTACTTCCGTTCCAAAGTTGGCATAAGCAGTTCCTAGCTCAGTACCGATGTAGCCTCCACCGATAACAACCAATTTCTTTGGAATTTCTTTAAGTGCCAATGCACCTGTAGAATCAAGTACACGCTTTGAGTACTTGAATGTCGGGATTTCGATAGGGCGAGAACCTGTCGCAATGATACAGTTGTTGAACTTGTATGTTTGCGCAGAGTTGTCGTCCATGATACGTACCGTGTTGCCATCAACGAAGTATGCTTCACCGGAAACAATGTCGACTTTGTTCCCCTTTAGTAGGCCTTCTACTCCGCCTGTAAGTTTTTTAACAACTCCAGCTTTCCATTCTTGTACCTTTGTGAAATCCACTGTCACGTTCTCAGCGGTAATTCCCATGTCATCAGAATGTTTAGCTGTTTCAAAGCGGTGTCCTGCAGATATTAGAGCTTTGGATGGGATACATCCTACGTTCAGACATACTCCACCAAGCGTACCTTTTTCTACGATTGTTACTTTTTGTCCAAGTTGAGCCGCGCGGATCGCAGCAACATATCCGCCAGGGCCCGAACCGATGACAAGCGTATCTACATCAATTGCGAAATCTCCTACTACCATTTAAATTAACCCTCCATTAACAATAATTGTGGATCGTTCAAAAGACGCTTGATATGGTTAAGCGCATTTTGAGCAGTAGCACCATCAATCATACGATGGTCAAAGCTTAGTGATAATGCAAGAACTGGAGCCACTACAATTTCTCCGTCTTTCACTACAGGTTTTTCAGCGATACGTCCGATACCCAGGATTGCTACTTCAGGGTGGTTAATTACTGGAGTGAACCATTGCCCACCAGCAGAACCGATGTTTGTAATTGTGCAAGAAGCGCCTTTCATTTCATCAGAAGCTAACTTTCCATCACGAGCTTTTCCAGCAAGTTCATTGATTTCATTAGAGATGGAGAAGATTGATTTTCTGTCTGCATCTTTCACAACAGGTACTAGTAAGCCTTTATCTGTATCTGCAGCGATTCCGATGTTGTAATAGTGCTTGTGTACAATTTCGTCTGTAGCATCATCTAAAGATGTGTTAAGTACTGGGAACTCACGTAACGCAGATGTAAGTGCTTTTACTACGTATGGTAAGAATGTTAACTTAATTCCTTTGTCCGCTGCAACATTTTTGAACTTTTTGCGGTGAGCAACAAGATCTGTTACGTCAATTTCATCCATCAATGTAACGTGTGGAGCTGTGTGCTTGGAGTTAACCATTGCTTTTGCAATCGCACGGCGCATTCCACTCATTTTCTCGCGGGTTTCTGGATATTGACCCGCTGGGATAGCTTGTTTTTCCTGCTTAGCTTCTGTTTTGGCTTCTTCTTTTGCTGCTGGAGCCGAATCTGTTGTAGTTCCTTCTGCTTTCGCGTTTCCTCCGGATAGGAATGCATCGATATCGCTCTTTAGAACACGACCATTGTCTCCGGAACCTGCAACTTGGCGAATTTCCACGCCTTTTTCACGAGCATATTTACGAACGGATGGCATTGCAATAACACGTCTGTTCGGGTCCACATCAGCTTGAGCTTGAGTACCTGCACCCGTTTCAGCTTTAGGTTCTTCTTTAGGTGCTTCTTCTTTTTTCACATCTTGGCCAGCCTCAGCTGTAGCTTGAACTTGAGCCTCAGTTTTCTCTTCTTTTTTCTCTTCATCATGGCCGTGGTCGTCGCCTTTGAATTTCAGGTCTTCGTAACCAGGAGCATCCAATGTAATGATGGTTTGACCAACTGTTGCTACTGTACCTTCTTCCACTTTCAATTCCAATACTTTCCCTTTAACAGGAGACGGAATTTCAACAACCGCTTTGTCATTTTGCACTTCCGCTAAGATAGCATCTTCTTCGATCTCATCACCTGGTTTTACAAACCATTTAACGATTTCACCTTCATGGATACCTTCACCGATATCTGGCAGTTTAAATTCGAATGCCACAGTATTCAACCTCCTATGATAATCATGCTTTATTTCCAAGCATAAAGTAGGGAATGACCCGCTACTATAATGGTAAATTGGAGAGCCCAATCTAAGCTTAGCTAAGAATGGGCTTCAATCAGAACTCATGTATTCCAGACACGAGGCTATTATTAGTTGCAATTAGAAATTAAGAACTTTTTTTGCAGTTTCCAATACATCCTTATGGTTCGGTAACCATACGCTCTCTGCTTGAGAGAACGGGAATACAGTATCAGGAGCTGCTACACGGAGTACAGGAGCTTCTAAGCTTAAAATTGCGCGATCGTTGATTTCCGCAACGATTTGTGCACCAATTCCTGCTTGCTTTTGGGCTTCTTGTACAACAATTGCGCGACCAGTTTTTTCAACAGATGCAATGATAGTTTCAATATCAAGCGGGCTGATCGTACGCAAGTCGATAACCTCAGCTTTAACACCGTCTTTTTCCAATTCATCTGCAGCTTTAAGGCATTCGTGTACCATCGCGCCATATGTGATCATCGTTAAGTCGGAACCTTCACGCTTTACGTCCGCTTTTCCAAGTTCAATTGTGTATTCCTCTTCAGGAACCTCTTGACGGAAAGAACGGTAAAGTTTCATATGCTCCAAGAAAATAACTGGATCGTTGTCTCGAATCGCGGAAATCAACAATCCTTTTGCATCATATGGAGTTGCCGGAATAACAACCTTTAGACCAGGCTGTTGAGCCATCAGTCCTTCTAAGCTGTCTGCATGAAGCTCAGGTGTATGCACACCGCCGCCAAAAGGAGAACGAATCGTAACCGGAGAACTCCAGCGTCCGCCAGTACGGTAGCGCATACGAGCAAGCTGTCCACTTACGGAGTCCATTACTTCATAAACGAAACCGAAGAATTGGATTTCCATCACAGGACGGAATCCAGTTACGCCAAGGCCGACTGCTAGTCCACCAATACCTGATTCTGCTAGTGGCGTGTCAAATACGCGGTCTTCTCCAAATTCAGCTTGAAGACCCTCGGTTGCACGGAAAACCCCACCGTTTTGACCAACGTCTTCACCGAAAAGCAAGACGTTTTCGTCGTTTTTCAATTCTGTGCGTAACGCATCAGTGATTGCCTGAATCATTGTCATTTGCGCCATGGCTTACTTCGACTCCTTCTCTTTATAAATTTCATTTTGTTCTTTTAAGTTGTATGGAAGCTCTTCGTACATGAAAGAGATTAAGTCCGTAACTTTTTGCTTAGGCTGTCCATCCGCTTTTTTGATTGCTTCTTTGATGTCTTCCTTCGCTTCTTCAATCACTTTGTTCTCCTCATCTTCACTCCAAATGCCTTTGTTTTCAAGGAATTTGCGGAAACGAACCAAAGGATCTTTCTTTTCCCACTCATTGTCCAACTCTGAAGTACGGTAACGAGTCGGGTCATCACCAGCCATTGTATGTGGACCATAACGGTATGTCAGTGTTTCGATCAGTGTAGGACCTTCTCCGTTAACTGCACGCTCACGTGCATCACGAGTTGCTGCATAAACAGCTAAAGCGTCCATTCCATCAACCTGAACACCAGGAATACCTGCTGCTACTGCTTTTTGTGCAATAGTTCCTGCTGCAGATTGTTTTTCAACAGGAGTGGAAATCGCGAATCGGTTGTTTTGTACAACGAAAATCGCTGGCGCCTGGTAAGCCCCTGCAAAGTTCAAACCTTCGTAGAAATCACCTTGAGATGCTCCACCGTCACCTGTATATGTAATTGCAACGGATTTTTTACCTTTTTTCTTCAAACCAAGTGCGACACCAGCAGTTTGGATGATTTGTGCACCAATAATGATCTGAGGTGGCAATAGATTAACACCCTCAGGCATCTGGTTACCATGGAAGTGACCACGAGAGAATAAGAATGCTTGGTATAAAGGAAGACCATGCCAGATCATTTGAGGAACATCACGATATCCCGGTAAGATGAAGTCTTCACTCTCCAATGCAAACTGTGAAGCCAATTGTGAAGCTTCCTGTCCTGCTGTAGGAGCATAGAAACCTAGTCGTCCTTGACGGTTTAAACTGATGGAACGCTGATCAAGAACACGAGTATATACCATGCGGCGCATTAATTCTTTTAGTTGATCATCACTTAATTCAGGCATCGCAGCTTCGTTAACTACTTCGCCCTCTTCATTTAAGATTTGAAACGTTTGGAATTGCTCTTCCACTTTTGCTAACTGCTGCTTTGGATCGAACTTGGCATTTTTAGTTTTTGCAGCCATCTACGTCACCTCTTCCTTTCTATTAAGAGAACTGATTGATACATAGTTTACATACAAAATTAGGGTACCCAAAAATGTACATTAAAAGACATTTTTCTGCATCCCACGTAAAATTGTACTTTTTCTCTTTTATTGTGCTTTTCAATTTGAAATCAATAAGCAAGACTACTCATCTGTATTAATTCTTCAATTAAATATATTAATACAACTTTTGAACAAGTTCAAGTATACAACCAAGCCGATTATTCCGTCAATCTCTTTGCATTTATTGATTTCTTTGGTTGATACGAAAACAAACTAACTATATCTTTTATAATCTGTACTAATACAATTTCCTTTTCTGTATCATATAGAGTGTGCAGGTTGTCTTTCAAGTTATACTATCATAACAAAATCGCGGATATTAACCCTTTCCCTTTCCACAACAAACATAATCATCTAGAGCAAATTGACTATTTCAAAATACATTTTCCTTTCATTGTTATAAGACAATTTATATTTTTGTTCTGTTATTTTTCGACAAAAAAAGAGATCGTCCCGAATCACGGCCGACCTCTTCCTCATATTAATTTTTGTATTCCACATTCAGTCCTGCGTCTTTATAGAAGGTGAATTTCGCTTCATTATATTGCTCCGTAAATTCATTGAATGCTTGATTTGATTCTTTGATCTTTACTAGCAGTTCGTTGATTTTATTAATTTGAAGCTGCAGTTCTTCCAAAGTCAGATCCTCTTTTTGAAAAAGTTCATAAAGCTCCTTGTCCAATTCAATCGCTTCCATATAGTGGTTAGATAGCGTCATGTATGCTTCATAACGCTTTTCCATTAACTGATACAAGTTTTGCCCTTCTTTTTTCAGACCTTCATCGTCCAAGGATTCAATCGAGGTTTTTACTTCTTCAAACTGTTTTCTTGCTGTTTCGATACTTTCTTTTTCTGCTGTCATAGCCTCTTTTCTTTGTTCAACCAATGAGGAGCCCTCTTCGGCAAGCTTGACAATCTGATCGAATTCTTTCATTCCCAAAGTGATGATTTCATCGTAGATTTGCTTTTCCTTCTGTTCCAACTCCAATAAAGGTTCTTGCTGTGCTTCAAAGCTTTCTTCCAAATCGACAACCTTTTCGAGAGTCTCAAATATCTCCTGCTCCGGCGTTTCTCCATTCATACAGCCGGATAAAAGCAGTGCACTTGCAAAAGTAACAGAAGCAATTGTTTTTTTCCAATGACGCAATTTAAATCCCCCTAACATTTCTTCCCCTTTAACTATAAAATTTATCATGTATTTTGACAACATCTATTTGAATACAATGGAAGAATAACGTAAATAATCCATATCCATTATATAATAAATATATGAATGGGTCGAAATTAAAATGTCCTAATCTTTCATTTCCCCTATTGATGCTTTTTCTGTTAAAATTATTAAATTAATGTGTGAAGATTAATAATGAAATAGTTTTCCGATTGGAGTGGTCAATGCTATGCTAACGACAAATGAAATCATTAGGGAAGGTCATCCCTCACTTAGAATTGCAGCAAAGGAAGTAGATCTGCCTCCGACACAAGAGGAGAAAGACACGCTACATGACATGTTGCAATATTTGATAAATAGTCAGGATCCAGAAACATCGATGAAATACAACCTTCGCCCTGGGGTTGGTCTCGCAGCGCCCCAAATTAATGTACAAAAAAGAATGATTGCTGTTCATATTACCGATGAAACAGGCAAACAGCACAGCCATGCGCTGCTTAACCCCAAAATAGTAAGTCACTCAGTGGAAAAAAGCTATCTCACTACAGGGGAAGGGTGTTTATCTGTAGATAGGGATGTCCCTGGTTTTGTCCCAAGGTATGCCAGAGTAACAGTCAAAGCCACGACAGTTAATGGGGAGGAAGTCAAACTCCGATTAAAAGGTCTTGTGGCGATTGTGTTCCAGCACGAAATAGACCATTTGAACGGTGTGATGTTCTACGACCATATTAACAAGCAGGATCCATTCCATGTACCCGATAACGCCATTGCCATTGAACGATAAAAAAAAGGTGAATCCACGGATTCACCTTTTGTCTTTAAATAAGTCCAACAAGTTCCAGTCCATTTTTAATGCCGTCCTGTGATACATCTGTTGTCACTTTGTCCGCAACCTTCAACAAATCGGAATGTGCATTTCCCATTGCGATTCCAGTTCCCACATATTCAAGCATCTCTAGATCATTTAATCCATCACCAAATGCAAAGACATTTTCTTTTTTAAATGGCAAGCGCTCAAGCATACGTTGGATTCCAATGGCTTTCGAACCACCTTTTGGCAGAATGTCTGTGGAATAGGAATGCCAGCGGATAAAATGAAAATCCCTGTACGCATCAAGATATGTTTGCTGGTCCTTCTCTTCTATAAACAGAAGCGCCTGATAGATCTCCGTTTCTTCCAGAAAACCGGGATAATGCTCTGGATGAGTAAATTTCAAGCTTCCCATGCTTTCATGTATAAATGGATGGTCCCCCACATTCGCTTTCATTGTTTCATGATTTAAATATACAAGTGGATGCTGTTGTTTTTCTGCATACTTCCTTAATATCTTCATTTTTTCAAGGTTAAGGGGATTTTTGTAGATAACCTCCCCTTCAAAGACAACATATTGTCCATTAAAGCTTACAAAGGAATTTATATCCAGCTCTTCTCTGAGGTCTTCGAACATGAATGGAGCTCTTCCTGTTGCAATTGCAACGTAAACACCATTTTTCTTCAACTTCGTTATCGCTTCCTTTGTTGAAGCCGGAATTTCTTTGTCATGGTCAAGCAATGTCCCATCTATATCAAAAAATACGATTTTCTTGTTGTCATCCATCAATTGAAACCACCTTTATTATTAACTCTTTAAACACCGCTGTTGCTTTCCGCACTAGGCTGCGCTTTCCGCGGGGCGTTAATGGAGCCTCCTCGGCTTCGCCTGTGGGGTCTCCACTAAACGCCGCTTCCCGCAGGAGTCTTCGCCTATTGCTCCAATCAACAGCTAGATTCATCTTGAAATTAAGCAACAATTTTATTGGCCAATTTTTGCTTTTTTGTTTTATACGACGATAAGTATACACCACTGAAAATCAGAACTAAACCTATAAGCATCGTGAGGCTGATATGCTCATCCAACAGGAGGCTTCCCCATAGCATGGCCGTGATTGGTACGATATAGGTGACAAGCGAAGCAAATTCCGCGCTGCCCTCTTTTACCATATAATAATAAAGAAGATAGGCAATCCCAGAACCGAATACACCTAATCCAACCAAGGAAAAAAGCGTCGATATACTTGTTATTCCCAAAAATGCTTCCGGCTGAAAGAAAAGGACAAAAAAGCCTGAAACAATACCCGCCAGCCCCAAGGTACTGAAGGAAATGATAGTAATCGGTACATTTTTCAGGTGTTTTTTACTCAGATGCGCGCCGAATCCATAGCAGATTGTGGCACCGAGCATCGTCCCGACTCCCATTAGATTATGATGGAATAGCTGCACAATATTTAGGTCTAATAGGACAAGAATGCCAAAAAAACCGACAGCCACACCAAACCACTGCGTTTTTTCCATTCTGCTTGAAAAAAGAGAAAAGCCAATCAGGATCGTCCATATAGGCGTAGTTGCATTTACAACAGAAGCCATGCTGCTGCTTATTGACATTTCACTCACAGCAATCAGGGCCCATGGAAGAGCATTATTTAATAAGGCTATTAGGAGCAGAGGTATCCATGGGAGATTTTTTAGAAGCCTCAATTTCCCTTGGAAGAATAGCAAGATGAACAGTGTTCCTACACCGAACATGCATCTCCAGAAAACCACGCCCCATACTCCAATTTCTCCAACAAGCAATTTAATAAATAGAAATGATGTTCCCCAAATCAAGCTTAACGTTAACAATGCCATATACAGTCGCTTCATTTTTCTTACCACCTTGTTATTCTTAGGGTAACGAAATATTAGTTTACACTTAACCTACATGAGGAAAGCGTTTACTGTCAATAAGATTTTTCACCATAAAATCCTTACAAAATATATAGCTGCAGAGAGATAACTGGCCAAAGCTTATTCCCAAGTCAGCAAAGATATGATAGGCTAAAGTCAGTACGTCTCTACTTTATTAAAGAGTCCAAATGCCTCTGACAGTTATTGGCCATTCCTTGGATAAAATAAAATACTCTTTTTCCTGATAACTAATTGTCCTGTTTGAGCATACTAACACTACTACAAACAGACAAACCTTGATAACAAGGAGTGAGGCGCAAATGCTTAGAAGGCTTCGAAAAAAAATACTGCGACGAATGAACAACTTCCTAAAAAGAAAAACGATAGCTTAAGAAGTTTTGATCAATGAGTCCTTCATTTTTGAAGGGCTCTTACATATATGTTGCGAGAATAAATTTTACAAGACCAGTTCCTCTCACTATAATAGGATTAAGTGCAGTGCTGCCAGCCATGTAATCATGGTCTTTTTTTATACATATCAGACTCGGACTTTTAATTTTTTTGCCATTTGGAGAAAATAGAAAGTAAACTCTTACATGAAAAACATGAAATATCCTATTGTTTCGTATATAATATAGGATATTAATGGCTTTCATGCCAAAGTACGGCTATGTTGAAAATGAAGAAAGCATTGATAATTAGCGCGTTGTCTTTTTGTAAGGTTGCATATGCATAGATGAAACGCACAAAACGGAGAGTCGTCGGACACTTCTGCCTATGCAGCCAAACATAAAATAACTATAGATATACCTTCCCCTTTCATCAACTGCTGATTTCTCAGCGGTAGACAAAAGTCTGGAGGAGAAATTTTTTAAGGAGAGATTAGAATGTTATTTAAGGTGTATTATCAGGAGAACATTGCAGAAGCACCGGTAAGAGAGAATACCGAATCATTATATGTAGAAGCTTCTGCTGTGTTTGAGGTACGCAGGAAATTAAAGGACAAACCATACAATATCGAGTTCATTCAGGCAGTGGATGGAGCTTTTTATGAGTATGAAAAACAAGCTGAAAACTTTAAAGTATTGGAGATATGATAGAAAATGAAATTTGTAAAAAATAATCAAGCAGCGGTTTTCGCTTTAGGGGGACTAGGTGAGATCGGGAAAAACACCTATGCAGTCCAATTCCAAGATGAAATTATTCTGATCGACGCTGGAATCAAGTTTCCTGAAGACGAACTTTTAGGAATTGACTATGTTATTCCTGACTACACATACCTAGTTAAAAACCAAGAAAAAATCAAAGGCTTATTCGTCACTCATGGACATGAAGACCACATCGGAGGTATTCCTTACCTTCTTCGCGAAATTGATGTACCTGTTTATGGCGGGAAACTTGCTCTCGGATTGATTAAAAACAAACTTGAAGAGCACGGTTTGTTACGCAAAGCCAAGTTAATTGAAATCCAGGAAGATGATATTATCAAATTCCGTAAAACATCTGTTACTTTCTTCCGTACCACTCATAGTATTCCTGATTCATACGGGGTTGTCGTTAAAACACCTCAAGGAAATATCGTGCATACAGGTGATTTCAAGTTTGACTTCACTCCTGTGGGTGAACCGGCTAACTTGACGAAAATGGCGGAGATCGGAAAAGAGGGCGTTCTTTGCCTACTTTCCGACAGTACAAACAGTGAGATTCCTGATTTCACGATGTCAGAACGCCGTGTTGGGGAAAGCATCCAGGACATCTTCCGTAAAGTGGATGGCCGTGTCATTTTTGCGACATTCGCTTCTAACATTCACCGTCTGCAGCAAGTGGTGGAAGCTGCTGTTGCTCACGGAAGAAAAGTTGCTGTTTTTGGACGCAGTATGGAAGCTGCGATCAATATCGGGCAGGAGTTGGGATATATTCGCGCTCCAAAGGACACGTTTATTGATACCCATCAAATTAACCGTATGCCAGCAAACAAAGTAACGATCCTATGTACAGGAAGCCAAGGGGAACCGATGGCTGCACTTTCTAGAATCGCAAACGGTACGCACCGTCAAATCCAAATCATCCCTGGCGATACGGTTGTATTCTCATCTTCCCCTATCCCAGGTAACACGTTGAGTGTAAATCGCACAATCAATATGCTATTCCGTGCCGGTGCAGATGTCATTCACGGTTCATTAAGTGATATCCACACTTCCGGTCATGGTGGTCAGCAGGAACAAAAGCTTATGCTTCGTTTAATCAAGCCTAAGTATTTCATGCCGATCCATGGTGAATACCGTATGCAGATTACTCATAAACAGCTTGCCATCGATTGCGGTGTTGCGGAGGAAAACTGCTTTATCATGGATAATGGTGAAGTATTGGCACTTTCCGAAACAGAAGCATCCGTAGCAGGTAAGATCCCTTCCGGCAATGTATACATTGATGGAAACGGAATCGGAGATATCGGTAACATCGTATTACGCGACCGTCGCATCCTTTCTGAAGAAGGACTTGTTGTAGTAGTTGTAAGCATCAATATGAAGGACTTCAAGATTGCATCTGGTCCGGACATCATCTCACGTGGATTTGTTTACATGAGAGAATCCGGTGACCTGATTAATGATGCACAGTCCTTGATCACAAAGCACCTGTCCAAAACTATGGAGCGTCGTACAACCCAATGGTCTGAGATTAAAAATGAAATCACAGACACACTGGCTCCGTTCCTTTATGAAAAAACGAAACGCCGTCCAATGATTTTACCTATCATTATGGAGGTTTAATAAGAAAGCCACGTGCAATTTATCGCACGTGGCTTTTTATTCAACATTAGTATGGTTTTTGAAGTAATACTGTTCCTCTTCATACATATAATCTATTTTGTATTCCGATCCCACTTCAAGCTTTTCACAATATGAAGTAGCTTCCCCACTATCAGCCCCTATAAACCTATAGCGGATACCCGACTCTTCATCCACGACATCACAAAAATATTGATCCGTTGATTCATTCAAGCTGACAGATCCCACTGTAATAGTGGCCTCCCCCTCCACCACCGGACGGTTATCATTCACCACTAACCCTATGATGATTAGTATGATTCCCACTAAAACAGATTTTAGGGCAAACTTATTATCACGTTGCGTCAAGAAGTAGAACATCCCCAATCCGATTGCGCCTATCCCAATGGCATAAAGCGATAACACGAAATACATGATGATTCCCATCCAAATCACTCCCCTGTCCCAGTTATAGGTTATATATGATTCCACATCCGATTTATGCCGAAGATTCTTGCTGGTCTATTTTATATACGATTCATCCTGGAAAAAGTTACAAAAAAATAGTGGGATATCAGATATCCCACTAAGGTTTATTACTTATTCCTCAACCAAATTCTTTTCAAATCTATCAATATCCTTGTCTGCACCGATCACAATCAGGATATCCCCCTGTTTGATCCCCTCGTTCGCCTGAGGTGAAACGATAATATTTTTTCCTCTTTTGATCGCGACAATATTTATCCCATATTTTGCACGGATATCAAGGTCTATCAACGTGTATCCACCCAATCTTCTACTGGCGACAATCTCCACGATACTGTGTTCATCCGAAAGCTCCAAATAATCAAGAACATTATTTGATACAATGTTATGCGCAATTCTTCTACCCATATCCCGTTCCGGATGAACCACTTGATCGGCTCCGATTCTGCTAAGCACTTTCTCATGATAGTCATTTGTGGCTTTGACTGTAATATGCTTAACACCGAGCTCTTTCAAGATGAGTGTGGTCAAAATGCTTGCCTGGATGTTATCACCGATTGCAACGATGACATGATCAAAATTTCGGATGCCAATGCTCTTCAGAACCGCTTCATCCGTCGTATCACCTACAACAGCATGCGAGGCTATGTTAGCGTATTCATTTACTTTATCTTCATCCATATCGATGGCAAGGACCTCTACTCCCTCTTCACTCAAAGCCTTTACCATGCTTCCTCCGAACCGGCCAAGGCCGATAACCGCAAACTCTTTTCTTTTCAACGGATATTCCCCCAATAACAACGTTTTCAATTTCTTATATTGTACCATAATTATTAGAAATCATTGCTGACAAGGCCATTCTCCATGAAATTTTTCCGATTGCTTCATTGTGAATGGAAAGTTCAGTTATGTAAAATTAGCGATATACCCTACTGTCTAAAGTGGATTTTACCATTGTAACAAACTCAACCCCCTTTTGTTCAAAGTTGATTTTCTTCTCGAATCCAAGTTTTGTGTATAATGCCATAGCCCTTTTGTTAAATGTCGCTACAGTAAGCCTGAACGAAGCTTGCCCTTCTTCTTCCTCATCCAAGGAATCCAAGATAAATGAGAAGAAAGAGCTTCCCCTGCCTGATCCCGTCATATTCGGTTTCATGCCTAGACCGATATCTAAACAGGCATCTAAATAAGCACCGCTCGCATGCCCTGCCGGCACTTGGGCAGAATTGCCCTTACAGTAGAAGCCAAACAGACGATCATCCCCTGAATATACGGCATAATAACTTCCGTCCAGCAGTTCCGACATTGTGTCATCACTAATTACCATATTATAAAAATCGTAGGGCGCCTCATAGCGCCATAGTAAAATCTTCGCTGCATCCATTCCATTCATCTTCCGGCTATAGAATGTCATCTATTCCCCTCCCTTTCTTAAAGTCTTTTGGATAATGTACTGTAAAGAATCATCCCTACAATTATGATGATTAGGCCAATAGTTGCAAGTTTACTTGGCAGTGGACTGGATAACAGTACCACCTCTCCAATCAGCACAAAAATGACTTGTGTCGATTGGGTTGCTTCAACCGAGGCAAGTTTCCCATGATTATCCCTCACCCTGTCTGTTGCGAAGAAGAATAATGTGGTAGCGATAATACCCGAACAAACTGCTACGATAAAGGTTTGCAGAACTTGGTCTGTAGATGGCAGACCTACCTTTACAACCCCTACGACGGAGACAAGGAGCCAAACCGGTAGTGTTGCTATGGTCATTCCGAAAATACGCTGAAAAGTATCCAGACGTCCACCACAAAGCTCCATCATTTTCCGATTGCCAAGGGGATAGGCGAATGCAGCTATGACAACCGGTACCACTCCGTACATGAAAGCTGATAGTGAGATACCTTGGGCTTTTTCCCATTGGATCAACACTACACCAATAAAGATGACCATCGATATACCAAGGGCCTTATAGGGTATTTTCTGTCTAACCGTAATGATTCCTGAATCTGTTTCCTTAGTATAATAAAATAATGGACCAAGGAGAATACCTGCAATTATTGTAAGCTGCCACGTTCCCGCAACAAGCCAGCCAGGTCCAAATGCCGCTGCGAAAGTTATCGGTCCATAAAATAGAACAAAACCCACCACACTCCAGCAGAACCATGCAAGCGGGTATCTGGCCATTTCGACGAGGACCCCTTTAAGATTGCGACGCATAAAAACAATAAGAAGCAGAAACGGGACCATAAAGAAGAAACGCAAAGAGGAGCTCCACAACCAGCTCCCTCCCGAAAGCTCCATGGACCTATTTAGAATAAAGGTTACTGCAAAAAACATGGAAGCAAATATGCCGATCACTATCTCCTTCATCAGGTTCATCCTCTCAATTCCCACATATAATACTAGATACAAGCTAAGGCACCGGCTGATTGCACCGGTGCCCTACTTCTTTAATAATGTCTATTATACTGCATCCTGCATCGTAAATTGGGCTTTAACCAAATGGTAGTATATCCCTTTATGTTCCATCAGCTGATCATGGTTACCCTGTTCCATGATGTTTCCATGGTCAAGGACGAAAATATTATCCGCTTCCCTGATTGTAGATAATCGATGGGCGATAATGATAGCCGTTCTTCCTTTAAGCAGTTTTTTCAAAGCATGCTGGATTTGAACCTCAGTTTCAGTGTCAATACTGGCTGTAGCTTCATCCAGAATGATGATACTTGGATCTGCCAGCAAAGCACGGGCAAAGGAAATCAGCTGCCTCTCCCCTACGGATAGAACATTACCCCTCTCTTCCACTTCCGTTTCATAGCCATTTTTCAAACGCTCGATGAATGTGTTGGCACCAACGGCTTCTGCAGCTGCCTTCACTTCTTCATCTGTCGCTGTAGGACGTCCGAAGCGGATATTGTCATTGATGGTTCCAGAGAAAATAAAGGTATCCTGAAGAACAACACTGATTTGAGATCGTAAGCTCTGCAAGGAAATATCACGAATATTATTGCCATCTATCTTCACCACTCCACCGGTTGCATCATAAAAGCGGGAAATCAAATTGGCAATGGTCGTCTTCCCTGATCCGGTATGGCCAACCAAAGCAACTGTCTGACCTGCTTCCATCTTCAAGGAGATGCGGTTTAAAGCTGTTCGTTTACTGTCGTAAGAGAATTCTACATCTTTGAATTCAATTTTCCCACGAATTTCTTCCAGTCTGACTGCATTATCCTTTTCATCGACAATCGGCTTTTCATCAAGGAATTCAAATATCCGTTCAGATGAAGCCATACCTACGAGAAGCATATTATATAGCTGCCCTAACCTTGAAATCGGCTCCCAGAACATGCCCAGATAGAAAGCAAATGAAATGAAAACTCCGATTGTCAGTGTACTTGTTCCACCTTGCAGACTGGATTGAATCAGATATGCGCCAAACCAGATCAGGATGGCTGTTCCGACCGCATTTGTCATCTCAACAAAAGGCCGGAAAATCGCATTCTGTTGGGTGGCATTTCTCCAAGATTCGAAGTTTTCGGTATTGATTCGATCGAAGAATGCGATATTCTCCCATTCCTGGGTAAAGGATTGCGTGACACGAACCCCCTGGATGCTTTCATTTAGATGGGAATTCAGCATCGCCTGTTTAATGCGTACATCCTGCCAGGCTCTTCTGATCTTTCTTCTAAGACTTGTAGAAATGAAGAACATGAGCGGCAATATGATCAGGATCGCTGTAGCAAGCTCCGGGCTAAGCGCAAACAGAATGACGACAATCCCTATTAAAAGTATAAAATCCATTAATAGGTTGATGACACCGTTTGTAAACAATTCCTGCAGGGAGTTGATATCATTCATAATTCGCACAAGTATCGACCCTGCAGAACGCTGATCGAAGAACCGGTGGGACAATCCCTGAACATGGGTAAACAAATGTTTTCGCAAATCATAAATGACATTCTGACCAAGCATATTCATCCATCTTATACGCAGCGCATTTGCCACATAAGAGACGACGTACAGGCCTGTGATCAGAATGGCGAGGTTCACCAACAGGTCCATATCCCTCTCACCTATGGCAAAGTCAAACATGTATTTTCCGATGATGATCGGAATGGCGAGTCTGACCCCAGTTGCAATCAGCATCGTGATGATTGCAAGCGGGAGAAGATTCTTTGAGTATGGCTTCATGTAAGAAAATAGACGCCACATCTGCTGCCAGTTGAAGGGCTTTTCAATGGCATTATCGGTAGAATAATAGAATCTCTTCTTTACGTTATCGTTCATATCTATTTTTTGTTTCTTTCGCACTCTTTTTCACCTGCCTTCAATTTGTCTGTGCTTGCAAAACCGTTTTTTGGTCCTTGTACTGAATATCATAAATTCTGCGGTACGGTCCTTGCATTTGAATCAACTCTTCGTGCGTACCTCTTTCCACCACTTTCCCTTCATCCAAAACAAGAATTTCATCAGCGTGCTTCAATGAAGAAATCCTGTGAGCGATGATAAAGGTGGTTCTGCCAGCCAGAGCCTCTTTCAGTTCTTTCTGGATATTGAATTCCGTTTGCATATCTACCGCGCTTGTAGCATCGTCGAGGACCAGGATTGTCGGATCGAGAATCAATGCACGCGCAATGGCAATACGCTGTTTCTGACCTCCAGAAAGACCCATTCCCCGTTCACCAAGCATAGTATCGTATCCATTAGGCAGTTCCATAATAAATTCATGCGCTTGGGCCATCTTTGCAGCACGGACTATTTCGTCCATGGATGCATTCGGTCTGCCATATGCTATGTTTGATTTGATTGAAGAGGAGAACAGGAACGATTCCTGCAGGACAAACCCTATCTGATTTCTAAGTGAATGGAGTGTGTAGTTATTCACTTCTTTTCCATCAATTAAAATACGTCCTTCTTCCGGCTCATAGAATCTTGTAATTAGCTGGGTAATACTTGTTTTACCTGAACCTGTAGCCCCGATCAAGCCAATCTGTTTTCCAGGTGGTGCATCAAAGGACACATTTTGAAGGGCTGCTTTTTCTTCATTCGGATAGCTGAATGTCACATTATCAAATGTTACATGCCCATTTAGGTTTGGTACGTCTTTTGCACCAGGGATATCTTGAATATCCTCTTCAGCTTCGAGTATCTCCAATAGACGTTCCCCGGAAGCCTTCGCTTGTGAAAACTGATTGATGACAAATCCTAGATTTGCAATTGGCCAAACAATGTACCAAACCAAGCTGAAGAATGCTACAAGTGCACCTTCCGATAATTGGCCATCTATTACCAAATAACCGCCAAAGCCAAGCAACCCAACCACACAGGCATTCCCGATAAACTCCATAAGTGGGAAGTACTTTGCCCAAACATTGGCTGTAGAAATAAATTTGTCCTTGTAATCGACATTGGAATTATTGAATTTGTCGATCTGGTAGCCTTCACGTGATAAGGATTTTACCGTATTGATTCCACTGATATTCTCCTGTACGTTCGTGTTCAGTTTTCCGAAAGATTTTCTTATTCCACGAAACGCAGGGTGAACCCTTTTATCGAAACGATAGGTGACAAATGCAAGGAATGGCATTGCCAACAAAGTAACGAAAGTCAAAGCCACTGAATAATAGAACATCAGACTCAAGCTGATTGTTACAAGTAATGCAAACCTGATCAATTCCGAAAATCCGTATGATAGGAAGAAACGGAATCCTTCCACATCAGCCGTCAGCCTCGACATTAAATCCCCTGTTTTGGCATTGTCATAATAACGGAAAGGTAAAAATTGCAGTTTTTCGTAAAGCTCATTCCTCAACCGGTAAACGGAACGGATACCGAACACATCCCCCAGGTATTGGTTAAAATACGTAAACAACCCTTTTAAAGCCATGATTCCAATGAACCCAAGCGCAATATACGGTACATAATGGAATTGCTGTTTCTTCATTACTTCATCTATGGTCACTTGCAAAATGACTGGATAGATCACAGTAATAACTGTAACCAAAAGTAAAAAAATCAATGAAATATAGAAATTTTTACGGTAAGGCCAGTAAAATTGTTTTAATTTCTTAAAAGTCTCCACATGTATTCCCTCCCTTTGTTCACTCATGCTGGAAAATATAAGATAGTATCTAATATATCGAGTTTCGAAATAATTTTCCAGTGTTTTTTACAAAAATTAAAATTATTTACACTATTAATTTTATATGGGACATATGAATTTGTAAGCAACACGAAGTCGGATGTTTTCTACATCTTTAGATGGAGAAAAATTGAATAACTTTAGAATATATGTAATATGATGAAAGTTAAGAATAGGATGGAAGGATTATATTTAAAGGCATGGCTTTTTTGCGACTTGTCATATAAAAAGAAGCCATTAAATACCGCAGTTGATTTCCGCACTAGGCGCAGCAACCCAAGGGGCGTTAGTGGAGCCTCTTCGGCTTCGCCTGCGGGGTCTCCACTAAACGCCGCTTCCCGCAGGACAAGGAAGGCTTCGGCAGCGATACATCGCACGAAGAAAATGCTCGCATTTTCGAGGAGTCTTCGCCTATTGCTCCAATCAACAGCTAGATTCTTAAAAATCCATTAGTTTTTAGCATAACAAAAAAAAAGAAAAAGGGTATATTCCCCTTTTTCACTTTAAGTTTATTTTTCGTTTTCCCCTAATACTCGGTTCACACGTTTCTCCAGCATTTTCATTCCACTTCCGCCTGCTTGGAAATGGCGAAGGTTACCTTCTGCATCAAATACATAGTATGCAGGTACATATTGATTTTCAAATGCATCCGTGAGCTTGTGGTCATTGTCCACGAAAATCGGCTGCGTGATATCATGCTCACTTGCTACTTTTTTTATTTCATCCATGTTCAGATCGTCCTCGGAGCGGGGCATGTGTACAGCGATGACATTCAATTTATCCTTATAATTATCGCGGAATTCATTCACTTGCGGCATCGCTTCTTTGCATAGGTGGCAGCTGATTGACCAAAAGTGAATCAATGTCGGTTTTTCTCCAATCAGTTCCGCTTTTGTCACTTCTCCATTTAACCATTCCGTTGCACCAGTAAGCTCTGGCATTGGTGAGCGTAGTTTCATTATTGATAGACCTCCCATTAATATGTATATAGAGGATGTTCAAAAAGTCCGGTAAAAAAGCTATAGAATTTCTTCGTCAGCTTGCCTCTCCGCTCTAACGTATACAATTCATACGCTGCGGTGCTCAAGACTTCGCTTCCTCGAAATTCTTTGCTCTTTTTATCCTCCTTTTTGAACAAACTAATATAGTGAAAGAAAAGGCCTAACGATATCGTTAGACCTTATTCTCCAATGAATGAAATTATAATGTAGCTTGTCCAGGCTTCCAGTTAGCTGGGCAAAGACCACCAGTTTGCAATGCTTGAAGTACACGTAGTGTTTCTTCTACGTCACGACCGATGTTGTTGTGGAATACTGTTTGATATTGCAGTTCCCCTTCAGGGCTGATGATGTATAGGCCGCGAAGTGCGATGCCCTCGTCTTCGATAAGTACTCCGTAGTCACGGGATACTACGTGGTTAGTGTCTGCAGCTAAAGGATATGCTAACTCACCAAGACCGTTGCTTTTGCGGTCAGTGTTAATCCAAGCCAAGTGAGTGTGGATTGTATCAGTGGATACTCCAATGATTTCTGCATCTAAGTCTTCGAACTCATCATAGCGATCAGACATTGCAGTGATTTCAGTTGGGCATACGAACGTGAAATCCATTGGGTAGAAGAAAAGAACTGTCCATTTTCCGTTTTTCATGTTCTCTTCCAAGCTTACTTTACCAAATTCTTTATTCGGCAATACAGCGTCCATCTCAAAACGAGGAGCTTGTTTGCCAACCATGCGTTCTGCCATTAAAAATCCCTCCAAGTTGTATTTATTGAGAATATTGCTTATACATTCTCAATTACTTTTATAATCAACAGTATCCATTATAAAACATACAATATTTTTAGTCAATGTTAAATAATAATTAATTTAATATAGGATTCATTAAAAGGAACGTGCCGCCTTTTTATCCCTAATTGGTATTCCCCACTTTCAATGGAATTACACTTTCTCAAATAAATATGGGAATTATTTTCTAAAACAATTTTAACATTCTTTTTTATAGGAATAAAATAATTAGCATTTACTTTTTATGTGCCGTATCGTTTGGATTTATGGAGACTATCCTATATAATGCCTAACTATAGGTCTTCTATCAATACTAGAGAGGAGTAAGGGAAAGATGATTATTGACTTTTCAGATTTGGATTTTTATGCCATTTTAGCGGCAGTTGGGATTATATTTCTTAAGTTGCTTGTCATTATTGTCGTATATGCCATCGTCAAATCAATAGGAACGAAAATAATTACCCGGTTATTCAAACGGGCAACCGAAAAACAGGGGATTTCAGCCGGCCGGGGAAAAACGCTTGAGAAATTAACTACCAATATTTTTACATACGCCTTGATTTTCTTCCTTGTGATTATGGTGCTAGAAAATGTATTTGATGTACGTACAACAGCAATCTTGGCAGGTGCCGGAATTATCGGCCTGGCAATCGGTTTTGGAGCACAAGGAATTGTAAGTGATGTTGTAACGGGGTTCTTTCTCCTGTTGGAAAAACAAGTGGATGTAGATGATTACGTCACTACTGCAGGATTTTCCGGAATCGTCGAAGAGGTCGGGTTGAGAACTACCAAGATCCGCGACTTTGACGGGTCTCTTCACTATCTGCCAAATAGGGAAATATCCAGTTTGACGAACCACTCTCGCGGAAACATGCGTGCCCTTGTCGATATCGGAATTTCCTATGAGGATAATATCGATCACGCCATCGAGGTGATTCAGGGTGTCTGTGATGCAATTGCAGCAGAGGATCCTGCAATAAAAGATGGTCCTAATGTAATTGGTGTCCAAGGCTTGGGCGCTTCGGATGTTGTCATTCGCATCATTGCGAAGACAGAAAACATGATGCAGTGGGCAATAGAACGAAAGTTGCGAAAGGGTATTAAAGAGGCCCTTGATGCTAATGGCATCGATATACCTTACCCACATCAGGTAAACGTTGAGAAAACAGCGGAATAGCAAGGAATATGAGGTTGGGACAAGGCTCCCGCCTCTTTTTTATGGAATGACCAATTTCCCAAATAGGTACATGAATATTGTTTATTTATGTATCTAGCTGTTGATTGGAGCAATAGGCGAAGACTCCTCGAAAATGCGAGCATTTTCTTCGTGCGATGTATCGCTGCCGAAGCCTTCCTTGTCCTGCGGGAGGTAGCGGTAGGCTGGAGACCCCGCAGGGCGAAGCCTGAGGAGGCTCCAGCACCGCCCCTTGGGTCGCTGCGCCTAGTGCGGAAATCAACAGCGGTGTTTAAAAGTGTTAAAAAAAAGAAGCCGGTAAACGGCTCCTCCTAGTGATTTAAGCGGCTTTCGACCTGCTGGCATACTTCATCTGCAGAAAGTCCATGAGCAGCTATTACGCTTCCTGCTGTAACAGCATTGGACATTCCCATGACATTATTGTCGATTCCGGTTACGACACAGCAGTCGCATCCTTTTGCATCGTCCTCATTGTTTAGCTGAACCACGTCATATCCTTTTTGCTGCAACGCTTCTTGAACAGCCGTTAAAGACTGCTCCACACCTACTTTTGGCATAATTGGTCCACCTCCTCCTTCTTAATTTGTCTTTTTCCATTAAAATTATGCGAAGGAGGTCTTCTTACTTTATTCGTTCCCTTTTTTAGTGAGGTAGGAAATGAGCATGCTGATGCCAACGCCTATTGCATCTTCCTTGGGATCTAATTTGGAATGATGCAGCCCGTATGGGGATTCGACTCCCAACCAGAACATAAAACCAGGTATGTTTTGAATCATATAGCCGTAATCCTCTCCCGTCATTGCATGCCTGCATTCCACCACACGGACATCTGTTTCCTTGTCGACAAATGCCATGAACTCTTCTGTAAGCTCCGCATCATTATCCACCTGGTGATACATGCACCCATAGTCAATCGATGTTTCACAGTTGTAGCCGATCTCCACACCCTGGACTAGCGCACGGATTCGCTCTTTCACCTTTATCATGCTTTCAACCGATAATGTGCGGATTGTCCCCTCAAGTCTTGCACGCTCTGCAATAATGTTCTGCACCGTTCCCCCAGTAATTTTGCCGATGGTGATGACCGCACTATCCAAAGGGTCGACATTCCGGGAGATGATGGTCTGCAGTTGGGAGACAAGTGAACAAGCTGCCACTACCATATCATTTGTTTGGTGAGGATAGGCTGCATGGCCACCCTTTCCTTTCAAATCGATGAACAACTCAGATGTATTGGCAAAAAGAAGACCAGGTTTCGTGGCGATGGTACCTACCGGATACTCCGGTGCTATATGGAGTGCAACTATCATATCAGGTTTCCACTCGTGAAAAATCTCGGATTGAATCATCAGTTGCGCACCACCAGGTCCCTCTTCAGCTGGCTGGAACATGAATAAAAGATGGTCATTAGATGGGTGCTGTGAAAAATGTGTCAATACACCCAAGGCAATACTCATATGAAAGTCATGACCGCAAGCATGCATCATCCCTTCATGCTTGGAGTGGAATGGCAGATCCGTTTCTTCTGTAATCGGCAGTCCGTCTATATCTGTGCGATATCCGATTGTTTTGGATGGATTCGTGCCTTTGATTCGCACAAAGATGCCGGTTTCCCATTCCTTGATTTCCATGTTTTCCTGTGGAAGACCCTTTAGATACTGAAGAAGATAGCCTTGGGTTCTTTTTTCCTGGAATCCCTTTTCAGGTATTTGATGAAGGTCCCGGCGGATTTGGATATAGGGATTTGAAACATTTGTCACGTTATTCGCCTCTTTCTCATAGGTTGCAAATTCCATGGATCATATATTTTGAAAAAGAAGGCGCGGATCGTTGCATCCACGCCTTCCCTGTCAGGAAATTATTTGGAGCTTACAGCTGACGAAGCTCTTGTTTTATTTCAGTTTTGGATTTGGTCTTTTCATCGATATCCTTGATTTTTCTTGCAGGTGTTCCGGCAACCACTGTGTACGGAGCTACATCATCGATTACAATAGCTCCTGCTGCAACTACAGCACCTTTGCCAACAGTCACACCTTCAAGGACCACTGCATTGGCACCGATTACCACATCATCTTCCACGATAACCGGCTTCGCGGATGGAGGCTCGATTACACCGGCAAGCACTGTTCCAGCACCAATATGACAGTTCTTCCCTACTGTCGCACGGCCACCAAGTACAACGTTCATATCAATCATCGTACCTTCGCCGATAACTGCTCCAATGTTAATGGAAGCTCCCATCATAATGACCGCATTGTCTCCAATTTCCACTTGGTCACGGATGATAGCGCCAGGTTCGATACGCGCTTTAATACCTTTTAGGTCAAGCAGTGGAATCGCGGAATTGCGGCGGTCGTTTTCTACCACATAGTCTTCGACCTTATCTTCGTTTGCTTTCAATGCCGCTTCAAGTTCCGTCCACTCGCCGAACACGACACCACTGTTGCCATTTATAAAGGATTTGGAAGAAGGTCCAAAATCGATACCCTCCAAATCACCTTTTACGTATACCTTTACAGGTGTTGATTTTGTACTATTTTGAATAAAAGAGATAATTTCATTTGCATCCATCATTTTCATTATGTATTCCTCCTAAAAGCATATGTTGTCTTTATCCCTTTACTCTATCAAACAAAAAATAGAGTGACAAGTGAAAAAATTTCTAATGCAAAAAAAATGACAGAGAGCACTCAAAAGGATGCTTTCTGTCAGCTCAGTTCCAATCAGTTTGCTTTTTGAACTATTTTATTGTTCATTCTCCCAATAAATTGAACAATGATAATGCCCAAAATAAAAGTGATGACACTGGCTACATTCAAAAATATGTTTGATGATATTCCAGGAAACACTACCATAGTGGAACCCAATACCAGTCCGATTATGACAGCAAATGTCAGTCTAGGATAAGCATTCATCAGGAATTTTATCACTTTGCTGCTGACGATGAACCCTACACCTCCACCTGCCACAAGGGCAAGGATGATCGGTATGTTCAATGTATGCAATGCATTGAGGGCTGTGTAATAGACGCCCATAATAAGAAGCATCAAAGATCCGCTGACTCCTGGCAGCAGCATCGTCATGCTGGCAATCCATCCTGCAAAGAATAAACCGATTGCTGAAGTGACAGTCAGAGTTTCAATTGGAGCCATGGATGACTCTTTTAAGAAAGCCATGGAGGCAACCAGAATAAACGCAATGGCTAGAGCAAAGTAATCCCATTTTGTAAAAGATTTTTTCAGATCGGATTCTTTGACCAGCATGGGAAGAATTCCTATGATGAGTCCTAGAAATAAAAACTGAGTCGGCTGATAATAATTGTCGATAAAATAAGTAATCACCTTGCTGAACAATAATATGGAGGTGCCGACTCCTAACACTAATGGCAGCAGAAAGCGCAGATGGTGCAGCCAATCCTTGCTGAAGAATCCGCTGATAGCATCTATCAATCGATCATAGATTCCTAAAATGAATGCAATTGTTCCTCCGCTTACGCCTGGGACGACATCACTGACTCCCATAATCATTCCTCGAAAAATGTTTTTCCATTCCATCCTTATCGTTCCACCTTAAAAATACAAGTCTTTGTTTTACAAGTCTATATCATACTATTATTAAGTTTGAGAATCCAATAAAAACTAATTGAAGTTTTGATTATCTTTACCATTTGCCTCCTCAATCAATACCTCAAGGAAAGCTTCCACCTGTTTTAGCCTGAATGAGGATTCATATCCAATCAGCCATGTATCCCTGTGCAAAGTGGAATCCTCATTTCTGGCAAGCGGTATTTTATTAATCTGTTCGTAGTCTTCCTGCAACGTAATCGAGGGAAGGATGGCGTACCCGATTCCATTCAATGCCATCTGCTTGCATGTTTCAATCTGATCCACAACAATCGTTCGTTTCGGAGGCGTCTGAAACTGTTTATGCCACCAGACCTGGATTTCCTGATAATAAGTCGAATCGCTCTTGAATTGAATAAAAGGGCGCTCTGTATGCGGAAGGTCCTCAAGACTTTCAATTTCGGTATCGACAACGTACAGATCGTCACTCAAGAGATGCTGTTTGATCCCTTTCCATTCAGGATTTCCCCTTATTATCCCGATATGCACCTCGTCCTCATATAGGCTTTTCACAATATCACTGCTCCACCCTGTGACCAAGGACACTCTGGCATTGGGATATTTTTGAATATATTTCTTCAATATTTTCGGAAGCCAATATTGGCCAATAATTGTGGCCACTGCTATCTTTAACGTTCCATAGACTTCCTTGTCCAGAGAAGAGATTTCCTCCCTTACTTTTGCATCCTTTGCGAGGACCTCATCAGCGAACTCCACAATTTTTTCACCTGCCGGCGTGATCAGCAGCCCTTTTTGCGTTCGTATGAAGATCTTTGTATTCCATTGCTTTTCAATGGTTTGAAGACGCTGCGATAAAGCAGGCTGCGAAACGAATAATCTTTCAGCAGCCTTTCTCATATTCTTTTCTTTAGCCAAAACGGATAGTATGTAAAATTCCGATGAATTCATGAAGCCACCACCCTCGATCCCAAGATATAAGTTTTTCTTATAGTATATCTTAATTTTTTCGATATTTCATTATGACTTTATTATTCATACAATGAAATAGAAAAGATTCTGCAAAAAGGCGGAGATGCGTATGGAAGCTACTTATTACTTGTTGATTTTGATTGGATTTATCGCTACATTCATCGGGACATTGGGTGGTGGGGGAGGCCTCATCAGCCTTCCTGCAATGCTTGTACTTGGAGTACCGATCCATGCTGCCATTGCCGCCAATAAGTTTTCTAATACATTCAGTTCCACAGGCAGCTTTTATACCATTTGGAAGAGGAAGGAAGTAGACCTTAAATTAGGATTGAAGATTGTTCCTTTCACTCTTTTGGGCGGATTATCGGGGGCTTTACTTGCATCCTATCTAACGGAGGGAATCCTGTTAAAGATTGCCCTTGTCCTTTTGATATTTGCAACTATCCTAAATATAGTGAAATCCCGTAGACCGAATGTGGCTTCGGAGCAGCCTGTCCCGAAGCTATTCTTTCCCACCTATATTTTTATCGGGGCATTTGACGGCCTCTTTGGTCCAGGGCAGGCGACACTTCTTATGCACTCGTTCCTTAACGCCGGTTACTCTTTTATCACCAGCATCGGTCTCGCCAGGCTTCAGACGCTTTCCAGCTGCTTTATTTCTTTCCTTGTTTATTTTTCGATGGGACTGTTTGATTGGAGAGTTGGAGTTCTACTTGGAATTGGCTCGTTTATAGGGGCTCAAACTGCTGTCAGGCTCGCACCTAAACTTTCCACATTGCCATGGAAGAATATCCTGACTGGTTTCTCTGTATTTTTAATAGGTTACCTTTTGTTGAAAATCTATTTTTAGTATTACAGACATAAAAGGCCTCCGAACGTCCATGCCGGACATTGGAGGCCATTTATTCTATTCTTTTTTAGGCAGTAGAAGGATAAGGAGAAAACTGATAACCGCAAATGCCGCTACCACAATATATACGGTCTGCAATGCCGAAGTCAGTCCATCCTGCAGTAGCGCCCTCATCGATTCCGACAGCTGATTTCTTTGTTCCTCATTTAAAAGAAGCGTGGTGGAATCAAGAGAAAACTCATCATTCATCCCATTCTCCTTCAAATGTCCCTGAATCCGGGAGTTTAGAATCCCTCCGAGCAGGGCCGCTCCAATGGTACTCCCCAGTGTTCTCATAAACATATTCGACGCGGTTGCAACGCCACGCTTCTGCCACGGAACATTGCTTTGAATGGATACGATAAAGGAAGTAGTGGAAAAACCCATACCCACCCCTATCATAAAGGAGCCGAATGCCGCCCACAACGGACCATCGTCCGGACTGAGGGTCATAAAAATGATGCTTCCTAAAATCAGGGCCACTCCCCCAATGATCGAGGTTGTCCTAAACCCGATTTTCAAGAGGACCCTCCCAGCAATCATTGCTGCGATCGGCCAACCGATTGACATGGTCGTCAGGGTAAAGCCCGCAACGATGGGCGGCCTCTCCATGACGCCTTGAACAAATGCGGGGAGGAAACTCGATATCCCAATCAGCATCACCCCTGTTGTAAGAGATGTAGAATTCGCAATTAATATGGAACGTTCCTTCCAGATATCAAATGGCATCATCGGATCGACAGCACGTTTTTCCTGGAAGATGAAAAGCACAAAGGTAATGACAGAAATGGAGACTAACGATATGATGGGCATCGAGGTCCATTCAAAACGCACTCCTCCTTCAACCAGGACATACATCAAACTAGAAACTGATACAAAAAGCAGCCCTGCACCTGCATAATCGATGGAATGCTTTTTCTTCTCGATACCTTCATGCAAGTAGAGCAAAAGACCAATGATTGCAAGGATTCCAAGCGGGACATTCACCCAGAATACAAAGCGCCAGCTTACGTATTGTACCAACAACCCCCCGATAGCCGGTCCTAAAATAGCAGAAATTCCCCATACACTTGATAAGTATCCCTGTATTTTTGCCCGTTCTTCTTTTGTATACATATCACCTACTATGGTAGAGGCTATCGGCATGACTGCACCTGCCCCGAACCCCTGGATAAATCGGAATACGATCAGCATTTCGATGGATCCTGCCATACCGCAAAGTATGGAGCCAATCAGAAACACAACAATTCCAAATATCAAAATCGGTTTTCTTCCAAAGAGATCTGAAAGCTTGCCGTAGATCAACACCGTGACGGCATTCATCAGCAAATACGATGAAAATACCCAGCTATACAATGAAAAGCCGCCTAAGTCAGCTGCGATGGCCGGCATCGCTGTAGAAACGATTGTAGCCTCCACAGCTGCCATGAACATCGCCAGCATGATTGCCGCCAGTACAAAAGGGCGCTTCGTCTTTTTTTCTTGGGCAAACCCGATCGCTTCTCTTTCCCTTTCAGCAGTTACCATACTCTACCCTACTCTCTAACTAATTGAAATTTGTATTTTCGTCGAAACTATTTCGTGCCTCTATGTAAATTGTAGCGTTCATTCTTTATTATGCAACCATTTAGACGCAATTAAAAAAGACCCTTTCAGGTCTTTTTTAACGTTTGCTTTGCTTTTGAATTTGAGTGTAAAGTCTTTCCAGTATACTTCTTCTTGTAAGGATCCCTTCAAACACGTGTTCATCGTTTTCAATACAAACAAAGGGATGGTCGACAAGAAGTTCCAAGCCATTCTCTACACTGTCGTTCACATTTAATCTTGGGATTATTTTATTCATCACATCTTCCACAACCATTTCTTCCAGCCTTTCGAATTCTATACGTTCCAAGCCCAGGATGGAATCCATAATTTGTGTTGTGCTGATTAGACCGTGTAATTGATATTTCGGATCCAGAACGGGTACAGCTGTATATCCGGTTTTGGTTAGAACCAGCAATGCATGTTCCAAGTTATTACGCACCTGCACATGTGCCACACGTTCTGCAGGAATTATCAATTCCGGTAGGGTTGTTCCAAATAATTCACCTTTTTGGAGGCTGATCATGAATGTTCTTCCTCTCTATATTTACTCTCAAAACAGTATATGACGATTTTCATAATTGACCATTATCATTGTAGCATAAATTTTATTGGGACTCGACTATTATATAACAAGAACCTCCGCTTTTCATTCGACAGAAAAAGCTGCCAATCCGGCAGCTTTTATTAATCCCTATGAAACTTTATCATAAATTTCAATCAGCTTTTTATAGGTGGAGCTCACAAGTTTCTTTTCTCCCATCTCCATATCATTGATTACACTCGCGACAAGTTCTTTGGCAAAATTTGTTGATATCAACAATTCTATCAATAATTCCTTTTCCTCTTCGTTAAAATGAACCATCCATTCTCATCCCCTATTCTCCGATGGCTATTTCGTGTATCGATTAGCATAGCAAAATGCAGTATATGCGTCCGGTTTAATCTTTGCATCAAATCCCATTGCAACAATTCTTCCTGTCATTTCCTGAATGAAATCCTTTGTTGCTCCCCTTTTTCCAATATCCAAGTGGATTTCAAAACGGAAATCGGCACCTTGCTCCAAATGTGGGATGATAAGATCCTGGATTGCCGCTAATCGTTCATTCGAGAATAGCATCGCAACTTCCTGGCTTAAAGCAGTTTCAAGTGATATCTTCTCGTGCAAGCTTCGAATTGCCCTAGAAGCAATATAAGGCCTGACACATCCCCAGGCTCCCTTTCCCACCCGATGTAAATGAATAGCCGTCATAAATCTTGTTTCTGTTCGATGCACATGTGAATCTGTCCCAATGGACAATAAGTAGGAGGCTTTTACATCTTTCTGGATAAAAGAAAGTAACTGTTTATAAGCTTGTTCAAAAGTAAGGTAGCCGTGGGTAATATTATAAAACTTACTGGGGTTATCCATTTAGCCACTTCCTTTTTTGTACTTTCCTACTTACATATATGATGAAAAGAAGGAAAAAATTAATGTTTTTCACTCCATTGACTGGCTGATTAACAATTGAACAGCTATTCGGACAAAAAAAGAACCAAACTCCTTTGAATAGGAGCTTGGTCAGCCTTTGCTTGTATGGATTTGGCGCTTAGTATAAGTACAGTGAGGGCATTTAAAGATTACATTTTGATTAGATTGTGCGGTCAATACCTTATCCAGCGCTTCTTCTTTGTTGCACTTTGGACAATGAACCAATGGCATCATTCGTACCACTCCTAACGTAAATGTTTCTTAAACTCTCCGTTATCCACGAAAATCTCATCCTTGTCCACGGCATGGGGATTCGCAAGCACCAGACCGATATTAGTGGAGGAAGCTTTATCATCCACGATCGTAAATGGGACATTATACTGGTTGGCCATTTTCGTATATTTGGAAAGGTGTGCATAATTGATGTCGCCGTCCAAATAAAGACGGGAACCAGGATATCTCTTCATCAAGTCACCAAGCGGCACATATACTTTCGCTTGCATCACTTGCCCATTGGTAAGCGCCAGAATAACGCGTTCCCTTAACTGGGATAAGTACTCTTTTCTCTCACCCGGTTTTATTTCAGGAGTTCCTTTTAAACCATTGTCAATATAATCATCTATATTTTTACCCATGATACTCTCCCTTTTGTTTTGGCTAACCTAACAAAAAATACGCATCACGCGAGTTTCCGCCATTAATGGATCAGATCGAAAATTTCTATTGCGATCATATCGATATTATCGAATTGATACGTTTGTGGACTTTCACCTTTAATAAACACTTCAAGCTCATATGTATTCGTTTTATCAAAAAATTTTACGCTGCATACCTTTTCTCCATTTACTTCAAAGAAACGCTGAGCAGGCTCATTTCCAGCCTCGGAAGTTTCTTTTAAGTCATTCAATCTCTTTACAATCCCTACTAATAGTGACATGTCACAACTCTCCTTCTATTCCTTCTACCTATATCATTCACCTACATCGCCTTGAACATTCGTTTTTGCAGGTAAATAAAGTAGAAATTTTTTTATATTCATGCTACATTTTTATTTCCCTCTTATTGTAGTCTAAAACTATCGCAAAGAGTGAAAAAAGATGTGAATTTTTTTCTAACGAGGAGTGTAAATAAATGAAAGTTACCGTGTATACACAGCCAGACTGCCCACCTTGCCAGGTGGTTAAGCATTTTCTACAACATCATGATATCCCTTTCGAATCTATCGACATTTCTGAAGACCCGCGTGCTAAGGAATACTTAGTCTATGACCTTCAATCCTTTTCCACTCCAACTGTAACAGTGGATGAGCATGTTGTAAAAGGATTTGATTTACAAACCTTGCAGAAGCTCCTGCATATAGAAGAGTAACCATTCCATGCAAGAGAGTACATCATACCATTAAAATCCTTAAGAATAAAAGCATTTTAACAAAAATAAAAAAAGAGCTGGATACACAGCTCTTTTTATGGCCTTATCTTGTAACGAGCATTTTCGGTTCGGCCTCAGGCAGGAAATAATGGGATGCAAACATTGGCAGGAACTGATAAAACGCAAACGTCGGGTTCTGTGTACCCGACAAGAAGGCAAAGCCTGCAAATGGTCGGGTCAGTTGATAGAACGAAAATGGTTTTCCCTTCTCCTTCTGCTGTTCATTCACTATATTTGTAGCCTCTTTATTCTTCTCGTTTGTCGTACTTTCCATTGTTCTTGCATCATTATCCTCTTTTAGAAAACCGGGTTGTTCCTTTTCATACCCATAATTGACAACTTGAAGCCCCTGCTCATTCTTTTCCAATTCCACATATTCATAATGATCAGGATACAAATTAGCCTCAGATTCATCGACATCAAAGAACTCATAGGCAAAAAGCCTTCCGGTAGCTTCATCCTGTTTGATTTTGGTATTCTCACCATAAGTGAAGAATGGAATGTAAAAGTGAGGTACGTCTGTTCCATACGTGATATATCCTTGCTCTTCTTTAAAAAGATGCGCATCCAAAAACTGGGCCTGATAATCACGTGAAAAATATGGGTCCAATTCGTTCTGGATTTCTGTCATATCCCTATGCTTTTCACCCAATGAAAACTGGGCCTCTTTAGCTTCCTGTAAAAAAGAGAATACTTCTTCTTTCTGAGTCGGAGCTTCCGCTGCCACATATGATACTCCCATTAGTAGTATGAAGATAACTGCAACTGATAATCTGGTATATGCTTTGAGCAAATGATTCTCCTCCTAATGTTATGTCCTCTAATTCTACCAAGTTTATCCTTTATAAAGGGCGGTAACCGTTCGCAAAATTCCTTGTCCATTTGACAAAAAATTCGATATACTAACTTTTACCCTACAAGCAATCTCACAAACAAATTCTATTACGAAATTATTCAAATAATATAAAAATGGTCCTATTTAACTAACACACAGGGTAGCGCATCAGTTAAAATGTACTAAAAAAAAAAAACTGACCAAATTTCTCGTCAGTTTCATTATGATGATAGAGCTATATACGCAATAAATATTAATGCTAATGAAATGGCAATTATATAGGCTAAAAACACTGGATTTTTTAATACATAATGATCCTGTACCTTTTCACTTATTGCAGAATCCATTTCAGAGGTCTGACTGGAGTTTGAACGACTGCCTACCCTATAAGCATATATACTTCCAATTACAACTACTAAAAAACCTAGAATTAATAACATCAAATCAAAAGAACCCATTACTCTCACCTCGCGAGCTTTGTTACTCTTAAGGTTTACTTCCGGACTGTTTCTATACCTTCCTTTTATAAAAAATCCTGATTTTCATATAGATATTCATATGCCAAATCTATATAGATGAACTGTCCAGTATTTATTGGATAAGAGAAGGTACGAACAGTCTCGCCTGTTTCAATATCGCTGTACAAATCTGATAATAGACCTTTCTTCTCTACTCTCATTTTCATTACATATTCCAAAAAATACGGACGCCAGCTCCAGTTTTTTTGTTTATATTCAGGCTGAATCTCCCATTTCCCTTGTTTCTTTATGAGGTTGGAAGATAACTGGAATCCATTTTCATCACAAACATACATCCTGAAACTGATTTCGGAAAAGTCTTTGGTAATAGCCTGCAGCCAATTATCCAGCTCCTCGATTTTTTTGTTCCTACCCACTAACTGCTGAATTTTATGTTGGAGCATTTCGGTCAATTGTTGGATGGCTTCAAGCTTCCTCTTTTCATAACGGATAAATTGCTGGAATTTATCAATGAGGACTGTTTTAGCGTAATCTTCCTGGATAAATGAAGAACCCGGTTTATGTAAATAATATCCCTGATAGTACCTTCCACCATGCCGCCAAGCATATTGAAGCTGATAGGAGGCTTCCATATTCTCGTACAGCAGGGTTGCACCAATTTTCCGGGACAATACAGCAAGTGAAAAAAGCACATCCTGATGCGCACTTAACTCATGGCTTTGACGAAGTACTTTCAGATCCACTTTTAATATATTCGGGGATAGCCGGCCGATTCGATCAAGGTCAGAACCTGATTCCCCTATGTTTGAGACGGCAATTTGTATGCCAAAGGTTTTGTAATAGTTGACGAGATGCTGAAGATGCTCTACATCGCCATCATAGGTATGTTCATCAATTTCCAGGATAATATTTTTAAGGTTCAACCCTTTTGGTACATAGGAAAGCAACAGCTCTAACAATGATTCCCCCTGATCCTCCAGAAGTATGCTTGCATTCTGATTGATGAAAAGAAGAAAGGATTTTTTTTCGGAAGTGTAATCGTTCAAGGCTTGATGGATGATTTTCTTTTCCACTTCCAGAAAGTATTCGTCCGGGACATTTTTATCATGGAAAAAAGGGCCTAGACTAAGAACATTTTTTTCATCCATTTGTATTCTTCCCAGCACCTCATATCCCACAACCTCCTGTTGGTCTGCACTGAATATGGCTTGATAATAGGGAATGACCCTTTCTATGTTTGTCATGATATCTAGTGGATCCATACCCTTCTCCCCTTTTGCCGTTATTTTCGAAAATTATAACATGTTTCAGTAAGAAAAAAACAAAAAAGCTGCTGGTTCTCAGCAGCTTTTAATGTAGATCTTTAAACGGGATATTATTCGCCTCTCGGTATTTTCAGTTCCATTCCAGGACACAAGCAATCTGTCTGCAGTTTATTCATGGAACGGATAGCCGATGAAGATGTATCGAAGCGATCTGCAATTTTTTGAAGACTGTCAGAAGCCACCACCGTATGCCGATAGACTGGGACTTTAAGTTCCATTCCCACAAAGAGTGTATCACTGGGAAGGTTATTTTCTCTTATCAACAGTGCCTCTTCGGTTTGCAGCAGCTGACAAATATCCTTCAACGTATCGTCTGGCATAACTTTGTAGAACCCAAATTCCGAGGTATCCGATTCTAGAATCGCCTCGTTTTGTTTTTCCTTCATGACGGCAACCAAAAAGTTCTGGAATTTGACCCGGTAGCTATTCACTTTCGTTTGAGGAGGAAGGAATTGTTTGGAGTATTGCCTAGCAAGGACCAGCAGACTCCCCTTTTTTTCCGCTCCGCTTTTTTGCTCGGCAAATTCCACTGCAAATTCATAAAAAGCCTCTGTAGGATTAATAAATAGAGTCAATTGCTTATTTTCCCCGTCCCATTCATGTTTATAAAACAAACTCACACATATCCCTCCCGGATACATACTAATTACTCTTAGTATGTATCCAAATGGAAGAGATATGATTCATCGGCATACTTAACGGTCAAATTAAAATGGGAATGGTTGAAGCCATTGTCCTCCATCCATCGTGACACATTCCCCATTGATGTATGCAGCTTTATCTGAGCTTAGAAAATAAGCGAGTTCCGCAATTTCTTCCGGAGTTCCAAATCGTTTAAGTGGTACACTTTCAGCTACTTTCCTTGCTTCTTCCTCCGATTGCATCAGCTTATCTGCTCCGCCTGTCCGTTCAATGGGACCAGGGGCTATCGCATTCACCCTTATGCCATATTTTGTACCCCATTCCACAGCCAATGTGCGCGTCAAGGACAGGACACCAGCCTTTGCAGCTGCAGAATGCACAACACCTGCTCCAGCATTCCATGCATATGTGGCCACCATGTTTATCATGCTTCCTTGATGTTTTCTTTCCATCCAATACTTACCTACTGCAGAGCTACAATAAAATGTACCATTCAATACAATGTCAATGACCGACTTCCATCCATTAACCGACAGCTTTTCTGCAGGACAAATGAAATTGCCTGCTGCATTGTTTACAAGTACATCGATGCGTCCGAATGCCTCATCAGTCATTTTCACCATACGCTCCACATGCTCAGGTTCCCTGACGTCCATTTGAACAGTTATTACTCCACCTTTTCCTTGAGCTTCAATTTCTTCCTTCGCAGAAGCCAGCCTGTCCAAATCTCTTCCTGTAATCGCTACATTGTATCCTTCTTTGACAAATTTGATTGCCATATATTTTCCCATGCCACTTGATCCACCGGTAATGATTGCCACTTTTTTCGCTTCCATTTTAATCCCCCTAATAGCTTTTTCTCTATTCTATCTTAATTATCAAAATACTCAAAATGTTTTATTGTTCTTTTTCCATTAATAAACACATAAAAAATAGAATAATAGACCAAGGAACTGTGTGAAAGATGATGGTATAATGAAAACTAATGCATCCGCACCACCCAATCATGCAGGTGTACATTTAGAAATTAAAAACTTTTAAGTTAGGTTGATTTTCATATGAATAAAATGACAAGAAGGTTTTTCTTGAAACGTATACTCACCATACCTTTTATCGCGTTCATTTCGAGCGGTATCGGTTATTGGTATGCTAGATATATAGAACCGAAACAGATAAAACGAGAATCTCATATTATATCCCATAAAAAAATCCCAAAAGGCTTCTCTGGAATGAAAGTGGTACAATTTTCCGATACACATGTAGGACATCATTTCGAAAAGAAAGACTTGGAAGGTGTAGTAAAAAAGATAAATGATGAACTGCCGGATGTGGTTCTTTTCACCGGTGATTTAATGGATGATCCATTAAATTATCCCCAAGCCGATCACCTTATTTCTATTTTGCACAAAATAAAAGCACCACACGGCAAGTTTTCCATTTTCGGAAATCATGATCATGGAGGTTATGGAACTGAAATCTATGAGGAAATAATGGTTGCCTCAGGTTTCACTGTATTAAAAAACGAAAATACCTTTATTGAATTAATAGATAATAGCCGCATCTACATTGCAGGTGTGGATGACCTGATGCTGGGGAGGCCCGATTTCCGTTCGACCTTGGATGGCATTCCCGAGGACGCCTTTACTATCCTGCTTGCCCATGAACCGGATGCTGCTAAGGAGATTTCCGAAGAGTTCCATGCTTCCTTGCAGCTATCTGGCCATTCCCACGGCGGTCAGGTCCAGCTTCCATTTATCGGGCCTTTGATCACGCCGCCGCTTGGAACAAAATACTATGAGGGCTTCTACCATTTAAATGATCTGACACTTTATGTGAATCGAGGACTCGGGACAACGAGGCAGCCTTATCGTTTTCTTGCCCCTCCTGAAATTACCGTTTTCACCCTTGAAACGTCCGAATAATAAATGGGCATTGACATAGGAGTGATGACAAGCGCACAACCTCCTTATTTTCCATACAATATAACGACTAAAAAAGGAGGCGTATGTCTATATGTATAGAAATAATCCATATGGCGCTAGAAGAATAGGCGGGTTTGGGTTTGGTTTCCCATTCTTTCCATTTTTGGGCGGTCTGGCAGTAGGTTCATTGCTTGCTCCGAGACCATATTACCCACCGTATCCACCTTATCCTTACTATCCTCCATATCCACCATACCCGTATCCTTATCCTTACTATCGTTAAGGATGTATGATATAGGAACCTGCAAAAAGCCATCGCAATTCTATGCGACGGCTTTTTGCAGTGCCTTTCTACTCTTCGTCTTCCCTTACATGGTAGGCAAGAGCAAAGAGGGTCAGTTGGCAGTTTATCCTATCTTCATCTGCTTGGCGGACATAATGGTAGACACCGTTTTCGTCCTGTTCCCGTGCTTTCACATTGTCTGAAAGTTCCAGTGCAAGAGCACTTTTTATCCGTTTTTTTAAGGGGTGCGCAAATATGGGGAAGAGTATTTCCACCCTTTTTTCCATATTTCGGGTCATCATATCAGCCGAAGACAAATATATCTTTTCTTCCCCGTTATGATGAAAATAATATATTCTGCTATGTTCGAGGAATCTGCCTACGATGCTGCGAACCCTGATATTTTCACTTACCTTTTTCAGACCGGGACGCAAACAGCATATCCCTCTGACAATGAGCTCAATCTTCACACCAGCTATTGATGCTTCATAAAGTTTCATGATAAGTGATTTATCTGTCAACGAATTCATTTTCGCAATGATTTTTCCATTTCCGTTTTGAAGATGATATTGAATTTCCTGTTCTATCAACCTAATAAATGTTTCCCTTATATCCATTGGCGCAACAGATAAATGATGAAACTCCGGTTTTTCGGTATATCCGCTTAAATAGTTGAAAAAGTTGGTGGCGTCGATTCCAATTTTCCGATTGGCTGTCAATAGTCCGATGTCGGTATAGATCTTTGCTGTTGCATCATTGTAGTTTCCCGTTCCTAAATGAACAAATCGTTCTATTCTATTATTTTTCCGTCGCACCACCAACGTGATCTTACTGTGAGTCTTCAGGTGTGTCATTCCGTAAATAACATGACAGCCTGCCTTCTCCAATTTTTTCGCCCACTGTACGTTATTCTCTTCATCAAACCTGGCTTTCAATTCCACCAGTACGGTGACTTGCTTTCCATTCTCAGCAGACCGTTTCAAAGCTTCTATAACAGGGGAGTCCCCGCTGACACGGTACAGAGTCTGCTTGATTGCAAGAACGTCGGGGTCATCGGCAGCGTCCCGGACAAAATCCAGGACCGGCTCGAAGGATTCGTAGGGGTGATGCAGTAATATATCCTGTTCCAAAAGCTTATCAAAAATATCTTCCTGAAATCCTAACTGCTTGGAGGGCTGTGGAATGAGAGTCTCAAATGTTAAATGCTCCTTTATCGGTGACAGTTTCTTGTAAAGCGAAAAAAGGTAGGTTGGATCAAGTGGACCCTCCAGCTCATAAATATCCTTGCTATGAACCTCCAGTTCTTCCATTAAATAAGCTAAAATCGAAGGGTCCATCTGTCTGGAGCGTACCTCCAGCCGTACAGCAGCACCCCACTTCCGTTTTTTCAGCTCTTTTTCGATTTCCTTCAATAGATCACGTGATCCTTCTTCATGAATTGTCATATCAGCGTTTCTGGTAATCCTGAATTGCGTGACTGCGATAACATCATAGCCTTTGAACAATTTGTGGATGAAGGACGTAATGACATCTTCGAGCATGATATAGCTGATTCCATTTCCGTTTTCCGGGAGTTTGATGAAGCGCTCCAATACTGAAGGAACCTGTACAATAGCCCGCTTTATTTTGTGTTCTTCGGGTTCTTCATCATCCTCCAAAGTTATTGCTAAATTGATAGACTTATTGAGAAGCATGGGAAAAGGTCGGTACGCATCTACTGCGAGAGGTGTAAGTACAGGGAAGATCTGTTCATCGAAATAATCTTCCAAATACTTTTTTTGAAGAGGATTTAAGCTTTCTATATGACAAAAACGCACATTTTCTTTTGCTAATTCTTCGTTTAATTGAAGCAGGGTTCTATATAGCAGATGAACAAGCAGGTGGGTTTCCCGCGATATTCTGCTAAGCTGCTCTTTCGGTGTCAGGCTGGCTTTATTTTCTGGCTTATTGTAACCTGCCTTCACTTGGTCTTGTATCCCTGCCACCCTGACCATAAAGAATTCATCAAGATTAGAACTGAAGATACCTAGGAATTTAAATCTTTCCAATAATGGGTTGGTCAAGTCAAACGCCTCTTCGAGCACCCGTTTATTGAAAGCGAGCCAACTAAGTTCCCTATTGTTGTAATAGAGAGGATTATTTAATTCTAGTTTTTGTATTTTCATTGCGTCCATATGGAACACCCTTTGCCGTTTTTTCTAACTTAAACATGACAAGCTTTATTTGAACATGTTCCTAGTAAAATCTAAGGTGTATTTGATGCTTTATAAGCTTCTCCAAATGTTTCTTTTGCCTTTCCGCCTGGTATTCTTCCGCATCTGCGGGCTTTCGGGTTTGGATATGGAATAAAAGCCCTTTCGCTTCAAGTGTCACTTCCACCTTTTCTACTACATTTCTTTTGGTGGCGTTCAAACTATAGGAAAACTTCAGCATGGCACCATACAATCGAAGTGCCCTCAACTCCTCCTCAGTGAACCATTTTCTGAACGGATTGGCATACTGATTGAAGACAGTCTTATTTTTGAAGGAAGCCAACAATGCCAACTTAAGGCGCTCTTTATGCATAAGGCCATCTATCGTACGGTTTGCCAGCAAATAGAACGTATGTTGACTGCTTGATTCCGCATCAATATATTCACCCAAGTGAAAAACGTTGGCAGCTATTTTCAGCTCCTTTCGTTCATACTCGTTCACAGATAACACTTTCAATCTATTCAATTCATTTAACATGGACATCAAAATTCCTGTTACCTGGTTCACATTCTCCATATTTATCTCAAAATCTTTGGCCAATTCATCAATACTGTCTGTAAGAACATTGGTATCATTGGTTGCAGGGTTTTTCATGCTCTCAAAAAAAACGCCTTCCCTCAGCCCTTTACGGCTAAGTACAAATGAGCTGGCTTTTGTGATGAATACAAGGTCATCAAACACCATCATGGCAGGAAGCATCAACTCAGCCCTATCCTTTGATAGCCCCTCCAGCTTTTGCAGTTTTTCAAGAGAAAGAGAATTTACATACAAACCTAACAGCTGGATGTCTTCGGGCGGCATTTCATATAAGTGAAGGCCAGCCAACGGGTAATTTTTCATAGCCTGATCTATTTGGACCATATTCCTTGCGCTTCCCCCGATACCTATAATTGGAAGCCTTTTATTCCGAAGCCATGGAAGTAATTGGAACTGGGATTCTATGAAACGCTTCATATCTTCCTTTTCACTTTGGGTGGACAATTCACTTTTTACAAATTGCTTTTTTAAGGAAAGCGCTCCAAATGGGAAGCTGTGGTATTCCACAAGTTCTTTATTTTTGAAATAGGTGATTTCTGTACTCCCCCCTCCAATATCGATAGTAATTCCTTCTGTAAAAGGGGTAGTATTCACTACTGCCAAATAGCCGTAATATGCCTCTTCATATTCTGATAATATCCTCATGGTAAAACCCGTTTCCTTTTGTACCATTTCCTGGATTTCTTCCCTGTTGGCAGCTTGCCTGATGGTTGCCGTAGCAACACATTTCACTTCAGCCAATTGATGGAAATCCGTTATGGCACGAAAGCTTGATAAGGTTGTTATTAATTTATGCACGCCATTTTCCGTTAAATACTCGTCATGATTTAAATAGTTTCTCAGCCTTGCAACAGACTTAACATTTTCCACCTCTTTAAGACGTCCGCTTTTATCCCTTTTATAAATAACAAGACGCATTGTGTTTGATCCAATATCAATAATTCCGTATTTATCTTTCATCGGACAACATCCTTTTTTATTGTGGCTGTAATATGTAGGAATAGTTAGAAATATTATACCTTTGACAGCAACTTTTCAAACTAATCTGGAGGTGATCTGATTGGCGATTCATATAGTAAGGCCAGGAGAAACCTTAACATCCATTGCCATGGATTACCGCAGGACAGTACCACAGCTTTTGGCGGTGAACACATTTGCCAATCCCAATATAATATTAGTAGGTCAGCAGATTGTTATTCCAGGGTTGCCTCTTAAAGAAAGTATTCCATTTACAATCGAAGTCTCTGTGTCCAGTCGCACTTTGACTCTCAAGGAAAACGGAACTGTAAGAAAGATCTACCCGATTGCTGTTGGCAGGATGCTGTTTCATACACCTGTCGGGGAATTTGTGATTGTGAACAGACAACCGAATCCAGGAGGACCATTTGGCACCATGTGGCTCACTTTGTCCAAAAGATCCTACGGAATACACGGAACGAACGACCCGAGCTCCATCGGTAAAGCCGTTTCCAAGGGATGTATCCGTATGCACAATTCGGCTGTCAATGAACTCTCCTCCATTGTACCCAACGGGACGGCAGTCTATATTCGCCCCTAAACCCGTCTTTATCCCAAATCCACTAGCAACGTTTCCAATTTTTGATTATAATGGGAATAGAAAAAGGATTAAATAAAGGAAGCGATTGCTTGTATCAGAACATTTACCACCACTTTGTCCGACATCTTCTATTAAACTATCTTATCGGATCCTCGATAGCAGTGTTAGGCGTAGGAGGCATATTAATTTTTTCCACACTTGATCTTTCTTTCATTGAGATCCGTATAATGTTCCTCATTTTATTTACCTCTGCCATGGTAATGGGAATATGTGAATACATTGTTTTCAGAAAACATATAAAGCTAATCAGAAAAACTCTATGTTCTGAAAAGCCTACATATTTGGATTGTAAACTTGCTTTCATACATACGCATCGATTCCCTTTGCTTACTGTAAAACGTATACTCGGACCACATTTTCTTGGACTTTCCATCCCTGCCATAACCTTGGCACTCCTTTGCATCAGACTGGAATGGCTGGAAATGCCGAAAAATCACGTACTTTATGCCTCAATAGGAGCTTTATTGATTGCAGGTATGCATGCTTTTATCGAGTACTTCCTGACAACTCGTGCCATCCAACCTGTTTTGGCCTCCCTTCAGGATTTTTCAAAAAAAGCACATGGACAACCATTATCCCTCAATGGGGACGTTCTTGTATCCATCCGAACAAAATTCTTGTTAAGCGCCTTATTCATCGGGATTTTTCCTGTATTACTATTCAGTTTAGCGACACAGGTCCGATTGGATGAGATGCATTTCGAGAACAATTTACCTGATTTTTGGAATTGGGCGATCATTATTTTACTTGTGGCAGCTATCTTTTCCTCATTCGGGGCGTTTCTGCTTTTCCGGGATATCATTCATCCAATCAATACATTATTAAAAGGTATGAAGGATGTGAAGGAAAATCAACTTGTACCTGCAAAAGAGCTTTATGGGGATGAGTTTTCAAATGTAATCAGTGGATTTAACTCCATGGTTCAAGGCTTGAAGGAACGTAATGAAACGAACCGACTTCTACTGGAAAGCTTCTATCAGACCCTTTCTACAGCTCTTGATGCGAGGGATCCTTATACAGCCGGCCATTCTTTGCGTGTTAGTGAATTATCTATCATGATCGGAAGGAAGGCCAATCTACCACTTGAGCAACTGGAGCAACTCAAAAACACAGCTCTTCTCCACGATATCGGGAAAATCGGAGTCAGGGACGATGTATTATTGAAGGATGGAAAACTTTCTGATGAAGAATTTGAGCAGATAAAGCGCCACCCTGTTCTCGGAGCGAACATTCTGGAGCAGGTTCTTCCAAAAGAAGCAATGTCAAATTTGATTCCAGGTGTACGAAGCCATCATGAAAGATTCGATGGCTATGGCTATCCGGACCGGCTATCAGGAACTGAAATCCCCCTCTTTGGAAGAATTATCGCCGTAGCTGACGCTTTTGATGCCATGACATCCGATAGACCTTATCGGAAAGGGATGTCCACTACAAGAGCCTTATCCATTCTACAATCAGGTAAAGGCACTCAATGGGATCCTCAATTTGTTGATTGCTTCCTGGCAATTATGAAGGAAAGAGAGGAAAAAGCCCCTATTGCTTCCAGTATTTAAGACAATATGGGCATTCCCTTCCCTTTTTTAACAAAGATAAGTATAATGGAGAAAAGAAAGGAGTTTATTATCGAATGCCCAATCAACGCTATACAAATCAAAGAAATACAGAAGCCCCACTGCAATCTTCTATTGAAAACCTCTCTCGTGCCATTTTTACGGTGAATCGCCATGCGAAAACTGCACCAGATCCTAAATTTCTTTACTCTTTAAAGCGCCATGCACTTGAAAAGCTTCTTGCAGAAGGCAAGGCCACAAAAAAGGGGCTGCACTTTTCCAAGAATCCGAAGAATAGCCGCCAGCAGTCGGATGTACTAGTGTCAGCCGGAGATTATTACTTTCATCTCCCTCCAACAAAAGAGGACTTCTCAGAGCTGCCTCACCTTGGAGAATTGAATGACCATTACCGGAATCCGAAAGCGAACATGTCCTTGTCGGTTGCCAAGAATCTGCTGCAGCAGTACGCAAACTATTATCCAACGGAAGACAAAAAACAGCCTGGTAAAAAAACCTACCAAAAGCCCGTATTTAAACGTCTAGGAGAAAGCTACTAAAAAACGCCAACCAATCTAGTATGATTGGTTGGCGTTTTTTATTGATGCTGCTGGAGAAAAACATACAATGTTTCCGAGTATAAATTCGACTGATCTCTATGGACAAGGTGGCCGGCAAATGGAATGATGGAAATATGAATTGCTTCATTTCTTTGTTTGTAACATTCTGCCGCTTTAAATTCCACAGAGGACTCGCCCCCGACCAGACACATGGTGGGCATCGAGAGGTCTTTTACAGCTCCGGTATCCTCAAACGGGTAGAAATCTTCCTGTTGCCAAGAAGCCAGCATCGCTCTCCAATCATTTTCACCATGCATCTGTTTCATATATTCTATCACTTCTTCCCTTTTAAAAAGGACTTCATGATGTGCCGCCTCCTGGTTGGTCAACTCTTCCCAGTTTTCTGGTCTTTCAGGAAAAATTCCGGAAAACGTGAGTGTTTTCACTTTATGAGGATATTTTTTGGCAAAAAGCAGTGCCGCTATACCGCCAAGTGATACCCCAGCCAAGTGACAGGATTCAATATTCAGGTGCTCCAAAGTATCCATGATATCCTCTGTACAATGTGCAAAATAATCATCGATAGGACCAACCGATTTGCCATGGCCCCTTAAATCAGGCCGGATAACTTGGAAACCTTTTTCTGTAAAGAAGTCCCTCTGTTCTTCATACTCCGAAGAACCGGACATGCCACCGGAATGAATAAGAATTAATGGTTGTCCTGCTCCTGAAACATCTGTATGCAAAATCATCTGTATCCTCCTCTACTTCAAAAATAACCATTCATCCATCAATTGAATCAACTTGCCCAATTGAGGTTTGCTTATTTGTGCATTCGCTCCAACTAGTTCCCCTTTATGATGCAGATGATCTGTAATCAATGAGGAGAAGATGATAACCGGGATCGTTGAGAGCGTGGAATCGTCCTTCAATTTTTTCGTTAAATGATGACCGTCCATCAATGGCATTTCTATATCTGTAATTAATAGGTCCACCTGCAGTTCTCCATGTCTAACCTTCTCATCAAAGAAGGTCCAGGCATCTTTTCCATTTTCAAAAAAGATCAAATGCTCAAAACCCGCTGCAAGCATGGTTTCCTGTAACAATTTTCGGAGCATCGGGGAATCCTCCGACAACACGATAACCTTTTCGCTTCTTGCCGGATTTATATCTTGTGTGATTCCTTGCATGCCTCCATCAACATTTGGATAGATATCAAACAGGATTTTCTCCACATCCACTAGCAGAATCATTTTCTCATGTTTTTTGATGACACCTGTAACATGATCTTCAAATCCTTGATTAAGTGAGGCAGGCTTCTCCATTTGTGACCACGACAGACGGTGAATTTGCGTTACATGATCCACACGAAGGATTACCTTCATTCCGTTAAACTCTGCAACGATGAATTTATCCTCCTGAAAGGAACTCTCCTCCTCAATGGATAACGCCTTTCTTAAAGAGATAACCGGTAAAACTTCCCCTCTCAATTCGATGATTCCTTCCACATTGGGATGCGAATGGGGTATTTTGGTGATGGATACCGGATTGATTATTTCTCTCACCTTTAACACATTGATTCCAAAACTTGTATCAGCCATCAGAAACTCCAGGAATTCCACTTCATTTGTACCAGAGTCCAATAAAATGCCAGATCTATTTTCCATATCATGTACGCCCTTCCAAAAATGAATAACTAACCTACCTTCAATATCGGAAAATTTTTATGAAAGTTAAGGCGGTTGCCTTTATTTATACTCTCTGTATATTGGTTGTCTATAGAACTACTCAAGACAAGAATAGTATAGGGTTCTTGCGCTATAATGGTGAAAGAGAGGGAGGAGATATAATGATAAAAGCAGTGATATTTGATTTCGATGGTCTGATCATCGATACAGAAACGATATGGTATGAAAGCTTCAAGGAAATATTAAAGCAGGAGCATCAACACGAATTGTCCATGAAGGATTACAGTACCTGCATCGGCACCAGCAGCAGGGTTCTGTATGAATTCCTTCAACAAGCCGTGCCTGAAATGGATGAGGAAAGAATGAAAGAATTGACAAATGCATGCTATAAGGAAAAAGCTTCGCGACCTGATCTCCGCCCTGGTGTCCTTGCTTACTTGAAGGCTGCTAAAAAGAATAGATTAAAGATTGGACTCGCATCAAGCTCAGGAAGGGAATGGGTTGTAGCTTATTTACAAAAACTTGAAATTATAGGCTATTTTGAAACGATAGTCACCAGGGATGATGTTGAAAAGGTCAAACCAGATCCTGCACTATACATAAAGGCATTACAGAATTTGGGTGTCAACGGACATGATGCGATTGCTTTCGAGGATTCCCTGCATGGCTCCAATGCTGCAATGGCTGCCGGAATTCATTGTATTGTTGTACCAAACCCGGTAACGTCCCATATGGAGTTCAAAGATTACCATTTACGCTTGACTTCGATGGAGGAAAAAGAGCTAAATGATATATTGAAGGATTTCAATATGGACAAATAATTGAAAAAAAAAACAAGCACTGCTCTATTACTTGAGAGCGGTGCTTGTTTTCATTTCATCCTTCTTGCAAAGTCCACAAACCGGAACTTATCCAGCCTATGACGCGATTCGGTATATTGGAAAGGACTCGCATCATCGAGGTGGACAAGACTCTTGACCACTACCACATGAGATAGACCATTGAGGTCCAGCAGTTCTCGATCCAATCCGGTCGCTTCCTCCACCGTCACTTCCTTATCGGCAAAGCTGATAGAAAGCTCCAATTCTTCCTCCAGATGTTCATAGATGGATTGCTCAGCTATCTCTTCCGTTAATAGAGGGACATGTCTTTTTTGGAAGTAGTCCGTGTCCAAAATGATACTCTCTCCATCAACCTGCCGAGAACGTACCACTTTCCAAAGTTCGTCCGCTCCCAATCGATCTTGTAATTCATCAGTAGGCAATACCAGCTTAAGCTCGTGTACCTTTGTAATCCAAGGTTTCCCCATTTTCCTTGCCAGCTCCTTGAAGCTGACAAGACCTGAAATCGGAAAATCAAATCTGGCCCGCTCGAGCACGATTGATCCCTTGCCGCGGATTTTTTGGATATACCCGTTCTGTGCCAGAAGGTTTAACGCTTTCCGTATGGTTTCCCTTGATGTATGGAACTGTACCATTAATTCATGCTCGGAAGGCAGCTTTTCTCCAACCTGGATTTCTTTTTCTTCCATTTTTTTTGCAAGCTCCTGATAGATCGCCTGAAATTTGTTATTTTTCATGATTAACCACCTATCACCATTTTAACATTACTTTTGGCGGTTTTCGCAGAAATTGTTGCTTTGGACGAATACAACATATACACGTAAAATTACCTACCATCGTGCTCTTTTCAGCGTATTAGATAATTTACTTTTTAAATATTACATTGTTGTTCTAGGTAAAAAATCCAAAGGCCGATTTTTTACGGTCATAGGCAACAAACTTTACGAAAAGAGCTTTACTTTTTCAGGTGATAAATAATGGATTCATAGGGACGGAGAGTCACTTCGTCAAATGCTTCACTAGAATCCTCATAATTGCTCAGCAAGATTTCAGCTTTATATCCATCGATATCTACATCTGCCGGTAGCGTAAAGACCGTTGTTTTAGCATAATAGTTGCTCACAACAAGAAGCTTTTCATCATTTCCATTGCGGATATACGCAAAGATGTCAGGATGCCTTTCCAAAATAAGCTGAAAATCGCCAAATGTCACAATGTCGTAATCCTTGCGAAGTTGAATCAGTTTTTTATAGTGAAAAAAGATGGAACCCTTGTCACTTAGCGCTTTTTCTGCATTGATATTCGAGTAGTTCCCCGCTACACCAATCCATGGGGTGCCAGTAGTGAACCCGGCATGCTTTTCGTCATTCCATTGAACTGGGGTGCGTGAATTATCGCGGGATTTATGTCTTAGAATCTCCAGAATCTCTTCCTCTGACATTCCTTCTTCCATTTTCAGACGATAGGTATTCAACGATTCCACATCTCGGTAATCAGAAATCTTCACATACCCGGGGTTGGTCATTCCAAATTCTTCCCCCTGATAGATATAAGGCGTTCCCTGCATCATATGCATACTGCTTGCAAGCATTTTTGCCGACTCCTGATGGTACTCCCTGTCATTTCCATATCTCGATACGATACGAGGCTGATCATGGTTGCACCAAAATAGAGCGTTCCAACCTCCTCCAGCATTCATTTCGATTTGCCAGGTCGATAGAATATCTTTCAACTGCTGGAAATCAAAATCCGCTACTGACCATTTCTCACCGCCAGGATAATCTACTTTCAAGTGATGAAAATTAAATGTCATACTCAATTCATTACGATCAGGACGTGTATACTTTATGCAGTGGTCTATCGTGGTGGAGGACATTTCCCCTACAGTCATACTATCGTATTTGGAAAAGACCTTTTCATACATCTCATTCATATATTCGTGAACTCTCGGGCCATCTGTGTAGAACTTGCGTCCGTCACCAGGAGGCACAGAACCATCATCGTCAGGAAAGTGCTGATCTTTTGATATCAGGTTGATAACGTCCAGGCGGAACCCGTCCACTCCCTTTTCAAACCAGAATGTCATCATATCAAATACTTGTTTTCGCACCTCTTCGTTCTCCCAATTCAGATCGGCTTGCGTTATATCGAAAAGATGTAGATACCATTGTCCTGTCTTTTCATCAAATGCCCAGGCGTTGCCTCCGAATTTGGATTCCCAGTTCGTCGGTTCTGTTCCGTCTTCTTTGCTATCCTTCCAAATGTAGAAATCACGATAAGGATTATCTTCCTTTGCTTCCATGGACTTTTGGAACCATTCATGCTCGGTTGAAGTATGATTAACGACGATGTCCATGATCACCTTTATATCTCTACCATGGGCTTCCTTAAGGAGCAGGTCAAAGTCATCCATCGTTCCATACTCTTCATGGATCGAAAAATAGTCACTGATATCATACCCGTTATCCTTTTGTGGCGACTTGTAGATCGGAGTCAGCCAGATGACGTCCACCCCGAGCTCTTTCAAGTAATCCAGTTTCTGTATAATCCCTTGGATATCCCCAACACCATTTCCAGTTGTATCATTGAAGCTCTTCGGATAGATTTGATACACAACTGATCGTTTCCACCATGGTTCCTTCGCAATCTTGCTCATCTCAACACCTCGTTTTTTTAACTTTAAATTTCCAGCTTCTCTTCTAATTAGTTCAGCAGATACACCCTTGCCTCATATGGCTGCATGGTGAAACTTGAAATGTCGCTCTGCTCTTCCGTTTCATAATTACTTGCCAATAGCTGTTTTGTCATAAAATGGATGTTTCTTGGCAATTCGAATACCGGATTGTTTTCATAGAAATTACAGATTACTAAAAGCCTTTTATCTTGATAGGTTCTCACATAAGCATAGATTTCCGGATGATCTTCCAATATCAATTGATAATTTCCATATACAATTATTTCATTCTGCTTTCTTAAATGGATGAGTTTCTGATAGTAATAGAAAATCGAATCGGGATTACTCAGCTCATTTTCAGCATTTATCTTTGAATAGTTAGGGTTCACATTTAGCCAAGGGGTCCCTTTGGTAAAACCTGCATTTTCATCGGCATTCCATTGCATAGGGGTTCTTGCGTTATCCCTGCTTTTCTCATGGATGCTCTTCATGATCATCTCTTCATTCCATCCTTGGCTTTTCAGCTCTTCATATGCCTGCAAGGACTCAATGTCTCGATAATCTTCTATAGTTTCAAAAGCCACATTGGTCATGCCCAGCTCTTCTCCCTGGAAAACATACGGAGTACCTTTCATCATGTGCAGGAGTGTGGCAAGCATTTTGGCAGACTCTATCCGGTATTTCCCATCATCGGCAAAGCGAGATAGGGCACGCGGCTGGTCATGATTATTAAAATATAGACTGTTCCAACCCTTTTCACCTAATGCTTCCTGCCAACGGGATAAGCTCTTTTTTAAATCAGAAAGCACCAACGGCTTCAAATCCCATTTGCCGTTCAGACCATTATCCAGACCTACATGTTCAAATTGGAACACCATATTCAATTCATTTCGTTCCTCAGCTGTGTAATCAATGGCCTGTTCAGGTGTTACACCAGGCATTTCCCCCACTGTCATGACATCATAGTGAGAGAGTACATTTCGATGCATTTCCTGCAGATACTCATGGATATAAGGACCTGTTCGATAATACTTGCTTCCAGAAGCATAAGACTTTCCAAGTTTCACTTCTCCATCAGGAAGTCCATCCACTTTGGAAATGAAGTTGATGACATCCATCCGAAATCCATCAATCCCCTTATCAAGCCACCATTTCATCATCGTGTAGATTTCTTCACGCAGCTTCTTGTTCACCCAGTTGAGATCTGGTTGTTTTTTGGAGAAAAGATGTAGATAATAGTCACCCGTCTTTTCATTGAACTCCCATGAGGATCCGCCGAAATTGGACGCCCAGTTATTCGGTTCGGAGCCATCCTCTTTTGGATCCCGCCAAATATAATAGTCCCTATATGGATTTTCTTTTGAAGTCCTTGCCTGTATGAACCATTCATGTTCGTCTGAAGTATGGTTCACTACAAGATCCATAATCAACTTCATATCACGCCTATGTACCTCCATCATAAGCTCTTCCCAATCCTTCATGGTACCGAACTCTTTCATAATGGACATGTAGCTGCTTATATCATAGCCATTGTCATCATTAGGGGATTCATATACAGGAGAAAGCCATATGGTATCGATTCCAAGTTCCTTTAAGTAATCAAGTTTGGATATGATTCCTTGTATATCACCTATTCCGTCTGCATTAGAATCCATAAAACTTCTAGGGTAGATTTGATAAACAACGCTTTCTTTCCACCAAGCCTTTTGCATCTCTCATCTCTCCTTTTAAAATGAAATTTCTTTGTTCCGCTTCAAATTTGTAAAGGATTGTAAGTCGGGGCCAGACCCCTTTTTACAATCCTTTACAGTGATACATCCTAATTTATTGTGCGTCTTTTCTCATTTTGACTTTGGCAATCAAGAATGTTAGTCCGAATGGTACGATTAGTACGATTGCCATTCCTACAAAGAATATCGGCCAGAATTCATTAAGGATGGAGAAGAATGCCGGAATCCCTCCAACTCCGATCGAAGGTGCCATTACACCTGCAATCGTAATGGTCACACCTGCAATGGCAGATCCAATCATTGCAGCGAAGAATGGATAACGGTAGCGCAGGTTTACTCCGAACATCGCAGGTTCCGTAATACCGAGCCAAGCGGATATGGAAGAAGTCAGCGCCAATCCTTTCAGTTTTTCATCCTTGGTAGCAAGCATCATGGCGAATGCTGCAGACCCTTGTGCGATATTGGATAGAGCAACCATCGGCCATAGGAACGTCCCTCCGATTGCAGATATCAGCTGCAGATCCACAGCGAGGAACGTATGATGCATCCCAGTGATAACAAGTGGCGCATACAATCCTCCATAAATCAGACCACCGATGGCAGGAACCGCATCAAAGATGGATACAAACCCATCCGTAAGGAAGTTTCCGATTGCAAATGTGATAGGTCCTATTGCTACAAATGTAATGAATCCAGTCAGTAATAATGTAATTGGAGGAACGACCAATAAATGAAAACCGTCACTCACACGTTTTGTCAGGAATTGCTCTACCTTGGCTAATACAAAAGCTGCCACCAGAACTGGCAAGACTTGTCCTTGGTAACCAACCTTTTCGATTTCAAGTCCAAGGAAATTCCAGGTGTCCACGTCTCCCTCTTTTTGTGCCTCTGCATAGCCCCATGCATTCAACAGGTCCGGATGCACCAGCATCAAACCAAGGACTATCCCTAAGAGTTCACTCCCGCCAAATCTTTTGGCAGCAGACCACCCAATAAGACCGGGCAAGAAAACAAATGCAGTATTTGCAATCAGGTTGATAATGCCTGCAATATCTGCCCATTGCGGGTGTTTATCGATAATGGAAGCATCATTGTAAAATATCCCTGTTCCCGTAAGCAGGTTGTTGATCCCCATTAAGAGACCTGCTGTTACGATTGCAGGTAGAATTGGAATAAATATATCCGCCAGTGTTTTTACTGCACGCTGAATCGGGTTCAAATTCTGCTCAGCAGCCTTTTTCACTTCATCTTTGGATGATTCCCCTACACCTGTTATTTCTACAAACTCTTTATAGACTTTATTGACGGTGCCTTGTCCAATAACAATCTGGAATTGCCCATTTGTGGAAAAGGAACCCTTTACACTCTCAATTTGTTCAAGTGCTTCCTGGTCGACCTTACTTTCATCATTCAATGCCAAACGGAGACGTGTCACACAATGTGTTGCTGCACTTATGTTCTCTTTTCCCCCGATGGCATGGACAATCTCTTCTGCTTGCTTTCTAATGTCCATATTCTTATCCTCCCATTTTCTCTACGTTAGCTCTTCACTTTTAGATGGAATAGTTCTGTTTGTCCTTTAACAGCATTATCTGTAAGCTTTTTGTCAAGGCTTTCCACCACTTCCCCGTTCGTGATTACAATAGGAGTAATGGTATTTGCCGCTTTTTTATTTATCAGATTCAGATCAAAGCTGATGAGTCTATCCCCGGCTTTTACTTTATCCCCTTCTCGGACATGGCCTTCAAAGCCCTCTCCATTCATGGAAACAGTTTCAAGACCAACATGTATAAGTATTTCAGCTCCAGTTACAGAACGAATTCCGATAGCATGTTTAGTATGGAAGAATTGTATGATTTCCCCATCAACCGGAGAGACTACCTCACCTTCACTTGGAATGATTGCAAGTCCGTCCCCCATCATTTTTTGTGAAAAGGTAGGGTCCGGGACTTCTGTCAGTTCTGTCACTTTCCCACTTAATGGCGCAAACACAACTTCCTCCGTCGGTTTTGCTTCTCTATCTTTCATACCGAAAAGTTTCTTAAACATATAATTCCCTCCAGTTTTAGAGTCTGAGATAAACGCTTACATTTAAACACAAACTTGTATATACATGTTCAGATTTTTAGTCTAACTTGTATATACATGTTAGTCAACCAAAAACTTTCGCTGTGCTTTTTTCAATAGGGTAATAATTAATCTTGTTACGAGTGCAAGAAAAATAAAAGAAACCCATGACTTGATGTGAGTCCATGTAATTAGGTTAAGCATATTCATTTTCAAAAAAATGGGTTCGAAAATAAAAGAAAGCAAGGTAGATACAATCACGCTGCCTAAAAGGAAGGTTCTCCATCTTTCTCCATACTGATAGAGAAGCATAAAAAGCACTGGTATAACTGAAACATCAGCGGGAAGCAGGCAGGATACCTTGTGATATAATTTGAAAGGATACTCCCACATGCCATTTGATGTCCCAAGTAGATCCAGCCATGTAGCCATCGCCGCCCATAATAATCCATATGCAAGGATTTCAAAAAGGCGCTTTTTGGCAATAAGCTTCCACCAAACAATCCAGGGCCAAAAAATGGAAATGAATAACAGCCACCATCTCGGATCAGCTATATTGTTAAGTAATATCCAATTATAAAAATCGAAAAAGTAGAGTGGCTTCACTTTGTACATTCCCTCTCTTTCCTGCCCTAAACGCCATTAGCTTCGGTTTATTGTCGAAACTTGTCGCAACTCAAGATATTTTTTCCTTTAATGTCCTTTTTTACTCTAAGAAGGGCATACTTTCCACCATAACAACAAAAAAAAGACACTATCTTAATAGCGTCGGTTCAAAGTATTACTTTTGTATGGAAAGGGAGGAAGGACAGTACTTTAAAAGAAATAGATACTTCTCTGGCAGTGTCCATTCTCAATTTCTCATCTTCTTCTCTCATATAGAGAGTGTAGTTTTTCTCTTTTCTATTGCTTGCACCTGGAATGTCCACTTCCTTCAATTCCTCGAACACATCCGTTTTCCGGGAAATTACCGCTTGGTCGACAGTTGCATCCGAACTGCCGTAAGAGCCATTCAAAATGATACTATAAGCGGTTGCAGGCATCTCCTTCTCTTCCTTATCCACCACTTTAGAATTATAGATGGTAATGGGAACAATGAAAGGATTCTGAACGTTTACAGCCACTGCATTATTTGTTTTATCGAGTATAGCCGAGGAAACAATTTTATCTTTTGAGATGTGTATGTACGCAATAAATAAAAGGGAAATTATCGCAAAAGGAAGTAATATTCGATATGGCTTGCGTAGTTTCATTCTTGTACCGCTCCCAACTGTAAAGCTTGATGCTCTATACCTTCCCTTTTACATATCACCTTACACCCCAATTTAAACATCATTTCTAGTTTTCAGTTTCTTCGAAGTTTTCAATCTCATCAACAAGCTCCCCCTTTTCATTAAAGAGTTGTGCTTTATCCCCTTTGTTGTTCCACAAATGGTCGCTTAGCCAATGGATATATTTTTTGAAATGCTTTTTTTGAGCTCCTGAAGTAATATACATCATCTCACCTGGTGCAAGCTTATAATTTTTAGGAAAATCAAATGTTTGGTATCCTTTCTGGCTGATAAGCTTCCAATCTGTCAGGTCGATTGTTTCTGTCCCTTGGTTCTGCAAGGTAACTGTTTCCTCTTTTACGTCAAGGTCTGTAATTGTTATAGTATTAGTCTTGGTTCTTTCCTTGCTATTTGCATACAGCCATGGTCGATCATTGACAAACAACAGCGTTCCATCCGTCGAGAACACGATATCCCCTGCTTCTGCCGTATTATAGATATCTGCACCGCTTTCAATCAATCTGTTTAGAACAGGCAGGTGTGGATGACCAAAATCATTGTTCCTTCCGGCGGAAATGACTGCGATTTTTGGTTTTACATCCTTTAGGAATGCAGCTGTAGAGGAACTGTTGGATCCATGATGGGCAACCTTCAGAATGGTGGATTCCAGATTGTATTTTCTGCTCAACCGCTTCTCTTCCATCTCTTCTGTATCTCCCATAAAGAGGAATTTTATTTCCCCGTAGGCAACCTGGAGAACGATGGAAGCATCATTTGTTTCCTTTTTACCAACACCGCTATTAAGCACCTTCACTTTTAGATCCGGATCAAATTCAAGCTTCATTTTTTCCTTGGCATATTGCACAGGAACAATGTTATTCCAGACGTACTGCTTGTACTGGATGAAGGACAATGTGGAGTGCGCTTTTCCACTATCAAGAATTTTCTTTACAGGTATTTCCTCAAGTAGAGCCGGAATTCCACCAATATGGTCAAAATCAGGGTGAGTGATGACCAGCAAGTCGATTGAGGTAATGGAAAGCTTTTTTAGGTAGTCTATTAATTTGGGTGCCGACTCCCTCGGACCGGTGTCAATAAGCACTTGGGAGCCATTTGGTGTCTGAAGAAGAATGGCGTCTCCTTGCCCTATATTTATGTAGTGCACCTTTAATGATGCTATCGCTTTTTCGGTTCCGGACGAAGTTTCTGCAATTGTATTTGTATAAACGGGAGAAGACAGATGGGGTTTTATTTGAATGTCGGTAGATAGTTCTGCACCAAATACAAGTATGGGTGTATTGGTATGGATAAATGCAAATGCAATAATAAAAGCACAGATGAACTTTTTCATGAAAACCTCTCCCCCTAGAACATTTCACTCGTAATGTTACTATGAGGGAGAAGCTGCTATATTATTCGTTCTTCTCAAAGCTTTTCGGTCAATATTTACCTATTTAGCTCTTTCAAACCAATGTTGTCGAGGTAAATCAGCCCACTTCCGGTTTGATTGAATTCAAATATGATTTCATTAATATCCTGATAGTTGATGCTTGCCATATTTTCCTGCAAGAACGCCAATGGCACCTCATATGTCTGCAGCATATGCTCGTAATTATTACCGAATCTCTCATTCCACCAGTCGAATTTGTATAGCTTTGTGGAATAGGTCGGTTCGATTTGCACTGTTGTTCCAATGCGGCTATCCAGCTTAAAGGTACCTTTTGGTTTTACCATGACAGAAATGGGGATGGCCTCCTCTTCGAATCCTTCTGGAACACGAATTCCATAGAAGTCATATCGGCTCGGGTGCAGTTGTACAGCATCGAAACTTAGAACTGTCTCTGGACCGAGGGTTTCAGAGATTTCATCCGGAAGTTTCACTGTATATCTTCCAGTGGTCCCGCGCCAGCCCAATTTTACCACTTCATTTCCCTGGGGCTCATTATTCCTTAAAGTCAGATTAACCTCCTTCCAGACTTGCAGGTTATGGCCATGAAGCTCTCCCGCTTCCTTCGTCATGGTAGTTACATCCACATCCTCTTCGTACGTTGCAAGAGGTGTGAACGAGTTATCTTCATATTTCAATCTGACAGGATCGGTAGGAATCCACGAAGAGGCGGTCTCCTTGTTGGAAAAGATTTGCCGATATTCCTCTCTACCTTTTAATGTTGCATCGAGAAAGGCTGCTACATAAAGCTTTGTCATTTCCCGCTGTAGATCGGGTTCCATAATTTCTTTTCGGTTCATGAACCACCAATACGGGGAAGGTTGGTCGACTTCCCAATCGGAATTGAATTGGCCATGATTCGCTCCATAAAGATAAATGCTGCTTTTGAAACCATCAAAATCATCCGAGAAACTGACCCTTTCATACTGTCTAATACCGTAATAATTGGTATGATCGGTATCGTTTGCCCCTTGAATAGTCAAATAGTTGATATCTTTCAATTCAACGGGCTGGTCACCAAGCTTGAATCTTCCGTCCCCTGGGGAAAGTCCGATTAATGCTTTGATGGAAAAATCGAAATTCATGGTTACCTTCGCATTATTTGGCAATCGGTCCAGATCATTCATCAGCGCAGCCAAACTGACAGCCTCCCCACCACGGGAATGACCGATTAACCCAATATTATCCATATCCACTTTTCCGTATAAGGGATGCTGTTTATCATTATTCCACTTCCCCCACTGATCCAAATGCTTAAGGAACATCCATGCCCTTCCTGCATTATCCCAGCCAATATGTCCCGACTTTCCGGAGTTAAGGAAGTTTTGATCTATGGAAACGGCAATAAATCCCTTACTCGCCAGAAGTTCGCCAAGATACTCATATCCCCCATCCGAAAAATCCGCCATATTATGATTCCCATGAACTATGAGTACTAAAGGAAAGGGCTCTTCAGAGGATTCATCCGGCATCCATACTCTCCCATTTAAAGGAGCTTTGTTTAGATTAAAACCCCAGAACCACTCACGGTACCATTTGTTGAAGCCTTTTGGATGAACGATAAATGAAGACATATTGACTGTGTTCGTCTGATATGTAACGTCTCGGTATTCCTCTCGTCTCTGATCCTCTCCGCTACCATAAGTAAAATTAGTAATGTCGTAATCACCATTCACAGCAGGATTGGCAAGAGAAGGATTCATCGCTTTGTCTGCTACCTCCAGACTCCATGCCCCCTCTCTCCCTTCAGAAAAGATGGAAAAGAAAAACAGACCATGCAGTAATACAGTTACAGACCCTAAAGCGACTAAAGTGAAGCCTCTCCGTTTTCTTGCACTTCTTACCAGTTTAATAGAAAATCCTGTCCATGCACCCAATATCAGTAGAAAATAGCCCATCATCGTAAAGAACGGTCCCAAGTATGCCCCAAGCGTAATAATCCCTGCAACAGCACCCAAAATGCATGCGACCAGTAAATTGGGCAATTTTACCAATATTTTTAGAGCAATCCAACTAATAAATGTTCCTATTACGATGCTGAGGAATGCAGTAAATAGAGTAAACGAAAAATCAAACCATTTTCCAGCTCCGGTATAGAAGAAAAAGCCCATGATAAAAACCAACATCAGAATATAAACAAATAATCCAAGAATACTTGCTTTCCAATTGCGCTCGATAAAACCAACCACCGTTTTTCCAACTAATAAAAGTGCCCTTTTTATTGCGTTCATTTATAGTCCCCTAAATTAAAATGTATAAAATCCTTTAAATCATATACTTTTCTATTATCCTTTTTTGCATTTCTCTATTTCTTGTTCTTCCTAGTACACTTAAAATGATATAGGCAAAAAGAGAAAATACGACTGGAAGCACTACACTGTGCATCCCAAACACTCCATCCGTAAATGTTACAATCACTATGTAGGATAGTACTCCTACGAGGATCGAGCCCAGAGCCCCATAAGCATTTCCTTTTTTCCAATACAATCCAAGTACAACAGGCCAAATGAATGCAGCCTCAAGTCCGCCAAAAGCAAATAAATTTAAAGTAATGAGGAAGTCAGGAGGGCTGATTGCCATAAAAAATACAAGTATACCGACTATTCCTGTTACTCCCAGGCTCATTTGACGAATCTTCTTTTCCGGAGCATCGGGACTCACATAATTCAAGTAGATGTCTTTCACAATGGATGAGCTTACTATCAAAAGAAGGGAATCTACTGTAGACATGATGGCAGCCATCGGAGCAGCCAATACGATACCAGCCAGCCAGGGAGGAAGTACCTCCATTGCCAGCAGGGGCATCACAGTGTCCGGTGTCGTAAGTCCCGGGAGCACCGCTCTCCCAAAAACACCTGTCAAATGCATCCCTAGCATAATGAATCCGACAACAATAGTACCGATGATCAAAGCTGTATGCATGGCCTTTGAATTCTTGTAGGACATTGCCCTTACTGCCACTTGAGGCAATCCCACTACCCCCACTCCCACCAAAATCCAAAAGGAGGAAACATAAAGCGGTGTGAGCGTGCCGTCCGCCCCAAAAGGAGTAATCAGGTTCGGATTTTCAGCAGATAGCTCTCCCATTATGGCAGGGACTCCCCCGCCTGCGACGATTGTCCCGGCTAAAATGATCACCGTCCCTATCACCATCACCACACCCTGTATTCCATCTGTTATCGCCACCGCACGAAAACCTCCGATAATGACGTAGACTAAGACAGAGACCGCAAAAATGAATAGCGCAGTTGTATAAGAAAGGCCTGTAATCGATTCAATGAGGATTGCCCCGCCTATCCACTGTGCTGTCATGGCGGAAAATAGAAAAATGATGATACTTGCAGCGGACAGAATGACAACCCACTTGTTCTGATAACGTTCCTTCAGGAAATCGATCAGGGTGATTGCTTTCATTTTACGTGACATGATGGCAAACTTCTTCCCCAGAATAGTCAGTACAAAATACCCTGTCACCACTTGGATCATCGCAAGCATGACCCAGCCCAGTCCCGTATGATAAGCAATCCCCGGCCCACCAATGAAGCTTGATGCGCTTCCATATGTTGCAACCATTGTCATGGCCAAGAGCAGACCACCGAGCTCCCTCCCTCCAAGAAAATAGTCCTGCACGAAGGAGTTGGAACGGGAAAGACTTCTAGATGCAGCAATTCCTATAAGAAATATAAGGATTAAAAAAACGATAAGCGGAAGAATCACACCTATTTTCATCGTTCGTCCCCTTTCTCCGATTCAAGGGGAAGATCTTGAAAGAGATTTCTCACAACAACTATCACAATAACAACTATTAGGATAAAGCCGAGGATACAGCTATAAAAAAACCATTCCGGAAAACCCAGGATATAGGAATAGGAATCCACCGGTCTTGATCCGAATCCATAGCCGAAACCATACCACCAAATAAAATGAAATATAGCCAACCCGACGCCTATCCATGCCTCTTTATGCGCAATGGGATAACGCCAGTCTTTTTTTATCATTCTATCTCTATTTTTTTCCAAAACGAGATCCTCCTTTCTCAATTTCTATTATGATGGACTTTGCTCCGTCTCTGTTCATTTACTGTTCATTATTATTGTGTTTCGCCCGGCACGTTTTGCCTCATACAATCTATCATCCGCCATTTTCACTAAATTGGAAGATTCAGTTTCCGTACATTCCACACATCCGAAACTCATGCTTATGGTGAATTCTTTTTCATTTGCCTGAAAGCGGAGATTTTTAATTTTTTCTTTTAATTCAATCAAGGTAGATGCTACATTTTCGCGATCGGTCAATCTGAAAAGTATCGAGAATTCTTCCCCACCATATCGGTAGGCAATACCTGAATTTGCTTCCACTACATACTCCATAACGGAACCTACTTTTGCCAATACCTGGTCTCCCATTTCATGACCGTATTTATCATTGACGCATTTGAACCTATCCAAATCAGCAAGTACCAACCAAAAATGCTGTTTCATATGTATATAATCCTGCAAGGTTTCCTGAAAGGAGCGATGGTTTTCCAAATTTGTTAAATAGTCCATTTTAGCCACTCTTTCCAAAGCCCTCTTTTCAAAATAATGCTTTCTTTCTCTCGTTACCAGAAAGCCCCCTAATAGCCCCATAAGCAGCATGAATAATTGATTCATGGAGTACACCAACCAATAGTTAGTGGAGAAAGGTGTTCCTGAGGTTATCGTGATAAGAGTCGTTCCTATACTTAATAGGAAAGAAAACAACACCGCACCCTTCAGCTCCCAGTAGATTGCAACATGCAATATGATGAGATAGGAGATGGGAAATAGTGGAGAGTAGACCCCGCCTGTAATGGCAATCAGCCAAATGAATGCCACATAGTCAAAGATCACTCCTCCTTTTGTATTCCAAAAATAGAGAGAAGTACCTTGCTTTGATGTATGCAGAATGACCTGTGTGACTGCCATATAAAGAAATCCGAAAACCCATAACACCAAAAACCCAAGCCAATCATAGGATAAAGGTGCTTCCTGATATAAAAAATAGAAAACAATTGGCGCCACTATTAAAAATAGCCAGCGCAAGAGAAAAAAGCTAATTTCTAAATGATGATCCGATTTTCTGATAGTATGGTTCACCTTTTCCACGCCTCACTAATATCATTTGCCTTTATTTGTACCAAACGCCCTTGTAGCCATCATTTCTACAGTCAGGTCGTCTGCAGGAGGATTATGCAAGCCTGATCGGACGTCCCGATAATGCCTTTGAAGAGGATGATCCGAATGCAGGCTTTGGGCACCTACCACCCTCATCGCTTCATCCACTATGGATAATGCAGTATTTGTTGCGATATATTTTGCAGCTGCAAGCTCTTCCACCAGTTCATTCCGAGTGGCCGATGAATCGTCCCACTTCTTGGCTACACTATATATAAAATGCCTCGCAGCAGTTAACTCTATATCGATGATGCCAATCCGCTCCCGAACTTTCGCGACCTGGCTAATCGGATGTGGAAGACTGTTTGGCTGATAGGATTCCGCAAACTGGACAGCTTCGTTTCGCGCTGCTATTGCAATCCCTAGATAGCAGGCAGGTATATGCAGCAGCCAACCTTGAGGTTTTGGCTCCATTGTGCCTTTCTTAATATAAAGGAGGCCTTCTGAATCAATTTTAACATTTTCCAAGACCAAATCATCGCTTCTTGTGGCACGCATACTCATAGAGTTCCACGTTTCGCGAATCGAGAGACCTTTCAAATTCCTGGATAAAAGGAACTCCCCTACTTCATGGGTACCTGCAATGGTGGCAGAGACAATGATATAATCAAGGATTGGTGCCATGGAAGTGAAAGTTTTCCTTCCATTAAGAACCCATTCTCCTGCATCCGTTTTAATCGCACTCGTCTCTGGAAGCCCCCCTCTTGCCGGGCTCCCTGTACCTGCCTCTGAATGAGCCGAGTTGATGGTCTTTTTATCTTGAATAATGGAAGTGCATATCTTTTTAAAAGTTTCTTCCGGCCAAGCTAGGTATGTTGATACATTCATCATAATCCCCAGATGCCAGCCCAAGCAAAGAGCTGTAGGACCATCGCCTTGAGCGATCGTCTCTTGAAGAAGAATAAAGTCGTACAGTCCAAACCCCTTGCCGCCATATTGCTCAGGTATGGTGGCATCCAGAAGGCCAGCTTTCTTTATCTCATCGAAATTTTCAAAAGGAAACTTTGCTTGTTGATCATAGTTTGCAGCACGAGTTGCAAAAGAGGCAGAAAGATGTTTGGCAGCTTCAAGTAGATCCTTCTGAGACTCATTCGTTTCAAAAGTAGGAAGGTTATTCATGCTTTATTCCCCTTTTCCAGTATTTCTATTATTTTATCACAAAGACAATAAAATCCTTTCATAATTTAGCATTATCACTATACACCCTATCATTTATAAAAAAGATTTTTGTAGAAAAAGATCGAAAGATATCAAATATTTAAAATATAAAGAATTATTTTTTAATTGCTATGTTTTTTTTCAATTTGCAGTAGTACAATAAAAAATGAAATCTTCATAGATTTCTATTTTTGTAAAATACAAGGGGGTAATTTTGTGAAGAGTAAGTTTTATCTTTTTTCCGCTTTACTGTTAGTTGTTGCACTTTTATTGTCTGCTTGCAGCTTTAGCGAAAGCACGAGCAATAGTAATAACAACAACGAAACAGAGAGTCCGACTGATTCGGATAAAGAGGGTACCACCGATGAAGAGGATTCATCTCCAAAGGTCCTTCGACTTAACAATGGATCAGAGCCCGGATCCCTTCATCCAGCATTGGCTCAAGGCACGCACGATTCATGGATTCTTGAGCATACATTCGAGGGATTGACCAAGAAGAATGCAGAAGGGGATATTCAACCCGGTATGGCAAAGGAATGGAATACGGAGGACGGCGTAACCTGGACGTTTACTCTGAAGGATGATGTTTACTGGTCCAACGGTGACCCTGTTACTGCAGAGGATTTCGAGTACGCTTGGAAGCATGTATTGAATCCTGCTACTGCAGCCCAGTATTCCTATCAGCTCTACTACTTAAAAGGCGCAGAAGCATACAACTCTGCTGAGGAAGGTGCCGACCTTGCGGCATTGGAAGCTGAAGTAGGGGTAAAGGCTGTTGACAGCAAGACTTTGGAAGTAACGCTTGCGCAACCGACACCATATTTCTTGGATCTAACATCTTTCTATACTTACTATCCAGTAAACAAAAAAGTTCAGGAAGCGAATAAGGATTGGGCTTTGGAAGCAGAAACGCATGTTTCAAACGGTCCGTTCTACTTGGCTGACTGGAAGCACAAAGAAAGCATCGCAATCAAGAAGAATGATGAATATTATGAAAAAGACATGATAAAGCTTGATGAAGTTCAATTTGTCATCATTGATGATGAGAACACAGCGTGGCAAATGTACCAGGCAGATGAACTGGATCTAGTATATCCGTTGCCACAGGATGTTCAGGGTCAATTGATGGCGAGCGATGACGCTGAATTCCATATCGGACCTGACCTGGCAGTTTATTACTTCAATATCAATAATACAGAGAAGCCGTTTAACAACGCTAAAATAAGAAAAGCACTTTCCCTGGCTATCGATCGTCAGACGATTGTAGAACATGTTGCACAAGGTGGCCAGACACCTGCATACTCCATCGTACCTCCTGGAATTCCTGATGTGAACGGTGACTATCAGGAAAATACAGGGAAATTATTTGAGGAAAATGCAGAGGAAGCGAAGAAGCTTCTTGCAGAAGGTCTTGAAGAAGAAGGTATGGATGAGCTTCCTTCCTTTGTATATTTGTATAACACATCCGAAGGACATAAAGCCATCGCTGAGGCAGTACAGGAAATGTGGCGTAAAAACCTTGGTGTGGAAACTACGCTTGAAAATGCTGAGTTCCAAGTCAAATTGGACAGTGAGCAAGCCGGTGACTATACTGTTTCCCGTGCAGGCTGGGTTGGAGATTATGTAGATCCGATGACATTCCTGGATCTTTGGGTAAGTGATGGACCATACAATGATGCCCGCTTTAAAAACAGCGAGTATGACGGGCTTATCTCGAAAGCGAAATCTACTCTTGATCAAGCGGAACGCATGGAAGCAATGCACGCGGCAGAAAAGATCCTTATGGATGAAATGCCAATCATCCCAATCTATTTCTACACAAAACCGTATGTATTAAAGCCATCCGTAACAGGCATTTATGACCCAATCAACAGCTATCCACAGTTCAAGTATGCTGACATAAAGTAATGATGTGTGGAAGAGAGAGGGCCATTTCGGGTCCCTCCCTTCTTTTTTTAAAAAGGCTCTTTTCGTTACGTTTGTTGTTTATGTCCGTAAAAAATCGGCTTTTGGATTTTTTACAGCATCTATCCTTGTATTATTCAAAGGAAAATAAATCTATTACACGGGAAAAGAGCTCGAAAGCAAGTAATTTTACGTGTTTACGTTGGATACGTCAAAAAGCAACAATGTATGCGAAAAAGGCCTGAAAAATGCTAGTTATCGGGGGTCACGATTCATGCTGAAATACACGTTAAAGCGATTAGGATGGGCAATCCTGACTTTATGGGCCATCATTACACTTACCTTCATCCTGATGCATAGTGTTCCTGGAGATCCATTTGCAAGAGAGGGCACCATGCCTGAATCCGTTAGGGAAAATCTAAATCGTTATTATAATCTGGACAAACCGAAGATCGTTCAATATGGACTTTATTTAAAAAGTGTTGTGATTGACCTGGATTTTGGTCCATCCTTAAAATCTTCTACACTGACGGTCAATGATTATATCAGTAAAGGCTTTCCCGTATCTTTCCATCTAGGTATACAATCTCTTATCATCGCCATTTCTTTCGGTCTGATATTAGGCATTATCGCCTCCCTTAACCGAAACAGGTGGCCGGATTACATTGCCATGATTCTTGCCATTATTGGCGTATCGGTTCCAAGTTTTATTCTTGCCACCATCCTCATCAACTATTTTGCGGTGGAGTGGAGACTTCTCCCTGTTGCCACATGGAAATCCTGGGCCCATACCATTCTTCCTTCCATATCTCTTGCGATGTTGCCTATGGCCTATATAGCAAGACTGATGCGTTCGAGCATGCTCGAAGTAATGGGGCAGGACTATATACTGACAGCCACTGCAAAAGGATTATCCAAGAGTACTATTGTCATAAAGCACGCTATTAGAAATGCGATTCTGCCAGTCGTCACAGTAATTGGTATCATTGCAGCCAATCTCGTAACAGGAAGCTTCATCGTGGAAAGCATCTTCGGCATTCCCGGCATGGGTGACATGTTTGTAAATGGTATCTTTAATCGTGACTATCCTGTCATTCTCGGATCCACCATCTTCTACAGCGCCATTTTGATTTTCCTCATATTTATTGTGGATGTTGCTTATACCTGGATTGATCCAAGAATTAAGGTGACAGGAGGCAATGGGTGATGGGAGAAAAACAATATTCGAAAGATTTTGAGGCTATGTTTGAAAGGGTCGAACATTCCTCCTCCGAGCAGGAAAAAATAGCCGGCCCAAGTATATCCTATTGGAAGGATGCCTGGATCCGATTAAAAGACAATAAATTGGCTATGGTCGGATTTATCTTGATTATCTCGATGATTGTAATGGCAATAATCGGCCCTTACTTGAGCGGCTATTCCTATTTTGAACAGGATTTCACCAAAAAGAATCTCCGCCCTAACAGTGAGCATTGGTTTGGCACCGATTCTTCTGGACGTGATCTATTTACAAGAGCGTGGTACGGAGCACGCTATTCCCTGCTTATCGGATTGATGGCTGCCCTTATCGACTTTGTATTTGGGGTATTATACGGTGGGATATCCGCCTTGAAGGGTGGCAAAATGGACAACATCATGATGAGGGTAGCTGAAGTCCTTTATGCAATTCCCTTTTTATTGATGGCGATTCTCATGATGGTCGTCTTGGACCGGGGTCTTCTATCCATCATCATCGCTTTAACTATTACTGGATGGATACCGATGGCCCGGCTTGTAAGGGGTCAGATGCTGCAACTGAAGGAATATGAATTCGTCCAAGCTGCAAACGCCATGGGAGCAACAACAGGATGGAAATTGCGAAAGCATATGATACCTAATACTTTGGGACCTATATTGGTCAACATGACATTAACTGTCCCTACTGCCATTTTTGCTGAAGCTACACTCAGCTTTCTTGGTTTAGGTATTCCTGCACCAAAAGCAAGCTGGGGTACAATGGCAAGTGATGCACTGGGAAGCATTCTGATAGGTAATTTTTATCAGCTTCTTGTCCCTGCCATCCTCATATCTTTAACCATGTTTGCTTTTAATGTATTCGGAGATGGTCTACGGGACGCGCTAGATCCTCGCTTACGAAAATAAAGGAGGAATCTTTTTTGGCAAACCTATTAGAGGTGGAAAATTTACACGTATCCTTTCACACATACGCTGGAGAGGTTCAAGCCGTAAGAGGCGTTTCCTTTACTGTAAAGGAAGGGGAAGCGGTAGCGATAGTAGGTGAATCGGGCTGTGGGAAAAGTGTGACAGCCAAAGCGATTATGCGGCTGCTCCCCCCTGGTATTACCGATATTAAGGAAGGCAACATAACCTTTGCTTCCTCTAACCTGCTAGATTTACCTGAGAGAAAAATGCAATTATTCAGGGGAAAAGAGATGAGTATGATTTTCCAGGATCCAATGACTTCCTTGAATCCTACCATGAAAATCGGGGAGCAGATAGCTGAAGGGCTGATGAAGCATAACAAAATCTCATCCAAAAAAGCAGAAGTACAGGCTGTTGAACTGTTGAGGATGGTAGGTATACCGGAACCGGAGAGAAGGGTCAGACAGTATCCTCATGAATTTTCAGGTGGAATGAGGCAGCGTGCCATGATTGCAATAGCCCTAGCCTGCCAACCCAAGCTTTTACTTGCCGATGAACCCACCACTGCGTTGGATGTTACGATTCAAGCTCAAATACTGGAGCTATTGAAAGAATTGCAGCAGAAGCTGGGGACCTCCCTTGTTCTAATTACTCATGACCTTGGAGTTGTTGCAGAAACATGTGAACGTGTAGTTGTCATGTATGCAGGACAAGTGGTGGAAACAGGGAAAGTGAAGGATATTTTCAACAATCCCCTTCACCCTTATACACAAGGCCTCTTGAAAACGATACCAAGGATCGATCGGGACAGAAAGCAAACCTTGGAGCCGATACCCGGGACTCCTCCTGACCTTTTGGATCCACCAAAAGGGTGTGCATTCTTCGCCCGTTGTCCTTATGCCATGAAAATATGTCAATCAGAGACACCGGAACTTTTGGAAATAGAAAACAAACAACTGGCCAGATGCTGGTTACACCACCCTATTGCCAAACGTATGTACCAGGAAAGCTAGGAGGTCGGAGAATGGCAGGAAGCAATGCTTTAGTAGAGATTAAGAATTTACAAAAATACTTTTCTATCAGTGGCGGAACCGTCAAAGCGGTGGATGGGGTAGATCTCACCATCCACCAGGGGGAAACTGTGGGTCTTGTAGGGGAAAGCGGCTGTGGGAAGTCGACCATCGGTAAAACAGCGATTCGATTACTTGAGGCTACTGCAGGGGAAGTTCTTTTTGAAGGAAAGAATATCTTCTCTTTATCACCGAGGGAAATGAAGGCGTTACGTAAAGATGTACAAATCATATTCCAGGATCCTTATGCATCCCTCAATCCAAGGATGACCATTGAAGCGATTATTGGTGAACCACTTGATATCCATCAAACATTGAAAGGCAAGGAAAGAAAGGATCGGATCAAAGAATTACTGAGACTTGTAGGATTGAACGAGGATCACATGCAAAGGTTTCCACATGAATTTTCTGGAGGACAAAGACAGCGTATCGGAATAGCAAGAGCACTTGCCCTTCAACCAAAATTCATTGTATGTGACGAGCCTATTTCCGCTCTTGATGTATCCATCCAGGCTCAGGTCGTCAATCTACTAAAAGAATTACAGGATCGATTTAATTTAACCTATTTATTCATAGCTCATGACCTCTCCATGGTGCGCTACATATCAGACCGAATTCTTGTTATGTATCTGGGTCAGATGGTCGAGCTTGCAGATAGCGATGAGCTATGCAAAGAGCCATTGCATCCCTATACACAAGCTTTGTTATCAGCAGTACCGACTCCTTCACCCAATGGAAGACGTGAAAGAATTGTACTGGCAGGAGATGTCCCAAGTCCGATGAATCCTCCTTCCGGCTGTGTGTTCCATACAAGATGTCCGCAAGCCATGGAAACATGCAGAGTGGAGAAGCCCAAATGGCAGGAGGTCAAGCCAGCACATTTTGTTGCATGCCATTTGTATGAATAGACTTTTATTACCCTATTATTATAGTGCAAAAGAACCTTTTAATAAGGCTCTTTCAATCGGTAGACAACGTCGAGGTAATACGCGGTGTCTACCGTTTTTGTGTACTTGTATAATATAGCCCGTTGATTTCCGTTCCAGGCACTGCGCTTTACGCGGGGCTTCCGAGAGCCTCCTCGGCTGCGCCTGTGGGGTCTCCACTAAACGCAACACCCGCCGGAGTCTCCGTGCCTTCCACTCCAATCAACTGAGTTCTCTGAATTTATTATTAAAGGATAACCACGTGTTTATTAAGATAGAAATAGATAACATGTGAGGTGATAATGATGCTTACTATAGAGAGCCCTTTTCAGTTTGTAGGACAAAGCTGTTAGGAATGGTCACTTTTGTAATATGTATTAGTTACATTCTATTTACCTACTCAAACTTGGAAAGTGCTTCTTTTACAAAATCTAGATCCATCCCCATATTCAAGGCTATCCGCTCCGCCCATTCCTCTTTTGAAGAGAGCGCTTGCTCGACCTTCAGTCCGGAAAGACTGCTTTCAAAGCTTTTCCAGTTATAAAATTCCCAGTGGGTAATTTCATCGGTCCCTTTCCTTCTAACCCTTTTTTCACATAAGGCTTTCCAGATCCTAGCTTGGGACAATTCACCTGCCATGTGTAAATCTTCAATGGTATATGGCGTTAAAGGAAATATCTGTTTGGAAATTTTACCATTATTTCTTATATAAGATATAGTGAATTCCCCTTTTTCCGCTTCAACTTTTACACATGCCCCTGGAAAAAAGCCCTCCAACCTCTCTTCGCTAAATCTATCATGATTTCTCTCTACAAGGATGGGTTGGATCCATTGGTCGCCAAGATCGCAATAGTACTTTTCACCATTTTCTCCTAATGCAATCACAGCTATATGTGCCTTCTCATCAAAAAAATCATGACCGATTGGATATGCCTCAATGCCAGCCTCCTTCAATTCAGCAAGGAGCCAGATTGCCAAATCAAAGCAGTTTCCACTTGCTCCAAATCTTTCATAATGCTCCTTCATTTCCATGACAGACCGCTGCTTCTTGTCCCTCTTATCATAAAAATAGGCTTTGGTGATGGTATCCATTCCCACACCATCAAATTTTCTCCAAACCTTTAGGATGTTCTTTGGCGCCTCCACATTCATTCGTCCCCTCAGAAATATTTTATACTACCCATTGTTTCTATAAGTTTCATAGATTGGAATTAAGACTGCACGACACTCTTTTTCATAAAACTCTATGGGTCCGGCTCCCTCAATCACGGCGTATCGATAATTCATTTTCTTCAACTCAGACAAGCAATGCTGCAGCAATTGTGCTCCAAGTCCCTTGCTTCTCTCACCCTCAACAACCCCCATTGGTCCAAAGGTTCCTTTTTTATTTTCAAAGGACTCATAGCATGCAAATCCTACAATTCTATCTTTCTCTAAAGCTAGAAAGATGGATATTTCATTTTTTTGAAACCCATTTTTAATGGACTCTATCCATCCTGAACCAAACTGCTTCTCCACCAACTCCATTAAACCTGCTTGGTCTGTACTGTTTGCTCTTCTAATGAAGGTTGATGTCCCGACACTGTTCGGCACCTGGTAGTCATCCATAGCTACCAGTAAATCCCGAGATGCGCAGACTGCTTTTTCCACGAAAGCTCTATCCTTTTCGGTTAGAATCGAGTGGATAGTGGGATCCAATTTAAGTAGAGCCTGCATAAGATGTCCTTCATTCAATCGGGTCTGATTGTATCGCCGCATCCTGCCTGTCGCATATTTGAATACACTCTCCACTTCAGGAGAGACAGGTACTGTACAAAGCGGTAGAGTTATAGGAGATGAGTGAAAAGGTTTAAGCCTTTTAGAAAACTCTTGCAAAAAACGATATCCATACCCTTTTACTAAATAGGAGGATAATTCTTCACATACTCCGCTATTCTCTTCACACATAGCGAGAAACAAGTGAAATGGAGTAAGAACTTGTTGGTCCTCCACTTTATCCGTTGCCAATTTCAGAATTCGATTTACTCGGTCGGTGAAAACGATGTCCATTCCAACTAACACTCCTCTACAATGTCTTCATATAGTCAAGTTTTACTATGCTTTATTTTATCATTAATGAGGGAATTATTAGAAGCTTTTGTTAATTTTCGACCGCACAAAAAATGGGACGTACCAATTAAGGTACGTCCCTTCTACAACTAGTTCTTCAACATTTCATATACTTCTTCATCTAATTTCTTAGCTAGCTCTGCATCATATGTTTTTACATAATCCGGCTCTTGCGTGATTTGTCCACCATAGAAGATGACATCTTCCACAGACTCCACATCCACAGTGACAATGCGATATTTCATTGTTTTATCAATTACATCAGATACAGTCCCTTTTCCGCTAATGGAATAGCAGCTTCCTGCTCCAACTACTCCCAATAACAGATCAGGATTCTCATCAATGTTAAAAGCACTTTCGGCTTTATGTCCCAATGCAAATTTAATGGTCTTTCCATCCTGATGGGCGACCAGCCAAGAAACAATACTCAGGTTCGGTTTCTTCGTTTTCTTATCCGTCGTGATCAACGATATAATTTTTTCACCCTGAAGTAAGTCGATAAGTTCCTGTTTAAGCGTTGCTTCTACTCTTGCCATTTTGAAAACCTCCTCTAAATTACATATTCATATTATATACATGGAATGGGTACGAATCCAAATATTACTTTCCTTACCCAATTATTGAAATTTACAAACGGATACTCCCTCATATATTCCTAATAAGGAAAAGGGCAGGAAAATATGACTTTTCCTGTCCCTTTGGGATTTAATGATAGTATTTACTTCTTCTTGCATAGCTTACGGATTCGGAAAATCTTCCCTGATTCCTTTTTCTTCTGCGGCGCTTTTGATTCCAGCCAAGTAGCCATAAAAAGACAAAAAGGATGACTAAAAAAATGCCCACAGAAAAGAAGCTGGTTTTTTGGTTTTCAGGCTGGGAGGAAGCTGCAGTGTTGTCATGCTTTTCTGTAGACGCCAATGGACTTATTTCATTCTTCACATGCTCCACAATTACATCTTCTTTAATATTTTCCCGCTCACCTGTTTTCACTATAAGCTGGTCTGCAGCATTCACTTCAAACCTGATTACTTCATCAGCCTGTTTGGAAACATGTATATCCTTTGCCAGCATAAATTCTCTCCCGGCAGCATCACTGATTATCTTACCTTTTTGCACTTTGACCGTTTCAAAATTGTGAAATCCATAATCCAGGAGGTTCATTGTGTCCTTATAGGAATAGTATTTTGAAGCTGCTTTTAATGTAACCACAAGCAGTTCCTTTCCATTACGCTCAGCGGTTGTGACTAGTGTATGGCCTGATTCTGGCACATATCCATTTTTCACTCCGGTTGTACCTTCATAATCCCATAACAGTCGATGATGGTTGTATAGGGTAGTTTCCCAGCCTTCGCCAATCCACTCCATTTCTTTCGTTCCTACAATTTCGCGGAACGTTTCGTTTTTCATGGCATATTGGGCAATTTTCCCCATATCCTCTGCTGTCGTGACATGTTCTGGATCAAAAAGTCCATGAGGATTTTTGAAAGTAGTATTTTCAGTACCTATTTCTTTTTCCACAAACTCTGTCATTCGTTTGGCAAACTCTTTTTCACTGCCGTTCAAATGCTCTGCTATGGCAGTTCCTGCATCATTCCCTGAATTGATCAATAGACCTTGTACGAGTTTATGAAGTGTAACCTTTTCACCCTCCAAGAGATAAACTCTCGAGCCATCCTGATTACGTGCCTTCTCACTGACTGTTACAATATCCTCCAGATTCCCTTCCTCTATGGCGATAATAGCCGTCACAATCTTGGTGATACTTGCCGGATACATGATTCTGTCTCTGTCTTTCTCATAGAGAACATCTCCAGTTTCCATGTCTATCAGTATGGCAGATTCACTAAATAGTTCTATATTTTGTTTCGCATTTGTATGTTGAATAGGAAAGCCTAAAACTAGCACAATGCCTATAAGCATTATATTTATACATTTATTTATCATGAAAAGACATACCTTTCTTATAGAAGTCTAGTATTCTTCATTATTATTTGTCAAAAAAACTCGAAAAAACTCCATATTGGATAGTTTAACGTAAAACATGACTATTTTCATAGTAAATTTCACATTTGTAAAAAATGTAATATAATATTAATGCAAAAAAAAAAGAAAACCAATGATGAATTTGGTTTTCTTCTCCATTATTAATCTATTTTTTAACAGGTGTTTTTTCACAATAAGCCTTCACAAAAAATGCCGGATTTAATGGTTCTCCTGTTACCATTTCTATTTTCTTGTTCCAATGATGGGAGCTGCCAGGCGCAAGGAATTCATCACGGATATAGGCTCCAACTTGCGGAGTGAAGAACTCATCCGAAATATTGGTTAATATATATTGATGAAGCTGAGCGGAAGTAAGCTCCCCAAGCAAGTAATTCTGATAGTAGACCGGTGCCAATGTAAAGTGAATCTTTGCTGCCCAATCAGGGTTACTGCTATTTTCTGGAGGATTGACAAGCTGAATCTTTTCCACCGTTTCCCACCATAATGCATTTAAGTCCTGATCCGGATTTTCATAAAGCGCTCTCTCAAAGAATACGAAAGTGATGATCCACCTTGCAGAAATAAGCATTTTTAATTGTTCATGCTTTTCTAGACTCGGAGCTAATTTATCCAAAGTAGCATCATCCAGCTTCAAAAACTTCGATAGCCATTCGCGGTTCTCCGTCATCTTACCAAAGAGCATTGCAATAGCTTCGGTTGTCAGGATGTGTGCAGGACTTCGAAGCAATGCCGGCAAATCACGATTGGTATATTTATTGTAGGCGGCATGCCCGAATTCATGAAGCATCGTTCCCATCCAATATGTATTATCCACATTATTGCATAATACCCGGATGTCCCCTTCACGGTCCATATCCATGCAGAACGCAGTTGGATTTTTCCCATCACGAGGATTCAAGTCTGAGGACGCATAAAGTCCCTCAATTGGCATATCCATCGAATTGAATGTTTCAGCTGTAAGTGTCTCCAAGTTTTTACCTTTGAAGAAAGGATCAAGGTTTGCTTCCTTGTTGGCAGGAGCTTCCTGGAAGAATGGATCGGAATAATGCCATGGACGCAGTTCAGATACTTTCACCTGGAATTTCTCAGCAAGGGAGGCATCCAGTTCACTTTTTAATGCACGGAAGGTTTCATCCGACTGCTCCACAAGATTGGTGAAAATGGTGAAAATCTCTTCCAAATCCAGCTCCTGATTCGCGAATGCCATCTTATAATAGTTTTCATACCCGAGGCTCCGAGCCGCTTCATTGCGCTTTTTTACAAGCTCAAGCAGTTTGGTCGATACTTCCGCCCCAACCTCCTTGCTTGCTTTCCACGCCTTTTCGCGTTCTTCATTATTTGTGCTGTTCACCAGAATATCACGGATGTCATTAGCTGAAAGCTTCCTGCCATCCACTTCGGGCATATACGTATTAAATAGATAATTCAGCTCCGAAGACATGGAAGCAAGTTCTTCAATCGTCTCCTTGGACATTTGATTCTCTTTCATTTCCGTTTCCAATAGCTCCAATTGGCGCTTCTGCTCTGCAGTGAGGTCTTCTTTAGAAAGTAATTCCTTCACTTTTTCAAAACGTTCACCATCTGAGTAATAAAGGCTGAACTCACTTGATGCTTTTCCTGCTTCCTCTGCCCACTTTTTCTCCCCTGTAGTCTGTGCCATCCAGCCTGCATAGGATGATTTTTTCAATAGAATCTGAAATTGTTCATTCTGTTCTTTTAAAAATTGCTCTACTGTCATATAATTCCCTCCCGTTTAAAAGCCTGTCATACACATTGGTTTTGGTAATGCTGAAAAAATCAGGTGTAATTCTTTGAGATATTTTTCATCAGAAAGCTGTACCAATCCAAATTGAAATAAACTTGTGAAACTAATTGAACCCATGATTAATGAAGAAAATTCACTGATGGATAGCTTTACAGTAACGTCCGGTTCTCTATCTTCCCTTACAACCGCATACCCATCGTGGAAGTGGACCATTACTTCATGTGTAAGATTCGCAAAAGAATCCGTCACACACCATTTGACATTCAAGTTTGCCGAACCAAAAGAATTTGCAGTAGTCTGCTCGAACAATGCACGAACATCCAATACCTTATACATGAGCCCCACACCAGCTGCATTGCTTTCGTGATAAACATGTGGCATCAGATTATCGGAGCCGTTTCTTGGGTCAATCAGCAGGAAATGAATTGCCTCCTGCTGAGTATTCCAGATAATCTGGTGAATCTGATCCTGCTGCGAGTGTAAAAACGTGCAAAGCTCCAATAATGCTTCCCGTGTTTCCCAAACGAATTCTTTCATTAGGATATGATTGGAGATGAAATTTCCAGACTTACTATTTTCAAAAGAAAATACACAATACCCCTTGCATTCATCTTCCTGCCAAAAGCCAAAAATCCTATTCTTGGGATTCTGGAAAAACTTCTTCATATCTTCCGCGGACCGGGCAATCATGCCATGGTTTTTTAAAGCAAACCGAGAATAGCATTCATGAAACTCCACTACGTTTTCTTCAGTAAGTTTCCTCATGTTCTGTTTTGATAGGCCTTTAGGCAATTCTTTCGGTGCGAAACGGTATTGATTCATCTTGCTCCCATAGCCGTAACCCATCCTCTTGTAGAAATCCGGACGGAAAGGGTATAAAGCAGCAATGGCCGTTCCATTCTCTCGATAGTACTGTTCAAAATAAGTGATAAGTTCCTTGGCGATTTTTTCTTTCTTGTGAAGCAGATCGACACAGACAAAACCAACTCCACCCAGATCAATTTGATGAGAGAGAAAGTTAATGGTAAAGTCATGTAAAAGCATGCCCCCCACAAGGGTATTTCCCGAATATGCCCCAAAAAGATTTTTTGCATCAGATTCTGTCTGCTTCTCCAACCTTTCCACCAGTTTCTGTTTATCTTCCGGGGTATTCACTCCCATACCGGGATAGGCGTTCCTGGCAACCTCTACAAAGGAAGGAATATCAACCCTTGATAATGACCTGATTCCTCCCACGCTAGACTCCTCCTTGAACACCTTCTTTTATTCCTTTTTTCATCCAGACCTGGCCTATCCTTCTTGTAAATCCCTTATCAAGCAGGAATTGATACACCCTTCTATTGGAGATGGCGAAGAATGCCACGGTACAAACATAGTTGACAGAGGAAGGTGGAAACAAATAGGAAAATAAGGAATCGATCAAGTATTCCGGATTCCCTTTACCCTCATTTACATAACAATGTGTGACAGTGACGGCTTTCAGAGTTCCGTCCCCGTCATACTCTCTTTTGAAAAGCCCGTATGCAACTGTTTCCCCATCGTTATTCACCAACTGCAGTGCCTGCCCCTCCCTCATGGAAAACCACTGGCTTTGCCATGGGGTGTCATGCCTATAGATGGGCAGATACTGTACATCGTGTGCAGAAGTGAAAACAGCCTGGTAGTCCAGTGCTCCATAAAATTCAGGGACCTCCTCACACCGTACATGCACCACTTCGTCCACAATTTTATATCCCTTTTTTTCATACAAGCTGATGGCCTTTGTGTTTTCTATTATTGCTTCAAGGGTGCTTACTTCCACATTTGCTTCTTCATAAATATCCAGAGCCTTATCAATTAATAATTTCCCTACACCTTTACTTCGGTAATCGGTTGCTACTCCTGTTCCACCGTTCCAGGCCACTTTTTTCCCTTCGATGGTTTTGACTCCACTTAACAGGATCCCAATCGGCTTTTGTTGGTTGAATGCCACTATGGATAATGAGGCTGATAGGTTTTCAAGCCCAAGTCTAGTTGTAAAACGATCCACATCCATTGTCGCATCAAAAAAATAGCCTTCAAAGCCGGTGTTCCATGCAGCAACCGCTTCTTCCAATTTGCACTCACTCAATTTTTTGATGGTAAACAATGTTTTTCCCCCTTTTGTCAGTCAGGCGCTAATTTTCTATTTTATTTCTTCATACGCCTGCTTTATTCGTTACTCAATAATGATTAGATAGCTTTTTATACGGATAATCCACATGGGCAATCCCCGCCTTTTTATTCTGTTTAAAACTGACCAGACAGTCTATTTTGAGAGTAAAAAAAGGCATGAGTAAACCGACCACTCAGTTTATTTCCATTTAAGCACGAATTTTCAAAAAGTTCAATCTAATCTTTTCGACAAATTCCTTTCCCTTTATCCAACTATTCTAAGGATGTAACCATGGAGTTGATGACACTTTCCAACTGGTTGACCAGCCTCTCATAGAGCTCATCATTTTCCATCACACATTGATAGAAACAGATTCCATCGAAGGAGCTCCAAAACACATTACCAATAAAATCTACGTCAATCTTTTCTGGGAATTCTCCTTTATCGACACCGAATTGAATAATATCCGTTAAAATCTTTTTGTATACCATCTGGTATCGATTGTACATGAAATCCTTTGTCAGCTCATTCCGTACCGAGCTAAGCCAAAATTCGATATGGACCCTGCTTGTATTTTCCCAGAAAGGATTCACTTTTACCTGTGAGCGGAACACTTCAAAAAAATGGTCGAGTCTTTCCTTGGCAGTCGGTAGCTTTTCAAGCTTCCCCCGAAGCACCTTAAAGCTTTGGTTGGAATTAACATTCATTAATTCTATATAAATTTCGTCTTTACTTTTGAAATAATTGTAAATGGCTCCTTTACTCATACCGGAGTGTTTCACAATATCATCAATGGTCGCAACCTGGAAACCTTTCTCTGCAAAACATGCCAGGGCACTTTCGAGAATCATCTTTCTTTTCTTTTCCTTATACTCTTCGGAAACTGTAGGTGGCATTTCCATTCCCCCCCTTATATATAAACGACTAGTCGGTTTATTATTCCAATGATACATCATCTTTTTAAAAATAACAGTAAATTCTAAAGAAAAAGAAAACTTTTTTCTTTTCAAATTCATTATTCGAACCTATGGAATAATTTTTATCTATAATGAAAGAAGGAGAGGAGGAAACCGGTTGATAACGATTAAAAGTGAACGTGAAATTACAAGGATGCACGAAGCGGGCAAACTGCTGGCCTCGTGCCACAAGCTCCTGAGAAAAAAAATAAAACCTGGGGTTACTACTCTTGAGATAGATCGATTTGTGGAAGAATATCTAGTTGCACACGGGGCAACTCCGGAGCAAAAGGGATACAGAGGCTATAAGTATTCAACCTGCGCTTCCATAAATGATGAAATATGTCACGGATTCCCACGAAGCGAGCCACTAAAGGATGGGGATATCGTAAGCATTGATTGTGTGGTCAATTTGAATGGGGCGCTGGCAGACTCTGCCTGGTCCTATCCCGTAGGAAAAATAAGTACAGAAGCTAAGAACTTACTGGGTGTTACAAAGGAAGCTCTCTATATAGGCATTTCTCAAGCGATTGCTGGCAATAGGACTGGTGATATCGGGCATGCCATTCAGGAATATGTAGAAGAGAGGAACTTTTCAGTTGTTCGAGACTTCACCGGACATGGTATCGGAAGGAACATACATGAGGAGCCACAAATCTTTCATTATGGAACAAAAGGCAGGGGTATTCGCCTTAAGGAGGGGATGGTAATTACGATTGAGCCCATGGTCAACATCGGAACATGGTTTTCCATGTTGGACGATAACGGCTGGACCGCCAGAACCGTCGATGGCAAGCTCTCAGCACAATATGAACATACCATCGCCATCACGAAGGATGGACCATTGATTCTGACTTCTCAGGATGATTGATAGATTTCAGGCTTATACTAGCGGCCAATCTTTATTGGCCGCTAGCTTTTGTATTTCCATCGAAATATATATATGAAAAAAACAGTAACCCTAGGATTACTGTTCCTTATTCCCCAGCACTTCCTTTTTCAAAATCGAGAAAACATTTGCATCATGAAAGTTTCCACCTTGAAACAGGTAGCTGCGAAGCATTCCTTCATGGGTGAAACCCACTTTTTCCAATACTTTTCTGGAACCTACGTTTTCCGGATATACATTGGCACCGATTCGCTGAAACTTCATGGAGTCGAACCCATAATGCACAAGTGCATGGATTGCCTCGGTCGCATATCCCTTCCCCCAGTGATCCACCTCTATTTCATAGCCGATCTCTGCCCGGAGGTGCTTTTCGGAAATGGCATGGAATCCACAAGTACCTATTAGTTTATTAGTGCTTTTCTCCACAATGCCCCATCGAAATAGCATATTATAATCATCCAGGAAATCTTTGATAAACTTATCCGCTTCCAACCTGGATTGGAATGGTTCCATCCCATAGTATTTTGTCATTTCCGGATTTGAAAAATAGCTGTATATTATATCAGCATCCTTTAAAGATAAGCTGCGCAACTGCAAGCGCTCTGTCCTGAGCATTGGTACTGGTTTCAACTAATCTCCCCTACCCTTCTGTCATCTCCGCTACAATATATTGGTTTGTCCACATCTTCAACATCAGAACGAGGCTCTCATCCCCTCTGGTAAAAACGAAAGTGGAGCCCAGTTGATCTGTCAGAAGCCAGCCATCTGTTTCAATGAGGGAAAGGACCTCCTGAAAACCCGACCCTTCTTCCATCCTGGCCATTACTGTCATAGTCTCGTTTTCAGTGGAGATGGTCACAACTTCCTTTCCCAAAAGTGCAAGCTTGACAGCACCTCGAACATTTTCATTAAAAGAGAGAAGCACACCTGTCACCAATAATACACCCGCAACGATCAATAATGGCCATTTAAATTTCATTCACATCACCTTTACACCTATATTTTTCTACCCAAGATTACCAAATCCCTTTTTACTCCTTCGAGTTCTGCCACATTCGGTAAATTGCCCCATTTCTCAAAACCGAATTTTTGGAACAGGCCGATACTTGGCAGGTTGTGAGCAAAAATGAAGCCTAGCAGATTTTCAATCCCAAGTCCAGGGCATGCCTCCAATGCGTATTTCAGCAGATATGCGCCAAGACCTTTACCTCTGGTGTTTTCATGCAGATAGATGCTGACTTCAGCTGTCGCCTGATAGGCAGGCCTCCCATAAAAGGATTGAAAACTCAGCCATGCACATATTTCATTCTTCTCCTTGTCTACAACCACCCATAATGGTCTGTTCACCTCATTGTGATCGTGGAACCAGGCAAGCCTGTCCTCCACTGCAACTGCATTTGTGTCCGCTGTAACCATTTTGCTACCAATGGTCGAGTTGTAAATGGCAACAATGGCAGGAAGGTCTTTTTCCTCTGCATTTCTGATTTCTAATTGTAGGTTTTCCATGATGATTCACCTTTCTAGTATTCTATGCTTTCTACTTTTATTTAGTATATAATTTCATTTCAAATCTGAATAGATAAAAAAAAACCAGCCATACTAGACTGGTCTTATTCTTTCATTTTATCCCCTACAAATTGGACATCTGTTCCAACAATTATTTGCAGATTTGTTTGATTTACTTTTATAACCCCTTTGGCCCCATGTTGTTTTAATGAATTTTCTTGTACTTTACTCATATCCTTGATCGTCAATCTGAGTCTTGTTGTACAGTAATCAACAGCAGCAATATTTTCCTTACCACCTATATCATCAATAAAATTGCGAGCCATTACAGAATATTTATCTTCACCTGTTCCTTTTTCTTCTATTATATCCTCTTCATCTTCCCGACCTGGTGTTTTTAAATTAAAGGTCCTAATAAGAAAATAGAAAACAAAGAAATAGACTGCACCATAAGCTAAACCGATGATTAAAAGTAACAACGGCTGTTGTGCTATCCCCCAATTCAGGAAAAAGTCGATGGCACCGGCAGAGAAGCCGAAACCATGCTTAATATCCAATAAGTAAACAATAACCATGGAACTTGCTGTTAATAATGCATGTATGACGTATAAAAACGGAGCCAGGAACATGAAAGTAAACTCAATCGGCTCTGTAATACCAGTTAAAAATGAAGTAAAGGCGATACCAATCAGCATTCCTGATACAGCTTTACGGCGATGTTTTTTTGCTGTTGCAACCATCGCTAGCGCTGCAGCAGGCAAACCGAACATCATGACAGGGAAGAAACCGGCCATAAATATACCAGCTGTCGGGTCACCAGCAAAGAATCGATTTAAATCCCCAGTTGCACCATTATATTCTCCAAATACAAACCATACTAAACTATTGAGTACATGGTGCAAACCTATTGGAATAAGAAGACGGTTCAAGAATCCGAAGATACCAACTCCTACTGCTCCTGCATCTATTATCCATTGACCGATGTTGTTAATAAATTCTTGGATTGGAGCCCAAATGACTCCAAATATTCCCGCTAAGATTACCATCACAGTAGCGGTAATAATAGGAACAAAACGTCTTCCTGCGAAAAAACCAAGCCAATCAGGCATTTTAATATCATGAAACCTGTTATAAAGCACTCCTGCTACAACCCCTGATATTATCCCGCCTAGTATGGCCATATCAATCTCTTCATTAATTGCTTGGGTACCACTTACTAATACCAGGTAACCAATTGCAGCAGCCAAGGCCGCAGATCCATTATTGTCTTTGGCGAAACCGATCGCTATCCCAATAGCAAATATAAGCGCAAGATTAGCAAATACTGCGTTCCCTGCGTTTGCAATAAACTCAATATCCAATAAGTCCTCTTGTCCAATTCTTAATAATATTGCTGCAGCGGGAAGCACAGCAATCGGCAACATTAGTGACTTTCCGATTTTTTGTAAAAACCCAATCATTTTTATCAATTCTCCTTAATCTTTTGTAAGTGCTTGCAACGAAGTAATACTAGCACATCTTACAAATAGTTGTCTATACCAATATTTCTGGAAAACACTTAAATTATCTAATATTAAACAATCTATAAAGCAAAAGTGGTATATACAACTATACATTATTCTGTTAGAATTAACATATAATAATCGTGAAAGGAGACTTACATGAGTACTTTCTTAAATAGTTATTCCCTGCTTTCCGTCAATCTAATAAAAGAGAAAACAATTCAACAAACTGGATTTATTAAAGTTAAAGAAGGAAAAATTTTCGAAATCGGAGCTATGGATCACTATCAAAATAATGAAAATCTGCAGGAAATTCGATTTTCCTCCGATCTGTATGCTGCCCCAGGCTTCATAGACATCCATATACACGGTTTAAACGGAGCTGACACGATGGATGCTTCTGAAGAGTCATTGAAAACAATGGCAGCAACATTGCCCCAGGAAGGTACAACTAGCTATTTACCTACAACCATTACGCAAGAGCGGTCTGATATTGAAGCAGCTTTACGCACAGTAAATAACTATTTAAAAATAGAGAAGAATGAATCAATAGGCAGTGAATTACTTGGAATACATTTGGAGGGTCCATTTATATCCCCAAAGCGCGCAGGTGCACAGCCATTAGAACATATTGTGAATCCAGATATCCAACTATTTGAAAGCTGGCAGGTTGAGTCCGGAAACCAAATTAAAGTGGTTACCATGGCACCCGAGCAGCCAAACGGAATAGAATTTGTCCATCATTTATCGAAAAATAAGGTCATCACATCCATCGGACATTCTGATGCTGTTTATCATGAAATGCTCGACGCTATGGAAGCAGGTGCAGAGCACGTTACACATTTTTACAACGGGATGCGCGGCAGCCACCATCGTGAACCGGGTGTTGTAGGTGCCGGACTTGCCCATGATGACCTGTTGGTCGAAATGATAGCTGACGGTATTCACGTTCACCCTACTGTTGTAAAAGCAACCTATCTTGCCAAGGGAGCAGATAGAATTATTTTAATAACAGATTCCATGAGAGCAAAGTGGCTGGAAGATGGAGAATATGAATTGGGTGGCCAGAAAGTCTCAGTGGCAAACAATACTGCACTACTTGAAAATGGCACACTTGCAGGAAGTGTTCTAAAAATGAATGAAGCATTAAGAAATATGAAAGAATTTACAGGCTGTACTCTAGTAGAAGCCGTCAGAATGGCTTCTACCACCCCTGCAAAAAGACTCAATGTTTGGGAAAGAAAAGGAAGTATCGAAGTTGGTAAAGATGCTGATATTGTAATCATGAATCAAAATTGCGAAGTCAAGATGACCTTTTGTAAGGGTCAATTAGTTTATAAAGGAGAGTAGGCCCAAATGGATATAATCACCGCTAATACCTATGACGACCTAAGTCAAGTAGCTGCTGAAATAATAATAAAGAAAGTTAAACAAAATCCTAACCTTGTAATAGGAATGGCAACAGGTAGCACACCATCAAAACTCTACGAATATTTGATAAAAGACTATAAGGAAAACGGCACCTCCTATCAAGGTATAACTACTTTTAATCTTGATGAATATGTTGGTTTAGATAAAAATGATTCAAACAGTTATTACGAATATATGAATAGAAACTTATTCAAACATATCAACGTCAGTATAGAAAATACTCATATTCCGAACGGAAAAGCAGAAGATCTTGAAAAAGAATGCAGAAATTATGAACAAAAACTCCATAACAAAGGTCCGATGGATATCCAGATTTTGGGTCTAGGAGAAAATGGACATATTGGTTTTAATGAACCTGGAACCCGTTTTGACAGCAGAACTCATGTTGTAAAACTTACAGAATCGACTAGAAAAGCGAATGCACGTTTTTTTGAAACGATGGAAGATGTTCCCTCTCACGCTATCACAATGGGTATAGATTCCATTATGAATGCGAAGGAAATACTACTTTTAGTTTCTGGAAAAAACAAAGCCAAAGCTTATGAACAACTAATGAATGGCAGCCTTACAGACTCCTTTCCTGCATCTATCCTAAAAAAGCATCCTTGTGTTAGAATTATTGCAGACAATACGGTTCTTCAAAACTCCAGTATTATTGCTTGAAAGGAGATAAACAGGGTAAATGATTGATAAAAGTTCCCCCATACCATTTTATTACCAGCTAGAATCTTTCATTAAGGATCAAATAAACTCAGGTAATCTTGTTCCTGGAGATACTATACCTTCAGAGAGAGAATATGCCGAAGCTTACGGAATAAGCAGGATGACCGTCAGGCAAGCCATTAATTCATTGGTGACCGAAGGGCTTCTCTATCGTAAAAAAGGAAGCGGCACTTTTGTAGCAAATAAAAAAATCGAGCAGCCACTTCAAGGCTTGACCTCCTTTACAGAGGATATGAAAAAACGAGGGATGAACCCGACAAGTGAATTGATTCATTTTGAAATAGTGCCAGCCTCCATTAATATAGCTGATGAACTTCATATCAAGGAACATGCACCTGTATATGAGATAAAAAGGATACGTTTGGCTGATGGTGAACCGATGGCACTTGAGACAAATTACCTCTCTGCCAATTTAGTAAAAGGACTAACGGAAGAAGTAGTAAACACTTCCATCTATGCTTATATCGAAGAGAAGCTGAACCTTGAAATTGCCCATGCAGATCAGATGATTGAATCCGTACAAGCTTCCAGTGAAGATGCCAGACTTTTAAAAATCAATAAAGATCATCCAATGTTATACATTAAGCGAAATACTTTTCTACAAGACGGGACTCCTCTAGAACTAGTAAAATCCCACTATAGGGGAGACCGATATAAATTCTACATCAAAATGAAGAGATTCGAATAGTAAGGGAGAGGTATCATGGATACGAGTTATTTATCAGCTGTTCAACAACTCCTGACTAAAGTGGAGCAAAAAAACAGTATGGAGATAGAGCAGGCATCCTCTCTCCTTGCTGACTGCTTTGGAAATGAAGGTATTCTGCATGTTTTTGGATGCGGCCACTCCCACATGATCGCCGAAGAAGTATTTTATAGGGCAGGTGGAATTGTCCCTATCAGACCTTTATTTGTGGATGATCTCATGCTGCATAAGGGCGCTCTACGTTCCTCTGATTTAGAGAAAGATCCCTTGTTCGCAAAAACTTTTCTCCCCTCCCAACCATTCCAACCAAAGGATGTTTTATTGGTTGTCTCCACATCTGGAAGAAATTCTGTTCCGATAGATGTTGCACAGTTTGGGAAAAAGATAGGAATGAAGGTCATGACAATATCATCTCATGCCTACCACTCCCTTTCTTCTCGTCATTCTACCAATTTACATTTAGCGGCTACAGCTGATATTGCACTTGATAACCTTATCCCTGTAGGAGATGCCTTGATAACATTACATAATATTAATTCAACCAATAGTATAGGGCCAGGCTCCACTATCATAAATGCAGCCATCCTGAATCAAATAATTGTAAATTCCGTTGAACTTCTTATTAAAAAAGGAATGGAGATTCCTATATTTAAAAGCGGGAATGTTGACGGTTCTGAGGAGCACAATAACGAATTGATAAATAAGTATGGAAAGAGAATTGAATTCTTTTAAAAGTACCACCACTTCGGGTGCAATAGGAAAAGAGCCGGACTGTCATGCTCCGGCTCTTTTTCATATAACTATTCAGAAAAACTTACCCTAAATCATCAAGCGTTCTAAAAATTGAACGGTAGTAGGATAACTTCTTAACAAATTTCTCCCGAAGGTTTCTCAGCCATTCAGGATGCTTTTCTGATTCAAGAATATCGATTGAACGAAGGATTCTCGTATACGAATACAGTTGATGCATTCTTAGAAACCCATCGATTTGTTGAACGTAATTTTCATCCAGATTGGTTACCGTCGTATAACCTCTTATGAAGTTTTTCACTTGTGGTTTCTTGATATCTTCTTTATTCGCAAGAACATCTCGTAACGCAAAAACAATATCTCCCACATACCAATACCCTGCACTTTCGTCAAAGTCAAAGGCCCCAATCAAATCCTCATTCCAGCGCAGATTGTCAACTTCAAAATCAAAATGGATGATACCGAAATTCTCAGGAGTTTTCCGTAAAGAACCGGTCCATTCTTTTATTCTGAACATCTCCTCCCTTGCAGGTAGATCATCAATTGGAAGATGAGAGTCGATCCATTGTAGATGATCGACATAAGTGGGTCTTTGGGACATATACCCCTCGGGAATCATCTTGAATTTTTTATGCAGCATCCCAAGTGACCTTCCCCATAAAAAAAATTGCTCCTTTTTTAATTCCGCTGTTTCCATCTGTTTCCCGGGAATTCCTTCAAAAACCATTGCCGAAAACTCCCCGACTTCCGTATCAACCACTTCAATATATTGATGGTTCTTAGATAATAATGGTTGAGCGACCTTTACAGGACTATCTTTAAGGTAGAGAAGAATGTTCAGTTCTGTTTGAAGTTGGCTGACTGGTTTCTCAGTTGTTTCATTAATACGTAAATAATGTGCTTTTCCATCTTTTCGAAAAATAAAAACAAAATTTGCACTTGCACGAAAGTAGTACAGTTCGTCAGCATCATATTCCCAATTACACATTATCTGCTCAGCTAAAGGACTGCGCCAATCCTCCCCTACAGTATCCAAAACCTTTTTCATCGTGCTCAAATTCATCATCAAAAACAGCCCCTTATTGTTATATGCGGGGACTTACACTTGCTTCTAACTGATAATTAACAGTTGGTGGGACAAGGCATGACCCTGCTTTTTGAAACAACTTGCCATCCTGTCATCACCCCTTCCAAATAAGATAATCCTATTTTATAGTATATTTTGGAAGAATCATAGAATTTTTTCCAAAACAAAAAAGCAGCGAAGCTCCATTCGCTTCGCTGGCTGACCAATTATTTTGAGATAAACATCTGTGTCCAGTAATGGCCGTAAGAGCCGCCTTTCGCATAACCTACACCAATTTCAGTGTATTGGCTAGAAAGGATATTTTTTCTATGTCCTTCACTGTTCATCCAAGCATTCATGACCTCTTGTGGTGTTTTTTGCCCAGCAGCAATGTTTTCTCCTGCTGCTCGGTAAGAAATACCAAAGTTCTTAATCATCGTAAACGGAGATCCGTATGTTGGTGATGTGTGGCTGAAATAATTCTTGTCTATCATATCTTGAGACTTGTATCTTGCTACTCTAGATAACTCCCAGTTCAACTTCAAAGGCTGAAGTCCATGCTTGCTGCGCTCCTGATTCACTAGAGCTGCAACCTGTTCCTCTACTGATTTCACCTCTCCTATTTCTGGAATGTTAAGCTTCTGACCTGGGTAGATAAGATTCGGATTTTTAACCGCAGGATTAGCCTCGATCACTTCCGAAACTCCTACCTGATACTTAACTGCAATCTTCCACATCGTTTCACCGGACTGAACCGTATGAGTAGTTGCGGCAAGTGCTGCAGTATTTCCACCTAAGACTATAGCGACAATCGACAAAGTTATGAGGACTTTCTGTAAAGTTTTCATACCCTTACAGTAATATGAAACACCTAAAAGATAAACAAGAAATTATTGTAAAATAGTGAAAACGCTTATAAAATGTGCGTCTAATTTGTCATGGGAATTTTTGGACTAGGTGAAATAGTCGGTTCATTTTCCGTTCTGTTTAATCTAAGAAGTAAACCCTTCCTTTTTTTGTGCTTATATGGCGGAGGTTCATGGATTGGAGTAATTTCCTTGCGATTGAATCTGAAGTAATCACCAAAAACTCTCTAGCTTGTTTGTTGGTAATGGTGTTCCCTATTAGAAGTGCATAGTCTCTTAGTGCTTCGATATGAGCAGTTTTGGATTTGCAGCAACAGTTTATACAATGCCAGTTAGCGCTTCTCCTGATCATGGGATAGCGTGAAAATTGCGGACAGATTACACCTTTCTTTATTTCAGTTAACGGTATGTTGTAATAATTCAACAAATCGAAGGTATCAGGAGTGTGTTTGCTAATGAGCGCCCTGGCTACTTTTTTAAGTTCTTTTTTCGATAAAATATTGGTTTGGAAATTTTCATTCATGGAATGGATCTTTTTGGGGAGGTTGTTCATAAAATTCACTTTTTACATGAGTGATGAAGTGATATTAACAAGGGTTGCCTGTTTATTGGTTAGAACCACTTGACCAATAATAGGAACCGTTTTTCCTATTATTTGTTCCAGCAATTTTTCTAGTTGAGCTTTTTGTCGCTCCAATTGTGATATGGGATTACCTAATGGTTCTTTGGCATTATCGGTCTCTCTTGTAAGCTGATGTGTTTTTTCATTGAATTCCAATGATCCTGTTATATTTTTCGACTCCAGACTCAGCCAATGGGATATTGTTATCAGGAGAGTTTCAATCTGGAAATAACGGCTTTTGTGGTCTTTTAAACGAAGTCGGTGGAATACCTGGTAGTTTTCATGTGGGAGAAAGGTTAAATAGTAGTCTAAAGCATTTTCACCATGGAAGCCTGCTGTTTGTTTACCAGGTTCCGCTACAATATGGGCGTATCTGGGGAACTTCGGGTGCTCTCTTTAATCCAGACTCAAACGTTTGTAATTTTACTGATTTTTCCTTGCTTTTTTTATCATTTGCTCACTCCTTCCGGGATTTACAGGATTATTTCTTCATATTTCATGGAAAGTCCTCCTTAGCTGTTTTTTTCATATATCGGCCAAAATTGTGGCCTTATCAGCCGTTTACAAATATCAACAACTTCCGCACCACTCAGCAATTAAAAAACGCATCAAAAGAAGGAAGCACTCCCGCTTCCTTCCAAACAACCTCTCACAAAAACACAACCGCCACTCCCGCACCAATCGCAAACGCGGTAAGAAATGCTTCCGCTCCCTTCGAAAGGCCTGATACAAAGTGACCCACCATCAGGTCACGGACTGCATTGGTGATAAGTAGACCGGGAACAAGTGGCATGACGGAGGCTATGATGATTTTATCGAGTTCTTGCCCCACACCAATGGTGACCAGCTGAAACGCCAGGAGTCCAATGATCAAGGAGGAAATAAACTCTGCGAAGAATTTGACCTTTGTATAATGCTGAATGATCAATAAGCTGGTGTAGCCTACTCCACCAATAAGCAAAGCGGGAAAAAAATCTGTCCAGATACCTTTGAACATGATAAGAAAAGATGCACTTACGATTGAAGCAGCCGCTATTTGAAGCCAATTCGAAAAAAACAGCTGTGCGGATTCCAATTCTTTCAACAAATCATAAGCTTCTTCCACGTCCAGGCTTCCACCAGCTATCTGTCTCGATATTCCATTTACTCTAGCCACCTTTTCCAAATCTGTGGTCCGGTTACTGATTCTCACCAGTTGAGTCGGGCTTACCCCCTGTAAGGAAACGATTATTCCAGTAGGAGTAACAAAGCTATGTGCTTCAGTTATGCCATACGCTGCAGCAATACGTGTCATCGTATCTTCCACCCTGTATGTCTCTGCGCCGCTTTCCATCATGATTCTGCCTGCTAGAAGGCATACCTTCAGTATCTTTTCTTCGTTATATCCATCCATTTCTTTCATTTTCCCACCTCATTACCAGCAGGCACACTTGGTTTTCTGAATGCCTTTATTACAATTTGCACAATAACCTCGGCAAACACTAGCCCCATGGCAATTGCACCTGAGATCATAAATGCTTTTGCAGCGAGTGGAATCGAAGCAAGATAGTCATTTTCCGCCACTTGTCGCATCGCATTATAAGCCAATCCTCCTGGGACTAGTGGGATGATGCCTGCCACGCTGAAAATGATCATGGGCATCCGGAATCTTTTCGCCATGATATGGCCTACCAAAGCAACGGCAAAAGCCCCTACAAAAGAAGCGATAACAGGATCCACTCCGTAATCTGCTAAAAGTATGTAAGAAATCCACCCGACCATTCCTACAAACCCGCAATGAATCAAGGAATTTCTAGGTGCATTAAAGATTACTCCGAAACCGGTCGAAGCAATAAAACTGAAAATGATCTGCGAAAGAAGATACTCCATTGCTTCACCTCTTCGTATTTGATAAAGACTATTATAAAGCAAATCAGGCAAAGACCCAAAAAAACATCAGGTGACAGCTCCTGATGTCTATTCTACTAGTTTTTATGTATGAATCGGCAAGAAGGGTACCCGCTGCAGCCCAGAAACCTGCCATACTTCCCGTTTCTTTCCTTTAGTGCAGAACCACATTTAGGGCAAATGTTTTTTGAAACCCGGGCATTGCTTTCATCGATTCTTGATTTAACAGATTCCACATGCTCGACCCTTTTCTCTTTACCCATCAATTGTTTGCCCACCAATAACTGACTATAGCGGAATACCTCTGCTTTTGTCAGTTTTTCTTCTTTCATAGCTTCTATTTCATTCAACACTTGGGAGGAATATAAAATCCTCACCGTAACTGATCTAGCATCTATTTTCTTTAGGTTTGCTCGTTCAGTAAAACTGATAATGGAAAGGAATTTCTGTGAATCTCTTTCTCCCAACAATTCCTGTAATGCTTTTATATGCCCCTTATTCTGCCAAATAGGATTATAGAATTTGTCTTTCCTTTGATAGTTTACCTGAGTCCAAAATGCACTGTTCTCATTGCCATATATCCAGCCTTTATAATTTTTCGTTTCTATGACAACTATTCCGAATCTAGATAATACAACATGATCCACCTGAGACGATTTTCCGTCTTCCATTTTCAAAAGCACATCATTAAACACGGCATATTGCTGTGGATCTAATTTTTGCAGCCTATTTGCTACAATCCTCTCTCTCCCCAGCATTTCCCTTCAAGTTCGCATTGCCGAAACCTGATAAAGTTCTTTCCATGAAACTCTCAAGCAATTTAATCATACTGATCCCAACTCCACCCTTCTATCGATCCACCAACCATGTCTTCGCAACTGCAAAATACTCCCGTGTCCAAAGCTTGAAAATAGCTATTTTCGGGGTTTTCCCAGGAAGTGTATATACCTCATGGAAACCTAGGCGCTCGGCTATAATGGATGCCCTGAATAGATGGAAGTCGTTGCTTACTATAGCAACAGAAGAACCTTCCTCCATAAACTGCTTGGAATAACTCAGGTTTTCATAGGTGGTCGTGGAAAGACCCTCTTTGATGATCCGCTCCTGACTTACACCCTTCTTCAGAAGAAATCGCTCCATTGCTTCGGCCTCTGTGATATCTTCTCCTGGTCCCTGTCCGCCGGAGACAATGACCTTCGTGTCGGGATTTTCTTCGAGGTATTTTAGAGCCGCTTCCACTCTATAACGTAATGCCAATGTCATTTGTTCCCCTCTCACCCTCGCACCAAGTACAATCAAATAATCAAGGTCGCTTGGAGGCTGTTCTTTTGCAGCCTGATAGATGAAGATGTGAACAATCAAAATATACAGGGCTAAAATAATGCCAAATGGTAATAGCCACTTTATCCATTTTTTCTTTTTCATACAAAAACCCCTATTCATCTGTCTATTACTTAAACGAATGAATAGGGGCTTTGGTTTCAAAAAATTTCTAATTAATTTCTTTTACAGCTTTTTCAATGGCAACTTCACCTGAGATGACATCGAAAGCTTTACGATAGCTATTTTGAGCCGATATGACCTCCAATAACGTCCTTGCAACATCTTCACGTGGAATGGAGCCTCTTTCAAGGTTCAATCCCAGTTGTATATTATCGGTACCCGGTTCATTCAAAAGCCCTCCAGGTCGGACGATTGTATAATCCAGATTGCTCGCTTCAAGCATTTTGTCCGCATAATGCTTTGCCACATAATATGGTTTTAATTCTTCGTTCCAGTTTTTCCGATTGTGGGCCTGCAGGGCACTTACGAGGATAAACCGGTTAACATGTGTATTTTCTGCGGCCTCCATCACCTTCACTGCCCCATCAAGGTCTATTAGCAAGGTTTTGTCGAGTCCTGTACTGCCGCCCGATCCTGCGGTGAATATGATGGCATCATTCCCTTTCACTGCATTTTCGAGATCCTTAACCGGCCCTTCCAGATCGGCAAGAACGGTGTCAATGCCTTCACTTTGGAATTTCTCCGACTGCTCCTCTTTTCTAACCATCGCAACAGGGGTATATCTATCATCCTCTTGAAGCATACTTACCAGCTTGGATCCTATCTGTCCATTTGCACCAACTACTAGTATTCTCATCCCTATCACACTCCTTGCAAGACTTATTAGCCATTATTTCAGACATTTCAACCAGATGCAAAAAAACTGCTTAAGATCCTTTCCTTTTCTAATACTTACTCTATAGAAGGAAATCATTCAATAACATGAGTGTATACTAGGAGAATACTTTGTGAACTTCATTGATCTAACTGGCTTTCTTCAATAAACTCCATATTTCTCGATTTCACAAATTCTACCAGCTGTTTTTTCATTTTTGGATAAAGAACAATTCCATCCAAGTTCTCAAATGGGACCCATCTGACGCCGGTTTGATGGTCATCCCCTTTTTCAGGCATTTTTGCAATGGTGCCTTTTAATAGTTGACATTCGAAAAACAGGGTCAGATTATATCTTTCCCCGTACTTGAAATTATCTCGTAGAGGCACATATTCATAGACAAATGCCAACGGCCCTACCTCCACATCAACATCCGCCTCTTCCTTTGCCTCGCGAATTACTGCATCCCTCACCGATTCCCCCTGCTCAACGCCGCCACCAGGTAAGTTATAGTGCAGACCGTTTTCATCATCAAATTCAACCATTAAAATCGCATCATTTTTTATTATGATGGATGCCGCTCTTACCCTGATATGCCCCATTTACAATCCTCCTTTTACATTCCAATGGGAACGCAGATTTAATATTATGCACCCAGTCGATGGAAATATTTTCTCAGTCCTTCACCCAGGATGTTGAAAGTAAACACAACAAACATGATAGCTACTGCGGCATTTATGGGAATCCAGATCGCTGTGTAGATGTCCTTTCTTGCTTCTCCCAGAATGGTTGGCCAATTGAAGCTTGTATTCCTGATTTCTCCTGAGCCATATCCAAGTTGAACGAATTCCTGGGTCACGAATATCGAGAAAATCCCAAGCTGACCGATAATCAAGGCAACCCTGCCCACATCAAAACAGAAGTTGACGATAAGTGTCGGCAGCAGATTAGGAAGGTAATAGTTTTTCGCCAAGCCAATAGGCGTGAGCCCAACTACTATGCCCGCCTCCACATATGGAGTTCCTTTTATCTGCATGAGCTGGTCCCTGATCAGCACTCCCACCCTTCCAACCTCCACCAATGCAATACTGGTAATCACTATCCAGAATCTTGTTTCTAAAAATATCAAAAAAGGAAGATTGAGAAACAGGATCGTGAAAAAAATGACCGGCAGGCTTGAAAATGTCTGGTCCCAAATATTCAGGAGATTTGAGAGGAACTTCCCTCTGAAAGAAGCGATCGTTCCTAGTAATATTCCAAAGGTGTATCGGATAAAGGCGATGCAGAAGATGACAACCAGCGTGTCCTTTGCCCCCATAACAAGCACACTGATAAGATTTCTGCCTTCACGGTCCGAACCGGTTGGAAAATCTGCAGATGGCGGGAATGGTGCAGTCTCAATCACACCGCGCTCAGGGAAAAGCACCCTAGAGCCTTCAATACCTTCCTTGACATAAGGAATAAAAGGGCCGGCCACTGCCATGAGAAGTAAAATAAACAATAAAAATGTACCTATGATTAAATATCTATTATGTAGCATCGTACCCCTCACCCCTTTTTAACCAGTTTTGCTAATAATGCCAGTTTCAGAATATGTACAGTTAGGACCGTGATCATAAAACAGAAAGCCAGTCCAAGAACAAGCTCTGCTTCTATAGGAGCTGTAAAGCCGGAAATCTGCCTGCCTCCCATGGCTACAAATAGCCGGTTTGCCGCTCCTTCAAAACCTGTGAGGTACTCCACCATCAAAAGATTGGAGATGATGACGATCATGATAGTAGGCAGATTGCCCACCAAATCTATGGAACTATTTTTAAGTATATGTTTATAGATGACCTGTTTGGTTTTGTACCCTTTTGAAAATGCGGTCCGAATGTAATCTTGTCCATCCTGGTTAAGCAAGGATACACAGGTCAGCCTTGCCACATACATGGTCGGGTAGATGGAAACAAGAATTGCGGGTGCCAGAAAGCTGTACCAGTTGCTATTGCTGAAAATTCTTTCATGCGGAAGAAAATAAAAGGATATACAAAAGAATACGAACACAACAAAGAAATCAGGAATGGATTGGAACGCCCATGTAGTACCATTCCCCAGAAGATTTTTTTTCGTATTCATGTACCGGTAATCGAATATCCCCTTCCATACTCCCAAACCTATGCTTAATAGAAAGGAGATACCTATTATAAGGAGACTTTTAGGATAGTAGCGTGCAATTTCCTCTTCCACACTAACCGTTTGAAACATCGTCCCACCCAAGCTTCTCTCCTTCCAAATTTGTTGAAAATATTGAATGATGTCCGCTTTATACTGGTTGGTGTCCAGTCTATATCCGAAGTCCAACGTCCCAGCAGATCCATATACCATTACTTCCTGGGTTCTGGGAAAGAACACCATTAAAATTAAAAACACAATGGCAATCAGGACGGCTGCCATCAGTCTTAAGGCTTCTTTTTTTAATTCCATAATTCCCCTCCATTAGAAATATCCATCCATTTTTATGAATATTGTACTATACATTATACGTTAATTGTCAAAAAATTCTTATTGCATACAATTCATTATATAAGGTTTCTATTTTAACCGGTTCCGTTTGGATGCATATATTGTAAAAACACTTTTATAATGTGACATCAATTTAGGCTTTTTTCATACAATATGGGTGGGGTGAGATAAATGGCAAGAGTAAAATATACCGATTCAGACGTGGCTTTAATGGCAAGAATGATGCGTGCGGAAGCAGAAGGCGAAGGAAAGCAAGGAATGTTGTATGTTGGAAATGTAATTGTTAATCGTGCAGTAGCTGATTGTTTAGACTTTAAAACTATCAGAACCATTCCACAAGTAATTTTTCATGTACAAGGAGGGAATTATTCTTTTGAAGCTGTTCAAAAGGGTAATGTATTTTATAACAGAGCGAGAGGGGTTGAAAAAAGATTAGCAAAAAAGAATTTGGACTCTTGGAGACAGCATCCAGCAAAATTTGCACTTTGGTATTTTAATCCCTATGCACCATGTCCTCCAACATGGTATGATCAACCTTTTACTGGTCAATTTAAACTACATTGTTTTTATGAACCAAAACCAGGAACGTGTGCCAGCGTTTATTCTTGAGATTAAGTTTACTTTTTTGAATATATTTTTAGCGATATATAAAAGGGGAATGTCCTGTTTACATCAGGTGTTCCCATTTTTAAATTGATCAAGAATGAAGTATCGTGACCCTGATATTTTGTTCCTCACCTCCTTCATTTGTTATGATTGGTATACAAGGGGGCGTGAATGGATGATCTACTTAGCGGCTTTCACCTGCATATTCTGGTTCGTTGTATGGATTGATGCGGCCAAAGGCATGAAAAAAATAACCAAGCTGGAACAGATTCCAATAAACCAAAAAACGGTCAAAAATGGTCCTCTGCTCTCCATCATTGTTGCTGCAAGAAATGAGCAGGAACATATTAAGGGCAGTCTTCAGTCCCAGTTCTCACAGTCATACCCCCACATTGAATGGATAGTCGTCAATGACCGTTCAACAGATCTAACAGGAGTCATACTGGATCAGATAGCAGAAACGGAACCGAGAATGAATGTGATCCACCTTTCCTCTCTTCCTTCAGGCTGGCTTGGTAAGAATCACGCCCTTCAGCAGGGATTTTCAGCAAGCAAAGGAGAGCTCATCCTTTTTACCGATGCGGATATCTATTATGAAAAGGATACGATTGCCAAAGCGCTTTCATATCTGTATCAAGAAAAGCTTGATCATTTGACGATGGCTCCAAATCTTAAAGGGAAAGGCTTTTGGACAAACGCTTTTGTCTCCTTTTTCCTTTTCGGTTTTTCCTATTTCAAGAGGCCATGGAAATCCAATGATCAAAAAAGTAAAACGGCTATCGGAATCGGTGCTTTCAACCTCCTGACTCGTGAAGCCTATCTTCATGCAGGTACACATGAACAGTTGAAAATGCGGCCGGATGATGACCTTATTCTTGGACAAAAGGTAAAGCTGGCAGGTAAAAGACAGCACCTTGTGTTGGCACAGAAGAACCTGTCCGTGGAATGGTACCCTTCCTTGAAGTCCGCATTAATTGGACTTGAAAAGAATACATTTGCTGGCCTATTCTATAGCTACTTGATGGTCATGGTCGCCATTACCGGACTTTTTGCATCACAGATTTGGCCGTATCTGGCCTTGTTCTTGACAATTGGTTCTACAAGAGTTTTATACGCAATTAGCATTATATTGTTGTTTCTTTCCTATAACCAGACTGCTGATAAAATGACGAGAGGCGCCAACAAGTACTTTATCGCCCTCCCAATCACAGCAATCCTATTCATATACAGTATTATCAGAGCTACGATTCTGACAGCCATACGGGGTGGAATCGTCTGGCGGGGCACCTTTTATTCATTGAAAGAATTGAAAAAATAAAGGATGCCTCCCTTTCCACAAAAGGAAACCCATTAGTCATCCCACAGACATAATGGATTTCTTTTTTTCAGTCAAAATGCCGAACAAGAAGAATCAGCTTCAACAGCGGGTACACTACAATCGCCATGGAAAGCTGTACATATAGGACCATTTCCACCGATATCTTTTCCATGATCAACAGAAGCACAGAAAAAACCACGCTTGTGGCCATCAGGATATAGGCGACATGTCCACTTTTCTGGTTGATTTCAGCACGCTTTCTTTTCGTAGGACGGTAGTGGCGTCTCATGACGGCCCTAATGATTTCTGACAGCCCAAGCAGAATGAACACGACGGGTATGTATTTGAGCTTTCCGGAGTTATGGGCTTCCACAAGCAGAAAAACGCCGAAAAGCATGATGAGTATGGGTAAACCGAAGGCAATAATCGGCTGATCAAATAATGAATGCTCCTCTTTTTCCAACAACTCGTCCCTCCCGCTCCAAATCTCCTAGTATGTATGTTTCGATAAAAAGGAATGAAAATCCTTTTGCTAATAATGGCATAAAAAAGAAGAATCGTTACATTATATGCAGCGATTCCCCTGCTTCATGATACATTCTATTATTTAACTTCAATCTCTTTAATGATTCTTGCAGGATTCCCTCCAACAATCACATTTGGTGGAACGTCCTTTGTTACCACTGCACCTGACGCTACCACTACATTGTCCCCTATTGTTACACCTGGATTGATGACAGAAGAGCCTCCCAGCCAGACATTGTTTCCAATCTTAACGGGCTTCCCGTATTCAGGTCCCTTGCTTCTTTCCACTGGGTCGATTGGATGGGTAGCTGTATAGATATGGACACCTGGCGCCAGCATGCAATTGTCACCGAACTCGACTTTGCAGACATCCAGTATGCAACAGTCAAAGTTGGCAAAGAAGTTCTCCCCAACATGGATGTTGTAGCCGTAATCACAACGGAAATTCGGCTCAAGAAATACATGTTCCCCTGTGGAGCCGAAAAGCTCCTTCAATAGCTGGACCCTTTTGTCCGCTTCAGTTTCCGTTGTTCCATTTATTAATCTTACAAGTCTTCTGGCCTCGATTCTTTCGGCCTGAAGCTGCTCATCCCATGGCTCATATAACTCCCCCGCAAGCATTTTTTCCTTTTCACTAAACAACATTCCTGTCCCACCTTTCAATCTCTCTTAAATTGATGCATCTATCATACCATGATTGATTCCTACATAAAGTCAAAATAATATCGGATCACATGGAAGAAGATCGGTGCTGAATATGCCAGGCTGTCCACACGCGTTAGATAGCTTTTTTTTATTACAGCGGATTTTTCGTTATCTCCGATCAGAAGGTCCCGTTTTAATACGGAAATTGCTAAGCTTCCTCCAAAGCAGGCAACACTAATAATCAAACCGGATAAAATCCCGAAAAGCTCATCCAAAGGTGTCAGGTAGGCATACAGGTTATAGGAGACACCTGTCGTCACAAATGTGGAAATGATAAATCCTTCCCAGGTAATATTCGGGTTGGAGGATGGGACGACCTTCCTTTTTCCAATAAAGACGGATACGAGGAACTGTACCACGTCATGCAGCTGTGTAAGGACCACCAAATAGAGTACAAGGTTGGCACCGTATTCTGGTGATGCAGTCTGATAGAACGCAAGATGACTCAATCCAAACACCATCAGCATCAATCCCCATTGCGTGGAACTTACAGAGCGAAGAAAACCGACCGTTCCATTCCCTAGGATTCGCGGCAGGGGCAAAAAGAGAAAAACATATACCGGGATAAACACAATAAACATGCCATACCAGCCAATATAAATCCAATAAAACTGCAGGGGAATCGAAAGGTATGCCCAAAGAAAAAGCTGTCGATCCACCTTACGGGTTTTTAATATGGAAAAATACTCTTTTAGTGAAAAGAAACATAAAAACATAAGTGCAAATAATGAGACCATAGGATGAAAGAGTGTGGCAATACTGAAGACCACAAGCATCCCCCACCAGGTTTTGGACCGGACAGATAGATCCGAAAAATCCTTTGATGGATTTTTCTTTTTAACAATCAATAAAGCAAGGCTGAAAACAATAAGCCCTAAAGCAATGACCAGCAAGGTAATGACCGCTTCTATTTCAAACATGTTTTTCCCCCTATCTCTCCTTTATTATGAAATTAATGGTTAATTTTGGTCAAGGGAAATTGTATAATAAAAGAGGGAATTCTTTCTATTATTCTATAAGTCTGGGGTTTGATTAATGATGGACCAAGCATACGTCTATATATTACTGACAGATACCGGTACACTGTTTACCCGTTCCATAAAAAAATACACAAAGGCACCCTACAACCACGTTTCTTTGTCTTTCGATTCAGACCTGATGGAACTATATAGTTTTGGTCGCAAGAAACCGAGTAACCCGCTGAATGGCGGATTTGTAAAAGAGGATGTCGAGTTCGGCACCTATCGTAATTATCCCGGCACCACATGTGTTATTTATAAACTGCCTGTTACAGGAAGGGAAGTTGAGAAGATGAGGCGCATCATCGGGGTCTTTCAGAAGAAGGAGAAGAAATGGTTCTATAACCTTTTAGGTGTACTAGGCGTTTCCATCAATGAACCGGTTGAAATCGACTCCACTTATTTCTGTTCGCAATTTGTCTCCGATGTCCTGCATAGATCCGGAATCAAGCTCTGGGATAAGCTCCCTTCCCTTGTCACGCCGGATGACTTCCGCAAAAGCGATAGATTGGAATGGATATATGAAGGAAAGCTATATGATTATGAGCCTGTTAAATCACGTTTAAAATGAATGGTCCATTATAAAGGACGAAAAGCCATTTTCTGCTTTCGTCCTTTATACATTTTCCTTACACACCACCATCTTGATTGCTATTTTCCATCTGTTGCATATCTTCAAGGGACATTTCTTCAGCACTATCCAATACTTCCTGTGGAACGGTGATATCGCCAACCTCATCAAAGTTCGATAGAGTTGAATTCATGTTCTGGATGCTTGTTATATTTTCCCCTTCGATGTCCATTTCCATATCCATCATCATGACAATATTCATTTGGTAAAAGGTTTCCTTGTCAATATGAAGTTCATAGTCCAGCTGATTGATAGACATCATGGACATCATCTCCTCCATCATGCCACCCATCTCCTCGCCCATCATACTGCCGAACATTGAGATCATTTCATTGTATTGCTCACCGGAACCAGAGAAGTTAAGTATGTATACATCCCCCTCTTCCGACAGCTTCATTTCATCGGAATACCCTTTCAACATCTCAAGCTGCTGGGCAGGATTGGTCTGCATGTCAGATAAGGAATTCAATTCCGAAGTAAACTCATCAGGCATCTTAAACCATTTCCCTGCCATCTGGTCAAGGATAAAAAAGCCATCTGCAGTAAAGTAAGACTCCGTCTCCATTCCTTCCATCATGCTTTCTGCATCTTCCATGGAGTTTACTTGATACATCGAAACAGGATCAAGTGTCATGTCCGTCTTGGTGGAGGTGACCATATTGATTGGCTCTTCCCCTTCCATCGTGATTTCCTGCTCGGAAGCCATCTCCATGGAATAGCTCTTTAATGATGACATTGCTGCTATTGATTTTTGTAGAACCTGGTCCGCCGTCAGGGATTCGTTCTCCGTATTATCCTGCTCTTCTGCCTCTGTTACACCGTTGACTTCCTTATTGTTTGATGACGCATTATTCTGTTCACCATTTCCGGTTGTTGAATTTCCACAAGCAGCCAACATCATTACGGACAGAATACCCGCCAACCACATCTTTAACACTCTCACTTGATCCTCTCCTGTTCACATTTCTTTTTTATCCACCCTACTTCTTACCCCTAAAAAGGGTAAATAATACATTTTTTCAAAATAATTATTGATAGGGATTCAACTATATCTACGATTCTTCTTGACTAAGGTTTCATAAAATGTAATTTTTAGTAAAATGGAACTATGTTAAGGTAAAGGGTAGAGGTGGTAGGAAATGGACATATATTAGGAAACAATATTACTAGAAGGGATGGTTGCTTTGATCGTTTTAATTTCGAATTTGAAAATGACCCTGTTTCAAGCCTCAGGGTCATTTTCACACTGCATATTTTAGAAAAAACACTCAGTCTCTAATTTCCACTTTGAACTTTATGTTACTGCGGTCTTTGACTTTCGGAATTTCCATTGGATATCCGATGTGCAGTAGTCCTACAACCATTTTCTCTGGATCCACACCGAGTTCTGCGCGGAAGGAAGGCTCCTCCATAAATACTGGAGTTTTCCAGACCGTTCCTATACCCTTTTCCCAAGCAAGAAGCTGGAAGTTTTGAATAAATGCCGAGGTGGCCGCAAAATCTTCAAGTTGTACTTTAGGTGTTTCTGATTTTTTGCATAGAACAAGGATATGCACTGGACAACTTTGATAGGTCGTTTTCATCTTAGAAATCTTCTCTACCTGTTTATCCTGAGGCAAAGATTTCATTTTTTCACTTTCCACCGCTTTCTTTAAAGCCGCCGTACATAGTTTCTCCTTGGCATTATCCCGGAAAAGAATGAAGGACCATGGCTCCCTAAGCTTGTGGTTTGGTGCAAAGCTTGCATCCTGAAGCAACTCAAGCAATAGATCGGTTGGTATGTCGTCACTCCTGAAACTGCGGATGCTTCTTCTTTCTCTAATTACGCTTCTTATAGAGTCTCCCATGAATAGCCTCCAGGATTATTCTAATACTTTTTCGACTTCTTTTACCATTTCCGATACGGATGTCAGTCCCCCACCGGACAGGTACCAGTAATTCGGATCAAGATAAATGACATTGTCTTCTTTTACTGCTTTCACTTGTTTCATCAAATCATTGTCCAATAATGTTTTGGCGGAGGACTCTCCTTCCACTGCAGCCCCTCTGTCGATGACAAATAGATAATCAGGGTTTTTTTCCATGATATATTCAAAGGACACATTCTGACCGTGAGTGGATACTTCGATACTATCATCTGCAGGTGTAAATCCAAATTGATCATGTAAAATACCAAAACGGGAACCCGGCCCATATGCACTGATATTCCCTTCATTTGTTAATATGATAAGCGATGTCTTGTCAAGAGCAGAAGCTTTCTCATGTAAGGTATTGATGGCTTTTTCCACATTACCCAATTCTGTTTTAACTTGATCTTCTTTCCCAAATATTTCACCAAGGGCTGTCATATTTTCTTTATATGAATCCATATAGCGTGTAGTGTCAACACCTAAGAAAACAGTTGGGGCAATGTCAGATAATTCTTCATATGCATCTGTTTGTCTTCCCGAAATAATTATTAACTCAGGCGCCAATGAGTAGATTTTCTCAAAATCAGGTTCTTTCAAGCTTCCTACATTTTCATAGGAAGAATCTTCATATTTAGATAAATATGGAGGGATATTCGCTTGAGGAACGCCTAAAACCGGAACGTCCAATTTATCCAGGGAATCCAGTATACCAAAATCAAAAACTACAACTTTTTGCGGATTTTTTGGTACAACCGTTTCTCCCAGTTGATGTTTGATTGTCAGTTCCTTCGTAGCCTCAGCGGACGCAGTCGTTGTTTCATTTGTTTCTTTGTTCACATTTTCTTTAGACGTGCTGTTTCCAATTCCGCACGCCGCTGTAACCAACGCAATGAAGAAGGTAATTATTAGAATGGATAATTTGTTTTTCATTTCTCTACACCTCATATTTTTTTTATTTGATATTTTTTTTTATTGAAAAAGCTGCCAGTCTTATGGGACTTTTCCAATATTATGCCGGAAGATTACCACCATCGATCCCATCCTCTCTAAGAAAAGTAGATACAGATGTTATTTCCATTGATGTTTTCGATTTGGATATCAAGTTCGTATATTTCTTTTAATACTTTTTCAACCACTATTTCATTCGTTGGTCCTTCCTTGACCAGTTTTCCATCCTTCAGCGCCACAATGTAGTCCGAATAGCAGGATGCAAAGTTGATGTCATGGATGACAATAATCACCGTCTTACCCAGCTCATCAACTAGTCGTCTCAATACTTTCATTATCTGAACGGAATGCTTCATATCCAGATTGTTCAAGGGTTCATCCAATAGTATGTAATCGGTATTTTGGGCAATGACCATTGCGATAAAGGCACGTTGTTGCTGGCCTCCACTTAACTGGTCGAGGAATTTGTGCTGGATTTCCTCCAGTTCCATATAGGAGATTGCTTCCTCCACAAAGTCCCAGTCTGTTTTGGTTAAGTTTCCTTGGGAGTAGGGAAAACGTCCAAAGCTTACAAGTTCTCGAATGGTTAAACGAATGGATAAATGGTTTGCCTGTTTTAGGATGGAAATTTTCTTTGCCATTACATTACTATCAACTTTTGATATATTTTGACCATCTACCTCCACCTCTCCACTGTCCATTCCGACAAGTCTGCTTATCATGGAAAGGACGGTGCTTTTTCCTGCTCCATTAGGACCGATAAATGAGGTGATTTTCCCTTTTTGGATAGTAGTAGATACATGATCCACCACCAATTTCCCGCCATAGCTTTTCGAAATATTTTTCACTTCGACCATTTTTTACTCTCCCTTAATAATAGATAGATAAAGTAGGTGCCACCTATGAAATTGATGATTACGCTGAGTGTTGTACTGAAGGTAAAAACTCTCTCTACAATCAGTTGCCCTCCCACCAAAGCCGATATGCTGATCAATATGGATGCGGTCAACAACTGCTTGTGTTTGTATGTTTTCATAAATTCATAGGTAATGTTTGCAACGAGCAATCCCAGAAAGGTGATTGGTCCCACCAAGGCTGTAGAAAGAGAAACCAGAATGGCAATAACAATCAATAATCTTTGAACGACTTGATTATACGGTACTCCCAAATTGATAGCATGGTCTTTTCCAAGCGATAGCACGTCCAAATATTTGATATATCTGGCTGTATAGAGAAGGATTCCTCCAAATAGGACAAAGCTCAGTATGAGAAGGTCGGAGTTGACATTATTGAAGCTGGCAAACATGCGATCCTGCACCATCATGAACTCATTTGGATCAATCAGTACCTGCATAAAAGTGGAAAGGCTCCCAAACAAAGTTCCAAAAACAATTCCCACTAATAGAAGGAAGTAGATATTGCGACCTTCCCCTTTAAATAGAAAGCGGTATAGGAGCATTGCGAAACCAGCCATTAGTAAAATCGAAATTAAAAAGTTCATATTTTTGTTCATTGCTATGAAACTGGTGGAACCGAATACGAATATAAGGAACGTCTGAATGAGCATATATAGCGAATCAAGTCCAATTATGCTAGGTGTCAAAATACGGTTACTTGTTATTGTCTGGAAAATCACAGTGGAAAATGCAATGGCACTACCAGTCAAAACAATTGCAAATACTTTTATGGCTCGCCTCGGAAGAATATACTCCCAACTTGGACCGATATTGTAAAACAGGAATAATGAACAGATAAGTACTGCCAGACATGCTAAAAGAATAATTCTATAATTTTGTTTCATATGATTTTCTCCTAAACAATAGATAAAGGAAGACCCCGCTTCCGATTACACCGACCGTCATTCCAATCGGAATTTCATATGGATAAATAATGGTCCGTCCGAGGATATCACAGAACAACACAAATACTGCACCTAAAAGAGCGGTATGAGGTAGGTTTTTCTTTAAATGATCACCTTGGTAGATGCTTACTATATTGGGAATGATCAAGCCTAAAAACGGGATCATTCCGACTGTAAGTATGATGATGGAGGTGACAGCTGATACAATGACCAACCCGATATTGACAATCTGCTTATATGGAAGTCCTAAATTAATGGAAAATTCCTCTCCCATCCCTGCAACAGTAAATTTATTGGCAAATAAATAAGTAAGAATAACTAATGGAATGCTTATGTAAAGAAGTTCGTACCTTCCTTTGATGACCAAGGAGAAATTACCTTGCAACCACGAGGACATATTCTGAATCAGGTCATACTTGTAAGCAAAAAAAGTGGTGATCGACCCTATGATACTGCCGAACATTAAACCAACCAAAGGAATAAAGACTGTATCTTTGAACTTGATCCGATCAAGAATCTTCATAAAAATAAATGTCCCTAAAAGTGCAAATATAAATGCAATACCCATTTTTAAGATAGGACTTGCCGATGCAAAGAGAAGTAAGGAAACCAAAACACCTAATCTTGCAGAGTCCATCGTTCCAGCAGTTGTCGGGGAGACAAATTTATTTCTCGTAAGTTGCTGCATGATTAACCCGCAAATGCTCATGCTCACACCGGCAATAATGATGCTGATTAATCGTGGAATTCTGCTCAGCAACAGAATCTGCAATTGTTCATTATCTAAATTTAATAAATCAAATGGACTCATTTCCTTTACACCGATAAAGAGTGAGACAATCGATAAAAGGATAAGGACTCCAAGTAAATATCTTCTTTTCATTACTTCCATTCCTAACTAAAATTATTTAAAAAGATCGAAATTTTTATTGATATGGATAATCATTCTCATTGACTAATAAAAAAATAAGACCAACCTCACTGATAATGATAATGATTATCAGTATTGATTGTCAATAGGTTTTGAAAAAATACTTGTTTAAACAAGTGTTTTTTTAAAATCACCAATGGTATGGTGATTTTTTCCACAAACTCTTCATATCAGGTTTTTTCTGATTTTATCCAATATATGAAGACAGTTATTTACTTCATCCAAATCCAATCCCTTCGTAGCATCTTCAATGGTTCGTTTGGCAAATCCAGTCAGTTCACCTTCAATCTGCTTCGCTTCCTTCGTTAGAAAAATCAAATTGATTCTGGCGTCAATCGGGTGGGAAACACGTTTTACCAACCCTCTTTTAATCATATTGTCCACCAATCGAGATACACTTGGCTGATCTTTTTCATTTAATTCTGCGATTTTGTTTTGCGTTAAACCATCATTCTCGTAAAGTCTGCTCAATATTTGCCATTGTTCATGTGTAACGGGAAAATTGTTATCTTTAAAATGGCGATTTATACGGTTATTTATTAAACGTGAAGCCTGGAAAAGTTTATAGCCAAGTGAATCATCCAACCTATATTCTTTTTCACTCATACAAATCACTCCAAAATAATTATTAGTAGTTACTTGTTTATACAAGTATAAATTAAAAAATCTAACTTCATTATAATTCAATAGCCATAGTAGTTGCAGATAAAAACCATCTTTCAACAGAAAGATGGTTTATGTTCATATTATTAGACAACTGAATAGGATTTTCTCTTTTTTTCGTATAATTCTATCTGGTTGGTATACATCTCGGTTAAACCAATGTCATCGAGTCCTTTTAATAGCATTCTTTTCCGATAAGGGTCGGTTTCAAACGGAATGACGGGATCTTCGTGCAAGGTAATAACTTGCGATTCAAGATCTACAGTCAAAGTTAGATCTTTTGCCATCTGAAAAAGCTGTTCCACTTGATCCTCGGGAAGAACAATTGGCAAAATCCCATTTTTAAAGCAGTTATTGTAAAAGATATCCGCATATGACGGCGCAATCACCACTTTGATTCCATAATCCAAAAGTGCCCAGGGTGCATGCTCTCTAGAGGAGCCGCATCCAAAATTGCTGCGCGCCAATAGGATGGACGCTCCGTTATATTCTGCTTGGTTCATCACAAATTTCTCGTTTGGCTGTCCTTGGTCGTCAAATCTCCAATCGTAGAATAGAAACTGGCCAAATCCAGTTCGTTCAATTCTCTTTAGAAATTGCTTAGGAATGATCTGATCTGTGTCCACATTGGCTTTGTCCAAAGGGATGACTTTTCCAATATGTTCAACAAGCGGTTCCATTACACAACCCCCTCCTTTTCAAGCCTCAGTTCGTTTATATGGACAAAATGGCCTTTTATTGCGGCTGCGGCTGCCATTGCAGGACTGACAAGATGCGTGCGAGCACCCCTTCCTTGTCTACCTTCAAAGTTCCGGTTAGAGGTGGAGGCACAGCGCTTTCCAGCTGGAACGACATCCGGATTCATGCTGAGGCACATGCTGCATCCCGCTTCTCTCCATTCAAAACCGGCTTCCAAAAACACTTCATGCAATCCTTCTGATTCTGCTTGTTGCTTTACATTTTTAGACCCTGGGACCACTAGAGCTGTCACACCTGGAGAAACTGTTCTTCCCTTAACAACCTCTGCTGCCTCACGCAGATCTTCTATTCGGGAGTTGGTACAGGAACCAATGAAGATATAGTCGATGATGATATCTGTAATCTTCATTCCTGGCGTCAATCCCATATATTCAATGGCTTGTGCAACAGACTTTTTTTCTGTTTCACTTTCGATATCAGCAGGGTCTGGCACCAATCCACTGATTGATGTGCCCATCGAAGGATTGGTGCCCCATGTGACTTGTGGTTCGAGATTGGTGATATCAAAATCAATAACTTTATCATATACTGCACCTGCATCCGATCTTAACGCGTACCACTCCACCTCGGCACGATCCCGTTCCTCCCCTACAGGTGCATATTTTCTTCCTTTCAGATAGGAGAAGGTTGTTTCATCCGGGGCAACAAGACCCGCCCGAGCACCAGCCTCAATTGCCATGTTGCAAACGGTCATCCTTTCCTCCATGGACATATCTTCGATGACTTTTCCTGTGAACTCCAGTACGTATCCTGTACCAAAAGCCGTCCCGTATTTTGCGATTACAGCCAGGATGATATCTTTGGCTGATACCCCAAGTGGCCTAAGCCCTTGGAAATCAACCTTTAATGTTTTCGGCTTGGATTGCCACAGGCATTGTGTTGCAAGGACATGCTCCACTTCGCTTGTTCCGATTCCAAATGCCAATGCACCGAATGCCCCATGTGTAGAGGTATGGCTATCTCCACAAACAATCGTTTTACCTGGAAGGGTAAGACCCAATTCAGGGCCAATAACATGGACAATCCCTTGATCGGCACTATTCAAGTCTGCCAAGCGGATACCGAATTCCTTGCAGTTTTTTTCCAAGGTACTCATCTGTTTCGCTGCAATCTCGTCTGTGACATGAAATGGATTAATCGTTGGCACGTTATGGTCCATGGTGGCAAATGTGAGTTCGGGCTGTCTGACCTTTCTGCCGTTCAATCTTAATCCTTCAAAGGCCTGGGGGGATGTCACCTCATGTACTAGGTGCAAATCAATGTATAATAAATTGGGCTTATTGTCTTCTTTCACGACTGTATGCTGATCCCAAATCTTTTCGAATAATGTTCTCGGCTGCATGTCACTCACCTTCCGCATCATAATTTCGATTACTTTTTCTATCAGCTCTTGATAGGTGCCTTCAGATAGCCTCTTACCACTTCTCCCATTTGTGTGGTACACAGCACTCTCTCCCATTCACTACCAATATCATGCGTACGATATCCCTGTTCAAGGGCTTGTTCCACAGCTTTCTCGACCGCATCTGCCTCATCCATCAATCCCAGTGAATGCCTCAAAAGCAAAGCTACCGATAAAATCGTGGCAAGTGGATTGGCAATATCCTTTCCTGCAATATCTGGAGCTGAACCATGAATAGGTTCATAGAGTCCTGGACCTTCCACTCCCAAGCTTGCTGACGGCAGCATACCAAGGGAGCCTGTCAGCATCGATGCTTCGTCACTCAATATATCCCCAAACATGTTTTCCGTCACAATGACATCAAATTGTCTGGGATTACGGATCAGCTGCATCGCTGCATTGTCGACAAGCATATGACTTAATTCCACATCCGGGTAATCTGAAGCCACTCGTGTCGCCACCTCCCGCCAGAGTCTGCTGCTTTCCAATACATTCGCTTTATCCACAGACATGAGCTTTCTTTTACGGCTTTGTGCCAACTCAAAGGCTTTCCGGATAATGCGTTCCATTTCCTGTTCCGTGTAATAGAGGGTATCTACCACTTCCACTCCCTTTTCCCCTACTCTTCGTTCCCTGGGAGACCCGAAGTAGATGCCTCCTGTAAGCTCACGGACTATCAATATATCAGTGTCCAGAACTACCTCTCTCTTTAGCGGGGAACTATGGATCAAGGATGAAAACAGCGTAACAGGTCGCAGGTTGGCATATAGCTGTAAAGCTTTCCGGATGCCAAGCAATCCTGTCTCAGGCTTTCGTTCAGGGGATTCAACGTCCCATTTCGGTCCACCAACCGCCCCCAAGAGAATAGCATCACTCTTTTTACAAATTTCCACCGTTTCTTCGGGAAGAGGAGTTCCCGCTTCATCCACGGCAACTCCTCCAATTTTCCCATACGTAATTTCAAATTGATGATTATATTGCGTTCCGATCTCTTGAAGTAGAAGGACTGCTTCCTTTACTACCTCAGGACCTATTCCGTCACCTGGTAAAACGGCAATCTTATAGCTGCTCAACTGACCTCCACTCCTTTGGTTGAATACCTTGCAAACTTTTCTTTGATGGAAAGCCGGTTTACTGCATCCAAATAAGCTTTTGCGGATGCTTCCAACACATCGTGTTCTATGCCTCTTCCGCTGCTCACTTCTCCATCACACTTTATTTTCACGTAAACTTCAGCGAGGGCATCGCTGCCGTAAGTTGTGGATTGAATGCGGTAATCCAATAGGGAAATATCTTTTTTAAGGATTCTGGATATTGTGTTATAGACCGATTCGACACTCCCTTTTCCTGTAGCAGACTCCTGCAGAACATCCCCATCTTCTGTCTGGATGGCAATGGTCGTAGTTGGAATAATATTGGACCCATAAGAAATTTGCAGGGTTTCCATTTGATAATGTGGAAACAGTCCTTTTACTGAAGAGTCCATCATAAGGGCAAAGATGTCGTCTTCTGTAACTTCTTTCTTTTTGGCTGTCAGATCCTTGAACGCCTTGAATAGTTTCTTGCCTTCCTCTTCATTTAGATAGAGACCAAGTTCCTCGCATCTTTGCTTGAAGGCATGGCTTCCGGAGTGTTTACCTAAGACCATCTTGTTGGAGTTGAGACCGACCATTTCCGGATTGATCACTTCATAGGTGCTTTTGTTTTTCAGGACGCCATCCTGGTGTATCCCGGATTCATGTGCAAAAGCATTTGCTCCGACTACCGCTTTGTTTTGTGGGACAATCATACCTGTCAACTTGCTGACGAGATTACTTGTTCTGACTGTCTGGGTCAGATCAATATTCGTTTCCACTCGGTAGACATCTTTTCTGATTTGCAATGCCACGATGATTTCCTCTAAGGAAGCATTGCCTGCCCGCTCTCCTATTCCGTTAATGGTGCCTTCGATCTGATCGACACCACTTTGAATGGCTGATAAAGAATTGGAGACAGCCATCCCTAAATCGTCATGGCAATGAGCCGAGAGTTTAACTTTATTGATGTTGGGGACATGATTTTTAATATATGTGATTAACTGAGCATATTCATCTGGTGTTGTATATCCCACCGTGTCCGGAAGATTGATGACAGTTGCTCCTGCATCAATGACCTTTTCAATGATATGTGCCAGAAAAGGCCATTCACTTCTAGTTGCATCCTCTGCAGACCATTGGACATGTGTAAAAAAGCGGCAAGCGTATTCTACAGCCTCTACAGCCGCTTCCACTACTTCCTTCGGCTTCTTCTTCAGCTTATATTCCATATGAATGGGAGAGGTGGCCAGGAAAACATGGATTCCGGGTTTTGCTGCATCTTTTACTGCTTCATAGACTGCATCAATATCCGACTTTACCGCTCTTGCCAAACCTACTACCGTAGCTTTCTTGATTGTTCTCGCTATCTGCTGCACCGCCTGGAAATCCCCATAGGAGGAAGCAGGAAAGCCTGCCTCCATCACATCCACGCCATACCTTTCCAATTGAAGGGCAATCTCAAGCTTTTCATGGGGATGAAGATTGACTCCTGCTGACTGTTCCCCATCTCTTAATGTGGTATCAAATATGTCAACCTTTCGCACTGCCAACCACTCCTTTCTTATTCGATTGAATGAATGGCATTTTAGCACGGAGCTCCCTTCCTACCACTTCGAGTGGATGCTGCTTTTCCTGATCATTGATCGCATGGAACATTGGGCGGTTAGCCTGGTTCTCAAGCACCCAGCCTTTTGCAAACTGACCGGATTGGATCTCACTTAAGATTTTTCTCATTTCGTCTTTCGTTCCGTCATTCACTACTCTTGGACCTGCTGTAAAATCTCCCCACTGAGCAGTGTCCGAGATGGAGTAGCGCATTCCCTCCAACCCGTTTTCATATAGAAGGTCTACTATTAATTTCAATTCGTGCAAACACTCAAAATACGCGACTTCCGGCTGATAGCCCGCCTCGACGAGTGTTTCAAAACCGGCTTTTACCAGTGCAGTCGTTCCACCGCATAAGACTGCCTGTTCCCCGAATAGATCTGTTTCCGTTTCTTCCTTGAACGTCGTTTCCATTACTGCCGCTCTGCCAGCTCCAACAGCTTTGCTATAGGCCAATGCAACTTCTTTTGCTTCCCCGGAGGCATCCTGATGGACTGCAAAAAGAGCTGGAACTCCGCCGCCTTCTTTAAACACGCGTCTGACCAGATGACCTGGTCCCTTAGGTGCAACCAAGAATACATCTACATCTTTCGGTGGAACAACCTGATGGAAATGGACATTGAATCCATGTGCAAATGCCAACGCTTTTCCAGCAGTCAAATGGGGCTCAATTTCCTGTTTGAACACTTCCGGTTGCCTTTCATCCGGGAGGAGGACCATGACTACATCCGCCTTTGCCACTGCTTCAGCTACAGAAGATACCTGGAATCCGTCCTCCTGTGCCTTTTGCCAGGATCCTCCTGGTCGAACCCCCACTACCACTTCCACTCCGCTGTCCCTTAAGTTTTGTGCATGAGCATGACCTTGCGAACCATATCCTACCACCGCTACTGTTTTCCCATTTAATGCCGCTTGTGAAATGTCATCGTTATAATACATTTTTGCTGCCATTTTTCTTCCTCCTTTTTGTAAAATTCAGTTAATTGGAAAGAGCAATCTGCTCGGAAATGTCTGTAATTTGTATGACGTCAATCTGCTTATCCAGCTGGAGCTTTATTCTTTCTACTTCCTGCTCCTCCACCACATTGACAACAATGGTCATAAGGGAGATGGACGATTCATTGACCGGTGCGACTGCCAGGCTTTCAATATTCAGTCCTTTTCTTAAAAACAGGTTGGTCAACCGGTTCAATACACCAAGTTGATTGTTCACAAGGAGCGAGAGTGTCCGCTTCATGGCTTCACACCTTCCATTTGTTGAATTCCTTTTCCAGGGGCGATCATCGGATAGACGTTCTCCTTCGATGTCACCCGGCAGTCCAAGAGATAAGGTTCGTCTGTTGCAAGTGCTTCCGCAAAAGCCGTTCGAAACTCCTCTTCGTTTTGAACAATGGCCGCTTTGATTCCAAAAGCATCCGATAGTTTCACATAATCCGGCTGATTGGGCAATAGGGATTCCGAATATCTTTCCTGATAGAACAGCTGCTGCCACTGGCGTACCATTCCCATGGATTGATTATTGACGAGCACTACTTTTACAGGAAGCTTATATTCTTTTAGAACGGCCAGCTCCTGAAGCGTCATCTGGAACCCGGCATCACCAAGGACAGCTATAACGGCGGCATCCTTGTCCGCCACCTGCGCACCGATTGCGGCAGGTAAGCCAAACCCCATTGTCCCCAAGCCACCCGATGTTACCCATCTATCAGGCTCCCTGAAACCATGGAACTGTGCTGCCCACATTTGATGCTGGCCGACATCCGTTGTGATGATGGCTTCCCCTTTGGAAAGCTCATGAACTAGCTCCAATAATCGTTGCGGTTTGAATGTTTTGCCATCTTCTACATACCATAATGGAAATTCTTCCTTTGATTGAAGCAAGCGCTCCAGCCACTCCCCTTTATCCCCTGTTTCCAGTGCTTCATCCAATAGTAATTGAAGAGATTTTGAGGCATCGCCGACTACCGGGTAATCTGTCGGTACGTTTTTTCCGATTTCCGATGGATCGATATCAAAATGGACAACTTTTGCGAATTTAGCAAACTCCTGAAGGTTGCCTGTCAACCTATCATCAAATCTTGCACCGATATTGATGATTAGATCGGCTTCATATAAAGCCATATTGGCCGTATAGGTTCCATGCATCCCTGCCATTCCCAGAAATAAAGGGTGGTCATGTGGGAAGCTTCCCAAACCCAGTAATGTGTTGGCCACAGGAATGGTCGTTTTGGCAACGAACTCTTTTAGTAGATTGCTTGCTTTACTGTGGAGAACGCCTGCACCTGCAAGAATGACGGGCTTGTTGGCTTTTTTGATGGCCTGTGCCACCTTTTTGATCGCGTCAACTTCTGGTTCTGTTTGTAATTTGTATCCCGGCAGATGTACCTCTTTGGAATAATCGTAGATTCCTGAGGTAGCCGTAATGTCTTTTGGAATGTCGATCAGAACTGGTCCAGGTCTCCCTGTTGAAGCAATATGGAAAGCTTCCTTAAATATTCTTGGCAATTCTTTTACATCCTGGACCTGGAAATTATGTTTGGTTATTGGCATGGAAATCCCGAGAATCGGTGCTTCCTGGAAAGCATCTGATCCAAGTACCTGTGAATTGACCTGACCGGTAATGACTACAAGCGGAAGCGAATCTATCATGGCATCCGCGAGACCAGTCACAATATTCGTGGCGCCGGGACCTGAGGTGGCAATCACTACGCCGGGCTTGCCTGTAATGCGCGCATATCCTTCTGCAGCATGTATCGCTCCCTGCTCATGCCTAGTCAACAGATGAGGAATGCCTCCATCATATAATGCATCATATATATTAAGGACTGCTCCTCCAGGATAACCGAAGATCACCTCTACCTTCTCTTCCTTCAAGGCCTCCACAATCATGCGAGATCCTGTCAGTATCTTTTGTGCCACCTTCGTGCCACTGGTTTCTGCTGTACTCATTTGTTCTCCACCTCCTTATTTTTATACTTTCAATACACCGCCTGTATTAGCAGAAGTGACGAGCGCCGCATATCTGGCCAAGTATCCGCTTTTCACTTTCGGCTCGGGAGGCTGCCAATTGGTTTTACGGGCTGCCAATTCTTCCTTTTCCACAAGCAGATAAATGGTACGTTTCTCTAAATCTATCTGAATGGTGTCCCCATTTTCTACAAAAGCAATAGGGCCTCCTTCTGCTGCTTCAGGGGATATATGACCAATGGAAATTCCCCTCGTGGCCCCTGAGAATCTACCATCCGTAATCAATGCTACTTTTGTCGATAAGCCTCTGCCGGCAATGGATGATGTCGGTGCCAGCATTTCCGGCATGCCCGGTCCGCCTTTAGGACCCTCATAACGGATGACTACCACATGACCTTCCCTGACTTGGCCACCATCAATTCCTTTTTGTGCCTCTTCCTGTGATTCAAAGATGATCGCTTCCCCGGTAAAGGACTTGATGGAGGGGTCCACTGCTCCAACCTTGATTACTCCCCCATTTGGTGCCAGATTCCCAAATAGAATGCTGAGGCCTCCAACCGGACTGTATGGATTGTCTTTCCTCCTGATCACCCTGTCATTGACTATCTGGGCATGGTCTACTACTTCCTCGATGCTTTGTCCTGAAATCGTCAAGCGCCCTGGATGGATGGCGCCTTCAATCTGGCAAAGCTCCTTGATGATGGCACTGACTCCTCCTGCTTCATGGACGTCTTCCATGCTATAGTCTGAAGCGGGGCTTACTTTGCAAAGGTATGGCACTCGCTCTGCGATTTTATTGATATCTTCAAGTTTATATTCAATCCCAGCCTCATGGGCAATGGCGAGTGTATGTAGAACGGTATTTGTGGAGCCGCCCATCGCCATATCCAATGCAAAAGCGTCATCAATTGCTTCTTTTGTAATAATGTCGCGTGGCCTCACATCTTCTTCAATTTGCCTCATGAGATGTTTGGCCGCGTCCCGGATCAGCTGGTGGCGTCCTTCTGAAGTTGCGACCATGGTACCGTTCCCAGGCAGAGCCACTCCCAGCATTTCCATCAATGTATTCATCGAATTTGCTGTAAACATCCCAGAGCAGGAACCACAGGTTGGACAGGCGCTCGATTCGATTTCAAGAAGCTCTTCACGGCTCATTTTACCGGCAAGCACGCTTCCGACCCCTTCAAAGACTGATACAAGGGACAATGGCGCACCATCCTTTGTTCGACCTGCCTCCATAGGGCCTCCTGAAACGAAAACTGCGGGTACATTGGTTCTTGCTGCCGCCATCAGCATTCCAGGAGTGATTTTATCGCAATTGGGAATGTAGAATACCCCATCAAACCAGTGTGCATTAATAACTGTTTCCGCTGAGTCGGCAATCAATTCCCTGCTGGGCAGAGAGTAGCGCATCCCTATATGCCCCATTGCGATCCCGTCATCCACTCCGATGGTATTGAATTCGAAAGGAACACCTCCCGCATCCCGAATCGCATCTTTCACCACTTCCGCAAATTTATTTAGATGCATATGTCCCGGGATAATATCCACATAGGAATTGCAAACGCCGATGAACGGCTTATCCATATCTTCATCCTTCACACCAGCCGCCCGCAGCAAGCTGCGATGGGGAGCCCGGTCGATTCCTCGTTTGATTGTATTGCTTCTCATGGTAGTCGGTTCCCTCCTTCTTACGTTTCTTTATTGGTTCAATTCGTAGGGGCCAGGCCCCTCTTTAGTGATTTAGCGCTTCACCCAACAAAACACCACCACTGATTTCCCAGCCAACCTGGTTTTTTTCTGGATATACTTTCAGTCCGTCTTCTACTACAAGTTTGCGGAAGTGGTTGAGCAGATTGTGTGTTTCTTTTCCCGGCTTTCCGTCCGCAATCATTCTTGCGTCAAGGCTTACAACCGGAATGACCTCAGCCGCCGTTCCTGTAAGGAATACTTCATCTGCCACATATACATCATGTCTTGTGAATGGCTCTTCGCGAACATCATAGCCAAGCTCCTTTGCCAGGTCGATGATGGCGTTTCGGGTGATTCCCTCTAACGCTCCTACATAGCTTGGAGGGGTCAGGAGTTTTTTCCCTTTAAGGATAAAGATGTTCTGTCCGGATCCTTCTGCAACATAGCCTTCCGTATTTAAAGTTAGAGCCTCATTCGCTCCTGCCATGTTGGCTTCGGCTTTTACCATGATGTTATTCAAATAATTGAGTGATTTTACTTTTGGACTTAGGATATCAGGTCGGTTACGTCTGGTTGGGACGGTAACCATGCTGATACCAACGTCGTACAGTTCTTTTGGGAATAATGCCAGCTGCTCGGCAATGACAATCAGATTTGGAGTTTTGCATTTTGTGGGATCTAAACCGAGATCGCCGACTCCTCTGGAAACCACCAATCGAATGTAGGCTGTGTCATACAGCTTGTTTTTCCTCAGGGTCTCGACGATAATGTCCTCTAGCTCAGACATGGTATAGGGGATGTTTAAAAGAATGGATCTTGCTGAATCATAAAGTCTTTCTAGATGTTCACGAAGGCGGAATACATTTCCGTCGTACATTCGGATACCTTCAAAGATGCCATCTCCGTAAAGGAACCCGTGATCATATACAGATACAACTGCCTTCTCTTTTTCTACTAATTGGCCATTCATATAGATGTATCTACACATAGCTAATCTCCTCTTTCTTTGTTTTATTGTTTGAATATTCTGATAAATAAATATTAAAAAGTTGCCCCTTGGACAGGTTGAATACACGTTGTGCTTCAATCAGAACCTATCCGTAGAGGCTTTTTTCCTCACGGTGTACACCATCGACCGGGATGATGCTGGCATCGCTTGGACCAGTCATGCTACAGGAAAATTAGGGTCTAAGAATGAAATATCGTATCATTACTTCACCGCTTTATTTTCCTGAAAACACCGGAACCCTAGATACCCTCCTGATAAGGGAATTGTTATTACCGTACTCAATGTTTGTTTGAGTTGTTGTTATTTTAATACCGTCCATACAGGAGGTCAACACCTAAATTCAGATAATTCTAATTTTACAGACTATTTTAAAGCGCTTTCATTTTTGTCCCATCAACAAAGAAAACGTTTACAAAAACCTTGTAAAAAAAATTTACATACCCTCTTTTTCTTACGTATAAACGGAAAAAAGAACGAGATTTCTCGTCCTTTTCTTTTCCTTGGTTATATTATATTAATAAATTAAACAACTGCTTATCCTTATTGATTTCCAGATAGGTAAAGCCTTTCTTTTTCATCCGCTCGATCAGGGAAAAATAATCCTCAGGCTGCCTGAGCTCCACTCCTACCAGAACAGGCCCTTTGTCCCTATTATTCTTTTTTGTGTATTCAAAACGGGTAATATCATCAGTTTCTCCAAGGACATCTTCCATGAATTCACGGAGTGCACCTGCCCTTTGGGGGAAATTGACGATAAAATAGTGCTTTAATCCCTCATAGATCAGTGAGCGTTCCTTCATTTCCTGCATCCGATCTAAGTCATTGTTGCCTCCGCTCACTACGCAGACTACTGATTTCCCTTTGATTTCCTCCTTGTAGAAATCGAGTGCTGCGATTGAAAGGGCTCCGGCCGGTTCTGCAATGATTGCATTTTCATTGTAAAGGTTAAGGATGGTGGTACACACCTTCCCTTCCGGAACAAGGATGATATCATCCACTAAATCTTTTGCCATTTCAAAAGACAGCTGCCCTACCTGTTTTACTGCAGCACCGTCTACAAAGCTGTCAATTTCCTCTAAGGTAACCACTTCATTCATGGAGATGGATTGTTTCATTCCAGGCGCACCCATCGGTTCTACCCCGATGATTTTTGTGTGGGGGGCTACACTTTTCAGATAAGATCCCACTCCGGATACCAGGCCGCCACCCCCGATCCCCATAAACACATGGGAACATTCCTCGTCAAGCTGCTCCAATACTTCCAGACCAACCGTTCCCTGGCCGGTGATGGTGAGAGGATCATCAAATGGATGCACAAATTTCATGCCTTCCTGTTCACAGACCTCCCAGGCTTTTTGATAAGAGTCATCATAGGTGTCCCCTGTCAGGACAACTTCCGTAAAATCACCGCCAAAAAATTCAACCCGGGAAACCTTTTGCCGTGGTGTGGTTGTCGGCATATAGATCTTCCCCTTGATGCCAAGCTTTTTGCAGGCATAGGCAACTCCTTGGGCATGATTTCCCGCGCTCGCACATACGACCCCTCTATTCCTTTGTTCATCAGTGAGGCTTTGAACCAGATAATAGGCCCCCCTGATTTTAAAAGAACGCACTACCTGAAGATCTTCTCTTTTCAAATAAACCTTGCAATGATAACGCTCCGATAAAATCGGATCCAACTGCAAAGGTGTCCGTACCACAACATCCTTCAACACCTGCCTGGCATGTTCGATATCTTCTACCCGTACCCCGTTATGTAGAACTTTCATTACTCACCCGCTCCTTTCAAGCTGAACAGAAAGAATATTGTGAATTATTGTACAACAGCTAGATGGGGATGTCACTACCCGAATTTTTAGAATCAATAGTTTGGTAAGGCTAAAAAAACTGAGCATCCACTCTGACAAGTCGGAACAAGTTTTGGTACAATAACACTTATTAAAAAAAGAGGGGTATCATATGCTAAATAGTGGGCTTGTATTGGAAGGCGGCGGAATGAGAGGCGTATATACTGCAGGCGTTCTGGAATACTTCATGGAAAAGGATCTTTATTTTCCTTATGTGATAGGGGTTTCCGCTGGCGCTTGCATGGCTGCCTCCTACCTGTCGAGGCAAAAAGGCAGAAACAGACAGGTGAATATCGATTTCGTGAAGGACCCGCGTTACCTCTCATATCGCAACTATTGGAAGAAGAAACAGCTATTTGATATGGATTTCGTTTTTGATGAAATTCCTAACAGACTTGTGCCGTATGATTATGAGACGTTCCTCAAAAGAACCGAGCAATTTGTCGTCGTTACAACTGATTGTATGACGGGCGAACCCATTTATTATCATATGGATGAGCATGGGGAAAGCATGCTTCAATTGATACGGGCTTCCAGTTCACTACCCTTTGTCGCACCGGTTGTTTCCTATCAGGATCGATTTTTATTGGATGGCGGAATCATCGATCCGATCCCTATTAAAAAAGCACAGCAGGACGGGTTCCAAAAAAATGTTGTCATATTGACGAAGCCTGTTGGATATAAGAAGAAAGCAAGCCGCTTTTCTTCTCTCTTCAAGTACAAGCAATATCCTATCATTTCTGAAAAGCTGCAAACTCGTTATCAACAGTATAATGATACACTCAACTATATTGAAAAAGAGAAAGAACAAGGAACCACCTTCCTATTCCAACCAAGCAAGCCGCTTCCGGTCAGTCGGATTGAAAAGAATCAACAAAGGCTTATAGATTTATATGAACTAGGTTGGCAGGATGCAAAAAATAACTATGAGAAGCTTCTTGCTTTTTTAGAAAAACAATAGAAACTTGGTGATCGTTATGGGGCTGGATTCGGCCAACACACAGGCAGGTGAGCAGCCTGTACTTCAAGAAACTAAAGTGATTCTCTTCTGGAGCATTACCGTTTGGCTGGTGGTCATGAATACGACGATGTTCAACGTTGCCCTCCCTAGTGTTCTGAGGGAGCTGTCTCTTTCCTCTTCCACCGCATCTTGGATTGTGTCAGGATATTCGATTGTCTTTGCGATCGCGACACTGACATACAGCCGCTTGTCGGACTTTCTTCCTATTCGTCGGCTATTGACCATCGGTTTAAGCTTATTGGCCATTTCCTCCATTATTGGATTTTTATCAAAAGATTTTTATATGCTATTGGGGGCAAGGCTCCTTCAGGCTGCCGGAGCTGGAGCGGTACCTGGTCTGGCGATGGTGCTTGCAGGAAGATACATACCGATCTCCCGCAGAGGTAAAGCGATGGCTTTCATCTCATCTGCAGCAAGTTTGGGTTTTGGACTTGGTCCTGTTATCGGAGGCATGATCACCCAGTATTTAGGGTGGCATTACCTTTTCATGGTTACAGGCTTCGTCTTGCTTTTGCTCCCTATTTTCAGGCGTCTACTGCCTTTTGAAGAGGTGCAGAAAGGGAAATTTGATGTTATAGGCAGCATCTTGATCGGACTTGGTGTGACAGGGCTTCTCCTTTATCTATCGAGCTTCTCATTTCCAGTATTACTCGTTAGCCTGGTTATTCTTGGCTGGCTCTGGTGGCATATCCATCGGATTCCAATGCCCTTCATCCAACCTGCATTATTAAAGGACAGACAATTTACAAAGCTTCTCTTTATAGGCTTTGGTGCATTTGTCACCCATTTTTCATCACTCTTCCTGATGCCGATCATGCTTTCTGTGATTTTTGAAAAGGAGCCGGCCGCCATCGGATTGTTAATATTTCCAGGTGCTATTCTATCGGCTATTGCAGCTCAATTCATAGGTAGATTGATCGATCGTTTCGGAAATATGCCCTTGATCTTATTTGGAGAAAGCTTTCTTATTGTGTCAACATTGGCCTTTGCATTTTTCGGGGTACTCTCGCCCTATGCCATTTTATTTACTTATATGTTCATGAGTACAGGGTTTTCAGCATTAACCTCGAGCATTTCCAATGAAATCTCCAGGATTCTCGATAAAAAGCAACTTGGTGCAGGAATGGGAATTGCACAACTTGTCCAATTTTTTGGAGGAGCGTTCGGGGTGGCTTTAACCGGGCTTCTTCTTGTGTGGCAATCGGGGATATCTGTTGAGGCTGCCTACCGAAATATCTTTATTGGACTGACTGCACTATTATCTTTGACACTTGCTGTTTTTCTGCATTATAGGAAAAACAAACGCCTTTGATGAACAAGACAATTTACGTGAAAGGCCATTAGCCTGCTGCTAATGGTCTTTTCATTGTGGTTTATGTTTAAAAAGACCATTAGCACGCTTCTATTGGCCTTTTCATTGGTGTTCTTGTTCAAAAAAGCCATTAGCACGCCTATATCATCTATTTCCATTTTTCATATATTGGATGGTCTCTTTCAGCCCTTCTTCGTATGAAGTGCGGGGGAGGGGTCCTATTTCGTTCTCATATTTCGATCCAGAAAGTATTGTTTCCTCATTTGCAATGTACTGCATCTCCAGTCCCTCCCTCATGTCCTTTCCGGCAAACAGGCTGAAAAAGGCAAACTTCGGTTTTGAAATGGAGTAGAGGGACTTTTTCTCTCCCAGTTCATTTTTTATCAATAGCTCCAGTTCATTACCTGTAATGGTCCTGTTAGCAGGAATATTCCAGTTCTGTCCGTAAGCATTCGGGTGAAGCGCCAAAGTGACCATTGCTTTGGCTCCATCAGTTGTGAGGAGGAATTCTCTTGCAATAGTTTTCGGACCTACATATCCCGCTTTATTTTTTGATACTATTTGGTCCAGCGTATAATGCATATAGGTATTGGTTGCATTGGGACCATAGAAATCTGGAAAATGTGCAATGAAAGCAGGTAAGTCTGAATTGAAAATCAATTGTTCCATTTCCAAACGGATTTTCCCTTTTTTCGTATGAGGTCTTTTCTCTGTTCCCTCTGTTAATAATTTTGCATTGCTTTTTCCATATGCATAGATGTTATCGACAACCGCAAGTTTTGCTCCAGTCAAATCGGCAGCTTTTAGAATATTCTTTACGATTGGAAGTAACTTTTCTTTCCATTGTGAGTAAGGGATATTCAGTGCATGAAAGATGACGTCACATCCTTGGGCCGCTTCTATTAGCTGTTGCGTATTCCCGGCATCCCCTGCCTGAATCGTCACTAATTCTTCTTCTCCAAATAATTCCCCCAGTTTCCCTCCACCTCTTGCAAAGGCTACAGCCTCAATACCTCGGCTTACTAACTCCTTTACGATGGCATACCCCATTCCACCTGATGCACCAATTACTAACGCTTTATTCATAATCAAATCCCTCCCCTTTAATTAACCGCCGGTCAAATACCAATAAAAAATTTTACCCCAAGGATTTCAGGATAAAATCTACATGCCCTTTTGCTAACAACTCCACATCCTCGAAGCTTTCCTCACATCTGCAATAATGACTGACAAAGCCATGTAAGGATAGAAAAACGGACCAGGTTTTTTGAATGGATATCCTATGATTACTCAATGTGACAAGCGAATATGCAAATTTCTCATAGGATTTATTCGGACCAGTATTGATATAGTTGCGAACATCCTCGTCCCCCACCATAAACATCATTTCATAATGGCTTTTGTTCTCAAGACCAAATTGAATGAACTTCAACAGTACTTCACGAATTTTCTCTTCGTCCGTCAGATCAGTTGCTAAAACCTCATCAAGCCACTGATCCAGCCATTTAAAGTCATTTTCGATCATTGCATAAAACAGTTCCGCTTTATTCTTGAAATGATAGTACAGGGCTCCATGGCTATAACCGAGTGATGCAGCTATCTGCCTCATGGAGACATGCTGGTAGCCTTTCTTTGTGAAAAGTTCCCGTGCAGCTATCATAATTTTCTCCTGGTTAAGCTCTTGTGCGACAGATTTTCTTGGTGACATAAAAGCCCCTCCAATTAATTGACCACTGTTTAATTAAAATATAGAGGATATAGAAAATAATGTAAACACATATTTACGCATGATAAAGAGGGCTTAGTAATGACCAGCCCTCCCTACTTCTTATACAAGCTCCATTGTCTCTGATAGCTTTGTTTGAATCAGTATTTCCAATTCCTTAAGGCGGTGAAGATTATAGGAGGATTCCTTCATCAGGTATAAATCCACATACGCTGGATGGCACATTACCTCCACTGTTGTATCTGGTCCCACCCTTTTAGGCAGCCCCTGAAAATAATCCTCTCTGACTCCATCTCCGTAAAAATCCAGCAAACAAATGTCAGTAAAGGCTTGCACCCCTCTTAAATGTTCATGGCCATTAGCTCGGACAGGAAGACCGTAAGTGAGGGATAGCTGTTGGACAACCGGCAACAGCTCTTCCCACGAATGGAGGTGATGATGGCTGTCCAGATGAGTAGGCGTTAGACCTGTCTGCAGGAACTTTTCAATCTGCGCGGTCCATTCCTTTTCCACTTCCTCCATGTCGAGCAGACCCTTGTTTTGCATAGCATGTGATAACGAATGGAAAGTGCCTTCCTTCCCAACCAATGATGGGACGTTATCGGATAGTGGTTTTCCGCAAGTCAGGACCAGATGAATGCCAACCTTCAGGGAAGGGGTCTGTTTTGCCAGGACTATTGCATGCTCTGTTCCTTGGGTATTCATCATCATTGTAGTGGAGTTTACAATGCCGTATAGGTGGGAATCCATTATTCCGAAGTTAACCCCGCGACACAATCCAAAATCGTCCGCATTGACTATAAGTCGAATCAATTCCACCTCCCCCTTTTATTTTTAACTTGATAGTATGGTATTTTCCTTGTTAAAGAAATTCGGCAGATAATCTTTATGCGCTTCCAGCATTTCATCCAAAATCTTTTTTGCAACTTTGTCTGAGGCAACTAAAGGATTAATCGTTAAAGCCAAGAGCGCAGTTTCATAGTTTCCTGTGATGGCAGCCTCGATTGTAACCCTTTCAAAAGATTTAATTGATTGGATCAGTCCTTGGACAGGTACTGGCATCTCCCCTACAGCAATAGGCTTTGGTCCGTCCTTAGTAATGATACAGCTGATTTCCACTGCTGAGTTGTCAGGAATCCCTTTTATTGCCCCATTGTTCTTTGTGTTAACCGGCTGAATATCCTTTTTATCAGTATAGATGGAAAGGATCAGCCTGCATGCAGCATCACTGTAATACGCTCCCCCTCGCTGTTCAAGCTGTAAGGGCTTTTCGGTCAGGGTGGGATTTTTATAGAGATCAAACAGGGAATCCTCCAGTTTTTTCACCACTTCGGCACGGGTGCCGCTTACTTGGGATGCCTCGATTTCTTTCTCCACCATATCGCTGGTTTTATAATAGTATGCGTGATACGGGCATGGGAATAGATTGAGTGCTTTAAGGAATTCCGGCTCCCAACCCATTGCATGTATATTCTTCATTGTCACAAATTTGTCCGGATCCGAAAGCAGCGATATTAACTTTTCCTTCACACTTAATCCATCTACAAATACGTCCAGTCCATAAACCAGATGATTTAGTCCAGCAAAATCTATTCTTACCCTGGAGTGCTCCACATCGAGTAACTGAGCAGCTCCCATTTCCATCCCGATCGGCACATTGCACAACCCTACCACTTTCTTGATGTTTGTATTCCGGATCACCGCTTCGGTTATCATTCCTGCAGGATTGGTAAAATTGATGAGCCAAGCATCCGGGCAGAGCTCCTCCATTTCCTTGCAGATTTCGAGAATTACAGGAATGGTGCGCAAGGCTTTAAAAAAACCACCCGGACCGTTTGTTTCCTGACCTAGAACCCCGTACTTCAATGGTATCCGCTCATCCTTTGCTCTGGCCTCCAACAAGCCTACCCGAAATTGGGTGGTCACAAAATCTGCGTCTTTCAGTGCTTTTCTGCGATCTAATGTCAAATGGATATCAATAGGCACCCCCGCCTTTTGAACCATCCGTTTCGCCAGATTTCCGACAATATCCAGCTTCTCCTTACCCTCTTCAATATCCACAAGCCAGATTTCCTTAACCGGCAATTCCTCAAAGCGTTTGATAAATCCTTCTATCAGTTCCGGAGTATAGCTCGAACCCCCGCCAATTGTAACGATTTTCAATCCCTTACTTTTCATTTCAACTATCCTCTCTCATGAAGCCTATCGTACAGATCAATAAACTCCCTTACTAAATCCTTCACCGTCAAAGCGTTCATCAAATGGTCCTGTGCATGGACAAGCAGGATGGGAACATCATAATGGTCCCCACCAGCCTCCGCTTGAATCAGTTCCGTTTGAAAGCGATGTGCTTGGAGAAACTCTTTATCAGCTTCTTCCAAAAGACTCCTGGACCGGTCGACATTTCCCTTTTTCGCCTCCTGGAGGGCTTCCATCGCCATACTTCTGGCATTACCGCTGTAAAGTATCAATTGAAAGGATATATCGTATAGTTTTTCTTTATGCATCTATATGGCTCCCTACATGAACATCGATTTTATTTTGTAGTTTTTTCTCATCAATTCTTGCGTTGAGATACACAAAAGGCAGGTATATGACGATTGAAATCGCCAGGTTGACAAGTGCCAGTACCGCTCCCGAAATATGTCCACCCGTTGCCAAGTAGCCCCCAATACCGGCAGGAGTCACCCATGGGATACTTGCAGTTACGACCGGGTAGACCCATCCAATCTTAATGGCCGTATATGCCACAATTGTCATGATGACCGGAGCTGTAATGAATGGTATCAGCCATAACGGATTTAATACAATCGGCAATCCGAAAAGTAAAGGTTCATTGATCTGAAATACCCCAGGCGGCGTTCCCAAGGCAAGCAGCTGTTTATGCCTTTTCCTCGCTGCCAAAAACATGGCAATAATCAGTCCCAGTGTAGCTCCCGATCCACCGAGGTAGACAAATGCATCAAGGAAAGGGCCTGCGAGGATGGCGTACTTATCCAGATCCGTCACTCCCATAGCATACAGGTCCGTATTCTTTGTCCCGAGTGACGTGAAAAGTGGTGTGGTGATGCCTCCCAGAATATTCGGTCCGTGGAGACCGACCGCCCAAAATACATGTACCAGCAGAACGATTAATATGGCAAAGAAGAGTGAATCGGCTGCGCTAGTCAATGGAGCCACCAATACAGCATTAAGCCAGTCGTTTAACGGCTTGCCATCCGAAAGCATCCTGAATAGTAATCCGAATATTCCGAAACTTAAAATCGTAAGCATCCCTGGTATCAATTTCGCAAATGCACCTGCAACTGCAGGTGGAACCCCTTCCGGTAAGCGGATAATAAAAGCTTTTACCCTCGTTAAGCGAATGAAGACCTCTGTAGCAGCCAATGCGACAATAATACCAGTAAAAAGTGCGGTTGAATTGAAATATCCCCATCCAATGAAACCCCAAGCGCCTTCTGTTTCAGGTACGTTTGCCACTTGCGGAATCAGGAGGAAAAAGCAGGCAGCTGAGATGAGCATTGCTTCAAATCCATCATCTCCATAGGATTTTGCCAGCTTATGCGAGATGCCAAATACAGCGAAAATCGTCATAAACGCAAAGGTTCCCCACCATATGTCGCCACCCAATGTCGTCCATGTAGGACCGAAAATACTCTCCATCATTTTTCCATAAGGTTTGATAATAGATCCCAGATTATTCAATAGAACTGCAAAGGAACCGATCATTGTAATAGCGATCATACCTATCAATGCGTCCCTGACAGCCAATAGATGGCGATTGTTACCAAACTTTACTGCGGTTGGCATAATATATTTTTCTAAAAAATCTCTCACAGCCCTATTCCCCCTTAGCTAATGCAATCGCGCGGTTTAGAACTTCCTCTCCATTGCACAATCCGTAGTGCATGGGATTTATCGCTTCTACAGGAATCCTTCCATTTACCTCATTTTTCAATTGGTTTACCATATATCGAACCTGGGGTCCCAACAGTAGAACATCCGCTTGATTGAGATGATTCTTTACTTCTGTACTTCCGACAGCCCAAATCTTGCATTCAATCCCTTTGGAGATTGCGCTTTTTTCCATTTTGCTAACTAATAGACTCGTAGACATTCCAGCAGAACAACATAGTAGAATATTCATAGATTCTCCCCCATCCAAGTAAGCGGTTACAAATTATTTTTTATGAATCTTTCTTTTAAAATATCATGCTCTTCCCGCTTATGCGATACAATTTTTTATCTCTATGGCATTTCCCCCTCTACTCCTATATTATCTTGCATTTACAGAGGACTCTTAGTTGTTGTACTATAATTGTAATAATAAATATATGCTAAATCAATACAAATATTATTTGTTATAACAAATTATCTTTTAAAATATTTGACAATTTACATGTTTTGTCATTAATCTATCTTTAGGAGGTTGTATGGTCATGTCAAAAGAAGAGAATGCTTTACATATTCAAGTGAAAGAGATGATACTGAAGCTTATCCAATCAGGTGAATATATGCCAGACACCAAATTGCCTACAGAAGCGGAATTTTGTGAAAAATTCGGGGTCAGTAGGACAACAGTGAGAACCTCCCTTCAGCAGCTTGCTTTGGAAGGCTATGTATATAAGCAACAAGGAAGCGGAACATTTGTAGCTGGAAAAAAAGTCAAACAAAAGCTTACTTCAACAGTGGAGAACTTCTCTGAACAAGTAGCAATGCAGGGAAAAAACCCCTCGATAAAAGTTGTAAGTCTGGATGTTATTCAAGCAGATTCTTCCCTCGAGGAAATCTTTGAACTTGAAAAAGGAGATCCAGTTAACAAATTAGTCAGGATCAGGGAAGTAAATGAAGAGCCTCTGCAATACGAAGTTGCATATCTTCCATGGAGAAAGACACCAGGACTTAATGTAGGGGCTTGTGAAAATTCTTTATACAGTCTTTTGCAGAAGGAATATAATGCTCATATTAAGAAAACTGTGGAATACTTGGAGATTGTGAATGCGTCCAAGGAAATGCATGAGATGTTGAATATCCCTGTCGGATCTCCCTGCTTTTCGCTGGAAACGTATGCCTATTTAGAAGATGATAGTGTCATAGAATATTCGAAGACAATTTTCCGGGGAGATATGGCCAATTTTGTCATTGAAAGGAATTATTAGTTATTTGAAAGAAACTTTCAATAAATGGAAAGAGGATGGGACAAAACAAAAAAACTCTTACAAAAAGACAACAATTTAAGTACCAGCTCTAAAAACTAAACGTATATTTGAACAAATTAAAAAATCCGAACTAATTTGTTCTTAAAACTCAAATTAGTTCGGGTTTTTCTTAGACTAAAACACTTTTGTCCCGGCCTCTTTTATCGAAAATCAATATCCTTTATCATATTTCTCCTGCGCTTCTGCAGTCCTTTTTGCATAAGGCAATGCTTCCAAACGATCATAAGGAATCTCTTCTCCTGTATCAACGCAAACACCATAAGAACCTTCTTCGATCCGATCTAAGGCATCATCAATTTCTCCAAGAACCTTTTCATCGATCTGTTCAAGGGTTTGCTCTTGTTCCCGGTCGACACGCTCGGCATTTCCTTCTGCAAGATGATTTCCGATACCGGTGGTGATTTCACCAGTCGATTCCCTCATGGACTCGTCCAGCAAACTGTTTTCCTGTTTTTCTTCTATACTCTTTTTCATTGTGATCAGCGTCTGCTTCAATGTACTAATTTCATTTTTTGATAATGTCATCATAATCTGCTCCCTTCTGTCTATAGGGAACATTCCCCTTTTTCCGTAAATTAAAACGAATCAGGGACTATGATGGAAGTTGTTCCGTTTATACTTCTCTATCATATCTTCCACAAAGAGGGACAACCTTTCATAGCGGGATTGACCCTTTAGGAAAAGCTGAACCTCATATAATGGTAGAATGACAACCTCCCTTTTTTTATCGTAAAGGACATCCTGATCAATAATCTGATCTCCGTATTCATCCAATTTTGTAGTATGGCTGAAAATCGTATCATATTCATACCAATGGAAGCTATTAACCGTATGCTCCTTGACTACTTCCCCAAAATAGGCCCCTATTCTTAATACAAAATTACTGAAATGCTTATCCAGCAATTCCTGTCCCCTTTTTGTGTTTAGGAGATTGTCTATGTATTGGTTCATATAATCCAAACTGTTTAGGCTGAAATCAAGGTTTTCCTTTGTTAAATTCCTTTGATCCCAAGAATCATCGGATACGTCCTGGAACATGAGTTTAGCAAGCCCCCTGTTGTTCACCTTTTGCATTTTTCGGAGGAAAAAGAACATCCGATCACCACTTTCACTCTAATTTAGCTTTTGATAATTTCATCCAATGCTTCATTGATTTTTTCATACTGGAAGGTATACCCTTCCTGCTCCAGCCTCTCTGGTATCACCCATCTGCTCTTTAAGATCAATTCGGTTTCCGTCCTAATGACAACTGCACCTATTTCAAGCAGCCATTCCGGGGAAGGCAGACCGATTCTCCGATTCATTTTTTGCCGTAGCGAAGCCATGAACTCCCGGTTTGAAATGGGATTTGGAGCAGCGCAGTTAAACACTCCGCTAAGATCTTTTCGCTTTTTCAGGAAAAGGATAATTTGATGGACATCCTCGATATGTATCCAGCTGAACATCTGGCTTCCGGGTCCCTGTACTCCGCCCAACCCGAATTTCACCAGGTTCTTGAACGGTATCATGACACCGCCATCTTTCCCTAGCACGATGGCAATCCTTAGCGCTATTTGCCTGGTTTTTGGAAGCTGAAACTGGAATAGGCTCTCTTCCCAGGCCTTCGCTACATCCACCGAGAAACCTGTTCCGATATCCCCGCTTTCCTCCGTCATCGGCCTATCCTCTGCATGACGATAAATGGTTGCTGTGCTGGAATTGATCCATAATTCAGGGGGCTGCAATGCTTCAAGTATGGCTTTTCCAAGTATTTCAGTCGTTTCTGTTCTTGAATCCATGATCACCTTTTTATTATGATCATTGTAGCGGCAATCAACGGACTTTCCAGCAAGATTAATTAGCATTTCCGATCCCTCTATGGCGACTATAATTCCTTTTTTGTCATCCCAGGATATATGCTGCGGCTGTCTGGAGATAATCTTCACTTCATAGCCTTTTTGCAGAAATTCATTCTCCAGATATTTCCCAATAAAGCCTGTTCCTCCTGCTAGTACAACTTTTTTATTCATATAGGTACTGTCCTTTCCACGACAATATTTGTTTGTATATGATTCACTTATGTACATATTCAACTGAGAATAATTTGATGGTGTGCTTCTTCTATATTATCACTTTAAAATATCAATGGAAAATTCCATATATATACAAAAATGGATCAGATATCGATAAAATACACAAATTGACAATCCCCGCAGCACGTACAGCCATACAACAGTGCATCCGTGACCCTCCCCCATTCATCCCCCTGTCACCAACAAAAAAGCGAGCCTCCAAAATCGGAAGCCCGCTACTAAAGTTATAATCCTATTCCACCGCTCCGCTCATTTCCTTTGTCACCATATCCCGAAGCGACCGTTTCAGGAATTTCCCTACAGAGGTTTTCGGAATCTCCTCCATAAAGATTACTTCATCCGGAAGCCACCATTTGGCGAACTGTGGTGCGATGAAGTCCAGGATTTCCTGCTTCTCCACCTTGTCCTTATACGCTTCCTTCAGAACCACACATGCGACTGGCCTTTCCTGCCATTCATCATGGGGAACAGCCACCACGCTTGCTTCAAAGACAGCATCGTGTGCCATTATTGCATTCTCAAGATCAACGGATGAAATCCACTCTCCTCCGCTTTTTATCAGATCTTTCGTTCTATCGACTATTTTCACAACGCCTTCCGGATCGATGGTGACGACATCACCGGTATGGAGCCATCCATCCCTGAAGGCATCCTTGGATCTTTCATCCTTGTAATACTCATCGGCAATCCATGGTCCCCGCAGGCAAAGCTCGCCCATTTCCTTTCCATCCCATTTCACTTCTCCGTCCGGTCCGATTACCTTCATATCCAATCCCGGAACAAGTAACCCCTGCATGGAGCGGATATCAAGCATCTGTTCTTCATCAAGATCGGTCTGATGGCTCTTCAAACGGGAGACCGTCGCCAGGGGAGTCGTCTCCGTCATTCCATATGCATGAAGGAACGGAACGCCGTATTTTGTTTCAAAGGCCTTGATCATTCCTCTTGGAGCGGCGGACCCTCCACATAGAATGGCTCGAAGACTCGAGGTATCGTATGTTCCTTTTTCCAGCTCATTTAAAAGGCCCAGCCAGATTGTCGGTACCCCTGCAGTGAGGGTGATATTCTCCTGCTCAATAAGCTCCGCAAGCAGCTGTGGTGTAAACTGCGGTCCAGGCAGAACCTGTGTCGTCCCAAACCAAGTGGCTGCAAATGGAAGGCCCCATGCATTCGCATGGAACATTGGCACAACCGGCATGCATGTATCATATTCAGATAGACCCGCAGTGTCAGCCAGACCAAGTGCAAAGCTATGGAGTACCAGGGATCGATGGGAATAGACGACACCTTTTGGATTTCCGGTCGTTGCTGAGGTATAGCACATACCTGCAGGGTCATTTTCATCTATGTCTTTTACAAAGGAATAGTTAGGGTCGCCTTCCTCCAATAGATCCTCGTAGGAAAACACAGGATGCAGGCTTGTTGCTGGGAGCTCTTCTTTATCCGTCATAATGATGAACGCTTTTACCGTGTCAAGTTGGTCCTTGACACGTTCCACCAGCGGCAGGAGATCTTCATCCACAAGGAGTACAACATCCTCGGCATGGTTCACAATATAGGAGATATGCTCCGGTGCCAAGCGGATATTGATTGTATGCAGTACAGCCCCCATACCTGGGATCCCGAAATAGGTTTCCAGGTGACGGTGATGGTTCCATGCAAACGTCCCTACTCGATCCCCTCTTTGTACACCTAACTTCTCCAGGGCACTCGAAAGCCTTCTTGTCCGCTCACCTATCTTCCTGTAGGAAAAGCGCTCGACACCTGAGAGAGTGCGGGAAACCACCTCTTTATTCGGAAAAAACTTTTCTGCTCTTTCTAGTAGCGAACTGACAGTCATAGGTACATTCATCATTGTGCATTACCCCTTCCTCATTCACTTTTTATAGATTGCAGTTTTACTCAACCGGCTTTCATTGCCGAACCTCTGAATCAAGCAAACTATTATGCTCTCCGAGACTTGGCGGCTTGCCTTTATCCTTTGCGGAACCATCATGCATACTCACTTCGAGATACCCTTCTTCATTTCTGTACACGATTCCCTTTTCCTGAAAATAAGGAAAGGCTTCCAGTTCCCCAACTTCCAAAACTGGCGCTATACAGCAATCAACCTGTCTACCAAACTCAATCCACTCCTGAAAGGTCTTGCTTTGGAACAGTTTTTTCAGAGCCATAAAAACAGGATTGCTTTCTCTTTGGACCGAGAATTGAGCTGCTTTCCACTCCTGCCTGTCGACGGCATCACAGAAGTTGATCCAGAACTTTTCCTCCAACGCACCGAGTGTGATAAATCTTCCATTCTTCGTTTCATAGATTCCATAGCACAGGATTTCCCCATTAAGTTGAGTGATGCCACTTGACTCCCCTATCGCCTCATGGATAGCCAAGTGATTTCCCATCATGGATGCCATCACATCTGTAATGGAGATGCAATGGTAGCTGCCATTTCCGGTCCTTTCTTTTGATAGAAGTGCAGCAAGAATTCGTTCGCATGAAGCAAAACTGCCAAAATAGTCGGCTATGGTAATGGAGGGATGAATGGGTTTACCGGATTCATCCTTCAACTGTGCCAATACCCCGCTCAAAGCCATATAGTTCAGGTCATGGCTACCTAGACGACTCCATTCGCCCCCGGCTCCATACCCAGTAATGGAACAATAAACGATATTTTTGTTTCTTTTTTTGATAGATTCATAGTCGAGCCCTAATTTATTCATCACACCAGGCCGATAGCTCTCCATCACTACGTCTGAACTATCAATCAGTCCCATTATTAAATCCAGGGAGCCTTCCTTTTTCAGATCCACCGAAATGCTCTTTTTACTTCGATTGTTTGCAAGATAAACAATGCCCGTCCCATCCCTTTTCAATCCGGTGTGACGGGCTGGATCACCATGCACGGACTCGATCTTGATGATTTCCGCTCCGAGCTCCGCCAATCGCTGTGAGGCAAAAGGTCCAGGAAGGTAGTTGGTAAAATCAATCACTCTGATTCCTTTGAGCATCCCCTCAATCATGTGGCCGCTTCTTCTCCCATGTGGATTTCCTCCATCTGCTTTCTCAGGACAAACTTCTGAATTTTTCCGCTAGCATTTCGGGGAAGCGCATCGACAAACATATATTTTCTGGGACGCTTGTATCGGGCGAGCCTAGAGCTGCCCTGACACCATTGATCCAATTCCTCTTCAGTCAGGGAAGGATCTTTTTTCACCACAAACGCCGTGACGGTTTCGCCCCATCTGTCATCAGGCAGACCGACCACCGCAATGTCGAGAATTCCCTTATGTTCATATAGGACATCCTCTACCTCTCGAGGATAGATATTCTCCCCACCGCTGATGATCATGTCATCCACGCGGTCTTTTACCCATAGATAACCTTCCTCATCGAGATAACCGATATCCCCCGAGTGATACCAGCCTTTATACATGGAGTGTTGTGTTGCTTCTTCCCTATTGAAGTAGCCCTTCATCATACAAGGTCCTTTGACAATGATTTCTCCTGCTTCCCTTGCTTGTACCACATCATCAGGGTCTGATGGGCCATTTTCATTCGGCCTTACAATACGGATCTCATGGTTCAAGCACGCCTGGCCGGCAGAGCCTGCCTTTATCAGCTGATCTTTTTCCGATAAAAAGGTGATGGCAGGGCCCATTTCAGTCATCCCGTAAGCTTGTACAAGTGAAATGCCAAGTCGCTCGTGGCAGGCGCGTACAAGGGCAGGCGCCATTGGTGCTGCCCCGTATAACCCAAGCTTCAGGCTCTTCAAATTATAGTTGTTCAGGTTTTCCTGAAGGAGCATGTTCCACATGGTCGGTGCAGCAAAGAACTTGGTCACCTTTTCCTCCTGGATCAGCTGCAGCACTTTTTTCGGCTCAAAATGATGAAGAATGACATTGCTTGCCCCCACATGTATTCTTGGTATCACCGCACAATGCAGCTCCGCACAATGAAACATCGGTGCTGTCACGAGACCAACATCAAAAGCTTCCAGTCTGGTTGCCGAAATCATAATCAGGCTCTGCTCCGCCATTTCACGATGAAGGTGGATGACACCCTTAGGTCTTCCTGTCGTACCGCTTGTGTACATGATGGCATAGATGTCACTTTCCTGGACGTCCGATTCCACCACTCGATCTGGGGCTGCAGCTACCTTATCCTGATAGCTTGCGGCATAGCTTGCCGGTTCCCCGTCAATTTTCCAGAAGCTGATCTCTCCAAAACGATTGCTAATCTGGGAAACTACATGCTCAAGCGCCTGCTCCATCACCACGATTTTCGGTTGTGCATCCTCAAGAATGTAAGCAATCTCTTCCGCTCCAAGCCTAAAATTGATCGGATTGAAGACAGCGCCGATTTTTGCACAAGCTAGCATGGTTGTAGCCAGTTCTTCCGTGTTAAAAAGAAAAGTGGATACCCTATCCCCTTTTTTCACACCTGCCTGTAAAAACGCATTGGCTAGTTTGTTCACTTCATGATCCCATTCTTTATAGGTTAGACGGACATTCTTCCTTACATCGTATAACGCTTCTTTATCCGGAAACTTCTGTACGGCAAGATCAAAGATTTTCGCTATGGTAATAGACATCTTTCTCCTCCTGAACCTTGTAGTTTACGTTAACCGTTCAATAATTGTCGCGTTCGCCATCCCATGACCTTCACACATCGTCTGCAGTCCATATTTACCGCCTGTCCGCTCAAGTTCATGCATCATGCTGACCATGATTCTGGCCCCGCTTGCTCCAAGTGGGTGACCTAGTGCAATCGCACCTCCATTCGGATTCAGCTTAGACGGATCTGCCCCTGTCTCCTTTAACCATGCCATTGGTACAGGAGCAAATGCCTCATTCACTTCGAAAATGTCGATATCTTCAAGCGACAGCCCGGACTTTTGCAATACTTTTTTTGTGGCAGGGATTGGTCCTGTCAACATCAAGGTCGGGTCCGAACCTACCACTACTCTTGTATGGACTTTGAAACGGGGCTTCAACCCAAGCTCTAAAGCTTTTTCTTTTGTCATAAGGAGAAGTGCCGCAGCACCGTCACTGATCTGACTTGCATTCCCTGCATGGATCACGCCCTCCTCTTTGAATACAGTCCTCAAGGCCCCAAGTGCTTCGACAGACGTCTCTGCCCTCGGACCGGAATCCTCATTCATAACAGTAGACGTCCCATCAGCCAGAGTCACCTCCAAAGGCATGATTTCTTTATCGAAATAGCCCTCCGTTTGCGCTTTCAACGCCTTCTGATGGCTCTCATAGGAGTACCGGTCCAATTCTTCTCTTGTAAAACCATAGTTCTCGGCAATCCGTTCTGCTGACAATCCCTGGTTGATCATTTCATAACGCTCCGTCAGCTTTTCGCTGAATGGTGTCTTCTGATAGTTGGATCCCATCGGCACACGTGACATATTTTCCACACCGCCCGCGATCACAATATCCATGTCCCCTGCTAAAATCGCCTGGGAGGCAAAATGGACAGCCTGCTGGCTGGATCCGCATTGGCGGTCAAGGGTTGTCCCTGGCACCTCAATCGGAAATCCGGCAATAAGGGCAGCGACCCTTGCAATATCCCCAGCCTGTTCCCCTGATTGTGTCACGCAGCCCAGAATGACATCCTCGACCATTCCTGCGTTAATTCCAGCCCGGTTTACCAGTTCCTTTAAAACTTCACCGGCCAAATCGTCCGGTCTCATATCTTTTAATAGTCCGTTTCTTCTTCCTACCGGGGAGCGTACCCCTTCGACAATGACGACTTCTCTCATGTTGAATAACTTCCCTTCTCTATAAACCCAGATTTTTTGCAATGATAGTTTTCATAATGTCGTTCGTTCCGGCATAAATGCTCGCTACCGGAATATCACGGTATCTTCTTGCAATCTTATATTCTTCCATATAGCCATAGCCGCCATGCAGCTGCATGCACTGTGTTGCGATATTGCGGGCAATCTCCGTCAGCTTCCATTTTGCCATGGAGACTTTCGTGACGACATTCTCACCTGCGATATGCTCCCCGATCAATCTATCCAGAAATGCCCTGCCCATCTCGACGTCAGTCGCCATTTCCGCAATTTTGAATTGGGTGTTCTGAAACTGGCTGACTGGCTTCCCGAATGCCTCTCTGCTTTTTACATAGTCAATCGTTGTCTGCAGCATCTCCTCAGAGGCAACCTGGGCACCAATCGCAACAAGAAGACGCTCTTGTTGCAGCTTTTCCATCAAATATAGAAAGCCTTTTCCTTCTTCACCCAAGAGATTCTCTTTTGGCACTTTGCAATCTTCAAAATACAATTCAGCAGTATCCTGGCAATGCAGTCCCACTTTATCCAGCTTTCTACCCCTGCTGAATCCGGGATGTCCCCTCTCAATGACAAGCAGACTGACACCTTTATGCTTTGGCCTTATCTCTGTATCCGTTTTGCATGCAACGATTACCAAATCGGCATGGATACCGTTTGTGATAAAGGTCTTCGCTCCATTTACGACATAATGATTGCCCTCAAGCCTTGCTGTCGTCTTGATGTTCGCCAGATCAGATCCTGTTCCCGGCTCGGTCATTGCGATTGCGGTAATGGTTTTACCTGTTACGCAAGAGGGCAGCCAGCGATCTCTCTGCTCCTCCGTTCCGAAAGAGGTAAGATACGGAACAACAATGTCATTATGAAGCGCAATCCCGATCAAGCCTGTACCTACCCGTTCCAGCTCTTCATCGATCACAACCGAATATCCCCAGTCTGTTTCACTTCCGCCATACTTCTCATCGATATCGGGACATAGATAGCCCTGTTCCCCCATCTTCTCCCAAAAAGACCTGGGAATGATTCTGTTTTCTTCCCACTCGTCATAGTAGGGATAGGCTTCCTTCTCCAGAAACTTTCTTAAAGACTTCCGAAATTGATGATGTTCTTCGGTCAAGTAAGGATGCTCCAACACTCCCTTTTTCGTTGAAAGCGATTTCATTTTACCACCTCTAAGCCTTCACTTTATTTAGTTGCTGACGCAGTTGATATTTCAGTATTTTCCCGGATGCATTTCGGGGAAGTGCCTCTTCGATAAAAATCCTTCTCGGTACCTTGTAGCCTGCGAGCTTCTGGCGGCAGAACTGCTTCAACTCCTCTTCATCTACCATCTGGTCCTTATGGGGGACAACTACAGCACATACAGCTTCTCCCCATACTTCATCAGGCAATCCGATAATTGCTGCTTCCAAAACCTGTGGGTGCTCATAAAGAACCTCTTCCACTTCAATGGAATAGACATTTTCGCCACCAGAGATGATCATATCCTTTTTGCGGTCCACCAAGGTGATATTACCTTCTTCGTCAACCGTTGCCAAATCTCCTGTATAAAGCCATCCTTCTTTTAGTGTCGCTTTCGTTTCTTCTGGTTTTCTATAATATTCTTTCATGATGGATTCTCCCCGAAGGACAAATTCACCGACCGCGCCAGGTGCAATATCTCTTCCTGCTTCATCGACCACTCTCGCTTCTGTCAGGAAAGAAGGCTTGCCGTTTTTCCCTAGGTGGTTTTTATGGCCATTAGGATCGAGCAGTATTCCATTAGGTCCCGCTTCTGTCAGACCGCAAAGATTGTAAAATTGATCATTCTTGAAAAGGTTCATGCTCTTTTTTACAAGTTCCGGCGCCATTGGTGCAGCACCATATCCACAGCGTTTAATGGATGAAAGATCGTATTCAGCCGCATTCGGTACCTGCAGGAGGAAGTTGAACATGGCAGGTACTCCGAAAAAGTGGGTGATCCTATGCTCCTGTATCGCTTGGAGGGTATGCACCGGATGGAAGTCCCTGTGAATATAATGGGTTGCGCCAAGGACCACTCCTGATACAAGAAAAAGGTTCAACTGTGCCGAATGGAAAAGCGGTGCAATATGTAGAAAACGCTCTTGTTGATTGATCCCCATACTGATCATCATGGATAAGCCTACATTGAATATACGGCGATGATCGAATAATGCGCCTTTAGGGCGGCCTGTCGTTCCTGAAGTATAGAGGATTTCCAGATCGTCCGTTTCCATGACTGAGATATCCGGATCCTGTTCGTTTTCAGAGAGGATTTCATGGTAGGAGCGGTGCCCAGGGAGTTTTGGTGTTCCCACGACCACCACCTTTTGCACAGAGGAACCTTCCATCGCCCTTTGAATAACCTCTTCAAATTCGCTGTCGCAAATAACCGCCTTCGCCTCCGACTGCTCCAGGATATAACTTATTTCTGAAGCGGTTAATCGAAAATTCATGGGTACGATAACTGCTCCTATTTTGGCCCCTGCAAAATAAGAGAACACAAAATGGTCGGAGTTTTTCATCATGAAAGCAATTTTGTCACCTTTGGACAGGCCGTTATCAAGTAATCCATTTGCGAGTCTGTTAACTTCCCGATTAAACTGCTCGTACGTATAAGACCTGTCCTCACAGCTTATTGCTAGTTTTTCAGGCACTTTTCTGGCATTTTGCGCTAAATACATTCCAATGTTCATCTTTCATCCTCCTTTAATGGGTGTTAACAGTTATTATGCAAGAATTGTGCCAATATTCAAAACGCTGGTTAATCACCCTTATTTTCAAATAAACAAAAAAAGTGTCCGCAAAATGGACACTTCTGACATGATTCCGAAGTTGATCGGACTACTCGTTTCTTCATCTTAACAAATGATACTTTTTAATTTTCTCATAAAGCCCAGACCTGCTTATCCCCAAAATACGAGCAGCTTTCGCTTTGTTTCCGTTTGTCTTTTCGAGTGCATTTTCGATGGCTTTCCTTTCTGCGCTCTCAGCCATTTTCACTTCCGGCAAATAGGAAGCTACGTGTTTCTCACGGAGCTTTCCAACCATGTATTCCGGAAGATCCTCAAGCTGGATTTTGCCATGCTCTGCAAATGTCATCGCCCTTTCCATGACGTTTCGAAGTTCACGGACATTCCCAGGCCATTGATAGGTTTCCAGGACATCTCTTGCATGAGTATCCATCCCTGTGATGGACGTATTTAAAGCGGCATTCAGTTCTGTCATCATTTTCCCGATCAACAATGGAATATCCCCTACCCTCTCCCGGAGCGGTGGAATATGAAACGAAATCACATTTAAACGGTAGTATAGATCCTCACGAAATGTTCCCTCTTTCACCATCTCCTCCAGGTTCCGATTGGTAGCGGCAATAATCCGGACGTCAACCTGAATCCGCTTGGTCCCTCCAACCCGGTAAAATTCCCTTTCCTGGAGTACACGCAATAGTTTTGCCTGGAGATTTAAAGACATGTCCCCTATTTCATCCAGGAAAAGTGCACCGCCATTTGCAAGATCGAATTTCCCGATTTTCCCCTTATTCCTCGCACCAGTAAAAGCCCCGTCTTCATAACCAAAAAACTCCGATTCCAACAGATCCTCCGGTATTGCTGCGCAGTTCACCACTACAAACTTCCCTTCTTTACGGGCTGAACTGTTATGGACTGCATGGGCGAACAATTCTTTTCCTGTTCCGCTTTCCCCGCGGATCAGAACGGTAGACCGGCCTTTAGCGGCTTTTATTGCACTTTTCTTCAGTTTTTCCATATAGGGGGCCTTGCTGAGAATATGGTCCCAGGTAAATTTTGCAGACTCAGACTTTTGGTATTCGGAATGATAATAGTTCGCTTTATTTTCCGCTTTTTGAAGCTTTTTGAAGAGCTCACTTACTTCATTCAACTGCCGGTACATGATTTTCCCTATTGCACCAACCACCTTGCCATCCTGCAGAATCGGGATGCGGTGAACAATGTATTTTATTCCGTTAATTTCTTTGAAATCGCTGACTTCTGCTGCTCCGCTTTCATAAACTTTGGAGAGTTGAAATTGCGGGAATACCTTATCCGCTTTTTTAAACAGGATATCACTCTGCTCTATTTGAAATAGCTCCAATAATGATGGACTTACCATTTGTATGTATTGTTTTTCATCCGTCATCATGATTCCGTCGTAAGCGTGATCAATGGCTGTCTGAAGGGAGAGCTTCAAGCTTTTTACTGATTCAAGCTCTGTAGCAATGCTTTCAATCTCAGACAAATCCTGAAAAAGAATAATATGTCCTATTTTGTTTCGGACATTCTCATAGGATGTCATGGTGAGCACTGCTTTTAATCTTTCCACTTTTATTGGATGAAAAGGAGCCCCACTCTCGAAGGCATGTCCTGCTTCGGGAAAAACAGATAATAGACCAGTAGATTGTAGCTCTGATGCTTTTCTCCCGGTCATCATGCAAGCACGGTCGTTTACATAGATGATCTGTTTGTTCTCATCTGTCATCACTACCCCGATAGTTGAATGTGCCAGTACCGTGTCAAGCTGATCTTTTAATGTCGTTGTCGCTTTCAAGAGGCTCAAAACCATATCCGTTTTTGTAAAAAGTCCGACTACCCTCCCTGCTTCATCGACGACCACCCCAGTCCCAACTGCGCTTGTCCGGACGATACTTTCCACTTCGGAATAGGAGGAGGTGATGGAAAGTGTCGATACGTCTTCCTTTATGTAGTCCCTTATAGGTGTCTCCAGGTCCATTTGTTCCAAAATCATTCTATATAAGCTCGATCGGGTGAAGACACCTGCCAGTCTATGATCCTGATTGGTGACAGGCAGTAGATTCCACTTGTTTTCTCTCATTATTTCCAGTGCTTGTTTCAAGGAGGTCTCTGCCGTTATTCTATACCCTACCGGTGTTATCATATCTTTTAATGGAATCATCCCAATAATCCCCCCTTTCCCCTCGGATACTTCCATTGTAAAGGAAAATAGCGTGGATTGTTAGAAAGTTTAAACAAAAAAAGAGCGGGTATCCATCAAAAAAGATTCCCCCCCCCTTATTGCGGCAATTACTTTGGCTGCATACGGATTGCACCATCAAGACGGATCGTATCCCCATTTAGCATCGGATTTTCCATAATGCTTTGAACGAGCTGGGCATATTCCTCTGGATATCCGAGACGAGATGGAAATGGCACCATTTTCCCCAATGAGTCCCTCGCTTCTGCCGGCAGAGAATCGAACATTGGTGTATGGAACAGTCCAGGTGCTATCGTCATCACCCTGATACCGAAAGCAGCAAGCTCTCTTGCAATCGGTAGAGTCATCCCCACAATGCCACCCTTAGAAGCAGAATAGGCAGCCTGTCCGATTTGTCCATCAAAAGCTGCAACGGAAGCTGTATTGATGATTACTCCCCGTTCTCCCTCAGCATTCCGTTCATTCAATACCATTCTTTCCGCTGCCAGACGGATTACATTGAAGGATCCGATCAGGTTGATGGAAATCACTTTTGAAAAATGATCAAGAGGATGGGTTCCCTTCTTGCCGAGAACCTTCTGTGCGACCCCTATTCCTGCACAATTGACCACAGCGTTTATTGAACCGATCTTTTCTATCCCTTGTTTCAATGCAGCTCTTACATCCTCTTCACTGGTCACGTCCGTTTTGACGTAAGTAACCGATTTTCCAAGCTCCTCCGCAAGCATTCTGCCACGCTCTTCTGAAAGATCCATAATAAGTGCCTTTCCGCCTTTGGCTACTATATTCCTTACTGTTGCTTCTCCAAGACCTGATGCGCCACCTGTTACAAGTCCACAAACATTTTCAACCTTCATTTCATAACCTCCTATTTAATTGTTTATTGTTTTCAATGCAATAAGTATGCCAATATAGAACAGGCAATTTCATGAGGTAAGTGTCCAATATATGGACATTCTATAGGAAATCTGCATTTTTTTACTACATATCTATTCTAGGAATTTTATTTTCACATTGGATAACATAAATCGGCTCTCAACCAATGTCTCTACTACTCAAAAAATATCCCTGGCAAGAGTTCTTATTATTTCTAACTTTTCCACTATTTTGGTAAGATAAAGTTAATACTTGTACTGGAGGACATTCATCATGAAAAAGCGAATCATGGTTATAACGCAGGATATCGGCGATGAATATACAAAAAAAATCAAAGCGCTGGCTCCTGATTGGGAACTGATTGTAGGTAAGGAAAAGGATGTCTGGGCCTCATATGCCAATAAGGCGGAAGTTATTGTGGGATGGAAGAAGGATCTTGAGGAGATCTCCCTCTGTGGAGGCTCTGAACTCCGTTGGGTACAAGCCTGGAGTGCCGGAGTGAACACCATGCCTCTTGAAAAGCTTGCTTCTAAAGATATAGCACTGACAAGCGCGAACGGAGTACATGCCTTCCCGATCTCGGAAACAATTTTAGGTCTGATGCTGGCTCTCACCAGAAAAATACATACCTATGTAAAAAATCAACAGGAAAAGAAATGGCACCATGCCCATATGAACCTCGAGATGCACGGGAAGACAATCGGAATCATAGGCGTTGGGGAAATCGGGAAAGAAACAGCAAAGATTGCCAAGGCGTTTGGAATGAGAGTACTCGGCGTTAGGAATTCCGGTGAAGAGGCAGATAACGTGGATAGCATGTTTACACCTGAAGAACTTCACCAGGTACTCCCAGAGTGCGATTATGTAGTAATCACGCTTCCATTGACCCCGCTTACCAACCAAATGTTTGGAGAAAAGGAATTTAAGATGATGAAGAAATCCTCCTTCATCATCAATATCGGCAGAGGGGAAATCGTAAAGGAAGAGGAGCTTGTAGAAGCATTGCAGACAGGAGAAATTGCCGGAGCAGGACTGGATGTATTCGTGAAAGAACCGCTTGAAGAAAATAGTCCTATGTGGGAAATGGACAATGTCATCATCACACCCCATACTTCGGGTTCAACGGAGCACTATACAAAGCGTGTAATAGAGAATATCTTCCTGCCTAATCTGTTGCAATATTTAGAAGGGAAAAAGCCCACTATCAATTTGGTTGATTATTCTAAAGGCTACTAAGAGGAGAGGTATATATGCATAGAAATGAAGAATTGCATTCATATTTGTTAAACAAAGCGAAAGTCCTTACAGAGCAGTGGTATGAAAGTTTGGATAAACAAAATTCAACAGGTGTATATGCATCTACGAATCCGGAAGTCATTCAAACATTAAAAAAGCAAAACTATGATTTCCACTTGCATCTTTGCAAAATATTCATTGAAGAAGACACAAAGTTCTTCCATGATTTCCAGAATTGGATTTTATCCATTGCACAGGACGAGCAGCACCTGAATACCCCGATCCAACTTACAATAAGAGAATTTTTCAGAGTAAGGGAACAGTATATTCAATTTATACATGAGTTCGTCACGACCAATGAATCATACAAAAGCAATGAAATTACTTGGAACAATATGATCATTAAAGCATTTGACAAGGTAGTCCTGAGGTTTGTGGAAGAGCATCAGAAAGTCTCTGAACAGAAACTCAAAGCACAGCAGGAGATGATCCAGGAACTGAGCTCCCCTGTCATTGCCTTGGATAATAATCGAGCGTTGCTTCCCTTAGTCGGAGATATCGATACAGGCAGAGCAAAATTCATGATGGAGCATACCCTGGAGCAATGTTCGAAGCTCGGAATCAACCATCTCTTCATTGATCTATCAGGAGTAGTGATTATTGATACCATGGTGGCAGATCAGATTTTCCAGTTGATCAAAGCCTTGACCCTCATTGGTGTAAAGTGTTCTCTTTCAGGGATTCGCCCGGAAATTGCGCAAACGACTGTCAATCTTGGACTTTCCTTTGATAATGTTTCCATAAAACCGACACTAGCCGGAGCACTTGCTTTTAATCGGTAAATATACAAAAAGGAGTTCTTTCATGTACGAGTTAAAAACGAAGGAAAATGATAGAAGTGTTGTAGAATTCATTGAAAATGTTGAAAACCCAACTAAGCGGGAGGATGCCTATAAGCTGCTGGATATCTTTACTGAAACAACAGGCTTTCAAGCAAAAATGTGGGGACCGAGCATCATCGGTTTTGGATCTTATCATTATAAATATCCAACCGGCCATGAAGGGGATGCACCGCTTGTGGGCTTCTCGCCGCGCAAAGCAAAAATCAGCCTTTATTTTGCCACTGGTGACTCCAAACGTGAAGAGCTGCTGGAGAATTTCGGCAAGCATACCACTGGCAAAGCATGTGTGTACATCAACAAATTAGCTGACGTGGATGTGGCAGTATTAAAACGGCTGATAGAACAATCTGTGCGTTTTCTGCAGGATACGTATCCAAATAATAATACTAACTAAAAGAAGCAAATGCTTGGGAGGCCCCCCCATTCATTTGCTTTTTTCCTTTTCTTCCAATACGAGAAGTAGTATTTATAGTAACTTGTAGTTTAAAGAATGCCAAATAAGTGAATTTATACTATATGTACTTGGTTTGTCAGCTTTTTTGAGGTATTTTGCAAAAGAACAGGTTGCATAGGACAACCAAAGGGAGCGAAAAAATGGATAAAGTATTAAACGAGATACTTTCAGAACTTAAAGAAATAAAAGCGATCCAACTACAAATACAGAAAGATCAAGTTTCCATTAAAAATGACACTACAGCACTTAAAAGTGACATTACCCATTTAAAAGATGGACAACAGGATAAAAATTCATTGATCAAACATACCTTGACCCTTCAGATTGAAAATATGCTAGAAATAAAACAGGCATTAAGAAGCATGCAGGAAAACAATGATGTCACGAAACATTCAGGGTAAATCTGAAACCCTCTCTTTTCATATTGAGAGGGTTTTTGATTTAGATTAGGAGAACAATGGAATGCAAGCTTAGCATAGCAAATCTTGCACTACTCTACCTTACAATCCCACTTACCCCTTTATCGGCCAAAAAGGTTCTTACTTCCCTTTCTGTTGCCAGGTTTGCATCACCTGAAATGGTGTGCTTCAACACGGAAGCCCCCAGTGCAAAGTTCAGACTGTCCTCATCGCTCCAACCTGAAAGATGCCCGTGGAGATAGCCTGCCGCAAACGCATCCCCTCCTCCGACCCGATCAAGTATTTCAAAGGTCTGCGAATCTGAGGTAAGAATGCCTTCGCCCCTTGAATAGAGATAACCCGTAAGAGAATGCTTCGTTACTGAATGTGTCTCTCTAAACGTGCAGATCACCTTTTTCACTCCATAAGAGGTGCAGATTTGCTGAAAAAGATCCTCATAAAGCTTTTCTCTATTCCCGTCTGAAACTGAACTATTTAACCCTAGTATATTTACTGCATCCAAATAGCCTCCAAAACAGATATCCACATAGGGGAGAATGGATTTTATTGCTTCCCGAGCCTCTTCCAACCCCCACAGCTTACTTCGATAGTTAATATCAAAGCTTGTCTTGATCCCCCTGTTTTTCGCCGCTTTAATAGCAGTCAATGCAATTTCTCTTGCAGCGGCACTAATTCCAAGCGTAATCCCGGTTGTATGAAAAAGATCGGCTCCTTCAAAAATCTCCTCCCAATCAAAATCTTCCTGGCGTGCTTTGGCAATGGAAGAATTTTTCCGGTCATAGATGACTTGAGAAGGTCTGATTGACATACCCTGCTCCATAAAATAAAGCCCTAATCTTTCTCCTCCCCTGACAATGAAGTCTGTATGGATTCCTTGTTGCTCCAGATACCTGAGGGCACTTGTTCCCAATTCATTTTCAGGCAGCTTCGTCACAAACTGACCCTTATGTCCAAACAATGCCAGAGAGGAGGCTACATTAGCCTCTCCACCTCCGAAGACCGCCTGAAACTCAGTAGCCTGCACAATCCGGCTGTAATTCGGAGGGGTAAGGCGCATCATCAATTCACCGAAAGTCACCACTTTCACAGTCTTACACCCTCTGTTCTGCTCTCATGTACCTTCTTGACGAACTGCCTTGCCAATTCAGATACCCCTTGGTAGTTTCCTTGTTTTGCAGGAGCAGTCAGCTCTCCCCCTACTCCCACTGCGATTGCCCCAGCCTTGAACCAATCACTGACATTGTCCAGGGTTACTCCACCTGTAGGCATAAAGGAAGCCTGTGGGATTGGTCCCTTAAAGGATTTTATCGCGTCAGGTGAAACCAGATTACCAGGGAAGAATTTAATGATATCCACCCCATATTCCAATGCTTCCACCACTTCCTTTACCGTCATGCACCCAGGAAGGTAGGGAACTTGATATCTGTTACAGAGTTTTGCCGTTTCCATGTTGAAGCAGGGACTGACAATATAATCCGCCCCGGCCAAAATGGCTATCCGGGCAGTTTCCGTATCAAGGACAGTACCTGCTCCAACAAGCAGTCTCCTGTTATCCTTAAGGGACCCAATCACTTTATCCGCACCCGGAACGGTAAAAGTCACTTCAATTGCAGATACCCCTCCTTCTGCACATGCTTCTGCCAGCTTTTGACCCCCTTCCGGACTTTCCGCCCGGATAATGGCCACAATCCCTTGTTCGACAAGCTTTTGTAACACCTGATACCGCTTCATTCCTTCCATCCCCCTTTTCATTTACACACCTGAGTATGCGGAAAAGCCGCCGTCAACCGGTACCACAACACCATTCACAAAACCGGAAGCACGATCATCCACTAGCCAGAGCAGCGTGCCGATCAATTCCTGACTTTCCCCGAAACGGGCCATCGGGGTTTGCGCTATTATTTTCTCTGCGCGCTCCGTGAGCAAACCATCATTCTTTAATAGAAGTGATCTATTCTGGTCTGTAAGGAAAAATCCCGGTGCAATGGCGTTCACTCTCACACCTGCTTTTGACATATGTACAGCAAGCCACTGCGTGAAATTGCTGACCGCTGCCTTCGCTCCACTATAGGCAGGAATTTTGGTCAATGGAGAAAATGCATTCATCGATGAAATGTTGATAATCGTTCCGTTTTTTTTCTCTACCATATCTTTCCCGAATACCTGTGATGGAAGAAGGGTCCCAAGGAAATTCAATTGGAAAACATAATTGATTCCCTCTTCATCCAGATCAAAGAATGTCCAAACATCTTTTTGCAAATCTCCCTGATTAAAATATTCAAGGTCTGTAGTACCCTTGGGGTGATTGCCCCCTGCACCGTTGATCAAAATATCGCAGGTGCCGAATTTCAGTTGGATTTTCTCTCTGGCATTCTCCAATTCCGACTTATCCAATACATTGGCAGCCAATCCGATGGCAATACCACCATTTCCGTTGATTTCAGCTGCAAGCTGCTGCACTTTTTGTTCCGTTCTTCCGATAATGGCAACCTTTGCACCGCAATCTGCCAAAGCTTCACAAAACGCGGAGCCCAGCACCCCGCTTCCGCCGGTAACCACGATCACTTTCCCTTCTAAATTGACCCTGAATGGAAGATTCATGTTGATTTCTCCCCCCCTTTCACTTTGTTGAGTGCTTCCCAGATTCCATTAAGGTAGACAGCACCAAGCGCCCTGTCATACAGCCCATAACCCGGACGCCCTGTTTCTCCCCAAATCATTCTGCCATGATCCGGACGGAGTGGCCCTGTAAAACCGATATCCTGATATGCCTTCAATACCTCCACCATATCTACAGAACCGTCAGATGATAGATGGGAGGTCTCTTCAAAGGACTTTAGTCCAGTCCGTTTTACATTCCTGCAATGGGCAAAATGGATTCTCGATCCGAAAGTGCGAATCATACCGGGAAGATCATTATCCGCCCTTGCCCCAAATGACCCCGTACAAAAGGTAATACCATTGAAAGGGCTCCGCTGTATTTCTATCAATCTCTGTAAGCTTTCTGCATCTGTGATGATTCTCGGCAAACCGAAGATAGACCATGGTGGATCATCGGGATGTATGGCCATTTTAATCGATACCTCTTCTGCAACGGGGATGATCTCATTTAAAAAATGAGCAAGGTTCTCCCAAAGCCTTTCTTCGGTGACATTTTGATAGGACTCCAGAAGGCCCTTCAGTTCACCATCTTTATAAGAAGCATCCCAGCCCGGCAAAGCCAGACCGCCAGAGGAAGGATTCATTTTTTCTATTGTATCTTCTTCGTAGATCAAGGTGGTGGACCCATCCTCCAACAGGTGGTAAAGATCCGATCGTGTCCAATCAAAGACAGGCATGAAATTATAGCAGACTACTTCCACACCTGCGCTCGCAAGATTCCTTAATGTCTCCTTGTAGTTAGAAATATACTTATCCCTTGTAGGGAGGCCCAATTTTATATCCTCATGGACGGGAACGCTTTCAATTACTGCAAGAGACAAGCCATTCTTTTCAATCACATTCTTTAAATCAACTATTTTCTCCTGCGGCCATACTTCACCGACGGGTATATCATAGATTGCCGATACAATACCTTTCATTCCGGGAATCTGGCGAATATACTCGAGCGGAATACTGTCTTCCTCTCCATACCATCGAAAAGCCAGCTTCATTTTCTCACCTCCGAAATGTTTGCTCCTTCAAAATAATTCTTTGCATTTTTATATGATATATTTTTCACAATCGAACCCAGCAATCTCTCATCATGTGGCGCCTCGCCTTTTTCGACCCAGCTTCCAATCAGATTGCAAAGGATACGACGGAAGTATTCATGCCTTGTGTAGGATAAAAAGCTGCGCGAATCTGTCAGCATCCCTATGAATCTGCTAAGCAGGCCGATATTGGCCAAATCGGTCATCTGCCGCTCCATTCCATCCTTCTGATCGTTGTACCACCAACCGGAACCAAACTGAACCTTACCCGGTACTCCTTCTTCATGGTAGCTCCCGGCCAATGAAGCAAATATGAAATTGTCTTTTGGATTTAAATTATAGAGAATGGTCTTTGGTAATTGGTTGGTTTGATCAAGTGCATCCAGAAACTTCGCCAGGGGTTGAGCCACAGTGTAATCTTCTATCGTATCGAACCCGGCATCCGCCCCAACCATCTTGAACATCCTTTTGTTGTTATTTCTCATCGCACCGATATGCAGCTGCATCGTCCAACCCTTTTCTGCGTACACTTGACCCAAAAATAGAAGGATGAAAGTCTTGTATTTCCTCGCTTCCGCCACGGACACCGGGGTATTGCTCAATGCCTTTTGGAATATAGCTTCCACTTCGGTTTTCGTGGCAGTTTCAAAAACCATTTCGCTGATTCCATGATCGGAGAGGCGAGCTCCTTTTTCATGAAAATAGTCCACTCTCTCCATTAATGCATCAAGCAGATCTTCCAATCTGGCAATCTCTTTATCTGTAACTTTGGAAAGCTTTTCAATCCAAGGAAGAAAAGTATCCTTCGTAATTTCTATTCCCTTATCAGGACGGAATGTCGGCAGCACTTTCGGTGTCCATGTTCTATCCTCCGCTAACCGTTCATGATAAACGAGAGTATCTGTTGGATCATCCGTCGTACCGATCATTTCCACATTCGATCCTTTAATAAGCTCCCTTGTCCGGAAGGAATCTTCTTCAAGCTTTGCATTCGTACAATTCCACACTCTTTCTGCTGTGTCATCGCTTAGCAGTTCATGAAAGTCAAAATACCTTGCCAGCTCCAAATGGGTCCAATGAAACAATGGATTCCCCAATGTATGTGAAACAGTATTTGCCCATTTGAGAAACTTTTCCTTATCAGATGCCGTTCCTGTTATGTATTTCTCTGAAACACCGTTTAAGCGCATGGCACGCCATTTATAATGGTCGCCAGAGAGCCATATCTCTGCAATGGAACCGAATTGCTTATTCTCCCAGATTTCCTTTGGATCCAAATGACAGTGATAATCGTAGATAGGCTGTTCCTTAGCGTAATCATGATAAAGGACCTTTGCCATTTTATTGTTCAACAAAAAGTCATCATGGATAAATGCCTTCATTTTTTTGCACCCTCCCACTTAGTTTGTTTACTAAACAAACTTTATTTTATATAATCATACACATCCCCTATTTTCTTATCAAGGGGTAATTTACACACTATTCAACATTTTCACTATGGAGGAATTCCTTTGAATACTGGTGATGCTTCATTTATTCGTCAATTAAATCGAAAAATCATATTGGAAAAAATAATGCAGCATAAAAGCATTTCCCGTGCAGAGATTGCCAAGTTAACAGGTCTGAACAAGGCGACCGTTTCTTCACAGATTGCTGATTTGCTCGATGAAGGTCTATTAGTCGAAACACATGCAGAGTTCTCATCCGGCGGCAGAAAACCGATTTTCCTATCCATGAACGAATCTGCAGCATATACGGTTGGAATTGATATTGATGTAACGTGCATCAGCATCGCTGCCACAGATCTCAAGGGAAATATTGTTACAAAAGAAATTTACCCCATTGAAGATTCAAGCTTTCCTGCCGTGGAAGAAAAATTGAAAACAATCATTTTGGAAATGGACAAAACTTTGCCCACATCGAGGTATGGAATTATCGGCATCGGGGTTGGAGTACACGGTATCGTGGATAATAATCAGAACATTGTATATATCCCACAGCATCAATGGAGGAATGTAGATTTAAAAAGAGCCCTGGAATCATCTTTTCAAGCTCCTGTTTTTATAGCCAATAACTCTAATCTATGTGCAGTTGCAGAACAAGTATTTTCAAACGAAAGTACCGACCTTGTTTGCATTACAACGTATTCCGGAATCGGGATGGGCATCATCGTTCAAAGGCAGCTATTCCAAGGATTTGAAGGCTTTTCAGGCGAAGTGGGCCACATGATAATTGAACCTGACGGACGTACCTGCACATGCGGAAATAAGGGATGCTGGGAGCAATATGCATCAGAAAAAGTGCTGCTACAGGCAATAAGGGATAGAATTGGAAGGACGAACTGCTCTGATGAGGAAGTACATCAATTCATGGAAAGCGGAATAGAGGAATTGGAGGAAATTATCAAGGACTATACAAATCACCTGGCTATCGGAGTGAACAATATCATAAATATCCTCAATCCCGAAACAGTCATTATCAACTGTGAGTTCTTTTCAAATCATCCTGCAATTTTGAATAAAGTCAAAGATAATTTAACGTCCTCCATGAACCATCGCAAGGAGTTAAAATTATCATCACTTGGAAAAAACGCCTGCATGCTTGGTGCGAGTGCAACGGTGATCAAGGAATTTTTGAAGATGGATCACATTGATTTGTCAAATGAATAGAGGATTCGAGGAGAAAGATGGGCTTTTTTTCTTATACACCAATGCAAAAAGCTCATCATGATTCTTATGATGAGCTACACTACAAACCGATTTACTATTTTATTAATGCATTCAGTTCCCTGTAGATTGCTACTATCTCATCCAGCTTCATCCTTACCAGTCCGCTTGAAGACGGGGCGACAAAATCAATTGTCCCTGAAACTACCGGTCTCTCCTGAACTCCCCAATCAATTTGCCGATGCCCACTATACTCTTGATAGACCCCTTTTCCGACAAAACAGACTATTCTGGGCTTGTTAATTTCAATTTTTCCTTTCAATTCCTCGCGTCCTGCTTTGTATTCTTCCCTCGTAATATCTGCTGCACCGACAGTCGGTCTGGAAACGATATTGGTGAGACCAAAATTCAGGTCGAGAAGTTTGAAATCTTCTGTTGGGGCATATTTTCTTGGAGTTATTCCCGCTTGATGTAAAATAGTCCATAAGCGGTTATTCGGGTTGGCATAGTGATGGCCCGTTTCCCCTGAGCGTATGCTTGGATTGAAACCAACAAATAAAATATCCAGATCTTTTTTAATATGATCGTAGATGAAATCCACCTCACATCCCTCATTTCTTTTCTGTTTCACCCAATTTTATCAAAAATAAAAAACCAAACGAAGTAGGAACAGTTACTTTCGTCTGATTTTTGCATTGTAATCTATTAAAATAAAGGTAGTGGCCTTAATATCACTTTAATCGACTGCGGCATTTTCAATTCTTCCTGTGCTTGTTTAAAGTATCTGTACATTGCTTTACTGCCAACCGAGTTTGCAGAATGAATCGTAATTCTTTCTGCATATAGTTCATTCTCCACCATAATTTGAACGAGCATAAGACCATTCCGATGTCTATTGAGTAAGTCATGATCCAATGATAGATGCTCAATCGAATTATTCTCTAACAAGGTGAGGCATTCGTCAATGTCTTCAGCAAGGATGTAACCTTCTGGACATGTGCGACTATCATCTAGAAAGACATTTATTTTCAAGATGATCCCTCCAACTATTTCGACTTACGTATAGTGTAACATACTTTGGTTACTATTTTTTTCCTATACGGTCGAAGATAAATCCAAAAGCCTTTATCAGCATGGGTTGGACTCTTTTTCTAAGGAATAATGTACCAATTTCATTTAGTGTAATGTTATGGTGTTTTGTATTCCGGAAAATTGAATATCCACTTCATCCAAAATGATTGAAGTCGTGTTTGCAGGTGCATATACGTATCATATTCCTTTTTGTAAGTTTGCTTGAAGGAATAGGAAACTTCACCTTGTTCTTCTTTTACCAATAGTTCCTGTTCCAGCACTTCCAGTTTTTCGATTTTTATTTGAATGGAATTATACGTCAATGCAGCCAATCCTCCATAAAGAAAGCAAGCTATCAATAATAAGGAAAGTATATATTTTAGTGGGGTTCCCACACATGTCCCCCCTTTCCGGCTTTTCTACATACTATGACGAAATGCGGGAATGTGACAGGACTGTTACAAAATGTTTGTAGGTTCGAACAGGGACTAGCAGCCTTCCATTGAAAATTGGAGGAATTAAAGATATATTATAAGTAAAATGTACCGGAGGAAATAGGATGGCTGTCTTAATAGATGTACTTGTTGTAATAGTGTTTGCTGTGATCTTTTTTGGTGTTTACAAGTATGTGAAAAATACATTAAAAAAATATTAACGGGAAGGCCCTTTCAATCAAGTTGAAAGGGCCTTTATTATGCTTTTTCCAAATCGATAGACTGTGAAGCTCTCTTTTTCAGAATCAGTATTGGTGCGTAAAGAATGAGAAACATGACTATAACCACCAATTCCAGCGAGAGGATGTACCATGGATATGGTCCGAGCAAATCGATGATGCTGGCATTTGAAGGTTTCCTGGCAAGAAACATATAGTTCCCTCCAGTTTGCTTATTAATAAAGAATACCAGGATGGCAATAAGTTGCAGCGCGCCAAACGCTTTCCACAAGGATTTTATTGTAATAGCTTTCTTTTCCACCCAAAGCATATAAAAAACCGACAAGATGATGGCACTATGGGCTGCAAAGAAATGCAGAAAACGAAAGTGTGGAAAATCATAAAAAAGCTCTGGCGTAAGCAACGCCTGTAGCGCACCACCAAGTCCAAGGAAATATACCACTTCAAATGTCCAGGTTTGCCGGGTTATCAGCATCCACATGCACAGATACAAGCTGATGGAGCATAGCTGAAAAGGGAGGGTGTAGCTTATATCCCACATATCGGTCGTAATATACCAATAGTTCAGCCATGCCTCTGACAAAAGAAGGCATCCAAAAATGGCCCACCTGCCATATACATTGGTGTATTTTCTATTGCGTAGAAAGTACAACAGTAAAATAAGCGACAATGCGATAACCAGCGCAAATATATGGGACGATGACAAGAGTAGCGTCCCTTCCATAAGAGCATTCGGGTCAGTATAAGAATCCAACACTTCTTACCACCGCCTTTCGTATCATTTCTTTCTCCATACTTCTACTAAACATTGGTAAATTCCTGCTATCTTTTTTCCAGACGTTTCATTTTGCGCTCTGAAGCACTGTTGAAAAGCATTTTTTCTGCTTCCGTCTCAGGAATTACACCTGGTACCGGAGTCGGCTTTCCATCTTTTCCTTTTGCCACCATCGTCAAAAATGATGTCGTGGTTGTCGTTTTTTCACCTGTTTCATAATTTTCGTTTTCCACTTTCACAAAAATCTCCATGGATGTCCTCCCGGTTGAGGCCACTATCGCCTCAAGAGTCAGAATATCCCCGACCTTTGCAGGGGAAAGAAAAGTCACCTGGTCGATGCTAGCAGTCACAACAACATTCCTGGAATGCTTCATTGCAGTAATAGCTGCAATCTCATCTATGTACGATAGAATCACTCCTCCAAAAATAGTACCCATATGATTCGTATCAGGCGGCAGAACCAACCTAGTCTGTATGGTCCTTGATTGATTGGAAGAAACGGAATTGGTATTCATATATGCTTATAATCCTCCTTATTAGTAAAATAAAAAACTCACCCCTTAATAAGGATGAGTGAAAGACGGATGCTGAAAGAAGCCTTGAGAAAAAGCCTTCCTTACAATCCCTCGTTCTATCTCTCACCTCCCGAAGAAGATAGTACTTCATCAATCAGACAGGTCTCCTGACTTAGCTTCTCCCTACTCTAGTCCTTCCCATACTCAAAAGTAATAGTGGGTTCTCTATTTCGTCAGCTTTACAGTTGCGGGTACAGTTCTGGACTTTCACCAGATTCCCTATTAAGTGCGTGCACATCTAATTAATTGGATGATTAAATTGATATTGCCACTATATTCTACCATTAAACAATATCTTCTAGTATATGAATATTCATGCAAATTTTCTCCCCTGATTTCATGGCAAGTGCCTCAAATCACATGTTAAATAGATGGCAACCTTACAAAAGATTCCATTGTCACAAAATAGTAAGAAAAGAAGGTTGAGAAAAGGCTATATTAGTGTGTATACTTATACTTGCAAGTTTTTCTGCCCCATTAACCGGGTATGGATTCATGAATATAAATATGCAACATAAGTGAGGAAACCTATGTTCTATAAAACTCTCATTCACCCATCTTCAAAAGAATGGATTGTGCTCTTTCATGGCTTTGGAGGAAACTCTTCCATATTCTACAAGCAATTGAAACCCTTCCGTTCCGAATATAATGTACTATTACTAGATTTACCAGGGCATGGAAAAACTCCATATCCAAAAGGTGTGGATCTATTTGAGTACTCTTGTGATAAAACCCTTGAAATCTTGAAAGCCTTAAAAATAAAATCCGCTCATTTTGTTGGCATTTCCCTTGGCACCATTATTATGCAGGAAATTGCACTGCGTTCCCCATCTTCAATCAAGTCGATGATTCTAGGAGGCGCCACTCCGAAGTTAAAAAAATGGGGCGAGTTTCTTTGCCGACTTTCCGTCTTTTATCCTTTGAGAAAAATTCTTCCACATATGGTTCCTTATAGAATATTTGCGAGAGTTCTATTACCGAAGCGCAATCATTCCGATTCCCGTAAAGCCTTCATAAAGGAAGCTTATAAACTTTCTAAAGAAGCTTATCTGGGATGGGTCCTATACGGACTAGACGGTTACACCACCTACGATAAATTGGCAGAGACGGAAAATAAAATCCCCAAGCTTTATATATCGGGTTCCGAAGACCATATGTTCCTCGAAAGCACAAAGAAATATGCTGCCAACGAAGAAAACGCAACAATGGAAATCATCGAAAACTGCGGGCATGTTTGCAATATTGAAGAAAGTGAAAAATTCAATGATCTTGCTGTTTCTTTTATGAAGAGTGCAAACAAGGTGCAGATCACAGCATAGATGGTGATGGAGCTGAACTTGGTGTTCAGCTTCTTTTTTGTGGAGAAAGTAGTACCGATAGAACGATTCATTACATAGGATACATTTCTATTCCAAAAAAAGAGGCTGGGACAAAACTAAAAATTGCTAATAAAAGACGAACAATATAGGTACTGCCTCTAAATACCGCTATTGATTTCCGTGCAAGACTTCGCTTTCCGCGGGTGACCCGTGAGCCTCTTCGGCTTCGCCTGCGGGGTCTCACTTTGGCCACTTCTCCCGTAGGAGTCTTCGTCTTGCACTCCAATCAACCGCTGGTGTAACCTAAAACTAATCGAATACTTCAAAAAAAGCCCCGAACTAATTTGATTTTAAAATTCAAATTAGTTCGGGTTTTATTTAGACTAAAACACTTTTGTCCCAACCTCTTTTGCATGCTATTTTTTCTTGCTTTTCACACTTGTCGAGATTTTCTTCCATTTATCCTTCTCTGCCAATTGAGCGCGCTTGTTCGTTTTTCGTTCCAGATAGGCAAGCTCCCTTTGCAGCTTCACATAGCTTTGATATCTTGCTTCCTCCAATGTTCCTTCACGGATTGCCTCCCTTACCGCGCAGCTGGGCTCATTTTCATGTTTGCAATCCCTGAAGTAGCACTGTTCAGCCAGTTCTTCCACATCCTGAAAGCTCTGGCCGACCGTAGCCCCGTCTGCCTCCCAGAGCTGGAGTTCCCTCATTCCTGGCGTATCAAGCACTAGCCCGCCAGTCGGCAAAAGATACAATTCACGATAAGTGGTTGTGTGCCTTCCTTTATCATCGTCACCCCTCACCTCTTGAATGACCTGCTTTTCTTCGCCTAAAAGGAAGTTCGTTAAGGTCGATTTCCCTGCTCCAGAAGAGCCCAGAAGTGCAACTGTTTTACCTGTAGTAAAATAAGGGGCCAACGCTTCTACTCCCGTTTCATCTTTCACACTGACTGCGAATACCGGAACACCCAATGCAACAGCTTCTACATCCTTTATTTTTGCTGCCACATCCTCACACAAGTCAGCTTTGGTGAGGACGATTACAGGGGTTGCCCCACTCTCCCATGCCATGATCAGGTAACGTTCCAATCTTCTTGCGTTAAAGTCATAATTCAGAGATTGTACCAGAAAGACGGTATCCACGTTTGCCGCAACAATTTGTTCTTCCGTCGTAAGTCCTGCAGCTTTTCTTGAAAACTTGCTGAAGCGAGGGAGCAGCGCCTGAATGGTAGCCTTTCTCTCATTCGCCCTTTCACTTAGGACAACCCAATCGCCCACTGCAGGGTAGTCCTCGCGGCTTTCCGCCTCAAATCGATATTTTCCGGACACCTCTGCCAGATACTCACCGTTCTCCGTTTCGACTCGGTATATTCTCTTATGTTCAAGCATGACTCTTCCTACTGTAAAGCCCTGCTCTTCGTATAATGCAAAACTATTATTCAAAAAATCGTTCCAACCTAGTTCATTACGTTTCAATGTTTATTCCTCCAATGGAAAGTAGATTAATTTTGGGTAAAACAAAAAGACCGCTTTCACGGTCTTTTCATAAAAAATTTATAAACCATGGCGCTTATTGCACAGCCTATGGGAATCTACAGTCTTATCCATAAAGGAAAGGAATTCAAAGATTAGCTTGCAAGGGCTGTGCAGTTTTATTTAATTGGTTAACGTTCATTACAATTAATCGTTCCATAAAACATCCCTCGCTTTCAGAAAATTTATATTACAAAGATTATAATAGATTAAATTCAGCAAAAAGTAAATAGGTATAAGTGGATAATTTTTCCGACCATTTTAATTCGCTTCTATTTGTTGCAGTTTCTTACGCTCACGATTCTGCCAGGACACGGAAAGTGTGACAGTGAAGCTTAAAATGACAAGACCCAGAATGAACGGATACGAAATATTCACGTCATACAAAATCCCCGCCAATGTCGGGCCGAGAACATTTCCGATGCTCATATAGGCATTGTTCATCCCCATCGCGAAGCCTTGTTCATTTCCTGCAAGCTTGGAAATCAAGGTATTGATGACAGGTCTCAGGATGGAAGTAGCCAAAAAGATGATTAAAGTGATGATAAAGAAAAATGTGTAGCTGGAAGCAAACAGGGACAATAAGAATCCAGCAGCTGCTACTGTAATGAAAATATTCAATACTTTCCCTTCACCAAAAAGTCTTACTATCCGATCGACGACAAACAACTGTACAATCACACTTACAATTCCAGTAGCAGTGATCATCAGAGCAATTTCCTGCGGGGTGGCCCCATACTGGTTGTCTATAAATAATCCTAGAACTGATTCATATGCCATTAAACCGAAGCTCATCACTAGCGTAATGACAAGCGGAATGAAATACGGTTTTCTGACGGATTGAACAAGTTTTCTCACCATGGGATCTGAATCGGCTGGCATCACTTGATGCATACCTTTTTCTTTACTTTCCTTCAATACCAAAATGGAAAAGACGGTCGCAAGGAGTGAGATCAATGCGGAAACCAAAAGTGGCATTTTCAGGCAGAAATCCGCAAGGAATCCGCCTATCCCTGGTCCTATGACAATTCCTAATGACATTGCGGCAGAAATATAACTGTTTCCTTTTGCACGTTGCTCCATCGTGGTAATATCTGCGACATAAGCAAATAGTGCGGGAATCAGCAATGCCGCCCCGACTCCTCCTATCACACGTGATAGATACAGCATCCAAACCGAATCAAAGCCATAAAATACAAACATTGATAGTGTCAAACCTGCCAGTCCCAGAATGATCATAATCCTGCGACCATATTGATCGGCCCACTTTCCTGCAACTGGAGACATCACAAGCTGTGCACCAGCAAAGATTGCAATCATCAATCCTGCCGCCATTCCTCCCTCACCAATGGATTCCAGATAGGCTGGAAGGATTGGAATAATAATACCGAAGCTACCGACGGCGATAAACATATTGACCATTATAACAATCATCTTCTTACGCTGCTCAGGTCCCAAAGTTATTCCCTCTTTCTATATATTGTTCATTTATTTCGTGTGTCGTAACAATAATCACCTTTAGTATCTTATGACTTTTCTTTTCGGGTGTCAATGAAAAGAACAGCTGGTATTTGTAGGGAAAGGTAGTGGAGGTTCTTTCCACTCTTATTTTGTGAAGCCAGTCCACACGAGAATTTAAGTGGATTTTGTCGGAAAGTGCGGATTATCGATATTGGTCTCGTTTTCGTTGATATATGGAATTTTTCGTTGATATATCATTTTTTCCGTTGATATCGGTTCAACCCCCTAAGTTTGGACACTTACTCCGTCTTTCTAGGGGTATCTCATTATTTCATTTTCTACCGCGCATTCGCTTGGTTGCCCCGAGAAGAAAGGTTAAAGGGAATCACTTTAACCTTTCTTCTCGGGGGAAACTTTACATAGCTAATTCTACTGGCTCCACCGAG
>NZ_JBNIKR010000006.1:0-295101 GCF_050107295.1 Sutcliffiella halmapala | reverse complement strand
ATTAAGGTTAAACTGTAATTGAGTCATCTTTATTCCTCTTTTCATTGTTTATCGTGGTTGAAAACAGTGTTGCCAAGAGTGAATAAAATGACTCTTTCATTTTACACAATTATATGGACTTAATCGGATTTGCGGGAATGGGGGTCTCAAAACTCCACTTTGAGACCGCGATTGAGTGGAATTGCGGGAATGGCGGTCTCAAAACTCCACTTTGAGACCGCGATTGAGTGGATTTGCGGGAATGGTGGTCTCAAAACTCCACTTTGAGACCGCGATTGGGAGGAATTGCGGGAATGGCGGTCTCAAAACCACACACCAGGGTTTTGAACTTCATCTCCTTTCTTTACACATGAAAAAGTCCCACCCACACACTGCTTTTTGTTTCGCTTTTCGAAATTAATTCGAGAAATCAAAAGGGTTACCCGCATCTTTTGTCGAAATAATTAGAGACACAACGATAAAAGGGGGAGTTTTAACATGCAATTCCAAGAATATCACTATCAACGACCAGATATGGCAGTGGTCGAAAAAGACTTTAATGAACTTTTGGAGAAATTTCGGTCGGCTGAATCCTTCAATGTGCAGGATCAGGTGATGGCGGAAATTAATGAGTTGCGCTCTGAGTTCGAATCCATGAGACAGCTTGTGCAGATCCGTCATACGGTTGATACGAATGATGAATTTTATCAAGAAGAAAAAAATTATTTCGATGTAGCAGGTCCTTCCTATAAAGGGCTGATTACAAAATATTATGAAGCGCTTACCATATCCCAGTATCGGAACGAGCTTGAGGAAAAATGGGGAAGTCAGCTATTTTCACTTGCAGACAGTGCATTGAAGACTTTTTCACCTGAAGTCCTTGGGGACCTTCAGGAAGAAAATAAGCTGGTGAGTGAGTATGTAAAGTTACTTGCGTCTGCGAAAATTCAAATCGAAGGTGAAGAGAGAAACCTATCTCAGCTTGCACCCTATCTCCAATCAAAAGACAGGAAAGTCCGCAAAAAATCCAATGAAGCTAAATACCGATTTTTTAGCGAGAATGCTGATACATTGGATACGCTGTATGATAGCCTCGTGAAGGTCAGAACCAGGATAGCAAAAAAACTGGGCTTTGAATCTTTTACTGATCTTGCCTATGCACGACTTAGCAGAACGGATTACAATGCTGAAATGGTAAAAAAATTCCGTGACCAAGTAAAGGAATATATCGTACCTTTGGCTACTAAACTTATGAACAAGCAGAAGGAACGGATTGGTGTGGACTCTCTGAAATACTATGATAATAGTTTCAGTTTCAAATCAGGAAACCCCGATCCAAAAGGTGACGCAGAATGGATCGTCAAGCAGGGAATTCAAATGTACAAAGAGATGTCCCCTGAAACAAATGAATTCTATAACTTTATGCTGAGCAACGAACTGATGGATCTACTCAGCAAAAAAGGAAAAGCGGGCGGTGGATATTGTACGTACATAAGCAAATTCAAGTCTCCGTATATTTTCGCAAATTTCAATGGGACAAAGGGAGATGTACGTGTATTGAAGCATGAAGTGGGTCATGCCTTCCAAGTGTTTGAAAGCCGTGGATTTGCCGTGCCTGAGTATGGGTTCCCAACATTGGAAGCTTGTGAAATCCACTCAATGAGCATGGAGTTTTTTGCATGGCCATGGATGAATCTTTTCTTCGAGGAGGATACCGACAAGTATAAGTTTTCTCATCTAAGTGAGGCCGTTCTTTTTATTCCATACGGAGTAGCTGTGGATGAATTTCAGCACTATGTATATGCGAATCCGGAAGCAACTCCAAAGGAACGCAATAAAGCTTGGCGTGAAATCGAGAAAAAGTACCTTCCTCATATTGACTATGACGGAAATGAATTCTTGGAAGAGGGAGGGTTCTGGCACCAGCAAGGTCATATCTATCGATCTCCTTTCTACTATATCGACTATACGTTGGCTCAAATATGTGCGTTACAGTTCTGGAAAAAAGCACAGGAAGACCATACGGCGGCGTGGGAGGATTATTTGCATCTATGCAAGCAAGGTGGCAGCAAATCCTTTACAGACCTTGTAAAAGAAGCAAAATTAATTTCACCGTTCGAAGAAGGTTGTGTCAATTCCGTCATTCAGGGAATTGAGGTATACTTGGATGGGATTAATGATAAAGAACTATAATTTCTAGAGGGATACCCCTTGCCTAAAATCACCAGGCATTGGGGGATCCCTTTTTTTCGTTAATAATCTATTAAATAGGGTAAATAAATAGATAAACGATATGAATTGGAGGATGGCTATGACTATAAAAGCACTGTTTCTAAATGGGAGCCTTAAAACGAGAGAGGAAACTTCAAACACTGAAAGCTTGATGAACGAAGTAATCACTCATTTTGAAAAGGAGAATGTTCAGTCCGAAACAATAAGATTAGCTGACTACAATATTAAATTCGGAATATCCGAGGATGAGGGGGAAGGGGATGAATGGCCTTTAATTCTAGAAAAAATCAAAACAGCCGATATTCTAGTGATTGGTACACCTCTTTGGATAGGGGAAAAAAGCAGCATCACAACACTGGCGATGGAACGGATTTATGGAGGAAGCAGTCTGACAAATGAAAAGGGTCAAAGTGTTTACTACAATAAGGTAGCTGGTGTGGTTGTGACAGGAAACGAGGATGGTGCCAAACATGCGGCAAGCTCTGTACTCTACGGCCTTACCCATTGCGGGTTTACCATCCCGCCAAATGTAGATACATACTGGGTTGGTGAGGCAGGACCTGGTGCTTCATATATAGAAGCGGAAGGGTATAAAAATGACTTTACAATGCAACATGCGAAAACGATGGCTTACAATTTAGTTCATTTTGCTCGGATACTAAAAGAAAATCCGATACCTGCTGAAGGAAATTTAATTGAAAGTTGATACTTTGGACATGAAAGCTTAGATTCTATCTAGGCTTTTTCTTTTGACTTTAACTAAAGTGGTAATTCCTGTATCCTTAGAATATAACATATTTTCCTAGATTAGATATTTATGGGATACAGCTGAGGAGGAAACGGATTTGAAAAAAGTAATTTTTGCCTTGTCCTTTGTGTTACTGCTAAGCGGATGCCAGGAGGAGAAAAAGGTCAGCCCATATGATGTGTTGGATGAATACATTGTTACATGGAAAGAAGCTGATTATCAAAAAATGTATGATACATATTTAACCGCTTCTACTAAAGAGACTTTCACTTATGACGTTTTTTTGGAAAGGTATGAGAAGCTTTACGGAGATCTGGAGATTGATAATCTGACCATAGAAGTTCTGGATAAGGAACAAACGTGGGAAGAGGAAAACTCCGTTACCATCCCTGGGAAGCTCTCCTTTGATACCTTCGCTGGAAAGGTCGAGTATGAAAAGGATTTTGTGATGGAAAAGGTCTTCAAGGAAGAGGAAGAAGACACCTGGACCATTCAATGGGACCCAAGTTTTATACTGCCGGATCTCGAATTGACCGACAAGGTACGCATAGATTCCACTACTGCCGAAAGAGGGGAGATTCTTGATAGCGAAGGGAATCCGATGGCACTCAATGGAGAAGTGTTCCAGGTAGGCGTGGTTCCTGGTCAATTTGAAGAAGAGAAATCTTTATCCCTTTTGGCCGGAATAATCAACATGGATGAAGCATACATCAAATCACAATACACCCTAAGCTGGGCACAGCCAGACTACGACATGCCAGTAAAGAAATTCCTTCTTGAAGATGAAGAAGTTGTAAGGAAGGCGGATGAGATAGCTGGTGTAACCGTAACAAGAGTGAAAGAAAGAATTTATCCATATGGAGAAGCGGCTGCGCACTTGATTGGCTATATCGGGGAAGTGACTGCAGAAGATTTGGAGCAGCTTGAAGGTTATGCACCTGGTGACAAAGTCGGGAAGCGCGGCCTTGAGCAATTGCTAGAAGAACGTCTTAGATCACAGAACGGGCAGAAAATCTACTTGGAAAAAGAGGATGGTAGCACCGTTGATATAGTTGAAACTGCTTCTCAGAACGGGGAGACCATTCAATTGACAATTAACGGCAATATGCAGCAGACACTTTTTGAAACGTTAAAAGAAGAAAAAGGAACTGCAGCTGTGCTCGATCCAAGCACTGGAAAAGTAAGAAGCCTTGTCAGCTTGCCTACATTCAACCCCAATGATTATGTATTGGGTCTCTCTACTGAACAGAGGCAATCACTTGAAAACAACCGAGAACAACCGACAATAAACCGCTTTTCCTACACGTATTCACCAGGCTCCACCATGAAACTGTTAACTTCTGTCATTGGATTGGCAAACGGTACATTGGACCCTACCCTGGCATACGAAATCAATTCGAAGGAATGGAAAAAGGATGAATCCTGGGGAAATTACAAAGTCGTCAGATACTATGAGAACGAAACAAAAGTAGATTTGGAAAGTGCCTTGAAATTCTCTGATAACATTTATTTTGCAAGAGTAGGGCTTGAGATGGGTCCCGAGAAATTTCAGGAAGGCCTAGAAAAATTAGGAGTCGGTGAAGCTCTTCCATTCACCTATCCAACTGTAAAATCCCAGATTTCCAACTCTGGAGCGCTAGATGAGGAAATTCTTTTGGCGGATACTGCATATGGCCAAGGGGAATTTCTTCTGAACATCGTCCATTTAGCAAGCATCTATGGTGGTGTCATCAATAACGGTAACATGATGCAGCCGCTTTTATTGGAGGAAGAATCGGAAAAGGTCTGGAAAGATAAGATAGTAACCGAAGAACAAGCAAAGCTGCTGCAAACGAGTCTTCGCAAGATCGTCTCAGAAGGCAGCTCACAGAAAGCTAATATTTCGGGTAGGGAAATAGCCGGAAAAACCGGTACCGCCGAAATAAAAATGGAACAGGGAACAACCGGCACGGAAAATGGATGGTTTGTCTCCTATGACCAGCAGGACCCTACCATGCTTACTGCCATGATGATAGAAGGTGTCGAAGCGAAGGAACCGAGGGGAAGCACCTATACAGTCGAAATGACAAAACGGTTCTATGAAGCACTTAGAGTTTCACAATAATAATTATTAGTTTCATTAGAAAGCTCTCCCCAAAGTCAAAGCTTGACAATAGGGAGGGCTTTTATACTTGAACAAAGTGAAAAAGAAAAAAGCAGCAAGTACATCTCCCTGCTCATTTTAATACCTATATATTTAAATATAATGCAATTCCTCCTAAAAGCACCACTGCAAGTACTACATATATCCATGTTAAGCGAAATATGTTTCCTTTGGTTGATCCACTGTAGTTTTCATCATTCTTCCCTGCCAAAGCAAGTGTGACAAACAGGGATGCAACCCCAATGATTATTACAAGTATTATTGCAATCTTCATTTTTTCCACCTCTTTTGATTACCTTTCAAGTTCTTTAAGAATTAGTAACAATCCTTTGAACAGAATATAGTTAAGTACAAGTTTGTACTTTTACCCAATATATTATATCCTCGCATCAGATTCCTGTCACCGTAAGAGTTTCAAAAATGAATCGATTTAGTAATCATTGCATATGAATCAATAGTTTTTTGTCCAGATTATGTTTGTTATGTGCGACTACACAATCAGTATACTTTTTTACACTATGTATATTTAATGTGCGTACTTGTTAATTTTTAAATAATAATTAATAATATCATTTGAAACATCATAGCTTACTACAAAAAAATGAAATTTATCATATAAATGATGCTAGAGAGGGGATGCGATATGAAATTAAGAGTATCAGCGGTTCAATATCAATTGAAGACAATCAGATCTTTTCAGGAATTTGAAGATCAGGTGCGTCATTATGTTAAGACAGCTCAGGAATATAATGCTGATTTTGTCCTTTTTCCTGAATTTTTCACCACACAATTAATGTCGATAGGTGATGAAAGCGGAATTGCGTTAACCATTGACGATCTGCCAGGTTTTACGGAATCCTATCGAAATTTATTTATTAACTTGGCTACAGAATATGAGCTTCATATCATTGGTGGTACCCATGTGGTTAGAAAAAATAGTAAACTTTACAATATAGCCCATCTATTTTATCCGGATGGAAGAGTAGAAGAACAAGCAAAACTCCATATGACACCTACTGAAGTAAAAGAATGGAATATGTCACCTGGCGAAGGGTTGGAGGTGTTCGAAACAGACAAAGGGACCATTGCGATGTTAACCTGCTATGACATAGAGTTTCCTGAGATAGTCCGAATGGCAAAGGCTGAAGGTGCAGATATTATATTCTGTCCATCCTGTACGGATGATCAGCATGGATTCCATCGAGTTCGCTATTCCAGCCATGCACGCACCATCGAAAATCAGGTATATGTCGTCACAACTGGTACAGTAGGTTCACTCCCGTCAGTAGATTTCATGAGAGAAAATTACGGCCAAGCTGCAGTCATCACACCGAATGATATTCCATTTCCCCCTAAAGGATTACTGGTCGAGGGAGAAATCAATCAGGATATGATTGTCACTGCAGACCTGGATTTGGAACTTCTTTACCAGGTTCGTGAAGAGGGCTCCGTCACCACTTGGAGAGACCGCCGTACCGACCTTTATCCTGATTGGGAAAACAATAAGAAAAATTTAGCCTTATCTTTATAGGAGGGATATTGTTGTATCGAAAAGAGTTTTTTGTCTTTGATCAAGATAAACCAGTAAAGGCCATTATTCGAAACTACGAAGAGAAGGACTTTTCCAATCTGATTCGCGTCCAGCAGGAAAGTTTTCCACCACCGTTCCCATCTGATTTGTGGTGGAACAAGGAACAGCTTCGTAATCATATCACTTTGTTTCCAGAAGGAGCATTATGTGTGGAAATAGATGGTAACATTGCAGGATCAATGACAGGACTACTTGTAGATTATGACCCTGACAGCCCGAATCATACATGGGAAGAAATAACAGACAATGGCTATATCCGCACTCATAATCCGGATGGAAACACCATATATGTTGTAGATATCAGTGTCAGTCCAGCCTATCGAAAACTGGGTCTTGGAAAATGGCTCATGCTTTCCATGTATGAAGTCGTGATTCAACTAGGTGTGGATCGCTTACTAGGTGGCGGTAGAATGCCCGGTTATCATAAACACGCTGATGAAATGTCAGCACAACAATATCTGGATGCAGTAATAAAGGGAGAAGTAAAAGATCCTGTCATTACTTTCCTATTGCGTTGTGGCCGCTCACCAGTAAGGGTTGTAGAAAACTACCTTGAAGATGAAGATTCCCACAATTATGGAGCATTAATGGAATGGAAAAACCCTTTTAAAAATAATTTTGAGTGTTGGGAGTAGAGAGAAAATGGAGTACGTTAGAATAACCAGTATTGAAGATCCCTTATTTAAACAGATGCATCAGTTAATGCAGCGGGTGTTTCCTGGTGAAGAGGTATTGGATTTCCATCTATGGAAGGAACCGCTGGAGGACCCTGGAATCCGAGTATTTGTCGCAGTGGAAAATAATCAAGTACTTGGAGCTACAGAATACCGTTATTATGAGGATTTCAACGTAGCTATGACCGATTTTACAATTATCGGGAAAGACGGACTTGGAATAGGGGCATTTTTAGCCCACAATCGTGCGCAGGATCTACAAACATTAGCAAAAAACAATGGAAAGGATCTCCGTGGCATGTTTGCGGAAATATACGACCCTTACAAGGTGGACTCCTATGAATTTGGTGGGGTAAGATCCATGAACCCTTATGTACGGAGGGAGGTATTATCTCACCTTGGCTATAGGCGGTTGGACTTCAGTTACGTTCATCCTTCATGGAACAATGATGGAGAGGCTGTCGAAGGACTGGATCTGTGTTTCTTAACTATGACTGCAAACAATGAAACATTGGAAGCTGATTTAATTGTGGCATTTCTAAAACGTTACTATACTGTATTACCAAATAAGCCACAGGCATGGTTACAAATGATCGAGAAATTGGAGAATGCGGAAACCATTATGTTGAAGGCAATCTGATATGAATAATCGAGTAGTCAGGGATGACTAACCCCCGACCTCTCACACCACCATACGTCCCGTTTGGTAAACGGCGGTCCAATTAAAAATGACGTAGACTTGGATATCTTGCATATAGACTTTGTGCCCTTGGGAACTTCAATAGGAGGTCCCAAGGGTTTTGTGTAAGAGTGAACTGTTGGAGATTCGCCAGTATTTCTTTTTAAGCTACCCCATTCGTATGCTTTAGGTGGGTGAACTCCTAAATTGTAATAATACATACCTCACGTTACTTTTACATCTACTTTAACTTCTTTATTACGAATTGAATCATTCGATTATCTTATTGGTAATAGGATTCTGGAGATGACAAGCATTCTTTATTATGCCATCATATAGTAAAGAAACATTAGGAGGATTCACTAATGGTCGATGTAATAACTGAAATTGATATACATGCTCCTTTGAACAAAGTTGCCGAATATGCAACCGACCCAGACAATGCTCCAATATGGTATGACAATATTCAGTCTGTGGAGTGGAAATCTCCAAAGCCCTTGAAAATAGGATCATTGGTTGCTTTTAAAGCTAACTTTCTTGGGAGAGAGCTTGCATACATTTATGAAATAGTAGAGTTTACTAAAGGGGAAAAGCTGGTGATGAAAACATCAGAAGGTCCATTTCCTATGGAGACAACATATAAATGGGAAACCAAAGGTGCAGATTTAACCACAATGACTTTGCGTAATAGAGGAGTACCTTCAGGTTTTTCAAAACTCCTGGCACCTTTAATGGCTTCTATGATGAGAAAAGCCAATAATAAAGATTTGAAAAAAATCAAAGCACTTCTGGAAAAAGAGTAAAAATATAAAAATGGATAGAATAAGCAGCATTTTGCAGCCTATTCTATCCATTGTCCTATTAATTAGCCTTTAGCAGCTTGAAGTTGAAGTTCCACTTTAATTTGGTCCCCAACAAGTACGCCGCCAGCTTCTAGTGGTGCATTCCATGTTAGGCCATAATCACTGCGCTTGAGTTTGCCTGAAACAGCAAATCCTGCTTTTTCATTTCCCCAAGGATCTAATCCGGTACCCTCAAAGGTCACAGCAAAGGTTTCAGGTTTTGTTGTACCGCGAAGGGTCAATTCGCCTGTAATATTATATTCATTGTCATCCGTTTTTTCGATGTTTGTTGATTTGAATGTCATTTTCGGGTGGTTTTCAACGTCAAAGAAGTCTGCTGAACGCAAGTGAGCGTCGCGGTCATCGTTGCGAGTATCAATGCTCGCTACATCTATCGTAAACTCTATATCCCCTGTTGTTAAATCTGTAGGATCCGCTACAATTGTCGCGTCAAATTCCTGAAAAGCCCCCTTTACTGTTGCGAACATCATGTGTTTCACAGAAAAATCCACTGAACTGTGTGCTTTGTCTACATTCCAATTTGTTTTTGCCATTAATTATTCCTCCTAATTTCCCTTGGTTTTAATTATCTTTAATTCAAGATTTATAACTTCAAGATAAATTATATGCTCTGTTGGATATATTGTCAACAATGTTTTTCCTTAAATTAACTTCAAAAAAAGTGTATATTTAATATATTGTATTTGGCATAGTTTGAGTCATAGCCAATTAAGCGTGGAAGAGGGTGATTAGATGAAAAGAGAGGAAGAAGAGGATTACATAAAGAGAAATCAGGATTTTGAGGAACCACCTCTAGAAGATTTTTTAGTGAATGAGGATGATATCAGAAGAAAAGAAGAAACATCAAAGAAAAAGAAAAAAATGATTAAACTTGTAAGTCTGATCATTATCCTGGTTTTGTCCGTTAATGTCTGGGGAATATTCCCGAAGCTATTTAACCTCCCATCCATACAATTTTTATTAAAATCAAAGGAATTATCAAATGATATTAGGATAGAAGAATGGAAAAAGGCTGTCGTTTCGATAAACGGTAATGGAATTAAAGGAACAGGTTTCAACATCGATCCATCTGGAAGAATCCTTACAAATTCTCATGTTGTTGAAGAGATGGATTCGATCATGGTAACTTTCCCTGATGGCCAACCTTTTTCAGCAGACGTTATCTCTGACTACCCGGAATATGATTTTGCCCTACTGGAAATAAAAGGTGACAGCCTTCCTACTTTAGATTTATATAGATCAACCGATCAGGAAGAGGTTGGCAAACATATCTATATCATCGGAAATCCCCTTGCCCATTCTTTCATTGTGATGGAAGGGGAGACTGCAGGATTATACCATAGTAGCCTTCCTAAACCGGTTCTACTTTTAGATGCTCCCATTCAATCCGGCAATAGTGGAAGTCCCGTGATTAATGAGGATGGTGAGGTGATTGGGGTCGTCTATGCCAGTATAGAAAAAATAAAGAACAATCAAAGATTCGGACTTGCCATACCTATTGAAAATATCATCCAAGAACTTGACATAGACTAACATGCAGTCTCTGAAATACTTGGCCAAGAAGGGAGACTTCCAATGAATCAATTAAATATCTTGTATCCGATAGCTGTAGATCAAACAAAATATAAAATTCAGGAAGACATTCAGCAATTTTTGGAAACAAAAGAAGAACTGCCGACATTTCAGGAGTATTTAGAAGAACGAGGCCATTATATTCAACAAATTTGGATAAATGTCTGGTTGAATAAGGTGACAAATGATGTGGCCAGAAAAGAAAAAAAGGCTTTCCTAAGTGAACGCGGCTATGAGGTGGAAGGGGTAGACAGAAAGCTTATTAACCAGCTGTTTCGTAATGAAATGCGTGAATACCAGCCTTTTGCGGCCCTGGAATGGGTAAGAGGGTTGGAAAAGGATAACTCCCTGGCTTGGGAACAGCAATATAAGAAGGCAAGGACCCTTTTTGAACAAAGGATCAAAGAAAAGCGGGCACAGTCTGAGCGGGAAGAGGTTGTCAATGCCTTGGAACTCCAAGCCCATCAAATAGTGGAAAAAAGCCAGCATGAATACTACCTGATTGTAAGGAATTTTGTTGCCGATAAACTTGATACCGATTTACATGAAGCTATTAAGTTTGAGGAGGTTGATACGTATAAGCTCGAGGAGCTGTTATTGGAGGCAGGACCCTTCAACCCGAAGGATTATTCCACAGTCGCTTCCTTTTTCACAGAGCTGACCGGAGCTGTACACAAAACCTACCATTACGGAGAACGCTATTTCGAATATGAAACGTATTATTTTAAATATGAAAAGCGGATAACGGATTTCCTGTTCGGAGTTATTCCTGAAAAGGTCCTGAAAGTGTTGGATACAGAAATTTTAAAAAGATATGAAGATGTAATGGGCGAGAGAGTTAATCCATCAAAGCTCAGAAAGATGTTGGCAAATGCCCTTCATTTAATCATTCATAGCTATATGGAAGAAGTACAGGAGGAATATGTTTCTGATTTGCTGGCATTAGTGCCTATTCCTTACGAAAAGGCAGTCCATCAGAGCATTTATGAACACGACGTTCTGGAACGTGAGCAAAGAAAGGCAGCAGAACTGGCGGAAATCGAGCGAAAAAAACAAGAAGAAGAACGGATGCTAGACGATATTTTCGGCAGGGAATATATCCCTTCGGCAGACAGGGACATCCGTTATATTCTTCACGTCGGAGAAACAAATACAGGGAAAACATACCAGGCACTTAAAAAAATGCAGGAAGCGGAAAGTGGTTTATATCTTGCTCCGCTCCGTCTCCTGGCTCTCGAAGTATATGACGTCCTGAATGCAGGCGGGATTCCATGTTCACTGAAGACAGGAGAAGAGGAAAAAATTGAACCGGGAGCCAGCCACATCTCTTCCACGGTTGAAATGTTTCACGAAAAGGATTTTTATGAAGTGGTAGTGATTGACGAAGCTCAAATGATAGCAGACAAGGACCGTGGTTTCTCCTGGTATAAGGCCATAACTAAAGCTAATGCCAAGGAAGTCCATATCATTGGCAGCTATAACATGCAATCCATGATCCTACAGCTTCTGGGGGAAGTTGATGTGGAAGTCCACCGTTATAGTCGGGATACTCCGCTGCAGGTGGAGTCCAGGATTTTCACTCTGTCTGATGCGAAGAAAGGAGATGCCCTTGTTTGCTTTTCCCGAAAAAAAGTGTTGGAAACCGCATCAGCACTTCAGCAAAGAGGTTTTTCCGTCAGTATGATATATGGAAGCATGCCACCAGAGACAAGGAAAAAGCAGATGCAAAACTTCATAAAAGGGGAAACATCTGTCATCATTGCAACAGACGCAATCGGGATGGGACTGAACCTGCCGATCAGAAGAATTGTTTTTCTTCAAAATGATAAATTTGATGGTATAAGAAGAAGGCGTCTAACTTCACAGGAAGTGAAACAGATAGCAGGGAGGGCAGGAAGAAAAGGCCTCTACGATATCGGGAAAGTGGCTTTTACGAATGATATCCCTGCAATGGCTCAGCTTCTTGAAAAAAAAGATCAAGAGGTTCACACCTTTGCAGTTGCTCCAACAAGTTCCGTTTTGGAGAGATTTCAGAAATATTCCAGAAGGCTAGGCACATTCTTTGAATTATGGGAGAAATTCGAAAGTCCGGAAGGCACTGAGAAAGCATCCCTTTCAGAAGAACAGTATTTATATGAAACAATTAAAGATACTGAAATTGAAGCCCGTCTTTCAGTCAATGATCTTTATGGATTTCTGCATCTCCCATTTTCAACGAAAGAGCAGGTATTGGTGAACCAGTGGCAGGAAACGATGTTTGCAATCGTACATGGCACGGAATTGCCAGAACCATTTATGAGAAAAGGTAGCCTGGAGGATGGAGAACTATCCTATAAGGCGGTTGGGCTGCATCTTTTGTTTCTTTATCGCCTGGATAGGAGGACGGAAGCGACCTATTGGGAGCGCGTCCGCGAAAGCTTCAGCGATGAGGTACATGAACGATTAAAAACGGATGTAAAAACTTTGACCAAACAATGCAGGAATTGCGGAGAAAAGCTTTCCAAGGACTTTAAGTACGGAGTTTGCGATCGTTGTCATTTTAATAAAATATATCGTAAGCATAGAAACTTAAAAAAATCCCCATGAAAATGAAAAGTTGATTCCTATTTGGAGTCAACTTTTTTTCTGGATTTTTTTTCAAAGGAGAGAAACAGGTTGGTCAACCATTTGGCAAGACAGAATATCACAATATAGAAAAGAAACAGAAAAAATGGGTTGACCCATTTATGCCAAATTATCAAATCAAAATATAAGAGAATCGGCTTAAAAAGAAAGGCTAGCACCGTTGATGATAAAAGGGAATATATATAATAATTCTTTTTATTCTTCAATGTCCATTGATATAGAAGCATAAAAATAACCGGAATCAAAGAAACATCCAGGCCGAAATTGACAGGAATGAAAGGAATTCCCTGATATGGATACGTCAATAACCCATACCTAACCAGTGCAGTATCGAAATAGGTAAAAATGATATGCACTGCAAAACCATAAAAACCAAAATGAAATGCCTTACTTCGATCAATTTTGAACCAAAGTATGATTAAGGGAAGCAAGAGAAATAATAGGTTCACCCAAAATTGCCAAGTTTCCAAAGAAGAATACTGTTGCCAGTATTCAATCCATCCATTTGAAACCTCTTCTTGTTGAGAAGTCAATTTTCTTATGGTTTCAATTTGATTTTTGGTCATAACGAAGTCACCCTTTTTGTTTTTGCTTATTCTTTTCTATAACATGATAATAATGCATATTACCAATATTAAGTTTAAAGTAAGACCACAAATGTACAGTCAGTTTCAAGCAAGCCAATGAATGGAAAATTAGTTCCCTTCAATTATTTCGAATGATTTACTTTCACTCTAATAAATTATAGGAAGAGACTATATTTATTGAGGAGAGAATTTTATGGCGTATTGGATCTTCCAGGGAAGCCCCTCCCATTTTGACTCATTTAAAGAATATACAACTATGTGGCCAATCCAATCAGCCTATCACGCAATGAAAGTACTCAAAGGGGATAGATTTTTCTTTGTTCAATCGGATAAGAGGGAAGTTGGGAACAACGCAATCATAGGTTTAGGAGAGGCTGCGGCAGATGCAGTATTAGAAGAAGAACAGTGGAAGATTTCATTTCATATCGAAGAGAAGAGAATGGTTGAAACCGAAAAAGTACTTTTTCTACATGAATTGAGTCAAGTACCTGTTGTAAAGAATCTTGAGCTTTTTAAAATAAAGGATAAAGAAATGTACGTTTTAACGGAAACAGAATTTAATCTGCTACATACCTTATGGCTCTCTCCCCAACTAATTAAAATCAAATCAAAAAACCCACAAATTGACAAATATCTATTTTTGTTCCAGCATTCAACTAGAGACAAATTCGAAAACGTACACAAGGCTGAAAAAAGATTTCAATTTTTTAAGCAGTTCAGCATCAAGGAATTTTTAGAGACGCTGCAATTGAAGGAAATACAAAAACTAAAGGAATTTCTACCTTCCTTTCAATTGCCATATTACCACGAGATGGTCTTATTCCATAATCCAGTGGAGCGGTATAGGGCCAGTTTACTATACCTTATATTTGGTGAGGATTCTCTAGAGCAGCGCATGGAGGCGCTGATAACGGATGACAGATATAAATTGAAGTGGTTTGGGGCAAATGCCATATGTGATCTTATCTCACATATTTTTCCGGAAACGTATTGCAGTTTTTCTCCTACCCGTTTAAAGGCCATGCAACTCATTCAAGAGATGTCTACTAAGGAGGAGGAAAAGGGGAGTTTCGCTAAAAATTTCATGTCCTATCAACATACTATTTCTCATAGTGGAATAATGGAAAAATATGAGGATATTGTAGGCGCTCAAACTGGATTACCGCTCCTATATGAAGTAGGTTGCTTTTTGGATTTTGTTTATGAAGAATTCAACTTGAAGAATTCCATCGAAACAGCACAAAAGAAAAGTGCCGCCACACCCAAAAACTATTGGATGTTTTCTTTGGATAAAGAATACCTCCCGTGGGAGCAATTAAGAAAAGAATCGATCCTCTTTTTGGAAAGTCATGGTTTAGGAGATTTTCTTCAATACAAAAGCAAAAAGGAAATGGAAGAAGCCTTAAAGGCAAATAAAAACATTCCACAAACTAGCACATACGATGCTCAAGTTTATTTTCAATTTAGCCACGAAATGCAAGTAGGAGATTTTGTCTTTGTGAAAAGTGGCCCGCATCGGATTATTGCACTTGGCATCATCGCTTCACACTATTGCTTTCATGATTCGCAAAGCGTACTCAAGTCATTTAGAAAAATGAAGTGGTTGGCAATAGGGTGCTGGGAAGTTAAAGGACATTTTATATTTACAAAAACCTTAACCAAAATTACTTCATATGAAGATTTTGTCACGTATCTCCTTGATTTGCTTTCAAAGGATTACCGTCCAATTGCAAACGGGGAGAGAGAAGAGATGGAAGTCTTGGACAAAATGGATGAAACATCTGAAAGAACAACTGATAAGGATAACTCTCGTAAATTTCAAACCTTACAGCCTGTAAAATCCTTAAATAATGCCTCACTAAACTATACACTAGATGAGTTCTTAGAAGAAGCATTCATTTCTGAAGAAAGAGCTATAGACATACTGGACGCTCTGGATACTAAAAAGAATATCATTCTTCAGGGGCCTCCGGGAGTGGGAAAAACCTTTCTTTCAAAAAGATTAGCGTATGCTCACATGAAAAGTATGGATGATAATAAAATTGTGATGATCCATTTTCACGAAGAATTTCAATATGAAGATATAATGCTTGGAGCCAGACCTAACAAAAGAGGACTCTATATCATCAAAGAAGGAATATTTTATCAGTTTTGCCAAAAGGCATTTGATGATCCTGAAAATAACTATTATTTCATTGTTGACGATATTCATCGTGGAAACTTCATTCATGTGCTAGGGGAGGCACTTTTTCTAATCGAGGCGGATAAAAGGCATCATAGGTATGCAGTAACACTTGCAAAAAATGTGAAAGAGACCAGCTTTTTTGTCCCTAAAAACGTATATATTATCTGTACTCAAAGTCCGGAATTCCCGACGGATCCCACGTTTCGCAGGAGATTTGCCACTATTAAGGTGGAACCTGCCTTTGGATCCGTAAAATTTCAATCCTTCCTTTTAAATAGAGGGCTAAGCGCATCATTTGTGGAACAGTTTGTTCTGTTGATGACGCAGATTAATAACAAACTGAAACAGAATCATAGGAAGAAAAAGGGTTGCTTTCAGATTGGTCATAGCTATTTCTGCACTTCTGCAGAACTAGTGCAGGATGAACAGAAATGGTTTGAGCAAATTGTTCAATTTGAAATCGGTCCTGTTTTATCAGATTATTTGGGGAATGAGAAGGATAAGTGGGAAGATTTTATAGGAGAATTAAGAGAAGAGTGAATCATCAAAAAAGGACGGCTGCGAACCATTCGCTATCCGTCCTTTTTTATTAATATTTAGAAATCATAATCATCGATATTATCCTTCGTAAATACCACACGCTCAGGAAGAAGAATGATTCCGCTATCTTCCGCTTCATAGTCATACCCCTGGATGGAGTTCGGTTCAATTTTCACTTTTCCGATATCCGGAACTTCAAATTCGTCTCCAACCTTCAGCTCTTTTCCTTCAACCGTCATAAGATAGGCCACATAAGCCGCTAAGGCACCCTGCTTTTTCACATCCCACAGACCGAATTGCTTGACCGTGTCTCGCTTTACATAGTCTCTCATAACATTTGGTGTAGAGAAACCTGTGATCACAACTTCGCCGTCCTTACCAAGATTCTCTGCTGCCTGAGCCATGGCAGGCAGGGCGGTTGCGTCTGGACAGATGATGGCATCTATATCCTGATAGGTTTGAAGAATGCTTTCCCCGACGGATAATGATTTTTGAGCATCATTTTCTCCAAACTGGGTGGTCACAATTTCCCAGCCAGGATAGTCTGCTGCAATGATTTCCTTCGCTTTCGTTACCCATTGATTTTGGTCGGTAACGGTTGGGCTGGAATAGAAGAACGCCACTTTTCCTGTATCACCAATCTGGTCGGAAGTCATTTTGATGAGCAATTCTGCCAGCTGTTCCGGGGTTCCTTGATTGATATAGAAGGACCGATCCTCCGGATTCACATCGGAATCCCATGTCAAAATTTTCACGTCTTTATCCTTGGCTCTCTTTAACGCCTGGCTCAGACCATCAACAGAGACGGAAGAAATCATCAAGGCATCATAGCCCTGATTCACGAAATTGTTGATGTATTGAACCTGGCCTGCAACAGTCGCTTCACTTGGACCATCATATTTCAATTCCACTTCCAGAGAATCTGCCATTTCTTTTGCACCTTGCCCCCCGGATGTGAAGAATCCTACTCCTGTCAGCTTAGGGATGAAGGCAAGCTTCACATCATCTTTACTTTTCTCCCCATTGTTGCACGCCATCAGGAAGCTGCCTAAAACCAGAATAATAATGAATATACCGACTAATTTAATTCGTGACATGTGATATCCCCCTTATTTCTTTTCTAGAAGATGTTTATTTTTTCTGATGCTTGTGAATAGAAGATTCAGTGAATGCCAATTGGAGTATTTCAAAATTACAGCAAGAATCAAGATTGTGCCTATCACGACACTGATGTATGAACTCGAAAGCCCAAGCATCTGGAGACCATATTGCATGATTCCGATGAAAATACAAGCAATCGCTGTTCCTAATACACTTCCTTTACCGCCGAAAATGCTCGTTCCTCCCAGAACTACCGCTGTAATAACAGGCAGGACCGCTTCAGAACCAAGATCCGATCTGGCGGAACTGAAATAGGATGTTAAGATGATTCCTCCGATACCACCTCCAAGGCCGGATAGCATATACGTACTCATGACCGTCCACTTGATAGGAATGCCACTGTACCGTGAAGCTTTTATGTTGATCCCCACCAGGAACACGTTTCTTCCATAACGTGTGTAATGGAGTAGAATCCCGAAGAATATAACACTTCCAACAATCAGCCAGATCGGATTCGGCAGGTTCAGGAATTGACCGTTGGCGATATCCACAAAGGAGGAAGGAAAACCGCTGATGCCTTCATAACCTGAGGCACTCGATCCACCAGAGATCACCAGACCTACTCCTGAAAACAAAAACATGCCGCCTAACGTTACTACCAAAGGCTGAACATTTGAAAAAGCAACTAAACTTCCATTTATTCCGCCTGCAATGACCGCAATGAAAAGTGCCAACAGGAGGGCAATCCAGATAGAGATTCCGTTCATCCATAGGACACCAAGAACGATGGAAGTGAGACCCATAATGGATCCGATAGAGACGTCGATGCCACCAGTAATTATGACAAATGTCAATGGTATGGCAGCAAGCGCGATATAGGAAAAGTCATTCATGCTATATAAAAGATTATTAAATTGCAGGAAACCGGGAGAGAGCATTCCGAACAAGAAACATTCAACTAGTATGAGCAAGAGAAGAATGCCCTCCCATTTACGTAAGATCATTAAGCTCTTTTTCAGAATCACCACCCCCATTGATTATGGATTTGTCTGCTAATCTTTTATGATGTTCCCGTTTTTTTAAGCTCTGACTTTTAATGATAGATTGAAATTTCGAGTCGCCAATGACAATCAATAAAAGCAATAAGCCAAAAATGGCATTGTTCCAGTATGCAGGTATTTTTAAATAGATTAAGGAATTTGTAATGGTTGTCAGAAAGAGTGCACCAAGCCCAGCACCAAGGACGGTTCCTAACCCACCGGTTAAACTGACACCACCAAGAACAGCAGCTGCAATAACCTGCAGCTCTATGCCTGTTCCGGTTTGATTGGGAACAAATCCGATATTCATAACAAATATCAAACCGGCTATGGCAGCAGATATCCCAGAAATAATGAATGCCAATACGGTTACTTTCTGTACAGGAATACCTACAAGACTCGCGCCGTCCTTGTTATCTCCAACCGCAAAGAAGTATCGGCCAAATCGAGATTTAGTAAGCCAGACATGCGCGAACACCAACAGTAGTAGGACAATCCAGACAGAGAGGTTGATTCCCATAAGCTTGAGATTTGCCAACTTTTTATAGTAGTTCGGGATATTTTCAATCCACATGCCTTTGGTATAAATCAGCATGATTCCTCTGATTACACCAAGCATCCCAAGTGTCATAATGATCGAAGGAACCTTCAGATAAGATACCCCGATGCCATTCACCAATCCAACCAGACAGCCCACGAAAAGTACAACAGGAAGAACAATCCAAAGTTCCACACCCGAAGTTAAAAGAACCCCGCATACTGCTGCTGACAATCCCATGGAGGATCCTACCGATACATCTATATTTGAGGTGAACAGCACAAAAGCCTGGCCAACTGCCAAAACAAGGAGAATGACACTTGCTTTTATTAACAGGGAAAATGAGTCCCTGGAGAAAAAATCAGTATTGATGCTGCTTACAAAGAGGACGTAAACAAATAATAATAAGACTATTGAGATCTCCCTGGCCCTGAGTATCCGCAAGAATAGAGGGCTCATTTATGAATCACCTCACTATTTACTCCAAATGCATATGCAGCGATAGTATCAGGTGATAGCTCTTCTTTTTGCATGGTCTTTACAAGCTTTCCTTCATAGAGGATGACGACCCTTTCGCTAAGGCTGACAATTTCTTCGATGTCAGACGAAATGAGAAGAACTGCCAACCCCTGCTGACTTAATAGATGGATAATATGATAGATGTCTTTTCTGGCATTGGCATCAATTCCACGAGTAGGTTCATCGAAAATAATTACTTTGGGATCGGCAGCAAGGCATCTTGAAAGCACTACTTTTTGCTGATTTCCACCTGATAGGTCTTCCAAAAGCTGAAGAGTGGAAGTAGCTTTTATTTGAAATTTCGAGACATAATCCGACGCAAGGGAGCTTTCTTTACTAAAAGGCAAAAATACTTTACTGAGGCGATGAAGGATGGTGGAGGATATATTGCTTTGAATAGAAGTAAGAGAGAAGATGCCATGTTTATGCCTGTCCTCAGGTACATAGATTAAACCTTTATCAATCCTTTTCCTTATGGGTAAGTTGCCGATCTCTTCATTATTTAAGTTGATTGAACCGCCTGAGGGTTTGGATATTCCAGCAATGGTCTCAGCAAGTTCTGTCCGTCCAGCACCAACCACTCCTGCAATTCCTAATATTTCTCCAGGTGAAAGGGAGAGGGAAATATCTTCGAATCCTCGTCCTGTCAGGTTGGTGACTTCCAATATGCTGGTTGCCTTTTGCCCTTTTGCGTAACTATGGAAATCACCTGCAATCAATTCAGCTCCCGTATTTTCGGGCAGTAAACTGGCTAAAAGCTTTTCATACGTAAATTCTTTAACATGTCCTTGAGCGGAAATGACTCCATCACGCAAGACGGAAATTTTATCTGCCATCTGGAAAATCTCTCCAAATCGATGAGTGATGTAGAATATTCCGATTCCATCTCGTTTCAGATGATTGATTGTGGAAAAAAGGGAGTCGATTTCACCAAATGTAAGAGTAGAGGTAGGTTCGTCAAAAATTAAAATGTCCGCCTCCCTGACAAGCCCTCGAATGATCTCCACCAACTGTTTCTCCGCAATGGATAATGACAGAGCTGTTTCTTGAAGGCTCAGCTTCCAACCCAGCTTTGAAGTAAGATCTTTGATTTTGTTCTGCAATATGTTTTTTTTCCCAGGGATACCTATGAGAATGTTCTCTTCAACCGTCATATTGGGAAAGATGAGAGGTTCCTGTGGCACAAGGTATATTCCATGTTGATGTGCTTCATGTGTGGACGAAAATTGTATCGTTTTTCCTTTGACGATAATCCTGCCGCTATCCGCTTTATATAAACCGGTAATTATTTTCATCAAAGTGGATTTACCAGCTCCATTTCCACCAACTATGGCATGGACCTCTCCACTAGCCAAGGATAAAGAGACTCCTCTTAGTACTTGATTTCCTGAAAATTTCTTAGTTATTGCTTCCACTTGCAGAAGTGGATCGGATTTGCCAGTCATTATTGCCTTCACCACCTTCATCGGGGTTCAAATGGAATTTAAGCGCTTTCAATTGAACAAATAAAGCCGCACTCATAATTTGTTCAAGTGTCTTTGCATGCTTGTTATTTATTTACACAGCAGATATAGCATTTATTCCAGCAACTTCATTATTTTTTCCAAAAGATTTTTTTCAGTTCTTTTATAAAATCATGATGGATATATTGGTCATAAAGCACGAACATTAGTTTACATGGCGCACATTTGTTGAGGAGTGTACAGCAGATGATACAGGATAAGTTTACCGAAAACCTTCTAATAAAAGTTGCATGGTATTACTATAAGGACAATTTGACCCAACAAGAAATTGCTAAAGCTTTGGAGATTTCACGTACAAAGGTGGTAAGACTACTCGAGCGGGCCAGAATGGAGGGCGTTGTCCAGTTCAATATTAAAGGGATGGGAACGAATTGCTTAAGCATGGAGAAAGAATTCAAAGAGGCTTTTTCATTGGCAAATGCTTTTATCGTTCCGACACCTCCCAATATGGAGGATTTGAGTGATAGTCTATCAAGGGCAGCTTCACAATATTTGCATCACAAGCTCCAGCCGGATGACTTGATAGGACTCGGTTGGGGTAAAGCGGTTTCCCGTACCATCGACTATTTGACATTGGATCCCAGCTTAAATGTAGGTGTCGTCACATTGACAGGCGGGGTCAACTATTATCTCCATAATCGAAGTTCCAACGATAGAGGGATGGAGAAATTCCACCATATATCCGTTATTCCGGCACCTTTCCTTGCTTCATCGGAAGAGATGGCGGAAAGCTTTTTGTCGGAGCCTTCCATCAAGGAAATTCTGGAGCTTGGCACCCTATCCAAGTACATTTTGGTAGGGATAGGTGGGGTATCTCCTGACGCCACAATCATCCAGGAAGAAAAAATGACACTGAATGAACTTACTTTTATCAAGCAGCAGCATGCAGTCGGAGACATACTGGGACAATTTTATGATCGGGAAGGAAAAGTGATTGCACTGCCTCACCATAACAGATTAATAGGATTGAATATTAACAGATTGAAAGAAATGAACAATGTCCTTGCAGTTGCCGGAGGGGATAAAAAGGTTGATGCCATTTATGGAGCTTTAAAGGGTGGCTATATTCATACATTAGTAACAGATGAAACGACTGCAAGAGCATTAATGAAAATGGAGGTGAACGTATAGCATGGAATACGTATTGGCTTTTGATGCAGGAACAGGGAGTATTAGAGCCGTCTTATTTGATCGTAACGGAAAACAAATAGGTGTGTCGCAAAAAGAATGGAACCACCTTTCAGAAGAGGATGTTCCGGGATCGATGAACTTTGATACCGTTTACAATTGGAATCTGGTCATTCAATGTGTCAAAGAAGTGTTGCAGGACACAGGTATCTTTTCATCAGAAATAAAAGCAGTAAGTGCAACAAGTATGAGGGAAGGGCTTGTCTTATACGACCGGAACGGCCAGGAAATCTGGGCATGTGCCAATGTTGACGCAAGAGCGGGAGAAGAGGTTTCGGACTTAAAATTGATGGATGAAAAATTGGAAATGGAATTGTATGCCGAGTCCGGTCAGACTTTTGCGCTTGGTGCCATCCCGCGCCTGTTGTGGTTAAAAAGGCATAAACCTGAAATCTACGAGGCAACCACTTTTATAACGATGATAAACGATTGGATACTCTATAGATTGTCAGGCGTCCTTCAAGTGGATCCATCCAATGGGTGTACGAGTGGAATTTTTGATCTTGAGACAAGACAGTGGCAAAAACAAATAGCTACAAGATGTGGAATCAAAGATACTTTCTTTCCTAAGGTACATGAAGCAGGAACTGTTATAGGAAAAATCTCAAAGGAAGCAGCATCTCTAACTGGATTAAGCCCGGAAACACTGGTTGTTTCAGGTGGAGGGGATGCACAGATGGCATCAGTGGGTGTTGGTGCCATTGAGACAAACCAGACAGTCGTCTCCGGAGGGTCATTTTGGCAACAAGAGGTGAACGTGGAAAAACCATATTTTGATCCCAAAGGCAGGCTAAGAGTAAATTGTCATGCAGTAGATGGACAATGGCAATTGGAAGCCATTGCATTTTTCCCGGGACTTGTTATGCGTTGGTTCAGGGATGCCTTTTGCGAGAAGGAAGTGGAAGAGGCAAAAATAACCGGCAGGGATGCCTATGAAATATTGGAAGAGAAAGCCAAACTCGTACCTGCTGGATCTAACGGGATCATTCCTATATTCTCAGATGTCATGAATTATATATCCTGGCGCCATGCAGCACCATCCTTCATTAACCTCAGCATCGATCCTCAAAAGACCGGAAAAATGGAAATGTTCAAATCACTCCAGGAAAACGCAGCACTTATTACTCTAGGAAACTTAAAGCTAATAGAAGAGGTAACCGGTCACTATCCGGAAGAAGTAATATTTGCAGGAGGAGCTTCCAAGGGGAGATTGTGGAGCCAGATCCTTGCCGATGTTCTTGGTGTCCCGGTAAAAGTGCCTGTGATAAAAGAAGCCGCCGCACTGGGTACCGCTTTATATGCAGCTATTGGAGCAGGAATCTATTCATCTATCAAGGATGGAGTAGATCAAGTTGTCGTTTGGGAGCGTACCTTCCAGCCAAGAATGGCCAATCATCAGGAATATGCAAAAATCTATGAGAATTGGCGGAGGGTGTATGAAGCACAGCTGAAACTTGCTGATAGGGGGTTAACAGCACATATGTGGAAGGCACCAGGATTATAGAGACGAGCGAAAGGAGGGATAAACATGAAGAAGGTGAATGAAAATGATTTTGAATATCGTTTTGGTGATAACGGTCCCAAATATTTGACAAAAGGCCCGAATGTGGATGTCGGAGTTGTCGTATTGAAGCCTGGTCAGGATTTCCCCAACCATTATCATACCGAGTGCGAGGAGATTTTCTACATTTTAGAAGGAAAGATTGATTTCTATATTAATAGTGAAAGGGTGGAAGCGAAACCGGGAGATATGATCCAATGCAGTCCCGGCGACTCCCACTATCTGATTAATCAGTCCAGTGAACTTTTTAAAGCTGTCTTCATCAAATCACCGCATATAGGAAAGAATGACTCAGTTGTCATCAATAAACCACAAATATAGATTTAAGAAGGAGTGAAGTGCAATGACATGGGGTTTTAAAAACAGACTAAATAAAATACTTCCAAATGGAAGGGCAGTTATGCTTGCGATAGATCATGGATATTTTCTAGGGCCGATATCCGGTCTCGAAAAGCCGGGGGAAACAGTCAAGAACCTTCTACCATATACGGATTCCTTATACCTGACCAGAGGTACCCTTGCTGCATGCATACCCGAAGATACAGAAAAGCCGATGGTGCTCAGAGTATCAGGTGGGCCTACAGTGTTGAATGATCTGTCCAACGAAACCATCGTCACTTCTATGAAAGAGGCAGTCCGCCACAATGTTGTGGGAGTAGGAGTTTCCGTTTTTGTAGGGTCGAAATACGAAACACAGACAATAACCAATCTCGCCCACGTGGTAAGTGAAGCGCATGATTTCGGCATCCCTGTCCTGGGAATAACGGCAGTGGGGAAGGAGCTTGAAAAAAGGGATACCAGATTTCTGGCACTTGCATCCCGGGTGACGGCTGAAATGGGAGCAGATATTGTAAAAACCTATTACTGCGAAAATTTTGAACAGGTAACAAGTAAATGTCCTGTCCCGATTGTCATAGCAGGAGGGCCAAAGTTCGATACAATTAAGGAAGCGCTGGAAATCACCTACAATGCCATGAGGCAGGGAGCAGCGGGAGTGGATATGGGGCGGAACATCTGGCAATCCGAGCAGCCGGAAGCAATGATTAAGGCCATTCATGCCATAGTCAAGAAAAACTACAATGTCAAGGAAGCATTGGAGCTATATGAATCTTCCGCAAAGGTGAAGGCCTGATCTGAGGAGATGTATATAATCATAAAAATGATAAAAGCCCCCATTTGAGTTCAATTGGGGGCTACTGCTTTATTTATTCACCTTTCGACTTCTGATTCTCGAAGTCAACATTACAGAGAAACCTACCACAAGCATCCCTGACCCCATAACCAGATAGTTATAAGAGTTGGTAGCTGTATTCGGAAGCTTATTACCATTTGTCGGCTTTTTCGTTTCCTCTTTAACTGGTGGTTTCTCTTCCTTAGGTTCTTCTTTTAAAGGAGGCTTTTCTTCTTCAACCGGGGGCTCTTCCTCTTCCACAGGGGGCTCCTCTTCCTCTACCGGCGGTTCTTCCTCTTCGACTGGCGGAGCTTTGATATTTTCAATGGTGAACTCCAATAGAACAAATTCTTCATAGGATTCTACATAGACGGTGTACGTTCCATTCTCGGTGACTGTAAAAGAGAAGGTTTCCATACTGATTTCATTGCCTTCACCGATGAAATTTTCCTCTGTCAAACCAGATCCCTTGAGCCACTTGAGTGCAGTAACATAGTCATTTTTGTTGGTTTCGATAAAGACTTCAATTGGACCTTCTGTTTCTTCTTCATCAGAAACCGATAATTCCACTTCCAAGGACGGGACCTCTTCTTCTGGATAGAGAATCGCCAATTGTTGATCAGCTAATCCCGCAAGAACTTCGTGACCAACTTGGTTAGGGTGAATGTCACCAGGGATGACAAGGTTCATTTGATTTCCAGAAAACGCACTATAGGAATCTATAATATAGGTCTCTGAGATTGCTACCATTGGATTAATAACCGTTTGATTTACAGTCTTTGAAATCGCCTCGCCAAAAATATGTATCGAGCCAGCGAACGGATCTTGACTTACAGCAAAAGGGTTATAAATATTGTATAAAAAGATTGGGGCATCAGTCTGTTGTCGAATAGTTTGAAGGATAACACCTAAATTACTTCCCAGTTTCTGAGCGGCAACTGTTGCTTTCTGCATAAGTTCCAATTTCTTCGCTTCGTCAATCGGAACACCAGAAGCTAAAATCTCAGAGAATTCCACTGCTTGTAGTAGATCGTTACTTCCAATATTCAAAGTAATTAGATCCGCACTTTCCAATGTCATTAACACTTCTTCATTCATACCAGCCAAAAGGACATCTGATGTTAACCCGGGTTTACTCAGATTAAGAACATTTGGATATCCCCCTGCTATTAGATTTGGAAAAGCTAAACTGGAAGGAATAGAGTTATCACCAGACAAGTTATATCCATAAGGAATGGAATCACCCAACGCAACAATCGTTGGTGGTTCTTCCGCATCGCCCTCCGCAAAAACAGAGGTGGAAGCAAAAACATTAAATACTAGCAAAATAGTAAACAATAAAGAAAAACGATTAATCTTCAACCATAGTCCCCCTTAAAAGTAAAATTTTTCATGAATCTATCATATTATAAGTTCTTTATATAGAATAAACAATATGAAATTAAGGACTAAATTATCATTTTAATAAGAGAGTTTTCCTAGAATAGTATCGAAGGAAATAAACCATATTCCCTATAAATAAAACAATTTCAAATATATTTTATCAGTATATAAATTCTCACCGAAAGCTCCGACATAATTCTCAATTAAGAATTCCCATCAATTAAATAGCACCTAGTCCTAACTACAGTTCCTATTTATTAAGAATTTTCTGAAATTATTATTGACAACGCTTTCATAGATTGGTTACGATTCTCTTGTATACATATTTAAGGGGGGATATGGGTGAATTCCATATGGTTGGCGATTATTGGGGGTTTTGTGTTTGCTGTGGGTTATCGTTATTATTCTAAGTTCATCGCAGAAAAGATTTATCGCTTGGATCCGAATTATGTTACACCTGCCCATCGATATGAGGATGGGGTGGACTTTGTACCAACTAAGAAAGTGGTTCTATGGGGACATCATTTTTCCTCGGTGGCAGGAGCTTCACCGATACTTGGACCTGCCATAGCCGTTTACTGGGGATGGGGACCAGCATTCCTATGGGTAGTCCTTGGGACTGTATTTGCTGCAGGAGTTCATGACTTTGGCACACTTGTCCTATCAGTTCGCAACAAAGGACAATCGATCGGTACCATAACTGATCGTCTCATTGGAAAGCGCGCGAAAATGCTGTTTCTTTTTATCATTTTGATTCTTGTGTTAATGGTAAACGCTGTTTTTGCTTGGGTCATTTCCAATCTATTCATTAAATTCCCGGCATCTGTACTGCCAATCTTTATAGAAATTCCTATTGCAATTTGGATTGGTTATGCCGTCTACAAAAGAAAAGCTAAAATGCTTATTCCGTCTATCATCGCATTAGCAATTATGTATGGTACAGCTGTATTGACGAGTAAAGTACCAGCCTTACAGATTGATCTGGTGCGTTATTTCGGGGGAGCGGATAACACTGTCATGTTTGGTCTGGACGCAGTTTCCATGTCTTTCTTTGTATGGATTATCATTCTCCTTATTTATTGCTATTTCGCTTCCACATTACCAGTCTGGAAGCTTTTACAGCCGCGTGATTACATTAACTCACACCAATTAGTCGTAGGGTTGATCATGCTCTATGCAGGCTTAGTATTTTTACGTCCAGAGTTGACGGCACCTATGACAAATGAGGTAAGTGATGTGTCCTGGTTTCCGCTGCTCTTTATAACTATTGCTTGTGGAGCCATATCAGGATTCCATGGATTGGTTGCTTCCGGTACAACGTCCAAGCAATTGGACAAAGAGACTGATGCAAGATTTGTTGGTTATCTCGGCTCAGTGGGGGAAGGGATCTTAGCCTTAATTTCCATCATTGCAGTAGCTACCTTGTTTGCAAACGCAGCAGACTTCAGAGCGGCCTATTCCGATTTTGGTGCTGCAAGCTTGGGTGGAATGGGGAACTTCATTAATGGTGCATCCCAGCTGGCAACTGGCATACTTATACCTGCTGATATAGCAAGGACCATTGTAACGGTTATCGTTGTAAGTTTTGCTGCAACCAGCTTGGATACATCACTTAGATTGATGAGATATATCATTGCAGAAATTGGTAGTGAATATAACTTCAAACCATTAACCAATATGCATGTTGCTACATCTATTGCTGTAGTGTCTAGCGCTGCACTAGTACTTCTTCCCAAGGGACCGAATGGCTTTGGATCTGGTGGTTACCTGTTATGGCCTTTATTCGGAACAAGTAATCAACTGTTGGCAGGAATAAGCTTACTTCTGATATCCATATGGTTGAAAAGGCAGGGACGAAACTTCTTCTTCACCTTCGTACCAATGGTTTTCATCTTCGTAATGACCTTGTGGGCCATGATCAAACAAGTTGTTTTCCAATGGTCCGGTCTCGGAGAACCTGATGCTAATATGCTCTTGTTCATTCTTGGCGGAATTATCCTGGCATTCGTATTCTGGATCATTCTGGAAGCCTTCAAGGCATTTACAAGCAAAGATCAAACACCACCAATCGATCCTTCCATGTAAAAAGAATAAGAGGATGATCGTTTTCATGGTCATCCTCGTTTTCATTTCAGAAAGGAGCTTTAGTATGGACTTTCTTGAGTTATTAAAAAAAGTGGCTTCTACCTATGATGAAATTTTGCAACAGCCCCATCGAACAGAAATAGCAAGGGAACTGCGTGATGAAGAAGATCTATTCACACTATTATGTTTTTCGGAAATGCTGGGACTTCCAAACCCTGCGTTTTACTTTACACTCGAGCTTTATCCCCTTGTCATTGAACGGTTTCATGATTGGCATTTGCGGATGGGGATGGAAAAGTCTCCATTGAACGGAATCCGATGCTGCTAGGAGGAGAATTATGGAGAATACACATAAGAAAGTAATGTTTGTTGGAGGGAAGGGCGGTGTGGGAAAATCAACAACCGCTTCTGCCATTGCACTTAAATTGTCAAATGAGCATAAAAAAGTGTTACTGGTTTCTACAGACCCGGCTCATAATGTAGGTGATATCTTTCATGTATGTCTGAAAGATACTACTTTGAGGATAAACGACCATCTGTCCCTGTTCGAAATCAACCCCCAGACTGAATCAAAACGATACATATCCGAAGTGAAAAACAATATTAAAGGACTAGTGAAGGCCACTATGCTAAATGAGGTATACCGCCAGATTGATTTGGCAAGCGCAACACCCGGTGCAGATGAGGCGGCCCTTTTTGATAAAATCACCTCTATCATACTCGATGAATTAAATAACTACGACCATATCATCTTTGACACAGCGCCAACAGGGCATACCATCCGATTGTTGACGCTGCCGGAACTGATGAATGTTTGGATCAGCGGGCTGTTGGAAAAGAGAAGAAAGGTCCAGGACAATTACACCCAATTGCTTAATGATGGTGAGCCGATTGAGGATCCCATATTTGAGAAATTACAGGCCAGAAAACAGAAATTTGCAAAAGTCCGGGATGTGCTGCTCGATTCAGCCATCACAGAATACACATTTGTTCTGAACGCTGAGCGTCTGCCCATCATTGAAACAGAAAAAGCCATAGCTGTTTTGGAGAAAAACGATATCCTTGTATCAACAATCATTGTTAACAAAGTCATTCCTTCCCATGCAGACGGTAATTTCATGAAGAACCGGCGTGATAATGAGGCGCAATATCTGCAGCAGATAACACATAAATTCCAAAAGCAGGAAATAATTCATATTCCCTTGTTTGAACATGATATTTCATCAATCAAACATTTGGAAGCATACGCTGATGTACTTGGAGGTCTCACTATTAATAGCAAGTGATTTGCCAGGAAAGTATGAATCGTAACTCCTTAGTTATACTAAAAGTGAAATGTCACAACTTAGGAGTTACGCTCATGATTTTAGCTTTTTCCATCACTGTTGCCGTTTCCTTCCTCATATTATTCTTTTTTCGCCTCTACAGAAGAAGGTTTACTGCCTTTCAACTGGTATTGTTATTTCTTCTGACTTCCTACCTCTGTCAAAATACCTATTATAAATTATTTTCGCCATATGACCGGATAAGCATCTCGGATAGTCTATGGGCTAAAATCTCTATAAAGCTGCATTTCGGTATCATTTTGCCTGTTTTGTTAATAGGGATAATATACTTGTCAATATCGAAAAACGCACTGACCAAATCTTTCAGTATTATCGGCTGGGCTGCATTTATAGTAGCCAGTGAAAGATTCTATCTATCCATGGGAATTATGGAACAAAAGGGTGAGCACTGGTATCCGGTAATTGATATTGTATTTGCTTTTATTGTCGTATTCATTACCTTTATCATAAAGAAGTATTTAAACCGATTGTTAATGAGAGAAAGGTTGCAGACATGAAAAACATGTATTCAAAAGTCATGGATCCAATTTTACCGAAGCAATTTGATGCGAATGAAATATATACAATTGTTATCACCATTTTCGTACTTTGTTTACTCTTCTACTTGCTGAAAAGAGAGAGGCATTTGTCAGCAGTCGAGGTTTTCTCTGTATATTTGTTCAACCTTTTTCTTACTACTACACTAGAATCCCTTTTTGCAGAACATCCCTTGGATTTATACGATACGATTGATTACGCCCATGCAGAGATTTTTGATGTAATCCTGCAGACATTGGTATATCCTCCGCCTATTGTCATTGCAATCTACTTTTACTCGAAATATAAACCGAATTGGATTATCTACACTTTATGCTGGGGAATAATTCTTACTACTTTGGAACTGATATCCTTACAATTCAATCTTTTTCAATTCAAGAATTGGACATCCCTCTATTCCTTTTTCTTTTATATCTTTATCATGGCGCTGAATATACTTTTCTTCACCAAAGTGAGATCTATGACCAAATCTATACCACATAAGTATCGTCGATGAGGAAAAGATAACTTGTAAGACAAAAAGATAAGGTGAAAATAATGAAAATACTTTGCATTGATGGAGGAGGCATAAGGGGTGTTTTCGCCCTGGCTATTCTAAAGGCTATCGAAGATCAGTATAACAAGCCGATTTCGGAACTCTTTGATGTCGTTGCAGGTACAAGCACAGGTTCTGTCATTGCAGCTTCAGTATGCTTAAAAATGGAAATGAAAAAAGTATTGGAGAGCTATATAAGTTCTGGAGAGAAGATATTTTTCAGGCAAGCCAAAGTGGGGCTTTTTAAGAGCATCTACAGCGATAAAAATCTTAGAAAATTTTTAACTCAGGCTTTCGGTGAACGAACATTGGCTGACATATCTACCCCCTTATTGATACCTGCAGTTGACGTTACTCATGGAAGACCTTTTGTTCATCGATCCAATTATGGAAATACAGATACAAAGGATCTAACGATTAAACTTTGGGACGCAGTTTTATCTTCCTGTTCCGCACCCGTATACTTTCCACCAAACAACATCGGCAATCACTATTTATCAATCGACGGTGGACTATGGGCAAATAACCCATCGATGGTTTGTATTACTGAGGCTTTGGAGTATTTTAAACTTGGCCTTAATGAAATTAACATATTATCAATTGGTACTGGCCTTCAGAAAATTGATTTTACTATATCTGACAACAAATACTGGGGCGTAAAGCAATGGCTTCCTTTTCGTATTCCATCCATGAAGGTGACACCTAAACTGTTGGACCTTGCTTTGCAGTTGTCATCTGAATCCGTTACCTATCAGTGTAAGCAGCTGCTTGGCGGGAATTATCTCCGCATTAACAAAGAACTCGGTGGGGAGGTGCCTTTTGACGACATTACCTTCATGGATCAGTTAATAGAAGCAGGTAGAAAGGCCTTTATCGAACGAAAAGATGAGATAGCTGATTTTATTGACATGGACTAATTGTTTTTTTCCTAGGTGGAAGGGGTACTATAAAAATAATAAAAGCACTACCATATTCAGTGCTTAGGAAAAAAAGGGGGAAGTAACTTTGAAAATCACTCCAGAGCAGAGAATCACGCTTCATGAATTCAATAACCTCACTAAGTCGCTCAGCTTCAACATGTATGATATCTGCTATACAAAAACCAAGGAAGAGCGTGAGGCCTATATTGATTATATCGATGAACAGTATAATGCCGATCGATTGACAAAGATACTGACTACAGTTGCCGATCTGATTGGAGCGCATGTGCTAAATGTAGCCAAACAGGATTATGTGCCCCAGGGAGCGAGTGTGACTGTACTTGTTTCGGAAGGTCCTGTGGTGGAAGTGCCGAATGAATCGTATGAGGAGTCTCCAGGACCTCTACCTGATAATGTCGTAGTTCAGTTGGACAAAAGCCATATAACCGTTCATACCTATCCTGAGTACCACCCAGTAGAAGGAATAAGTACATTCCGCGCTGATATTGATGTTTCCACCTGTGGAGAGATATCTCCTCTGAAAGCTCTGAATTATCTCATCCATTCCTTTGAAACAGACATCATGACAATGGATTACCGTGTCCGTGGGTTTACACGGGATATCAACGGTAATAAGCTATTTATCGATCATGATATAAATTCGATACAAAACTACATACCAGAAGATGTGAAAAGTCTCTATGATATGATCGATGTCAATATATATCAGGAAAACATCTTTCACACCAAGTGTCGTCTCAAAGATTTTGATTTGAATAATTACCTGTTCGGCTTTTCAAAAGAATCCTTGGACGATGACGAGAGGTATAAAATCACTGAAAAGCTGACAAATGAGATGGATGAAATATTCTATGGAAAGAATATAAATTTCGGACATACCGACTAAAAATAAAAATTTCATCATCAAGCCTCCGCCTATTCTAGCGGGGCTTGTTTTTTGAATAAATAAGGATGTAGTAGTAATGACCTATTACTTTACAGAATAAATATAAATAGTAAAAAACAGGGAGGGGACACAATGGCAAAAATGATTGTAATCTATGAAAAGCCTCATGATGAGGAGGGATTTAATAATTACTATCAATCTGAACATATTCCATTGGTACAAAAAATGCAGGGACTTAAAGGAGCATCAATCCATAAGGTCTTACAGTCCATGCATACCGATCTGCATTTAAATCTCATAGCAGAACTTGAATTTAATAGTGTAGATTCTATTTTACAATCACTGGTTTCACCTGAGGGGCAGGCCGTACAACATGATGTGCAAAATTATGAAATACTTGAATAAACCACCGATTATCTCAATTGCAGAATAATAAGTAAGCGAGACAACTATTAAAAATGTAAAAGGTTGTCTCTTTTTATTTTCAAACAGATATAAAACAATTATTGGATCTAGGAAGGCTTCACTAGGAATTAAGCAATAATTGAGGCATAATAGCTTTTGTATACATATGCAAAGGAAAAGGTGTTAATTATGCAAAAGTTCGTTGTTATTGGCGGAGGTGTTCTTGGTGCCTCGACAGCCTATCACCTAGTGAAAGCTGGAGCGGATGTCACCCTCATAGACCGATCTGATAAAGGGCAGGCAACCGACGCAGCAGCAGGAATCATCTGTCCGTGGATTTCACAGAGGAGAAATAAGGCATGGTATGAACTAGTTAAGAACGGAGCACGATACTATCCAACACTCATTGAACTGCTTAAAGAGGATGGTGAAACCGAAACGGGCTATAGCCGGGTTGGGGCAATCAGTTTACATAAAGAAATAGAAAAGCTTGAAAAAATGGCGGAAAGAGCAAAAAAAAGACGAGTGAACGCGCCTGAGATAGGGGAAATCTCCATTCTTTCACATTTAGAAGCAAAAAAGCTTTTTCCCCCATTGGCAGAAGGGTATGGGGCAGTTTTTGTAAGTGGTGGGGCAAGGGTGAACGGCCGTGCTTTAAGAGACGCCTTGCTAAATGCTTCAAGAAAGATTGGCCTAAAAGTAATTCACGGAAATGCTGAAATTGTACATAACGAAAAGATAGTTTCAGGGGTTACCGTAAATGAGAATCTGTTATATGATGCTGACATGGTCATTGATACAGGAGGTGCCTGGTCCAGAAAGACGATTGAATCGCTTGGACTTCAATTTGAAGTGGTTCCGCAAAAAGCACAGATTGTCCACTTGGAACTGCAGGAAGAAGATACTGCCAAATGGCCGGTAGTAATGCCTCCTACCAATCAATACATCCTTGCCTTTGAAAACGGCCGGGTAGTAATAGGAGCTACTCACGAAGATAATACGGGTTTTGACACACGTGTAACTGCAGGCGGAATACATGAAATACTGGGAAAAGCATTTGATGTGGCACCTGGATTGGAGAATGGTACCCATATTGAAACACGAGTAGGATTTCGACCTTTCACCCCAGGATTCCTGCCAGTGATTGGACCCCTCCCTTCGTATGAAGGGATTCTTGTGGCGAATGGGATGGGTGCTTCAGGATTGACCAGCGGACCTTTTATGGGTGCAGAGTTGGCAAGACTCGCCCTTGGCAAGCCGACCGTTCTTGAGCCCATAAATTACCATGTTGGTGGAGCATTGTTGTAAGGACTCAAACAACTCATAGCTTTTCCACATGAGATGTGGTAACATTTAGCTCTACAAGAAAAGAGGACGTGACTAAACGTGATTAATATCAGCATACCTAAACCGAGCGTGTCCATTACGGAACGCCAACAAATAAGAAGAAATGACGAACCTATCATCACTCCTGTCTTCGGATTTATTGACCTGCATCAGATCCCAAGAGATAAAGCCGGGATTTTCATGTTCTTTAATATCAATGATGAACTGCTTTTTGTCGGCAAGGCAAGAAAGCTTCGTCAGCGTGTAAAGAAGCATTTGGAAGATAACGTATCTCCAATAAAGAACCACCGTGATGAAGTCTACCGAATTGACGTCTGCATCGTGGAAGATGCGATGGAGCGCGAGATTTATGAAACATACATCATTAACGAGCTCGAAGCAAAATATAACGTAGATAAAGTTTTCTATAAGTAATGAGAAGTCCTCTTCATTTTGAAGGGGACTTTTTATTAATTCATAAAATAACTACCATCTTTACATAACAGATAAGGAATTAACGGAATAATAAAACTGCTCTAGAAAGAACAAAATAGCTTACATAGTACTTCATTGAAATTAAAAGATTTGGTGGTTTGGAAATTGCAGAAAAAAAGAAGAAAACAAAAAAGTTTTGTACGATGGCTATTTGAGGAAATCAGAGATTCGATAATCTTATCCATCCTTTGGAACATCATTATATTTATTCCCAGAATGGTTATTCGCCTAGGGAAGCATTTATTATAAATCAAAGTAAAAGTCTAGCATAGTAGAAATGCTGGACTTTTTTTCATTTTAGGAAATAAACACCATTTTATAACTCAAAAGTGCATTATTATCCTATTTACTGGAATAATAACAAAAATATCCTATGCATCCTAAAGAATAATTAGGTGACTGTAATGAAAAAAAGACCTATAAAAAAACTGATCAATCATGATCCTCCAGAACCAAAACCAATTGAGACGGTGGAGGAGACCAAAACTTTTGATCAATTACTAAATCTCTTTAAGAAATCAGACGATTTTGTAGATTCGTTCTATGAGAAATGTAAAACACCATTTCATCTCTATTATTACAGCTCTTTGGTTGATAAGGATATCATTCAAAAGGAGATACTTCCATATTTCCATAAATATAGAATAGATAAGATGGAAGACCTGCCTTTAACTATTCCGATTGATGACATCAAAATGACGGACGATTGGAATGAAGTTCAAGAAATGCTATTGTACGGCTACGTTGGCATTCATTTGTCTAATGAAACAACCACTGTGGCATTATTACCGGCAATAGCAAATAAGGGACGGCAAGTTTCCCTACCTGAAGTGGAATTCAGTGTTGTAGGGCCCAAAGAATCTTTTGTGGAATCGTTGGATGTGAATTTAAACCTGGTCCGAAAAAGGCTGCCTGTACCAGAGCTTGAAGTGAAAGAAATTACTGTTGGTAAGTTATCCAAAACTAGAGTTGCTGTACTGTACTTGGAGGATGTTGCAAATAGTGAAAATATCCATACGGTCATTCAAAGAATTGGGGACATCTCATTTGATCAAATTAATGACAGCTCCTACATCACTCAATTAATCCAGGATAATAATAACTCTCCATTCCCTCAATTTATTGACACAGAACGACCGGATAGGGTTGCATCTGTATTGGCTGAGGGGAAAATTGTCATTCTTGTGGATGGTGCGCCGCATGGGCTGATTGGCCCTACGACGCTTTTTGAGTTCTTTTCTGCATTTGAAGACTATTTTCTTAATTGGATCATTGCATCCTTTTTCCGTGTCGTTCGACTGTTTGCTGTCATTTTTTCCATATTAGTGACACCTATTTATGTAGCGGTATTGACCTATCACTATGAATTGATACCAAAAGACCTCGTAAGTACCTTGGTCACGTCGAGAAATGCGATACCTTTGCCACCCATCATTGAAGCAATCATTCTGGAACTGGCAATAGAATTGCTAAGAGAGGCAGGGGCAAGACTACCTACAAAAGTCGGCCAAACAATCGGTATCGTAGGAGGGATTGTAATTGGAACTGCATCAGTGGAGGCTGGACTGACAAGTAATGTTCTCCTAATTATAGTGGCACTCTCTGCATTGGCCTCCTTTACAACACCAGTCTATCAAATGGGTAATACGATAAGACTGATTCGGTTTCCCTTTCTCATTTCAGCCCATTTTTTAGGTTTATTGGGAGTAACCTTATGCTTTTGTTTTTTGCTTATTCATTTACTTCGATTGACATCTTTAGGTCGGCCTTTCTTGGAACCTATAAACCCTTTGCGTCTTGCAGACTTGAGAGATGCAGTCATCAGATTACCTTTTTCTCTGCAATCCAAGCGACCTATTGAGGTTCAATCGGAAGATACGGTTAGGTTTGATAATAAGAAAAACAAGAAAAAGAAGCTAAAAGATATTGATGAGTATTACTGATAGGAAGATGGCAAATGAAAAAAGGCATTCCTGAAGTTTTCCAAGTTTCTCCATATTTTGTGTTTTTTCTCGTACACTCCGTTCAGATTGGTGTTGGGATTTTAGGATTTCAGCAAAGCCTGGTTTCTGTAGCAGGAAATGATTCCTGGATAGCTGTTATCATTGCAGGAATCGCTGTTCATATTGTCATCTGGATCATCTTCCAGTTATTAAACCGGGCTGAAATGGATCTTATCGACATAAATAAATTCGTTTTTGGTAAATGGCTTGGTGGTTTTTTTAGTCTTATTTGGATGTTCTATTTCCTAAGTGTTGGATATACTGTTCTCTATTCCTATTTTGAAGTCATACATGTTTGGATGTTTCCAGAAGTAAATAACATTTTATTGTCCATTCTTCTTGGGGTTCTGATCGTGTACACAATCCTAGGGGGCTTTAGAACAGTAGCAGGAATCTGTTTTCTTGGTGTGGTGATACCGGCATACTTGATTTTCACATTCCTTTTTCCCATTCAATATACCCAAATCATTGCTCTATTCCCTATTTGGAACCACGGTATAAAGGATATGTTTCTGGCTTCCAAGGAGATGACACTTAGTTATCTAGGTTTTTCCACCCTTTTGATGTACTATCCTTTCATAAAGGAGGCAAAAACGTCCCATAAATGGGCTCAGATGGGAGCATTATTAACCCTTTTAACCTATCTTCTAATCACAATTATTTCATTAAGCTATTTTAGTGAAGAACAGCTGGAAAAACAGATTTGGGCAACTTTAACCTTGTGGAAAATAGTTGAAATGCCGGTGGTGGAGCGCTTTGAGTACATTGGCATCACATCCTGGGCGCTCATCATTCTACCAAATGTTTGTTTATTATTTTGGGCGTCAACAAGAGGCCTGAAAAAGATACTGGGAGTTAATCAAAAGTATACATTGTTAGGATTTGTATTGTTGATGATCATCCTCAGTACTTTTTTTCAGAAAAGGGAGCAGGTTGCCATGCTAGGTAGCTGGACCACCAAAGTCGGCCTTTATTCTGAGTTTGTCTTTGTGCCTTTACTATTTCTACTATACCTTGTTGTGTCCAAGGTAAGGAGGAAGAAAAAATGAAGAAGAATTTGTGCTTTTGCCTGTTTTCTTTCACTTTAATATTGTCAGGCTGCCTAAATCAAAAAATATTGGATGATGTCCAATTGGCTAGTGCTGCTGGATTTGAATTGGGTGAGGATGAGGATACCATTATCGCTACCGCTGTATTTCCCGTATATAAGCCTGATTTAACAGTGGAAAACAAAACGTACACCTCTTCCTCGAAGCTTAGTAAGATCATTAGAGATAAATTAAATAGAAAATCTTCAAAACCGTTTGTAAGCGGGAAGATTGAAGTAGCATTATATAGCAAAGAGCTTGCTGAAAAAGGAATTTTTGAAATCATCGATACGTTCAGAAGGGATCCTGCCACTGGAGCAAAAATGTTCCTCGCTGTAGTAGAAGGAGACCTTGGAAATTCCCTGAAGATTCAATACGGGGAAACAGATAATGGAATGTTTCTTTCCAAATTGATCCAGCATAATATTGAAAGTGGCATACTCCCGAAAACCAATTTGCATCTTTTTACCAAGGCCTATAGGGAAGAAGGGAGGGACCCTATTCTTCCTTACTTGAAATTAACCGACAAAGAAGCTGACATAAAGGGAGTTGCTCTTTTCAAGGAAGATCAATTCGTTGGATCGATCGAAGGGGAAGAATGTTATATCTTTATGTTCTTGGTTGAAAAGTTCACTTCAGATGCTTCCATGAGCGTCAAGTTAGGTGATGATGGGGTATTTGCATCAGTTTTTCATATTGATTCAAAGAGAAAATATGAAATAAAAAATATCGAAAATGATCCAAGTATTACAATCAAAATTAAAACGAATGCAATCATCCAGGAATATTCAGGGGACGACATTACATCGAAAGTTAAAAAACAAATTGAACGGAGTATGGAAGAGGAAATAGAAAAGGAAGGAGAGGAAATGATAAAAAAGTTTCAAGGTTTGAAAATTGACCCGCTTGGTATTGGATTTCAGGTAAAGCATCGCTCAAGAAAATGGTCGAAAGAAAAATGGGATGAGCTTTATCCTTCCATTCAGGTTAACGTAGAAGCTGAAGTGGAAATTTCGGAAGCTGGAGTAATAAGCTGAAAGATCAAATCTATTTCTATTTTAAAATACAAGTGGTTATCGTTCCGCAAAAAATTCAAAAAACTCAGTTGATTGAAGTGGAAGGCACGGAGACTCCTGCGGGAGGAAGGGACAAGGGAGTCCCCGCAGACGCGTAAGCGTCGAGGAGGCTCCTGGACCGCCTAAGGATAAGCGCAGTGCCTGGAATGGAAATCAACGGGCTTTATGATACAGGCACAAAAAAAATCTCTGTCAATGACAGGGATCTTTTTGTTGTAAAAGCATTTTACTTTTCTAAAATTATCTATTGAATAAGCAAATTATTTCTCGAAATTTGCTAGATTAATGGTAAAATAGTCGATATGACAACATATGGAATATAAATTTAGGGGGCTATCAGGAATGGATCAACAATTAAACAGACCAAAAGGGTTCGGGCAAATATTGGATGTCACGTTTCGCCTAAGCAGAACCCGCTTCAAAGATTTTTTCTTAATATTACTTATCCTCTTAGGACCTGTCTATTTGATACAGGCACTGGTTCAATTAGCAACTGGCACCAGTTTTTTCAGAGAAGTAGGGGAGGGCAATGGTTGGTTGGAACAGATGGTTGCAGGCTTGGAGGCAAGTGATCCTGCATTTAGTTCCAATATAGCTGCAGATATCGGAGTTATGCTGGTTGGATTGATCAGTTTGTTTCTGTATCCTGTAGCACAGGCTGCCATTCTTTATGGTGTAGACCACGTTCGAAAAAACGAGGAGTTTACTTTTGGGACATTGATTAAAAATGGATTCTCCCGTTTTTGGGCCATTATCGGAAGCAGTATTCTATACGGTATCATCGTCTTTGGATTGATAATCGGGACTATTTTATCCGTTGTGCTAATGAGCCTCGTTTTCTTTGCAATTGATCCGATAATCGGAGTTATTCTGACAATTCTACTATCCATTGGATCAGCAATATTTGTCGGGTATTTTTCCACTCGCTGGAGCTTTTATTTCGGTTCGGTTGTCATCGATGGAAATTCACCGGGGTTGGGTCGCAGCTGGAAGTTGAGCCAGGGACGTACATGGGTGTCCATGGGACTGTACCTCATCTTCTTTTTAATCATCAGCTCCATTACATTTGCCATAGAACTTTCATTCGCACTTTTGCTTGGCGGAAGCGTCTTGTTGGGACTTATCGTCAGTCTTGCTACTTTATTTACTACTCTCATTATGTCGGTCGGCTATGCCGTCATGTATTTGGATTTAAGAAGTCGACACGATGCTGATGACCTAAAAGATCTCATTGACGACTACCATGTCGGGCAATAACCTTTGTCCTATTGAAAGACAGGTGATGATGTATTGATGAAGGAAGAAAAGGCAAGAGAAGAAATAAAGGAGATACTCAAGCATCACGAGTATCAGATATATTACGAGGATAATAGAAATACATTGCAAGTTTTATGGGATGACTTAAAGGCTTGGCTGGCGGATCTGCTGGCCAAGTTCTTTCCATCATTGGAGGCGACAAGTTCTGTTGCTGGTAATATTCTTATCGTGATTATTTCGGTTGCAATCGCTATTTTAGCGATCATATTCATCTTTTTCGCTGTAAGATATCGTCAGAGAAGGGCCATAGGTAAACAGCAGCCTTTTCATTCTCCAAATGAATTGGAGTGGAGTTATCAGCAACATCTCAAACATGCATTGAAACAAGAGGAATTAAATGATTTCAGCTTATCTACACGCCATCTATTTCTCGCACTTCTACTCTATTTCCATGAAAAAAGCTGGTTGGAAGCTAGAATCTGGAAAACCAACTGGGAGTATTACGAAGAGCTCCGATCTGCAAAAAAAGATAGCGCAGATTTATTTTTTAACTTTGCCCTCCTTTTTGATCGAGCAACCTACGGAAAGCAGCAGATTAAAAAAGAAGAATACAGCCTTTACCGGGATAAGGCCTTGAAATGGTTGGAAGGAGGAGGAAGGTAGAATTGCTACAGGTATCAAAAAACCGCGGATGGATTTGGTTTGCCGCAATATTAATTCTATTTTTGCTTGGCACTTACTTTATTCTTTCAAAAGGGACCAAAACCTATTTACCCTATGACTCCCATTCCCCTTCACCTACAGGTATCAAAGCTTTTTATACATATGTACAAAAGGAAATCGGTGGAATAAGCCGATGGGAGGAACCGCCAAGTAAGCTTTCCGGCTCGGAAAATCAGCTACTTTTGATGGTGGAGCCATATACGGTACCAAACCAGGAAGTCATGGATGAGTATATTGCATTTATGGAGCAGGGTAATACAATTCTGCTTCTTATGAACAACCCGGACTCCATGTTCGGTCTTAACACCAATTATACTGAATTCCCTTCATCAGACGGACGGATTTTCATGGAAGACTCTAAGGAATATCGAGCACAAAATTTTTCATCTGTTCGAATAGAGGCGGAAGAAACAGATGAAGTACTGCTTAGTGATGAACACGGAACGGTCGCATTGAAACGGCATTTTGGACAGGGTTCCCTCGTTGTTTCCAATACACCGGAATGGATCACAAATGATGCAATCCTAAAAGAGGAGCACCTGGAACTTCTGTTGTACCTACTGCAGAAGGATAATCAAGAGCTGGGTGTGCTATTAATTGACGAGTATTTACATGGTGAGAACAGTGGTTCCACTTTCACGACCACATATCCTCAATGGTTTATTATAATCATCATTCAAGGAGTGTTATGGACCATTCTCTTATTATGGAATCGTGGAAAAAGATTCGGTCCCGTCCTCGTGTCCAGGGAGGAAACTGTGCGTTTCAGTGATGAAAATTTGCAGGCTCTTGCAGCCTGGCATATAAAGGGGAACAGGTATCAGGATTCTCTTTCCATACAGGCGGACTATCTGACATTTGTATTTCAAGAAAAATGGGGCATTCCATCAAGCAAAGAATGGATGGACCGTGCCGACTCGCTTGAACGAAAATCTAAAACAATGGACCCGAAGAGTGTGAAAATATTTTTATATGATTTAACAAACATATTGGCAAAAGAGAAGATAACCAAACAGGAATATATGCTCTGGTCAAAAAAATTGGATCAACTTAGGAAAGAGGTGGAGGAAGGATGAAACCTGAATTAGCATCCTTACTTGAAAAATATGAACAACGGATCTTGGGACAATCTTTAAATCTTAAACTCTTGATTTCTTCTATTCTTGCAGGTGGACACGTGCTATTGGAGGGAGTACCCGGAACCGGGAAGACGCAAATGGTACGGACGCTTGCCAGCCTTCTTGGCGGAACGTTTACACGTATCCAGTTTACACCGGACTTACTGCCGAGTGATATTACAGGAAGTACCATCTACAATATGAAAGAAGGTTCTTTTCAGACGCTGAAGGGTCCGATCTTCACAAATATTCTGTTGGCAGATGAAATAAATCGTACCCCTGCCAAGACGCAGGCTGCCTTACTTGAAGCAATGGAAGAGGGTCAGGTAACCATCCAGGGGGATACCTATTCTCTATCTGATGTATTTTTTGTTGTTGCAACACAGAACCCGATTGAATTTGAAGGTACATATCCATTACCGGAAGCACAACAGGATCGCTTCCTATTTAAATTACATGTTAATTTCCCATCCTTGGAAGAGGAGACGAATGTATTAAAGCAAGTGATTGAAAAAAGCTATGACGCGAGTAACGTTCAACCAGTTTTAGATATGGAAACCTTTTTATACATCAGAAGAGAAATTGAAATGATTACGGTCAGCGAGAGTGTGCTTCATTATATTATGCAGATAGTACGCAAAACAAGGGAAGTAGACTCCATCCGTTTTGGGGCAAGCACTCGGGCCGGAATCTCCATCGGAAAGGCAGCACAATCCTTTGCATATTTAAGTGGCAGGGATTACGTTACGCCTGATGACGTTAAGATTGTAACCAAGCCTGCCCTGCGCCACCGTATCCAATTATCTCCACATACGGAATTGGAGGGATCTACTGTTGACCAGATCATTGAAGAGCTTGTGGGGTCGATTCCTGTTCCGAGATAAGGGGATTGTTCCAACCAATCGATTACTTATAGTATTTGCCATTCTTACAGGGATCCTTTTAACAGCGACATTATGGAATTTGCCATGGTCATTTGTCCTACTTGCCAATATCCTGGTATTAATTTTCAGCTTGGTGGATTTGATTTTTTCCCCCAATAAGAATCAGCTTCTGGTGAAACGCTCATGTCCGGGTGAAATGGAGAGGGGCATCAACTATGGGGTACCGATCACGGTTCAGAACGCATCCTCCTACGATGTTACTTTTAGAATCATAGACGGTCTGCCTCAATCATTCGAAAGGCCTTTTCCATTATCAGGTAAAGCAGAAAGAGAGACTTCGGTAAAGTTTGTTTATCAGACAAAAGCACCAGTCCGCGGCGATTATCAGGTTAATAAAATGTATATCCGTTACCGAAGTTCATTGGGGCTATGGGAAAAACAAATCTCCATTTCTTTAAAAGAGAGCATCAAGGTAATACCGGACATGACCCAAACCAAACAATTTTTGGAGGATGCCCAAAAATTCTTAAACTACGAAGGTATAAAAATCAGAAAATATAAAAGTGGAGTAGGAGAATTTTCAAAAATCCGTTCCTATGTGGTAGGGGATGACCCACGAAAAATTAACTGGCGTCAGACCGCTAAGCTGCAGGAAGTAATGACAAATGAATATGAACCTGAGCATGGAAAGCATATTACCATATTGATTGATTGCGGAAGAATGATGGGAGCTGAACTGAAAAATGGGAACCGATTGGAGAAATCCATCGAGGCTGCCCTGACCGTGACCGCTGCCGCTTTACAAAAGGGAGATTATGTAGCCGTTCTTGCTTTCTCCAAAAAAGTGAAAGTTTATATTCCACCAGCTAAAGGCATGTCTCATCTTCAAACCATTCTTCATGGTATCTATAATCTGGAAGTGGATGCTGCGGAATCCAATTATGGGGAGATTTTAAATTATCTTCAGCTTGTACAGAAAAAGCGCAGTCTCATTCTGTTATTCAGTGATATTCAGACTTTCCTTCATGAAGAAAGTGCATTGATCTATCTGAAAAGATTGAGACAAAGGCACTTGTTCCTGATGATTGGAGTGGAGGACGAAATGCTGGTGAGTAGAAGCAAAGAGGCACCTGTAAATGTACAACAAACCATGGTAAAAAGTATCGCACAACAGCAGATCCTGATCAAGAAGGATGGAAAAGCAAAATGGGAAAAACAAGGCCTCCTAATGATGGAGGCCCGGGAAGAAAAGCTTGCAACAACCGCAGTATCCTATTATATTGATATGATCAATAGAGGATTATTGTAGCAGTTGCTCCTGCTTTAGGAGTTTCATTTTCGCAATACCGATATAGAGGATCAGCCCGACAACAGTAAGGACAGCTACAAAGTATTTCGCTTCAAACGAAATGGCTGCAGGTGTAATGAATCCTTCAATTACACCTGCTATGATGAACAATGGAATCGTTCCAAGTAAAAGCTGAACGGACCTTTTTGCATTTTCTTTCAACTGGTAACCTCTTGAATAAGGACCGGGTACAAATAGCCTGTAACCCATAAGAAGGCCTGCTCCACCTGCAATAAAAATAGCGGTAAGCTCAATCATTCCATGAGGTACGATGTATGCCCAGAACTCATAGGTTTTATCATAGTGCCAAAATAAGGCTGCAATGGCACCAACAATAATCCCATTATAGATCAATACATAAACGGTAAGGAGACCAAATGTAATTCCTCCTGCAAAAGCAAGGAAAGCTACCTGAATATTGTTTGTCATGATGGAAGCTGACATGAGGGGTGCATCCACGTGACCCTCATTTGCACCAAGCTGGTCCGGATCGAAGCTATTGGCCATTCCGGCAGGCAGTACCGAGTATAGTAGAAGCTCATCATTCGCCACAGCCGCATAACTTCCAAGAAACCCGATTGTAAAAAGCGCCATAGCGATGATGACAAATTTCCATTGCTCAATAAGCATGCCAACAAATTTCACTCCAAAGAATTGACGTGTCTGCTTCCAGCTCGAAACCTGATCCTTATAAAGCAGATTATGAGATTTGGAGACGAGGCCATTCAAATACTGTGTAACTTCTTCATTAGGAAAATAGGTTTGACTATAGGAAAGATGCTGTGCTGCTTTTCGGTAAAGACGATGAAATTTGCTGATTCTTGTTCCGGTAATATTTTTACTCTTATGTAGTTCTGTCACGATTTCTTCGAGCTCTTTCCATACATCTCGATGCTGTTTCACGAATTGTTTTACATTCATACAGGTTTACACCTTCTTGTCATTTATTGTTATTAACCTTTATTATAGTAATATTATAGATAAATAGAAACACTATTGGTAAAATTCATCCATGAAATGAGGTAATACCTTTGAACGCTGAGCAAGTGGACATAAAAACACCAGAATATGTATCATTACAATTCCAATCTGCAGGTCTTGGAAGCCGTGCAGCCGCGTTTATCATTGATCAGATTATCCTGTTGATCGTCAATATTCTTATCATCATAGGATTGTTATTCATGATTAATGGAACTTTCATGGATTTCTTTTCCGCAAATATGCCTTCCTACCTTGTTGCAGCGGCAATCATTCTAATTTTCATCATCAGATGGGGTTACTTCTTTGCATTTGAGTATTTTTCAGGCGGAAGCACGCTAGGCAAGAAGATGTTGGGAATTCGAGTCATCCAGGAAAATGGTCACAGCATTACCCTTTTATCAAGCCTGATACGCAACCTCCTGCGTATCATTGATAGCCTGCCAATGAACTATCTGGTGGGTATGTTGATGATTTTCTTCCACACCAAGCATAAACGTCTTGGAGACCTGGTGGCAGGTACCATTGTAGTCCACGAAAGACGGAAGAAGAAAAAGAAAATGACTGCAATTGAAAAAGAAATCCATAACCGGGGACTTTCCCGCGAGAATCTACCGTTGAATGAGTACGATTTAAAGCGATTCAACGAAAAAGATTGGAACCTATTGAAAACCTATACAAACCGTTTCCTTCAGCTTCCTGTTGATGAGAGGATACTCTTGACCCGGCAGGTTGCAGAAATTGTAGCGCCTAAACTCGGGATGACGGTGGGAGACAAAGGCTACGAGGAGCTAGAGAATTTGTTGCTTGTCCTTTATCTATTGTTGAAGGATGAATGGGAGTTTGAATTGTAAATTAACATAAATTCAATTAGTCCAATTTCTCCAGGTGAGAAATTGGACTTTTTAAACTTACATGAGGTTTTTAAGGTAATCAGTTTTGACTTTTTTATATAGGTTTGATATATTTATCTCGAATTCAAGATATTTTAAAATCGCAAATATTATTCTCAAAACAGGAGGTCATATAAATGAATGGTTTAAAAGGCATACACCATGTTACTGCCATTACGAGCAGTGCTGAAAAGAACTATGAATTTTTCACTTATGTATTAGGGATGAGACTCGTTAAGAAAACTGTAAACCAGGATGACATCCAGACATATCATCTTTTTTTCGCCGATGATAAAGGGAGTCCTGGGACAGATATGACATTCTTTGACTTCCCGGGCATACAAAAAGGCTCTCATGGTACTAATGAAATATACCGGACAGCGTTTCGAGTACCGACAGATGCGTCCCTCGACTATTGGTTAAGTAGATTTGATCGTTTGAAGGTGAAGCATTCAGGAATAGAAGAGCAGTTTGGAAAAAAAGTGCTCAATTTTGTTGACTTTGACGATCAGCAATATCAATTGATTTCAGATGAAAAGAATAAAGGTGTCGCTTCGGGGACTCCATGGCAAAAAGGGCCGATACCTTTAGCGCATGCAATTACAGGTTTAGGTCCTATAACAATAAGAGTGGCGAACTTCGATTTCTTTAAAGAAGTATTAGAAAAGGCGTTGCTTTTTAAAGAAGTATCAAACAGTGGCTCCACCTACCTATTTGAAGTTGGCGAGGGTGGAAATGGTGCTCAGATAATAGCGGAGCATAACAAGGATCTTCCTCAGGCAATCCAAGGCTATGGTACAGTTCACCACGCAGCATTCAGGGTGGAGGACCGTTCTGTTATCGAGGAATGGGACCAAAGGCTGAAGAGTTTTGGATTCCATACTTCCGGTCATGTGAACCGTTATTTCTTTGAGTCCTTATATGCTCGAGTAGCACCTCAAATATTATTTGAATTTGCGACAGATGGTCCAGGATTCATGGGTGATGAGCCTTATGAAACACTAGGGGAAAAATTATCCCTTCCTCCCTTTCTTGAAGCGAAAAGAGAACAGATTGAAAGCATTGTTCGCCCTATAAATACAGTAAGAAGTACTATCGACTTTCAAAAAGAATAAATAACAAAAAGTCCATTCTTCATCAAAGGAAGAGTGGACTTTTTAATATCCCCAAATTAAACAAAAAGAACATTATGCCTGATGCGACACAATGTTCTTGCAAGGGAAACTATCTTATAGTCTCTCTTCGAAACAGTCTAAACCTTTTCTAGCGCTATTAATTAATCTAGCTGCTACAAGTTTTCTTAGTGCTCCACACACTTCCAATTCTTCTTTGAATTCTTCTTCGATATTTTCCAAGATGCTTTGAATTCGATTCACGAATTGTTCACCCCTTTCTATTATCTATCATATGTAAATTAATAAAAGTAGACAGGGTCTTTGACCGGTTAAGACACCCTTTTTTTGCTATCAGATAGGGATGGGAGATAATAAGAATGCATTTACACCCATCCTTTATTGTAGATACAGTATTTATGCATCTGTCAAATATTTACAAAAATACCACTTTAATAATTATCCCATATACAATTGCAAACAGGAAGGAAGTCAAGGTGCCTAGCAGAAAATACTCCGCCCAGTCACGATCATCCATCTGCTTGAAACGGGTCAAGGATTTGGCAGCAACGATAAATCCGACAGCAGAGAAGGAACCCATCAGGATGAGTGCCACTACAAGCAACCGCTCGAGATAGCCGATCACTTTGCCACGGGATAGGTCCTGATGCTTCATTACCATATATGTATACTCCTCGGATAAGCTTTTTTGACTTGTAGAGCTTATTTCTACATCACGAAGTGTATATTTTCCTTCGAAAAGAGAGAGATGCCGGGTCAAGGAACCAAGCAGAATCTTTATGAAGTGACCTGTGACCGACGTAATCAAAATAAACATAATAATGATAAAAAGAGTACTGTCTATCAATGATTTGTCAGCAATCATTCCATCTTTTATATGTAAGTTTACTAAAACCGTATTAAACAAGTGATAAAGGTTCACCTCAAGGAAGTAATAGCAAACTGCTAAAATAGTAAATAGGTGTAATACTTGATCTGCTATGAATAAGAGAAGATTCCAGCCGTTTTTTTGTTTCATAAAAGTGACTTTTTCCTGCAGGTGCATTTTTGCCAGATCAATCAGCGCATGGAAAATAACGATAGTTAAGGTAGGTAATAATACGGCTACGATGAAATTAAAATCCTGAAAATAATACAGGAGGCACAGTGTCACGATGGTGACTAGTGTGTGATGGAAAAGATGAAGCTTCAGGAACTTCTTTTTATCGTTCACCATTTTTTCCGTCTGAAGGTAAAAATCCGCTACAAGATGTGCAAGAATGAGGCTAAGAACAATCATAGTTCCGCTCCTTACTAATTCGTAATAATATCCAGGTTCTGTTTCAGATGATTCTTTATTGTGTTTTGCAGTTCTTTCGTGATATTACTCGGATAGGTCCCGGATTGTGTCTCCTCTAGGTTGTTTAAGGTGTTTTGTAAGGTATTCAAGGTTTTAAGTATTATCTCACAATTTCCTTTCTTGTAGTGGCTTGAGATGGTAGAAGGGGACTTTCCTAATAGGCTTGCTATTGTTTTCTGTTCATCCAATACGGAAAATAGTCCCGAAATGAGACGCTGAAGCTTCGTTTGCTCAGCAATGAGTTTTCCTTGATATTCAAGTAGCAGGTTGCTCATCTCCACAGATGGGATGGACATCGCATTCGAATCTGGGAAGAGAAGGATAGGTGACCGATTTGTGGACTGCTTGATTTTCTCATTTGCCATTCTGGCATGTTTCATCAGGGGGTGATTCCACTTATCAATATCAATATCGGAAATATCTTCATCCACAAGACCAAATGACATGCCGAAGTAGGGTGGCTGATCCGCAAACCTCCAGATTTGACCAATATAAAACGCGACCGTATATGCAGTGGCATAATGGTCAAAAATACAGACAATTTCATCACCGAGACGGTGCTTGACATGGACATTCGGCAATCCTTTTGTCCAGATTTTTATGTAAGCTTCGACCGTTTCCAAATAGGAGGAAACATCTTTCCAATTTCTGCTGGAATCCGTTACATCCATCATAAACACCGATACGGGTCTTTTCATAAGCTGTCCTCCTCCATCATCCAACTAAACATTTAACTAGTTTATGCATATATTTTAAATTAATTCGACTATATAATCAAATTATACATTAATTCGATAGATTAATCGAATCAAAGATAAATAGATGATATAATCAATAAAATCTTGTTGTATTTATCTGGAATATCCATTAGAATAAATAAAAATTAAATAACATAAGTTTTGATAGGAATCCAGTAGTATATTATCTCCCTGTTAGAGAGAACTGATGGTAGGTGGAAATCAGTACAAAGATAATAGCGAATTACCTCCTTGAACTTCTTTTGTGAACTTTAGAGTAGCAGAAGACGGCCGAACCGTTATTCGTTTGAGTGGAAGAGAAATCTTCAACAAAGGGTGGTACCGCGTAAACCACGTCCCTTTTTTAGGGGCGTGGTTTTTTTATTTTATATAATTGGAGGAATTGTGATGGGGACTGTGATCAATAAGCTGTCGAAAGAGCAACAAATAGAAATGGAGAGGCAATTCACGATATACCAAAATGGGGTATCTGAAATTATACCTGCACATGAAATGAAGGAAAAAATCGGAAAGTCACTTATAACAGGGCGTCCGCTTAAAATTAAGCTCGGCTTGGATCCATCCGCTCCAGATGTACATTTGGGGCATACGGTTGTGCTGAATAAGCTGAAGCAGTTTCAGGAGAATGGCCACATCATTCAGTTGATCATAGGAGATTTCACCGGGAAGATCGGCGACCCTACAGGCAAATCAACTGCAAGAAAGCAATTGACAAACGATGAAGTAAAGCACAATGCAAAAACGTACTCTGAACAATTCAGCAAGGTTCTGGATATGGAGAAGGTGGAGCTGTACTACAATTCAGCATGGCTATCCAAATTAGGTCTGGAGGACACCATAAACCTTTCCGCCAGTATTACAGTTGCACGGTTGTTGGAGAGAAATGACTTTTCGGAAAGATTGGCGGCAGGAAAGCCGATTTCCCTTCATGAGTTTTTCTACCCGCTGATGCAAGGCTACGATTCTGTGGAACTGGAGAGTGATGTGGAGCTTGGCGGTACAGACCAGCATTTCAATGTACTGATGGGGAGACACCTTCAGGAGCATTTCGATAAAGAAAAACAGGTTGTCATCATGCTGCCTTTATTGGAAGGCTTGGATGGAGTGGAGAAAATGTCTAAGTCAAAGAATAATTACATCGGTGTTGATGAAGAGCCTAACGAGATGTTTGGGAAAATCATGAGCATTCCCGACAAGTTAACAATGAAATACTTCAATCTGATAACAGATCTGTCGCATGAAGAAAAGACTGAACTTGCCGGGAATTTGGAAAAAGGAAACTTGCATCCAAGGGATGCGAAGATGCATCTTGGAAAAGTAATTGTGCGAATGTACCACAATGAAGAAGCGGCAAAGCTTGCTGAAGAGCATTTTAAAACCGTTTTCCAACGCGGTGCCATACCGGAAGATATTCCTGAAGTCACCTGGAAAGGTGAACAGGCAATACCAATAATAGATCTGCTTGTCCAATTGGGATTGCAAAGCTCTAAAAGTGAGGCTCGCCGCATGATACAGAATGGCGGAATAAGAATCAATGGCGAAAAGGTAATGGAAGTTAATCTTCTTGTAGGTTTCGAGAACGACTTTATCATACAGGTAGGGAAAAGGAAGTTTTTAAAGGTGATCATTTAATAGGTCGAGCAGGTTTACCTGCTCGATCCATAAAGAGAAGAATAGCAAAGGAGGCATGGAGGTTGGAGTCGGAATCCTTAAGGGTATTTGATGAAAGTGGAAATTGTGTAGGTGTAGAGACCAGAGAAGAAATACATAAAAAAGGCTATTGGCATGAGACGTTTCATTTCTGGCTTGTCAGCAGGGAAGGGGGAGTAGAATACATCCACTTCCAGCTTAGAAGCAAACAAAAGAAGGACTACCCGAATCTACTGGATATTACCGCGGCTGGGCATATTTTGGCTACAGAGACAGTGGAGGATGGAATCAGGGAAGTGAAGGAAGAGATAGGAATCGATGTAAGCATGCGAGATCTCATGCCATTGGGTGTGATTCCGTACACTAACGTTCATCATGAACTGATAGACCGTGAATTTGCACATGTATTTTTACTAGTCAGGAAGTATGAAATGGAGGATTTTATCCTGCAGCCTGAAGAAGTATCAGGGATGGCAAAAGTGAGGTTGGATGATATGATTGAACTGTGGAAAGGAAAGACAGAAAAAGTAGAGGCGGATGGATTCAAGATGGATTCTAACGGGGAAAGAGCAGAATGGAAAGAGACTTTGAAAAAAGGTCATTTCGTTCAGCATGAAAATCACTTTTACCTGGAGACATTTGCAGCTATAAAAATGAAAATGGAGGAGATTCCCTATGAGTGAGATGAAAGCGGTTATCCCTATACTACGTATTTTCGATGTGGAAAAAGCAGAAGAATTCTATATGGACTTTTTGGGTTTCGAAAGACAATGGGAGCACCGTTTCGAACCGGATTTTCCTTTGTATATGGAGGTTTCCAGGGGAGATTGTATTTTGCATCTCTCTGAGCATCATGGTGATAGTACACCGGGGTCTGCGGTAAGAATCGAAACGAGTTCTATTGAAGACTACCACAAAGGGCTAATCGAGAAGAACTACCGTTTTGCAAGACCCGGCCTGGAGCAAAAACCATGGGGAACCAGGGAAATTTCCGTAGGCGACCCATTTGGCAACCGAATTGTCTTTTACGAAAGAATCCAGTAGAAGGTTTCACTACAAAAAAAGAAAAAAGCGCAGACGGCCTGCGCTTTTTTCTTTTTATTTATACTTCTCTTTGCCTGCAGCTCCCCACAGAAACAACACACCAATCGCCACGACAATGATAAGAGGGGGAGCGACCATAATTAAGAAATTCTCCATTTTGAACCTCCTTACTTTTTACCTTGGACATATTGATTATCAAAAAGGAATAGACGCATTAACAGATAAAGCGATGGAATCAATAAGCATAGACCACCGATGAAAGCGGTAATCAAAGCAATTGCCATTGACTCATTTGTAAACCCATCATAGATCGTCAAGTATGGATACAGAAGGTATGGCATATGGGATGCCCCGTACCCAAAGAATGCAGTCGCGAATTGAAGCATGACGAATATGAAAGAGAGTCCAAGACGCTGTTTCTTCCACATCAAGTACACCGCTCCAAGGAAGAACAGGAAAGAAAGACTGAACATCCAGGAAAGATTCAGCATTCTGTCAAAGTGGCTCGGATTGTGGTCGCTAAGCGCGAAGAATACGAGTACACTTGCCAAGATGGTAGGAAGACTCCAGTTAAGCGCATATTTTCGAAGCACTTCAAAAGCCTTTTCATCCTTGGCTGTTCTTGCATAGAATGCCAGAAAATAAGCGGAAATATAGAGCACGCTGACAAGCGCCAAAATGACAACCGTCCAGGAATAGAAGCTAGAGAACAAAGCACCATAATCCAGTGTAACGACATCACCGGCAAGGCTGATGAATCCGCCCTCGGATATGGTCAATACAACAGAAAGTGAGGCTGGTATTAACAGGCCGGTAGCTCCATATAGAAGCTGATAAAACTTACTGCCTTTTGCACCATAATGATGGAAGGCATAATAGCTTCCACGGATTGCCAACAGGATAATCGCGATACTACCAGGTATCAGCAAGGTTGTTCCATAATAATAGGCTGTGGAAGGGAAGAATCCGACAATCCCAATAAAGAAGAAAACAAGAAACACATTGGTTACCTCCCAAACAGGAGAGAGGTAACGGACAATCACTTTATCAATGAGATGGTCCTTCTTTGTAACAGAAGAATAGTAGCTGAAAAATCCGGCACCAAAGTCAATTGAAGCAACAATCAAATATCCGTACAGAAATGTCCATAAAACCGTAATACCAACAACTTCGTAACTCATGTTTTCCCCTCCTTTACTCCATGCCTTTGTCTTGCAGTTCTTTTTCAACTGGATTATTTTTAAACATTTTTCTTAGTACCGTAATACATGTAGTACAAAGTACAGCATAAAGGATGATGAACAGCACCAGCATGAGATCGACATGCTCGGATGTGGTAGCCCCTTCTGAAACAGTCATATATCCGACAAGCAGCCACGGCTGTCTTCCTAGCTCCGCGAAGAACCAGCCCATCTCTATGGCAAGTAATGCTAATGGGGAGCCGGCTGCTATTGCCCAAAGTAGCGGCCTGTTCCATTCATTCCATTTTTTCACCTTGGCAATAACAACATAAAGGATAGAGACAAGGGCCAGGAACATTCCGATTCCGACCATCAGGTCAAAGAAGTAGTGTACGACCATTGGCGGAAGCTCTTCCTCAGGAAATTCCTCGAGTCCGATTACCTCCGACCCAGGATCACCATGCGCAAGGATACTTAAGGCATATGGTATTTCAAGTGCATATTTGACTTTGTTGTCCTCTGTCAAATATCCCCCGATAAGTAGCGGTGCCTCAGTCGAAGTTTCAAAATGCCATTCGGCAGCAGCCAGTTTTTCAGGCTGATACTCTGCAAGATATTTACCGGACAAATCCCCAATTACCGCAGTGGAAATGGCGAATACTGCTGCAGCTGTCATTGTCAGGTGCAGTGCTTTTTTATGATAAACATGATTTCTTCCACGCAGAATCGCAATCGCAGCAATTCCTGCCAGAACAAATGCTGTTGTCAAATAAGCTGAAGATAACACGTGTGCCACTTTGGTTGGTGTGGCCGGGTTGAACATTGCGCCCAGAGGACTAATATTCGTCAATACACCATTCTCGATTTCGAATCCACTTGGTGAATTCATGAAGCTGTTGACAGTGGATATAAAAAAGCCAGAAGCCATGGCACCAATAGCCACAGGAATCAATAGGATAAAATGATAGATTTTCTTTTTAAATCGATCCCAAGTATATAAGTAGATACCTAGAAAAATAGCTTCAAAGAAGAAAGCGAAGGTCTCCATGAACAACGGGAGACTTATGACATGTCCTGCAAGCTGCATCAAATTCGGCCATAAAAGGCTTAATTGCAAGCCGATGGCAGTACCCGTCACTACACCGACTGCAACGGTGATGACAAATCCACGGGCCCACCTGCGTGCAAGAAGACGATAATGTTCGTCATTCCGTTTGATTCCCATCCATTCCGCAAGAGCAATCATAAGCGGAACACCTACACCCACAGTTGCGAAGATGACATGGACCGCAAGCGTCAGACCAGTTAATATTCTGCTGTATAAAACCGGATCATACTCTAAACCAAACATAATTTCACTCCTCTGATCACTGATAGAACCATCAATCATAGTTTCTTAACAAAAGTATACAACAGTTTGCTCAATACTTCACAATATAAGTTTTAAGTTTTTGTATGTTCTTAAGTATATTCCCTTTTACCTTTTAACAAAACAGGGTAGAGCGCATTCTTTTTGACAACTTTATGGCAGGACAGCGACGAATTTGTGTCCGGCTAAAAGAATATCAAACATGGTACTAACGTCCCTACAAGCACGCTTTATAGGAAATTTTCACAGAAAAATGTATATAAATGCAGATAATGATGGTAAAATATTCTTATAATTCAAACAAAGGGTGTTGGCATTGAGAAACGGAGAAATGATCGATTACTACCGGAACAAAAAAGGGATCTCACAGGAAAATGTATCTCAAGGGATTTTTCCCGCTTCACACCTATCGGATATAGTGGACAAGCTATTAAGCTGCTACGAGAGTACTGTCAGGCAGGACCCGAAAGAGTCATGGAATAAACTGAGCTATATTAATGAGGAATACAATATTGGAAGTCAAACCATGGATCACGATACATTGTTGCTTTATTTATGCGTAAAACTGAAATATTTCCTTTTAATCCTTGATAAGAAGGTAATTGACAGCCTTTATAACCAGATAGCCGTCCTTCCGACAAGCAATAATAATATCATAGAGTATATCCGGAAGAAGTCGATCGGAATCTACTATTATCGGGTAAATGACAACCTACAATCCATTTTCACTTTAAAACAGGCTTTGGAGATGCATATTAAACTTTCATTACCTGAAGAAGATAGGGCCGAGCTATTTTACCAGATTGCATTGACAAGCCAAAAAACATCTGATTACTTCGAAGCGATTACCTATGCTGAAAAAGCGCTTGATATTTATCAATCCCTTTATTATAACCGGAGATCAGCAGAGTGCCACGTTATCCTTGGATTGAGTTATCATAAAGTCCACCAATTGGAAAAGGCCGAAGAAAACTATCTTTATGCAAAAAAAATAGGGGTAGACCTGAAGGATGTCTATCTGGAATCCATGGCACTGCATAATCTTGGCTGTATGCAATCTTTCTTGGGAAACTCAGAAGATGCCATCTATTATTTTTTGGAATCCCTAAAACTTAAGAGAGAGGAAGACAGAAGTTTGTTTTCCATCAATACCCTTGTAAAGGAGTATTACAAGCTTAATCAAAATGAATTTGCACTTGGCTGGGCAGAAGAAGGGTTGGTTTTGGCCCAAAGAAATAAAATAGAGGAATATATTATCCATTTTAATGTTCACATACATTTAATAAATAAAAATCCGGAAATCGAAAAATATATATCCGATTATGTAATCGATTATTTTACAAGAGCAGGAGACAAAGATAATGTAGCCAAATATGCCGAGATTTTGGCAAAGTATTATACATCAACTGACAGATACCAGTCAGCCTGTGAATATTACGAATTAAGTTTAAAAGTTTGGAAGAATAAAACGACCCTCATATAATACTGAAGCCCATTCGTTTCAGTATGACACACCCTTAAAAAAAATGGTGTGTTTTTTTCTATGCATTTAGGGGAAAGAGACTTCTATTTACTTGTATAAAATCAGGTTTAGGAGTGGTTGCTGATGTTCGGATTTAATGATCTATGGAAGTTCTTTGTCTCTTTCTTCCTCGTTTTGCCAATGGTCACCGCCTTACATGAATTAGGGCATTTTTTCTTTGCAAAATTATTTGGCGGAAAAGTGATTGTTCATATCGGTACTGGAACCGTATTGTTTAAAATTGGTTCGGTCAGAATTAGAAAGCTTTACTTTTATGATGGTTGGTGTGAATATATCACAGTCAGTAATAGAGCAGGGAAAATAGAAAAAGCGTTGGTATATTTAGGTGGGTCTTTGTTTAACATAGCTTCCATATTAATATTGAATGGATTGATCATGAAAGGGGTGCTCGAGCCTAATATCCTAATCTATCAGTTCACTTATTTTTCCTTTTACTATGTCTTTTTCTCCCTATTTCCCATCGACCATCTGAATGGATGTCCAAGCGATGGAAAGGCTGCCTTAAATGTACTGACCAACAAAAAGTTCGATAAAAATCCCTCCAATTGAAAAAGATGGGGCTCCCCTGTTCTTGCGCATCCATTTTGGCCATACTTTAGAATAAATGGAATGTGGAGGAGTACGGAATATGAGATTGATTGCACTTTTAATTATATTGGTTGCAGGCATTAGTTCTATAGGATGCTCCATGAAAGAAATGAAAGAGGTGGAAGACCCAGAACCTGTTGCGGAAAAGGAATTAAGCGCAGAGGATACTGCCTTTGCTGCTGTAAAGCTATTAAAAGTAAAAAACTTTTCCGCTTTAAAAGACCTGATACATCCTTCCAAGGGGGTCCGTTTTACCCCATATGGCTATATCGATGTGGAAAAAAATCGTGTATTTTCAGCTAAAGAGGTGGGTTCGCTCCATGAGAATCAGCAGATCTATCAATGGGGGGAATATGACGGAACAGGCGATCCGATGGAGCTGTCCTTCGAGGAATACTATAAAAAGTTTGTTTATGACGCTGACTATATACAAGCAGAGGAAATCTCCATCAACAAAAGGCTGGGTCATGGCAATAGCATAGATAACAGTATGGAGGTTTATCCGGGTGCAACGGTGGTAGAATTTCATTTCCCTGGATTTGAGGAGAAGTATGAGGGGATGGACTGGAAGAGCCTCCGGGTGGTAATAGAAAAGCTTGATGACAAATGGTATGTGGTGGGAATCATTCATGATCAATGGACGATTTGAAGAAAAATGATGTAGAATGTACTTGAAATAAGAGGTTAGGAATGGTCAAATTCTGAACCCCATTATTCAATTTAGTTGGATGATATCGTTGGATATATCTCTTAAATACCACCTTTAAATAATCTATACATTTCATCAGTAGCACAGAGCTGCTTCGGGGATCAATATTCACGGTATCCCTCTTTAGTAAAACATCTTTATCACTTCACGTGTTTTTTAATTATATTTTAAAAATATCCGTGGTTATCGGTCCGCAAAACGTTTAAAAAACTCAGTTGATTGTAGTGGAAGGGACGGAGACTCCTCGAAAATGCGAGCATTTTCTTCGTGCGATGTATCGCTGCCGCAGCTTTCCTTGTCCTGCGGGAGGAAGGGACAAGGGAGACCCCGCAGACGCGCAGCGTCGAGGAGGCTCCCGGACCGCCCAAGGATAAGCGCAGTGCCTGGAACGGAAATCAACGGGCTTTATTATACGGGTTCACAACAAAATCTAGACAACCTCGAATTACCTACAGCCTAGAATGTACTTGAAATAGGTACATTTTTTGTTACCACAAAACTCTGGTTTTACATTACTTTCCTATTAAATATGGTAAAATAGCAGAAAGACAAAACTTCCCTACAGAAAAAAGAGGTTTACATTATGCAAAAAAGGTATTTGATTTTTCAAAAAGGATCAGGAATCAATCCGTATATATGGAGTGTTTTCAGTATCCTGCCGTTTTATTTCATCTTTCAATCCTCCTCAACACTGGAGGTTATTATCGGAATCATCCTGACCATCTTATTTTTTGTATCTTACCGTTTTGCGTTTTTATCAAAAAAATGGCCGGTCTATCTGTGGACATGTATATTGATTGCCATTTCCATTACCATGACCATCGTTTTTCATTTTATTTATTTCGCTTTTTACATCGCTTACTATAATGGGAAAATAAAAAATCGAATAGCCTTTATCACGCTTTATATTATTCATCTCGTTGCAACAACCGTTGCAATCAATATTAATCTGGCATTAAGGGATGATCTATTCCTGACTCAATTGCCTTTTATCGTAATTATCTGGATCAGCGTTATCCTTTTACCATTCAATCTTTTCAACAAAGGAAAGCAAGACATACTGGAAGCACAACTGGATGTTGCAAACAAGCGTATTTCCGAGCTGGTGAAGCAAGAGGAGAGACAGAGGATTGCAAGGGACCTGCACGATACTTTAGGGCAGAAGCTTTCACTTATTGGACTTAAAAGTGATTTGGCGAGGAAGCTTATTAATAAAAATCCCGAGCAGGCAAAAAATGAGCTGAAGGATGTCCAGCAGACCGCGAGAACCGCATTGAATGAAGTGAGGAAAATGGTCTCACAGATGCGGGGAATTCGACTTAAGGAAGAAATGGTACGAGTAAGACAAATCTTGGATGCAGCAGAAATCACGTGCACGATTGATCATGACCTTCCTTTGAAAAACAGCTCACTGTTTCTGGAAAATATATTAAGCATGTGTCTAAAAGAATCCGTAACAAATGTGGTGAAACACAGTAAGGCAACCGAATGTCATATCCAGATAGAGCAAAAAGGGAAGGAGCTGCGCCTAACCATCACAGATAATGGGATCGGTATGGAAGAGGAACAGGACCTTTTGAAAGGCAGCGGCATATCTGGTATGAAGGAAAGACTTGAGTTTGTGAACGGTACGCTAGAGATAGAAGCAGAAAAAGGGACTACCGTTCTCATCAAAGTACCGAATGTTGTGATGCAAAGAGATAAGGGGGAGTATGTATGATTCGTATTGTAATAGCCGAGGATCAGAGAATGATGCTGGGTGCTTTAGGTTCATTACTGGATTTTGAAGATGATATGGAAGTGGTGGGCATGGCCGGAAACGGCGAGGAGGCCATTGCCCTCTACAATCAATACAAGCCGGATATTTGCTTGATGGATATTGAAATGCCCTTGAAGACGGGATTGGATGCAGCAGAAGAATTGAAGGGGACGGATTGCAAAGTCATCATCTTAACAACGTTTGCCCGCACCGGCTATTTCCAGCGTGCATTAAAAGCCGGCGTGAAAGGGTATTTGTTGAAAGATAGTCCAAGTGAAGAGCTTGCAAGCTCCATTCGCACCATCATGGAGGGAAAACGGGTCTATGCTCCTGAGCTGATGGATGATGTATATGGAGAGGAAAACCCATTGACTGAAAGGGAAAAGGCGGTACTTGAGCTTGTGGCAGATGGGAAGAATACACAGGAAATTGCAGAAGAGCTCAGCATCAAGAGCGGCACGGTAAGAAATTATATTTCTACCATTCTCGATAAGCTTGAAGTGAAAAATAGAATTGAGGCCATTACCCAATCCAAGGAAAAGGGATGGTTCAAATAATATCATTATCAAAAACGGATTCCATCGGGGCCGTTTTTTATTTTTTGTTAATCTTGGTTATGTTATAGTTAGGAAGCAAAATAGCAACTTAATAGAAGAGAGACGTGATCTACATGCCTGACTTTATACAATTGGGAATAAAAAAAGAAGTGAACCATACATTGAAATCCCTTGGACTTGTGACACCAACACCAATACAGGAAAAAACGATTCCAGCCGTATTGGACGGAAAAGATATTATTGCACAAGCGCAGACCGGTACTGGAAAGACTTTGGCGTTTGTCCTGCCGATCCTCGAGAAGATCGATGTTAACAATCCCGAAACACAAGCTTTAATCTTAACACCTACTCGTGAGCTTGCTCATCAGATAACGAAAGAAATAAAGAAGATGATGGAAAACATAGATGGAGTGAGTGTACTTGCGATATTTGGGGGGCAGGACGTCCAGCATCAGCTGAAGAAGCTCAAAGGTGCGCAGCATATTATTGTGGCGACACCAGGCAGACTTTTGGATCATGTCAGACGCGGAACAATTGATCTTTCGACCTTGAACATGCTTGTCATAGATGAAGCGGATCAGATGTTGTTGATGGGCTTTTTGCCTGATGTGGATACTATTATCCACGAAACATTCCCATCCCGCCAGACTCTTTTATTTTCCGCGACCATCCCTAAGGAAATTCATGCACTTGCCAATAAGTATATGAAAAGCCCTGAGCATATTGAAATCAAAGAAAAACAGGTTACCGTCCATAAGATCAGGCAGTACGCTGTTGAAACCACCGATCGACGCAAAGAAGGCACTTTGCTGCACCTGATACAGGAACATCAGCCATATCTGGCCATCATTTTCTGCCGGACAAAAGCAAGGGTGGAAAAATTAAATGCTACCCTGAAGGAGAAAGGTTTTTTATCGGATGAACTGCATGGGGATATCCCTCAACCCAAGCGCCAGCGTGCAATGAGAAACTTCCGTGATGCTAAGCTACAGTATCTTGTTGCAACGGATGTGGCGGCAAGAGGGCTCGATGTAGAAGGTGTTACTCACGTCTATAACTACGATGTCCCTGAAGATGTAGAGACATATATACATAGAACCGGGAGAACAGGCAGAGCAAGCGGTGATGGTGCTGCTTATACTTTGTTTGCACCAAGGGACGTCGATAATCTACATTTGATAGAAAAGGGAATCAAGCAGACCTTGGAGCGAGTCGTCATAAAAGGAATCAGCATTCCCGATCGAGAAGATTACGAGAAGGAAAGAGAAATGAATATCAAAAAAGCAAGAAAAACAGCTCAGAAGAAAAAGGAATTTCCCGCAAGCCAAAAACAAGACTTCAATCGAAGAAAACGATAGTAGAGAAAGGATGTCAAATATGAATATTACCGGACATGAAGCAGAAAAACTGAAAGACCCAACAGGAATATTGACGGGAGACCGCTATGAATTCCTGATAGATATTGAAATCCCGGAAGATGATGAGATGCATATGGAGAACGGTGTCTTTATCAAAGCGATTGTCGCTGTAGATGACAACGGTACAAGAATTGTCCAGTATCATCTCTACGAGGATACAACCCATACCTTGCTTGACTTTGAACTGGAAGAGGAAGAACTGGCAATGGTGAAAGAGTATTGCATAAAGCAGCTCGAGAGTGGTGTCATTTAACCAAAAGGACAACACTAGCCAGAGTGCAGATAATAGACGGATAATTTCAATGATTCCACCTAATAGATGATAGTTGCATTTCAATCTATTCTCCTGTACTATAATAAAACAAGCTGCGATGCACGTAACCATAACAAAGTTTTAACCTTTATACTTAACTAGGGAGTTTTATATAAAAGCAGGAATGTCAAGCCTCCGAGATAGAGGACGACATGAATGTTTTTGCGAACACCCACTTTCAGGAGTGGTGGTTTAAAACTTTCTTATACTAAGTTACGGCAGTTGTGGCTTGTACTTCCATACTAATTTAAACGTAAAACTACCCAGCATCCGATTTGGACGCTGGGTTTTCTTTTGCTATTATGACGTTTTCGTAAAGGCAGGCATTCTACCAGCCCATGGACGTGCCTCCTCAAGCTGACCTGCAAGACGGAACAGGGTGGCCTCGTCGCCATATGGGGCAAAATATTGAACACCGATTGGTAGATTGTCATCATTCCAATAGAGAGGCACATTCATCGCAGGTATCCCAGTCGCATTGGCAAGAGGTGTATAAGGAACCCAGCCATTTGCTAGTCTTGAATACTCCTCAAGATCTCCCTTGTATACCAATTCCCCTATTTTTACAGGTGGCTTAGATAGGGTTGGTGTAAGAAGCAAGTCATAGTCGGTGAAGAATCGTGCCATTGTACCTGCCAATTGTTGCATATAGGACATGGCAGTCAGGGTTTCCACCCCGGTATACTTTGCTCCAGCCTGACCTATTTCCCAAGTCAGGCGTTCAAAATCCTCAACGCTTGCCTCTTTTCCGACAAGGGCAGGGAGAGAAGCGATTCCGAGCGTTACCATCTGATACCACAAAACGGTAAATGAGTTCGTAAATGCTTCCACATCAATTGCCGGGCTTGCCTCTTCCACATGATGACCCAGTTCCGTACACAGTTTGGCTGCATCCACTACCGCATCCCTGCAATCAGAGTCAATCGGCTTACCGTCGAAAGTGGTGGATAGAAAACCTATGCGAAGCCTACCTGGAGGGGTCGCTACTTCATTGATAAAGGACTGACTTGGTGAGGGTGCAATATATGGATCTCCAAGTCCTGGTCCATGTGTAGCATCGAGTAATGCGGCACTATCACGTACACTCTTCGACACGCAATGGCTGACACCCAATCCGAGAGTATCTGGATTTCTTGGGTTCCGTCCTCTACTGATTTTCATCCCGAAAATTCCACAGCAGGAAGCAGGTATCCGGATAGAACCACCGCCATCCGAGGCATGGGCCATGGGAACAATTCCTGCTGCCACAGCAGCAGCAGATCCACCGCTCGACCCTCCAGCGGTAAAGCTAAGATTCCAAGGGTTTCGAGTTGGTCCGTAAAGCTCCGGTTCGGTAATTGGTTGAATGCCAAGCTCACATGTGTTCGTTTTTCCAATTGTAATCAATCCGGACCTGCGTATCCGTGATGACAATACTGAATCTGTTGGACATAAGAAATCCTTCATAAGTCTCGAACCACCTGTATAAGGTGCTCCGGCATAAAACTCCAAGTCTTTCATTAGGAAAGGAACACCTGCAAATGGTGCAGACAGATCATCCGATGCAGCCAAGCTCCTTGCTTCATCGAACATCTCGATTATTACGGCATTGATGAGGGGATTAATCTGCTTACTCCTGTCTATAGCCGACTCCACCAGTTCAATAGGTTTTACTTCTTTCTTTTTTACTAGTTCACTTAGGCCGATTGCATCCATCTCCATATAATCTTTCATATGTACACCTCATTTCTGTAGTTTGACTATTAATAGATTAGCACATTATGGTAAGATAGGAAGGTCCATTTTCTACAGTACGAAGGTATATTAATTTTCGTAAAAGGGAAGATAGGATCATAGTGAATATTATCGATAGCAATGGAAAGGAGATATAAGGATGGATAAAGTGGAAGTAGGAGATATTTTCATCGTTCAGGATGAAAATGAACAGGATCAGGAACTTGAAGTATTAGGAACAATGGATGTGGAGGGCTCCACATACGTAGCTGTAGCGTTTGTCGAAGAAATCGAGAAACAGACCACTGGTGACGTAGATATCTTTTTCTTGAAAGTGGAAGAGGATGGGGAACTTTCTGAAATAGAGTCTGACGAAGAATTTGATAAAGTTTCCTCTGCATTTGAGGGAGTAGTAGAAGAGCAAGAATAAGAAGCAGGAAAGTAGAACAAGTACCCGATCAAGGTGCCTGTCCTACTTTCTTTTTTTATTGTCAAAGGCATGTTCATCGAATAAGTCCATAAGATGTAGAGAAGCCTCAACGCTTCAGTAATGAAGATAAAGGGAGGAAAGACAGCATGGATAATTTTTTACTCGTCCTTAATATTTTTCTTTTACTCTTACTGTGTTTTGGGCTGTACAAGATGCAAAAGAAGGGAGTCTCCTTTGCCAAACGTGTATTTGCAGCTCTAGGAATCGGGATTGTTTTCGGTCTGGGATTGCAATACGCATACGGAACAGATTCGGAGGTGCTCGCAGGTTCCATCGACTGGTTCAATATCGTCGGGTCAGGCTACGTGAAGTTTCTTCAGATGATTGTCATGCCGCTTGTCTTTATCAGCATTATCGCCGCTTTTACGCGACTGACGCTAAAAAGCAATATAGGAAAAGTGAGTGCTCTTATCATCGGTATATTGCTCGGTACGACAGCGATTGCCGCTGCAGTCGGTATCGGTACGACTGTCCTGTTTGATCTAGAAGCAATTGAAATAGAGAAGGGTGATGCAGAAACAGCCAGGGGGGAACAATTGGAATCACGTGCTGGAGACCTTGCTTCCAAAACCTTCCCACAACAGATGCTAGATTTATTGCCTTCGAATGTATTCCTTGATTTCACTGGAGCGCGCTCCACTTCGACCATTGCTGTCGTCATATTTGCAGCATTTATAGGTATCGCATATCTTGGGGTTCGAAGGAAGAATGCCGAACAGGCTGAATCTTTTGCGAAACTGGTGGATACGTTCTATACGATTATTATGCGTGTGGTAACATTGATTCTTCGTTTAACACCATATGGAATTTTGGCCATCATGACGCGTGTGACCGCCACCAGTGATTACGGCGCCATAGCAAAGCTGGGAGAGTTTGTAGCAGCTTCTTATGTCGCGCTTCTCATTGTATTTGGTATTCACTTGCTGCTTTTGATGTTTGCCGGATTGAATCCTTTAACATATGTAAAGAAGGCATTTCCGGTTCTATCCTTCGCTTTCACATCCAGAACAAGCGCTGGTACGTTACCGCTAAATATTAAAGCTCAAACGAAGGAGCTGGGAGTATCAGACGGGGTGGCAAACTTTGCCGGCTCATTCGGCTTATCCATTGGTCAGAATGGCTGTGCAGGAGTTTACCCAGCAATGCTGGCAGTGATGATTGCACCAACTGTCGGAATCAATCCACTTGATCCTTCATTCTTGTTCATGCTGATATTAGTCGTTGCCATCAGTTCTTTCGGTGTGGCGGGAGTAGGAGGAGGGGCAACATTCGCTGCCATTCTTGTCCTGTCTGCGATGGATCTGCCGATAGCATTGGCAGGCTTGCTGATTTCCGTTGAGCCACTGATTGATATGGGCCGTACTGCACTGAACGTAAGTGGAAGCATGACAGCAGGAGTGCTGACCGGAAAAGCAACCGGGAATCTGGATACCACTGTTTACAATTGTCCACCATCCACTGATTTTGAAGCTGATGCATGATAGAGATTGAAGGGAAGCGGCAGAGTGATCTGCTGCTTTTTTCTTTAGCAATCTTTGCGGTCGGACTATTGTTCAAAGCAAATGAACAGAAGTGCGGTAGTTAATGAAAATATGTTCGGGCGGAATGAAAATAATTTCTCGACTCCACCATCATCTGTGCAATGACCTTTTCATTATCGCTGAACAAAGTTTCATAGAAATAAGAAAAAGCCTCGGAAAAGACCAAGGCTTTAAATAATTTAATATCACATCATTTAATATTAAAGTTTTCATTCTCCAACAAGTTCTCTGGTTTTTCCCCGATCGGATCCTGATGGAAGTGTTCTCGAATGACTCCATCACGTAAATAGTTGGCGATGGAAACTAAGATCATCCCCTGATCTAAAGAAAGATAGGAGTGTGCCACTTCCCCGGATGTAAGATTGACTGTATCATAGAATCCATAATTTTCACCGTAAGCTTCAAGATCTTTTAACGCTTGGATATTGGCAAGAGCTTCATCCGGTGCATGCTCAAGCGCCAGGAAAGTGGCGTGTGGCGTGACAGTCGCCTTATCTTCATACCCTTCCGTACCGAGTACCGGAACACCAAACTCTCCATAATTATTCCGAATGCCTGCCGGTGAGAAGCCCCATGCTCTGTACTCGTTCTTTTCCGCAAAACGAATCTGCCCCTCAACATGATGCTTGTTGTTTAACCCCAGAGCATTCGTACCGAGCTCGTTTTCCTTTAACACAAGACTCGGCATAAGCGCTTCAAACATGCTGCCGCCCCAGCTTGGAACATATTTGATTCCTTCATACTCATAGTAGCCTTGGTAGAGTTCGATTCCATCATACGTTTTCATCGTTCCGTTAGGCTGTTGCTGCTGCCAGTCAAATTCCGGAGGGAATGCACGGTATAGTTTCCACCAGTGCTCTTCAGGAATATCACCTTTTCCGATTGCCAAATAACTTGCAACACGCGGTTCCGTATAAAGCAGTCCATAGTGGTGGGAGGTCACGCTTTTCTTTTCTACTTCATACCCTCCATAGAGATGGCCAACTTTCGGGTCGTATAGGTGGGAATAGTCCATAGCCGCAACTAACGGATCTGTCCTTCCTTTCAAGTCTTCAAAATATTGGCCGGTGACGATAAGTCCAGCAGTAAGCCACCCATTATCGACACTTGAGATAAACTGACCCCAATCCTTTTTCAGCGAGCCGTCCTTCGTGTAATACCAGTTATAATAGAGCCCATTCCATTTTTCCATTTTCTCCAAAGTATGAAGGGTGGTTTCGACTTTCTTCTCGGCTTCCTTTTTTGAAATCAAGTCCAGTTCAACAGCTGATACCATTCCCATCAAATACATCGAAATATTGGTAGGCGAGGTGTGCTCCGCTTTAACCTCATTTGTTTCAAAATCAACCCGGTCCATCGTTAGACCCGTAGATGGATCAGTATAATCTTCAAAAAATTGAAACGTTTTTTCAGCGGTGTCCAGTAATTCCTGATCAAGCACTCCGTTTTCTTTCAATCCAACATCCTTGTCAATAAATACAAAGAAAACAATAATACCAAGGATAACTACAGAAATTGCTGAAATTACATATTTTTTCATCCGACAATCTCCTTTCCTAATAAAACCGGATAAATTACCCTAATAGGTGAAACGTTTCGATTTTTCGGTATATAAGGGCATTCATTTCTGTAAATATAACCTTTTTAAGAATTCCTTACAATACTTTAGAACCAAAAATTCAGAATTTATTATACTAAGCTCTTCACATACGGTTAAAGTAAAAATTTTTCCGCTTAAACGTAATTATACGGTTGCGCTTTAACGAAAAATATATTACTGTTAAAAGTAAGAAAGGGGTGCAAAAATTGGAAAATATAAGATTGAACGTTTCATTACTAAGAAGGCGTGTCCCAAATTTAACGAGTGCTGCCAAGTCCGTCGGTTTACGCCCGGCGACGGTATCAAATCTTTGCACAGGCAAAATTCCGGTAGGAAGAGCGGAGGTCCGCACCTTGGTTGCTCTTGCTGATTTGGCAGGCTGCAGTTTGGATGAATTGATTATCAGAGGGGAGAAGGTAGAAATGATCGAAACGAAAATTAAAGTGGTAGATTTATTTGCACCATTAACAAAAGGCGGAACTAATGGATTGGTCGCTCGTCCCGGTATGGGGCAACTTGTATTGCTTGCTGAATTATTCTATCGTTTAAAGATGGATGGTTTCACAACCATGTTGCTGAATCCGGAAGGAAATCATCCAGAAGTTAACGACATCAGCAATGAGTTAGATATTGTTACAAACTCCATTGAAGAAAGTTATGAAAAAGCGCTGGCACTAGGAAATTCAAAAGAAATTGCTTTTGCTGCCGACAGAAGTCACGTCCTTTCCGGCAAGATTCAGGAACTACAGGAGAAGCTTGACAATGTAGGCATCCATTCTGTTACTACCTTTCTGGTCGATTTAAGTGGAGATGTAGTGGATGAGGATCTTCCATTCGGTCCACTTGAAACACTCTGGCAGTTTGATGCGGACCTGGCAGCACGACACAAATTCCCGGCAATAAATCCTGTCTACTCCACATCCTCTGTCCTCGAAGGAGCTCATTTGGATCAGCAGCATCTAAGTATCCAACAGCGTGCACAAAAGTTATTACGCCGCTACAGGGAATTACGGTCTTTGGTAAATGTCAGGGGTACCGACCGACTACCACAATCCGAGCTACTAACTTTCCAAAGGGGAGAAAGACTGGAAGCTTATCTGACGCAGCCTTTTTATGTAGCGGAGCAGTTCTCCGGGAAAAAAGGGGAATCCGTCAGTCTGCAGGATACCCTTAGTGATGTCAGAAAAATTCTGGAAGGCTCTTTAGATACAGTGCAGGTTGATTCTCTAAATTATATTGGTTCATTAAGATAATATATAATGCTATGGACTTCGGTATTGGCACCGAGGTCTTTTTTTTATTTTGACATCTTCCCGACATATTCTTGGGCTACTATGGTTGGATGGTACTTGTGATTTTCATGCTTATTCATGTTTAGGTATAATAGGTTCAAAGGAGTGGAACGGATGGAGAAGGTTTTAGTTGTGGAGGATGAGGTGGCAATCAATCAAGTGCTTAAGGTATATTTGCAAAAAGAAGGTTATCAGGTGGTGCAAGCATTTGATGGTAATGAAGCAATCCGTCTTTTTCAACAGGAACTCCCTGCTTTGGTACTACTGGATATCATGCTTCCGGAAACAAATGGATGGAAGATCCTTGAGGCGATTCGAATGATAGGAAGCTGTCCTGTTATCATGCTGACGGCACTCGACGAGATCACATACCGCCTAAACGGATTAAAAGGGGGAGCAGATGATTACATAACGAAACCATTTATTGCAGATGAAGTGGTTGCCAGGGTACAGGCTGTTCTTAGAAGGTCTGGCAATAAAACAAAACCTGATGGTATCAAGCGATTCGGACAATTGACGGTAAACTGGAAGTCTCATTCTGTTTCTCTTTATGGAGTAACAATTCCTTTATCTCCAAGGGACTTGGCCTTATTTCTATTCCTCTCGCAGCATCCAAATCAAACCTTTACAAGAGAACAACTACTAGATCGGGTATGGGGAATGGACTATGACGGCAGTGATAGAGCTGTAGATCTTGCTGTAAAAAGAATACGTAAAGCTCTCGGGGAATGGTCCATCCATGAAGGGGAGATAAAGACACTGCGGGGACTGGGGTATCAATTCTGTGTTAAAGATTAGAGATAAAAGACCATCACTTTTACGATATTGGACAACAAGATATTTTATCACTCTGATGATCGGATTGATCGTCATCGCTTTCCTTTCAGTTCTGTGGATCAAACATTCCGCTTTGGAAAACCGATTGAATATGAGCATTTTTATGGCAGAGGAAATTGCGAGCCGAGTTTCGAATTATGAACAAGGGAGATTTATTCCGAGGGATAATATTCCCATGTTCAAAGATCCTGAGCATAGGACAAATGGAGTCATTTATATCGTTGATAAAGACGGAACTATTCTTTCAGCCAATCGATCCATGAGACAATCTATTAAAGGAACTTTGCCACAGAATCTTTTGAATAATGAGGAGCAGGTTCAAAAGATTGCGGACGGAAATGAGATTCAGGAATATCTAGTAAAGGCACCAATAGAAATTAACAGGGAGATTGTAGGATGGGTCGTAATCATCCAACCAGAAAACGAGCTGGTAGAAGTCAAACAAGAATATAGCCTATTATTCATTATGCTAGGCAGTTTGGCAATATTGGGATGGGCAGCGATCTACTTTTTATCAAGAAAGCTTTCCTCACCGATCAAAGAAGTGGCTATAGCAGCAAAACAGGTACAGGAGGGAAACTATACCTTTCAATTACCTGAAAACCTGCACGAAGAAGAGACATATGAACTCGTGCAATCCTTTAGAGAGATGGCAGATCGCTTACAGCAGCTCGAAGCCTTGCGCTCAGAGCTTTTGGCTGGTGTGACACATGAGTTGAAGACACCCGTTACATCGATAAGTGGTCTATTGCAGGCAGTTAGAGATGACGTTGTGACGGGAAAAGATGCAAAGGAATTTGTAGCAATCTCTTTGAAGGAAACGTTCAGAATGCAAAAAATGATTGCAGATCTGCTGGATTTCAATTCGTTCACCGTTAACCAGCTGTCCATCATCAACGAGCACCTTTATATTAACAGGGTAGTAGAGGAAACTGCCTATCAATGGACTCACTCACAACAGGATAACCGTATTAAGCTGGAAATTCATCTTCTTGAAGAGGATGAGCAGATAGAAACAGATGCCATGCGCTTAAAACAGGTGCTGTTCAACCTTCTGAACAACGCCAAACAAGCGATTGTGAAGGAAGGAATGGTTACACTTAGCATGAAAAAAGAATTCGATCACCTCTCGATCACTATACAAGATAGTGGCTGTGGTATTCCAATTGAAGAACAGAGACTTATTTTCGAGAGATTTTACCGAGGAGATTACAAGAAGTTTAAAGTGAGAGGGTTGGGAATTGGGCTCCCCTTCAGTAAAATGATTGCACATGCCCTTGGCGGAGATCTTATATTAGTAGAATCCTCAACCAAAGGAACGACCTTTAAAGTTTCTCTCCCATTAATCGGACCTAATAATGAAAACCCATAATGAAATGATGTTATTAACATTGTTTCCTTGTGGTTTTTTTAAATTTGCCCACCGACATACTCCTGACACATTCACCCGCTATTCTTGGTCATGAGCTGAGACAAGCTACAAGAATTTAATTTTGGGGGTAAGCAGAATGAATTTTATGAAACGCGCTTTTTTAAGCGTCAAGACAAGGGCAGGAAAAAGTTTCCTTCTCCTTTTCACATTAACCGTTATTTGTGTATTTGTGTTATCCGGACTATCCATACAAACCGCCGCTGGCAAATCAGCAGAGCTTGCACGTCAAAATATCGGTGGGAACGTAACACTGCAGGTGGATCGTGAAAAAATGATGGAGCAGCAGGCAGCGGAGGGAGGAAGACCACGCTTTGAGTTGACACCCATACTGTTGAGTGAAGCCGAGGAATTGATAGATTATCCGGAGGTAAAAGGATATAACTTTACCTCATCCACTTTCGGCAACGCGCTAGACTTTGAACCGATAGAAAGCGGTTCTGCAACAGAAGAGGATTCCACTGAGTCCAATCAAGGTGGACCAGGACGAATGGGAGGAATGATGCTTATGGACCTTTCCGTTGAGGGGGTACTTTTTTCTGATTCTGTACAAGCCTTCCTCGACGGAGATTCCACCATCTTGGAAGGCCGTCATCTGACCGAAGAAGATGCAAATCAGCCTTTTACACTGATAGAAAAGACTTTAGCAGAGGATAATGATTTATCTATGGGCGACAAAATCCAAATACAGTCACCTGATGAATCGGCCACTTTGGAGTTGGAAATTGTAGGGATATACGAAACAGCTGTTGCAGGAGATAGCACCGGTATGAATTTCACTGCCTTGAATCCGTACAACAAGCTTTACATTCCATATACTGCGGCTACCACATTAAAGGGAGAAGGATATGAAGGAACGATTGACAGCGCCGTCTACTATATGAACGATCCCAGTAATATTGAGGACTTTATAGGCAGGGCAGAGGAAGAAAGCTCCATCGATTTTGCAACCTTCAAGCTCGATGCCAATGACCTGGTCTACCAGCAAATGGTCGGACCGATAGAAAATGTCGCCTCGTTCTCGAAAAACGTGGTCTACCTAGTCGCCATTGCAGGAGCTGTCATATTGGGCTTGATTGTCATGCTGACTATTCGCGAAAGAAAATATGAAATGGGTGTGCTATTGGCTATCGGGGAAAAGAGATGGAAGCTGATTGGACAATTTATTGTCGAAATCCTGATAGTAGCAATCATTTCTCTAAGTTTTGCCTCTATGGCAGGTAACCTTGTTGCCAACCAAGTTGGAGAGCAATTGCTGAACCAACAGCTTGAACAAAGTGCAGAATCCGCATCCAATCCGGAATCTTTTAGAAGACCTGGCATGGGTATGATGGGAGGCGGTATGGGACCTGGCTTTGTACAAGAGCAGGTTGATCCAATCGATGACCTCCAAATTGCCATCACGTCCAAGGATTTTGGATTGCTGGCAATTATCGGATTAACTGTTTCCATGATTGCGACTATTATTCCGTCCCTTTCAATTTTACGCTTGCAGCCAAAAATGATTTTAACCAAACAGGATTAGGAGCGTGTTAGAATGAGTACTTTACTGGAGTTTTCTAATGTAAGCTACTGGTATAAACAAGAAGGCAGACAACAGACAATCCTTCAGAATGTCAATGCTACCTTTGATAAAGGCCAATTTTATTCTGTAATAGGTCCATCAGGTTCAGGCAAAACAACCTTCCTTTCTTTAGCCAGCGGATTGGACGTCCCAAAGGAGGGGAAGATTCTTTATAACGGGAAAGATATCCAGGATATTGGACTTTCGAATTTCCGCAACAAGTTTGTCTCTATCGTCTTTCAATCCTATAATCTCTTACCTTATATGACAGCAATGCAGAATATCATAACTGCAATGGAAATCACCGGTTCCAAGGTGAAAAAGAAAAAGGAATTTGTTCTGGAGATGTTAAATAAGGTGGGTATCAATGAAAAGCAGGCCAATCAGAGAGTACTGACTTTGAGCGGCGGACAGCAGCAGAGAATTTCCATTGCACGTGCCCTATGCTGCCAATCAGATTTTATCGTGGCAGATGAACCGACAGGAAACCTGGATGAAGACACGGCACAGGAAATTGTCCTTCTATTCAAGGAGCTTGCCCATAAAGAAAACAAATGCATAATTGTGGTAACGCATAATAATGAAATAGCTGCTACATCGGATGTTATAGTGAAGATAAACAGAGGGAAATTTGAAGTGCGTAAACACAATATCACTGTCATGGCATAAATGATATCTGGTCACCAATCCGCACTTAGGTTACAATATGGTTATTATTCAGGAGCATAAGGGTGACTAATTTGCAGAAATCAATCGAAATCGAACATAAGGGACAGATTTTAAGAGGGATGCAGCATATTCCTACGGGAAACAACCTTCCTGCCGTCATCCTTTTTCATGGTTTTACTGGTACAAAGCTTGAGCCACATAGATTTTTCTTGAAAATATCCCGCGCACTTGAATCGATGGGAATCGCGTCTTTCCGCTTTGATTTTTTGGGAAGTGGCGAAAGTGACGGGAATTTTGAAGAGATGACTGTGCTCAGTGAGGTCAGAGAGGCCAGGACGATTTTGGAATATGTCCGATCCCATCCTTCCATCGATAAGGAAAACACTATTGTTCTAGGGTTCAGCATGGGCGGATTAGTTGCAAGCCTTTTGGCAGGGGAGCAGCCCGCAGATATAAAGAAACTTATTTTGCTCTCCCCGGCAGGAACATTGCCACAAATCATTGAAAAACAGATGGGCTTCGCCACTTTTATAGAAGAGCTCAACGCCTATGACCTTGGAGGCAACCTATTAGGTAAGGACTTCGTAACAGAATTGAAAAACCTGGAGGTATGGGAGCGGGCAGCCAGATACACAAATGATGTACTGTTGATTCACGGAACGAACGATCAGGCGGTACATGTAGAGGTTTCATCACTTTATAGGAAGAATTGTTATCCTCATGCAACACTTCTGCACATCGAAGGAGCAGATCATACGTTCAACTCCTACAAGTGGGAGCAGGAAGTTATCGAAGCAATATGTAATTTCAGTAGCTGAATAAACTAGGAAGAGGCTCCAGTGCACACTGGGGTCTTTTTTTATGTTTGGAATAGAAAGGTTGCATCTATGGAACTATTTTTGCTATAGTAATATGTTGTATGTTCCTTACAGAAACATACAATGGATAAATATACTCATAAAAGGTATTGGTGATAAAAAATGAATCAAGATTATAGAGTGCTATTATATTACAAATATGTAGATATCGAGAACGCTGAGGAATTTACCCAGGAGCATCTGGCGTATTGTAAGGAGCTTGGATTGAAAGGACGTATATTGATCGCAACTGAAGGGATCAATGGAACGGTTTCCGGTACTGTTGAACAAACGGATGCCTATATTGCACATATGAATGCCAATCCGCTTTTCGCTGACATGATCTACAAGATCGATGAGACAGAAGGACATGCTTTCAAAAAAATGAAAGTCCGCTTCCGCCCAGAGCTTGTTACACTGCGCCTTGAAAACGATGTGGACCCGAACAAGACGACAGGTAAACATCTAAAGCCGAAAGAATTCTTTGAAGCGATGCAGCAGGAGGATACAGTAGTCATTGATGCACGCAATGATTATGAATATGACCTGGGCCATTTCAGAGGGTCTGTACGACCGGATATCAACACATTCAAGGAACTGCCTCAATGGATCAAGGAAAACAAAAAGAATTTTGAAGGCAAAAAGATTTTAACCTATTGTACAGGTGGAGTGCGTTGCGAGAAATTCTCAGGCTGGCTGTTGGATGAGGGCTTTGAGGACGTTTCCCAGCTTGATGGAGGAATTGTAACGTACGGTAAAGACCCGGAGGTACAAGGGGAATTATGGGACGGACAATGCTATGTGTTCGACGATCGCATCAGTGTACCCATCAACCGTAAAGAGCATGTGGTAGTTGGAAAAGATCATTTCTCCGGCGAGCCGTGTGAGCGTTATGTGAACTGCGCAAACCCTGAGTGCAATAAAAAGATCCTAAGCTCCGAAGAAAACGAACACCGCTATTTGCGGAGCTGTTCAAGCGAATGCAGAGAGCATCCAAGAAATCGTTATATAGCTGAACATGGCCTTTCAGAGGAAGAAGTAGCTGAAAGACTAGAAGATATTCGTGAAGAAGCTCAAGTGAACTGATAGCAAAACACCCCGTCGCGAAAATGTAACGGGGTGTTTCAGTTTACAGAGGAAGATGTCTGATTCGTTCTTCTCCAAATAACTGCGATAACCAATAAAAGTACGCCAACGGTTACCCCTATCAGCTGATCAAATAATAGCTCGCCATTTTTAATATAACGGAATAGAAAAACTCCCCCAAATATCCCGATAATCAAGAACGAGAGACGTATTACATAACTGTTCAACTCCATTGCCAAGCCTCCTGACCCCAATATTTAGGTTATTTCATTATATCACAAATATTATAAATTATTCTTAATTTTCCATTAATTGCATGTCCTCCTAAAAATTAAGTTTTGGATAGATACATAGTAGGAATAGAATAATAAGTAGTAAATAATTCAGAATGAACCGCATGGAAAGGATGTTGAATATGGACTATCGAATAGAAAAGGATACGATGGGCGAAATCAAGGTGCCTAAAGACAAGCTATGGAGTGCTCAAACACAGAGAAGCCTGGAGAATTTCAAAATTGGAACGGAGCGGATGCCAGTTGAAGTCATACAAGCTTTTTCTCTATTAAAAAAAGGTGCCGCGGTTTCCAACTATAAGCTCGGAAAATTACCACTCGAAAAAACGGAAGCCATTACAATCGCCTGTGAAGAGATCAACAACGGAAAGTGGAATGACCATTTCCCGCTGGTTGTATGGCAAACCGGGAGCGGCACTCAATCAAACATGAATGTGAACGAGGTCATTGCAACAAGGGGAAATCAAATACTTAAAGAAAGAGGCGTCGATTTCACTCTTCATCCAAATGATGATGTGAATATGTCCCAAAGCTCCAATGACACCTTTCCTACTGCGTTGCACATTGCAGGTGTTCTTGCTATTGAAGACCAACTCCTGCCGGCTTTAACAAAATTGAAGACCACGTTGAATAAAAAAGCGGAGGAGTTTCAGGCCGTCATTAAAATCGGCCGCACTCATCTTCAGGATGCAACTCCCTTGACGCTTGGGCAAGAGATAAGCGGTTGGCATCATATGCTGGAAAAATGTGAAAGCATGCTGATGGAAAGCAGTGTATATATGAAGGAGCTTGCAATAGGTGGAACAGCCGTAGGAACAGGATTGAATGCCCATCCTGAGTTCGGGGAAATGGCAGCAAAAGAAGTAAGTCTTTATTCAGGGAAGACCTTTACATCCGCAACAAATAAATTCCATGCCCTGACAAGTCATGATCAGATGGTGCATGTGCATGGCGCATTGAAAGCACTCGCTGCAGATTTGATGAAGATCGCCAATGATGTCAGGTGGCTCGCAAGTGGGCCAAGAAGCGGAATCGCAGAGATATTCATCCCTGAAAATGAACCAGGCAGTTCCATTATGCCCGGAAAGGTGAACCCCACCCAAAGCGAGGCACTAACAATGGTTGCTGCGCAGGTCATGGGTAATGATGTGACAATTGGAATTTCAGCCAGTCAAGGAAACTTTGAACTGAATGTATTTAAGCCGGTGATCATTTACAATTTTCTTCAATCCGTCCGTCTATTAACAGATTCCATGATTAGCTTTCATGATAAATGTGTGGTGGGAATAGAACCTAATTATGATAAGATCAAAGAAAACCTTGGAAATTCCCTCATGCTTGTAACAGCGTTGAACCCACACATCGGATATGAAAATGCAGCGAAAATTGCAAAGCTTGCATATCATGAAGGTATCACATTGAAGGAAGCTGCTATTAAGACGGGACTATTGACTGAAGCGGAGTTTGATCAGAAAGTGGATCCTGCCAACATGATTGGCAACACAAAGGGGAAGGAGAGCTAACAATATCTGAGGGGAGGTACATAAAAGGAAGTCCCTGACTATTAGGGACTTCCTTCCCCATCATTTTGCTACAAGATCATCTTCACTTACTTTTTCAATCTTTTCCACAAACATCTGGAACACTTTTCTTTTCTCATCTAGTTCCCTTATGTATTGCTTCAGTTCGTTGAATTTCTCCTCGTAGGGTCTATGATAGGTGTTTTTAATATTGTTGATGATTTCATCATTGATGGTAGATTGAATAACCTGTTTGGTGATGCTGAATTTGATGGAATAAAGCTGGAGATCGCACTTTACCTTTTCATATTCATCGTCAATTTCTTTCTTTTGCAAAAGTATTTCTTCTTTCCATTCCCGTAAGGATTCCTTCACATAAGATGCCTGCATTTAAAGTACCTCCTTTAGCTTCAATCGTAATATGTATTGTAAAATGTATGTATCAATAGAATATTAACAATAAGAGTCAATTTTCTGGGGGTCAATCGAATTATTTTTACCCCCCATATCTTTTGTTGCCTCCAAAACGTTTAATAGATGAGTGGTGTAAAAGGAGTGAGTAATAGATGGAGAATGTGGAAACAAAGCTTATAGAAAAATTCAATTCCCTGCAAAGGTACTGTCACTATTTAACGCGAAACCGGTGGGATGGAGATGATCTTGCACAGGAAACGTTCGCAAAGGTTTTATCCTCCTATAAAGAGGGTCCGACAATCAGTATGAGGCTGATCCAGAAAATAGCTTTTAACCAATGGATGGATATCATGAGAAAAAGAAAGAGGGAGGACTTGTCGGAAGCAATACCTGACGTATCAGATGCAAAAGTTTCTACTTTCGATAGCCCTTTCATCATTCATGACTTTCTGCTTAAACAGCTGACTCCAAAGCAGGCAGTCACCTTTTTTCTAAAAGAAGCATTCCAATATCAGAACCAGGAGATCGGGGAGCTTCTTCATCTGCCCGAGGGAGCGGTAAAAGCGATTGTACACCGCTATAGAAACCGGTTAAATAAGGAGAAAACCGAAATAGATAAGCCTTTGATCGACTGCATTTGGTTAGATGAAGAGGCAAACAAAATGGCTCAACTTATGGATGAAAGTATCCACCGTGCTGATCCATCCATTTTAATAAGGCAACTGCCTTCCTTTAGAACTTTGAAGACGGCTATTACTACTTCCCGCTCCGGATTTACACACACTCCTTCTTGCAGCTTACAAAGTGCAGCATAATATACAAGGAGGGATTTGGATTGAATATGATTCCATATGTCATTGAACACTCGAATAAAGGGGAACGGTCGTACGATATTTATTCAAGGCTCTTGAAGGACAGAATCATCATGATCGGGGATGAAATAACTGATCAAATGGCAAACAGTGTTGTGGCACAATTGCTTTTTTTGGCAGCAGACGATCCCGAAAAGGATATTTCCATCTATATAAATAGCCCCGGAGGTTCCACCACTGCAGGCTTTGCCATACTGGACACCATGAACTATATCAAACCCGATGTCAGGACGATCTGTATTGGAATGGCTGCATCATTTGGGGCACTTTTACTGATGGCCGGAAAGAAAGGGAAGCGGCTTGCATTGCCAAATAGTGAAATCATGATTCATCAGCCTTTGGGCGGCGCCAGGGGCCAGGCTACGGAAATCGAGATCTCCGCCAGAAGAATCCTTAAGCTAAGAGAAGATATCAATCAGATGATTTCAGATATGACAGGGCAGCCTGTGGAGAAAGTGGCCAAGGATACAGACCGTGACAATTTTATGACTGCTGCGGAAGCGAAATTGTATGGAATAGTGGATGAAGTACTAGAAAAATAAACTGCGATCCGGGGGGTGGACTTCCCGGATTTTTTAATTCTGGAAAAAAGCAGGGAACCAGAGTTTTTTGGCGAATATTGTATATTCATCTGGAAAAGAGGGGGAGATATTGTGACGGAAAACATCTATAATGAAAATGGCATCAAGGATTTGGGCGAGTTGAAACTGGTAGGATTCCGTGTCCTGTGTCCCGGTGACAAGTATATATATGAAATACCTCGTGCGACAAAAAAGCTTTCTGATAGATTGAATGAAATTAAACATGTACTCTATCCCCATCTTTTGAATGGTGCATTTGTGGTGGAACCTTCTTCAGAGGAAGAGGATGGCTACTGGATTGGCGTGGAAGTGGAGGAGTTTGAAGATATCCCCGCAGATATGGTGACCCTGACCATCCCTTCCCAGAGCTATGCCAGCACCACGTATAGAGGACCTAACTATGATATAAGAAAAGCGTACCGGGAATTACATACATGGATGGAACAGCAAGGCCTCGAGCGTAACGTTAACGGCTGGCACCTGGAGGTATTCCATGAGTGGGAGGATGCAGATAATATCGGCGTCGAATTGCTGGACACCCTACATTGATGAAGACAGTACGAAAGGAATTTTGATATGCATATTGATTCTCTTGATTACTGGGTAACAAAACTTGAACTGGAGCAGCATCCTGAGGGGGGCTATTATAAACAAACCTTCACATCAAATGAAAACATTACAGATAGAGAGCTGAGCACTGATTTCCATGGCAAGCGTTCACTTTATTCCAGTATTTACTTCCTTTTGACGGATAAAAATGTATCCCATTTTCACCGTCTTAAATCTGACGAGCTGTGGTATTTCCATGGCGGGAGCTCACTTTCTGTCCATGTGATCCATGAATCAGGGGAATACCAGGAATACAAACTTGGATTGGATTTTGAAAAAGGGGAGACTCCACAGGTTTTAGTACCTAAAAACGCAATTTTCGGTTCGTCTGTTACCGCAGGGGATTCCTGTTCTCTTGTTGGCTGCATGGTATCACCGGGGTTTGTCTTTGAAGACTTCGAGTTGTTCACTCAGGCAGAATTGCTGGAGAAATACCCACAGCATGAAGAGATTATCAGAAAGATGGCTTATGAGGTACTACCTGAATAATAATGTAAGAAAAGGACTTTGGTAATTTATTACTGAAGTCCTTTTTCGTTGGAGAAATTCACCTCTTACAGTAGGATGACAAGAGTTATACATATTTCTTCATTCATGGGGGAAAATGGAATAAACTGATGGGAAATGTGGAGGTACGCCTTACAATGGAAGGGACTTTGCAGGAGATTACGTCTGGGTTAAAAAATAATGATGATTTTTTTGAAATATATCAGGATTTTGGCAAAGAAAAATTAATTTTTTTAGGACTAAATAGTTTAATGGATGTACCGAAAACACTTTTCAGCCTAAAAGAAAGGTTGAACAATGAATCGGCGATGGATAATCAGTTCACTTCCATTTTATTTGGGTTGGGAGAAAATATTATCCAAGATAAAAAAGCTATCATTTCCTCCATCCTAGAAGGCAAGCTGGTAATCCTTCTGCAAAATGATCAAGACCAGGCCATTGTGGTAAATCCCTATTCAAAAATGCTATCACGCAGTATTGAAGCGCCAACGAATGAAAATACACTTCAAGGGGGCTTAAGTTCCTTTAACGAGGATCTTGATACAAACCTAGGGATCATCCGAAAACAGATTGTATCAGAGAATCTGCTTATAAAAGCATTTACCCTAAGTAATGAACAATCAAGAAAAGTTTCCTTAATCTACTTTAAAGGATCCAATAAACCTTATCTTGAAACATTGGAAAAACGTCTGAAAGAAAATATCGGCATAGACCCAAAAAACCTTCAAAATCTGAACAGATTGATGGGGATCCCACGTTGGAGCCTAGTCAGCCATTTCACCACCACTGAACTACCACAAGAGGCGAACAATGCATTGGAAAGAGGCCGAGCGGTATTGTTTATCGATCGATTGCCTTATGCATTTATCACTCCCGGTCGATTGGAGGATATGTTCTTTATTGAAAATGATGAAAATTTCCCATATCCTATCATGATAGCAATTAGATTTCTAAGGATAGCTGCAACTTTGTTAACTTTGATCATTCCTGGGTTATATGTAGCCCTCGTATCTGTAAATCCCGAGGTTCTCAGAATTGAATTGGCGTTATCGCTCGCTGAAAGCAGAGACGGAGTTCCATATCCTGCACTCGTAGAAACGCTTCTCATGTTGATTACACTAGAATTGATTATAGAGGCAAGTGTCCGATTGCCAAAAAGCATCGGGCCAACCATAACAATGGTGGGAGGGATAATTCTCGGACAGGCAGCAGTTGAAGCGAAATTAGTAAGCAACCTGTTAATCATCATTCTTGCGGCTACAACCATCGCAAACTCTACCATCATCGGTGTTCAACATTCAACTTCTATCCGATTGTTTAAGTATTTGATATTGGTCCTTGCTTCCTTCTTTGGTGTGCTAGGAATTCTCGTTGGGGTATTCTTTGTCTGCAGCTACTACGCAAGTATTACAACTCTCGGGGTTCCATTTATCAACTTCAATTTTTCGAAAGGTGACATAAAAAGTGGATAAGTCTTTTAGCGTTGTCTGTACTTATATCCTGACACATTTAAGTCTTATTTTTTTCATGTATTCCGATGATATCATTTCCAGCACGGATCAAGGCCATTGGCTTCCGATCCTATTAGGGGTGAGTGTCCATATTTTCATCATTTCAATATACATGAGCGGACTCAAAGAATTTCACAATCAGGATATTGTCGATATTTATACAAAAGGTGGAAAATGGATGGTTATGTTGTTTTTAGTCCCCGTTAGCCTCTATTTTCTTGCTGCCATCATTTTATCGGTAAGAGCATATTCCGAGATCATCAATATCGTATTCTTATCGAATACTCCTTTATGGGCGGTCATGGCAGTCCTGCTTTTCATATCAAGCTATCTTGCATCAAGGGGATTGGAAGCCATTTTCCGTACCGGTTTATTGTTGACCTTTCTATTCATTCCATTAATATTTTTTATTTTCCTGGTATCTTTTCAGAATGTGGACTGGCATTATCTATTCCCTATATGGCCTACATCTTTCAAATTTCTGACGACCAATTCGTATTTAAAAAGCTTTTTTGCGATAGGAGGAGGATTTTTATTTCTTGGTTTTGTTCAGCCATACTTCTCCTATAAAAGGAAAATCGTTTTGATTGCAGCTTTTTTATTGGTGCCATGTTTTTTAATTTCTGTCTATATCCCAATCTTGACATTTGGCGATGCAACCGCTTCAAATTTTTTATTCCCTTTCGTTACTTCTGTTGACTCCATAAACCTGAATTGGCTGATGTTTGACAGGATTACCATGTTCTTTCTGATGAGCCTTATTACGTTTATCATGCTTTTCATCTCTCTTGTTCTATGGAAATTGCTGCGTATTCTCCATCGAGGAATACCTTCTGCCAAACACACATATCTCACAGTAATTGTTTCCATCTTCATTTATATTGTCTGCCTATTTATCCCTAATTGGAATGACGTAAGCAGACTCTTCCTATGGAATACTTTTCTCAGGTTCTATGTAATGTTCTCTGTCCCGATTTCGATCTATCTACTAGGTTTAAAGGCTAGAAAAGCAGGTGCAGGAAAGAAAGGAGAGGTAAAACATGCATAAAAAGTACATGGTGATTTTTCTTCTCTTTTTGTCATTTACTTGTCTGAGTGGTTGTTGGGATAATAAGGATATCAACCATAGAGTGATGCCTGTAGTTCTGGGGATAGGCTCAACTGAAGATGGCTATAAAGTATTCATGGAGATACCGGTACCAAAGGAGGATTCCTTGGAAATAAGAATAGTTTCAGGTGTAGGGGAAACGATCAACCAAGTGATGGATGAATTAAGTAAGAACATTGAGAGCAGCGTTGATTTACTCCATGTCAAAGTGATTGTTATCAGCAGTGATTTAGCAGAAGATGGAGTGAAGGACCTGTTTGCAGGTTTTATGCGTTCAAGGGATGTCTCCCCAAAAGCGTTGGTTGCCATAAGTGAAGATAGTTTGGATGAGTTATTTTCCGTATTGGAACAGAGTAAAGAGTCCGACAGTACCATATTATTGGATTGTTTTGAAAAGCATGCAGGATGGGGACCACAGATTGCCTTAACCAGAATATGGCAGGTATATAGAAGTATCCATTCCTATACACTGGATGTTGCAATCCCGTTAATAAAAATGGGAGGTACTACCTTAATTGAACAATCGGGTTCAGCCGTGATAAAAAACGGAAAAATGGTAGGGAAAATCTCTTCCGACGAAACACTCTTATACAACGCTTTTCAAGGAGAAAGTACCCATGGGAAAATCGAAGTGATGAAGGAAGCGAGTGTCATTATAGTTGCCAACTCCATGCACCATGAAAGTGATATGAATCATGATGTGCCGCATTTAAAGTCGAACATCCATATGAAGGTGATGTTACTGGAAACGAGGGGGGATCCGTCACTATCAAAAATCAAAAAGGATTTAGAAGCGCAACTTAACGAGAGGTTCGAACGAATGTTCTCATCTGTGCAATCCACACAGGCTGATATTTTTGGCATTGGTCAACTATTCAGAAAGGAGATACCAAGAAAATATCTTAAAGACTGGCGTTCCCGCTACTACCCGAATATGAAAATGGATATGAATGTCCATGTGGAAATCCAGAATAATGGGAATCTAAAAACGCCAGCCAATTAAGGATTCTTTTACCGTCTTACTGGATTATAATAATAATAGTTAGGATATGGGTATTGATAAGGGGACGTAAAACCGGGATTTATTTGTCTATAATTTCTATCACAGTCTTTTGGCGGTCCGATAAAAGTATTTGGTTTAATAGGGGAAACCGCCTTTTTCCATTTGTTCTCATCCAGACAATACGAATGTGCCATAATATTTGCTGGTGTTAAGGCTAAAATATCTGATCCCAGAATTACTTCTGGCGTTGGTGCATTGAATATTGCCAGTAAATGAGTATCGTCAACTGTTGCAATTTCATAGTGCCACCAGCCTTGAGGAATATTGACCACCTGACCAGGGGTAACCTTGTAGTTATGGATGACTTTCGTAAAAGGGTTCAACAACGATATAACGGCTGAACCCGATATGCAGTACACCAGTTCTGCAGCATTTTGATGGTAGTGCGGCTCAATGATATTATCTTTGCTAAGAAAAATATCAAGCAGGGAGACATTATCCAGTGTATTTAACTGTTCTACGCCAAGAACATTTATATAATTTTTACTGTTTTTCTTGAAAGAGTTGCTTTTGTTCACATCGGAAAAAAATTGGACGGAGGGGGAGGTATAATCCATAGCTGTTCCCATATTTGTTCATTCCTTTAAAGTAAATTATTTGGGTCAACTTTAAATTATGCAATACCTCCTTACTTGTGCCAGTACATATATCCAATCATAGGATCTCAATATTCAATTTTTATACTGGCCGCTTTCCACAAGGTGAATGGATTTTCTTTTGTATCCAGGTGCACATGATAGAAAGGGATCTTTTTATCCGTTCCGTCTGCACGAAGCTCTTCATAAATGAAGGCATCATCAAAGCCGGCAGCTTTAGCATCATGCTTCGAATCTGCAAAATAAACCTCATGGATCCTTGCCCAATAAATTGCACCAAAGCACATCGGACAGGGCTCGCAGCTTGTATAGAGAATGCAGTCTTTCAGTTGGAAATCTTTTAGATTCTGGCAGGCATCCCTTATGGCCTGCACTTCAGCATGTGCGGTGGGATCCAACTGTCCTGTCACGCGGTTGACACCCCGTCCGACTACTGTTCCATCCTTTACAAGAATCGCACCAAAAGGGCCACCAGAACCCATTCTCACATTCTCGTTTGCTAGCTTGATAGCTTCCAACAGGAAGGATTGATGGTCCATCGTAACACCTCCAATATAATAAGAGTATATTTTATGGGATGTTGTATTAGAAGATGGAACAGCACTATTCTTATTCTTCCTTGAAAATACCCTCTTGCCAGCGCTGATATATATAAATGATTAAAGCTAGTCCCAGCATGATTAAATAAATACCCCAATCAGGCATATTAATTAGTTCATTTAAGCCAGACCTTTCTGTAAGTTCTAGTACACCAAAATTAAAAATCGCATCAACAATTATGTTCGTAACCATATATAATATAAAATTACGATAGGTATAATGAAAAATCCAAATTGTTGAGATTAAAAAAAGTCCATATGCAAAAGAAATGTTTGTTATGTGTCCCCAAGGTACGATTTTAGCTTTCAGCACCCACCAATCGTATGTATAGCCTATTTCATACAAAATTGTAAGCAGTAACGAAACGAATATCGCTACAGGCATATAACGTTTAATACTGTCTTTTTTCATAAAAAATAAAGACAGCCAAGGAACAATTAAGCTCAGCCAAAGGAAAATCTTAATGAACAAATGCCTCACCGCCGATTCGTTTATGGTTAGATTATTTTTACCTATGTGACAAATAATTATGTGAATAATAAGATTGGGAATATTCATTATTGAAGAAGGTTCATAGTACGAAGGATATAGCTGAGATGGTAAACGTTTACGATATATTAGCCAATTGCTTAGTGGTAATTAAGTTCTGTATTATCTTAAGAAAAAGTTAAGAATTCTCACATAATATATTTAAGAAATTTCCTTTAAACTATCACACTTGAAGGTAAAAGATTTTTTGCAATTGGTGATTTTCTCATTAGTTAATAAACAATACTTGTAGTGGATTATGAGTAGTAAATAAGGGTTCTCATTGCCGTTATACCCATTTGGAAATAATTTGTCCAAAGGGTATTGTTATAGAAAAATAACATAATAATTTCCACCAATGCATTCCACCCTATCTTTTGATAAGGAAAAAATAATAAAACATATATTAAATCCCTAATTATTCAAAAAGCTGCCACGAATGTTACTATTATGATGATGTAGCATCCCTACCAACAACAACGATTTTTTGGTGGTGTACAGCTTCGTAAGGCATGATTGATATTTAGTGAATATCAATTTACATAGGAGTGAAATCAATGAAACGTTTATCAATTTTAATAGCTGATGATGAGGAAGAAATTGCTGATCTGATTGCCATCCATTTAAAAAAAGAAGGATACCATGTGATTAAAGCATCGGATGGACAAGAGGCTGTTCGTGTTGTAGAGACACAGGTTATTGATTTGCTGATTTTGGATATAATGATGCCGAAATTGGATGGATATGAAGTCACAAGCCGCATTCGTGAACAGCATAATATGCCAATCATATTTTTAAGTGCCAAAACTTCTGATTTCGATAAAGTACAGGGCTTGGTAATTGGCGCAGATGATTATATGACTAAACCATTCACCCCGATAGAATTGGTTGCTCGTGTAAATGCTCACCTCCGACGTTTTATGAAGCTAAATCAACCAAAAAAAGGTACAGAAAAAAAAACCAGCGTGGAAAATGGTGGAATAGTTATTTCTCCTGATCAACGTAAAGTGACTCTATATGGTGAAAACATCGAACTAACACCTAAAGAGTTTGATATTTTGTACTTACTAGCCAGTCACCCCCGGAAAGTTTTTAGTGTGGAAAATATTTTTCAGCAGGTGTGGGGCGATGCATACTTTGAAGGTGGGAATACCGTAATGGTCCATATTCGCACCTTACGAAAAAAACTTGAAGAAGATAAACGGAAAAATAAATTTATAAAAACCGTATGGGGCGTGGGGTATACATTCAATGGGTAAAATATTACGAAGTTTCCGCTCAAAAATGATATTATTATTTGGTTTAAGTATGCTGCTGTCTGGCGCTATAACTTATCTAATCTTTAAAGGACTTCAATGGTATTATCATACATTTGTTGATTATGGAGATCTGTGGGTTAAAAATATTCGTATCTTCATACACAATATAGGCGACATTAACTTCTTTTTACTACTATTTGTCCCACTTTCGATCTTTTTCTTTTATTTGCTGACCCAACGCTATTCAACCTATTTCAAGGTGATTTCAAACGGAATTCATTATCTCGCTCGTGGTGAGTTTTCACATCGTGTTCAAGTCCAATCAAATGATGAATTTAGCGATATTGCGCTGGATATTAATTTAGCAAGTGAAAAATTGCAACAAGCCATCGAAAGAGGAGATTTTTCGGAAAGTAGTAAAAATCAGCTAGTCGTAAATTTGGCTCATGATCTCCGTACACCGCTCACCTCCGTTTTAGGTTATTTAGATTTAATACTTAAGGATGAGAATTTGACGAAAGAACAAGTCAGACATTTTTTAACGATTGCCTTTACTAAATCTCAACGTTTAGAAAGACTTATTGATGAATTATTCGAAATAACGCGAATGAACTATGGCATATTGCCAATTAAAAAAAATCACATAAATTTAAGTGATCTCCTTCATCAATTAAAGGAAGAATTGTATCCTATCTTCGAGAAGAATGATTTGATAGCTAGAATGAATGTGACTCCGCATTTACCTATTTTAGGTGATGGAGAGCTATTAGCACGTGTATTTGAAAATCTTCTTACCAATTCGAATCGCTATGGTAACGATGGCCAATTTGTGGATATTAACGGCTATATTGATTCTGGGAAAGTGGTTGTTCAGATTGTGAATTATGGAGATCCCATTCCTCAGAATGAGCTGCCACATCTCTTTGATATGTTTTATACCGGTGACAAAGCACGAACTCATCAAGTAGGTGGCACCGGGATTGGCTTGTTCATTGCCAAGAATATTGTGGAGCAGCATAATGGAACCATTACTGCCGAAAGTAGTATAATACGTACAATTTTTGAAGTCAGCTTACCGCAGGAGAGATAAAGTTTAAAATCCGAGTAAAGGATTTAAGAAAAATTTAATATTTACCCCACTCTTTTTTTAAATAGTTTGCCCTACACTTATAATCAAATAAGAACAAGGAGGAAACTGATAAATGAAGAAGTGGGGCTTTTTATTATTATTATTGTGCCTAGGTTTAACCTTCGTAAATATGGAACCTTTTTCTGAACCAAAAGTAAAAATACAAAACTATAATCAATCTGAAAATGATATAGAAGTGAGTGGAAGAATCCCTGGAGAAATCCAAAAAATTGTAATTACAGAAGACCAAATCTATCAAGGAGATCTGCTTTTGGTCAACAGTGAATATCCTGTTCACCAAGAGAGTATTAAGTCGGATATTGTCAATTTATCTGCAAACTATGAATTGGCACAAAGTTACGTGTTGTTAGGCAGTGACATTTACCTGTCAGAGGATGTTGCACATAAATTCTCAGAGATGGTTGCTGCTGCAGAAAAAGATGGCCTTCAATATTTCGCCATTACAAGCGGCTTTCGAGACTTTGATGAGCAAAGTTTACTTTATCAAGATATGGGTTCTGCCTATGCCTTGCCACCTGGCTATAGCGAACACAATCTGGGTTTAGCGCTTGATGTAGGATCTACTCAAATGAAGATGGCTGATGCACCAGAAGGAAAGTGGATAGAAGAAAACTCTTGGAAATACGGGTTCATTTTACGCTATCCAAAGGACAAAACGGACATAACAGGCATTCAATATGAACCGTGGCACATCCGCTATGTTGGTTTCCCTCATAGCGCGATTATGAAAGAAAAGAATTTCGTTTTAGAAGAATATATGGAGTACCTAAAAGAAGAAAAAAACATTTCTGCTAGTGTAAATGGGGAAAAATATGAGATTTCATATTATCCTATAACTAAAAACACGACCATTAATGTGCCTGCCAATCTTCGTTATGAGATTTCAGGTAACAATATCGATGGTGTGATTGTGACAGTGTTTCCCTGAAAAGCACGTATGAAACTCTTGGAAGGTGATTAACTAGCTTGAAATGGACTTGGCCATCATCGACTTAATTCTTGAGACATCGTATTTAACAGAATGAGTTGAGGATAGGTTTTTGTTAATAATAGACAATCGGAAGATACGTTTTCCTGAAAAATAACAAACCTCTCAAAATTCCAATTAATTAAGGAATTTCATGAGAGGTTTGTTTTATAGGCTGCTCTTCGAAAAATATTTCCGAGTTTCTTCACGTATTTGTTTAGGTAGGACATGCTCCAACTCAACCTTTAACCATGACAGCGTTTTGCCACGCAAGTATTCACGCATAGTTTCTTCCGCAGAGAGCATAACTAAATTGATAGTGCAAGATGAGTTGCCTATAGAGCATATTTTTTCTCTATACAGCAAACCATTATCTTTAATATTTTTACATTGAAAAATAGGCTTAGGACCTTCAACTGCTTCTATTACATCCCAAAAGGAAATTTCTTCAGATGATTTATTCAGTTTATAACCACCCTTAACTCCGGGCACTGAACTTACAATACCATACTTAGATAATTTACTAAAAATCTTCGATAGGTATGTCTCAGAAACCCCTTGAAAATGGGAAAGTTCCTTTATGCCAATGGGTGAATCCTCTGGACTATCAATTAAATAGACAAGGCAGTGAAGTGCATACTCAACTCCAATACTATACTGCATTAAAAACACCTTCTTCATAAATAAGATTATTTAATTAATCTTAGAAATAATTTATTCCCTTGTCAAACAAGTATATTTGGTATTAATTAACATCAAAAGATGATTGACATAATAAACTTCACGCATTATTATCGATAGTATCAATCGGTGATTGATGTTATCCGTAATTGACACTTAAAGTATCTAAGATTCAATTATGTATTTAATAAGCTTCTTAAGGAGGAAAATATATTGGAACAAAGAATTGATTATTACGAGCTAGCACCAGAAGCAATGAAAATAATGATGGGAATGGAGAAGTATACGAAAACTACGGGTATTGACCGTAAACTTCGTGAACTTATAAAAATTAGGGCTTCTCAAATAAATGGTTGTGCTTATTGCATTAACATGCATACAGCAGATGCTAGAAAAATGGGAGAAACGGAACAACGTTTATATTGTATTAGTGCTTGGAGAGAGTGTACATTCTACACTGATTCAGAAAAAGTAGCACTTGAATTAACAGAGTGCGTGACTCTGATCCCTACAAAACGTGTGCCGGATGAGCTTTATCAACGAGTACGGGAACATTATGACGAGAGACAATATATTGACCTTGTTCTAATAATTAATCAAATTAACAGCTGGAATAGAATTTCTATTGCAATGGGGAATATAGCAACTGAAAAATGATTATCCCTGACCTTTTGTTTTCTATACAGGTAGTATCATTAAAAATTTACGAGGGAACTACACTTTTAGTTAGTAAATATTTGGTTAGGTATATCTCTCAAAATTCATAAAAGGTGAAGAGAATAGGAGAGATTATCGTTATGGGTAAAGTAAGGTTTATTACTGGAACTTCAAATGGATTCTCCACCAATTCTTGTGAATAACATGACAATTCATTTAAGAACGTACGGTCAAAATAATTCTTGACCGTACGTTCTTAATATGCTAGATTTACATTGAAAGGAGGGAAGCACACAATTTGGCTAGGAGAAAGGAATTTGATGAAGATGCCGTTTTGCTAAAAGCCATGCTTTTATTCTGGGAACAAGGCTATGAGAAGACATCCATCCAGGAGCTAGTCTCCCATTTGGGGATTCATAAAGGGAGCCTGTATGATACTTATACAGATAAACATACCTTGTATGTCACAGCATTAAAGCGCTATATTGAAATGTTTGAGCAAAAGGTTACCCATCCGGTTAAGCGACAAATGGTAAATACCCGTTCTGCCAAGAAAGCAATCCGAATGATGCTTGAAATGGCGACCCACCAGGAACATGGTTGCTTTGCCGTAAATACAGCGGTTGAGTTGGCAAAACATGATTCTGAGTCAATAGATTATGTTCTTCTGGGTTGGGCCAAAGCGGAACAGTTAATACACGACCTTATTTTAGAAGGTCAGCAATCGGGAGAACTTTCCAAGACCCTCAACGCTGAATGGCTGTCTCATTATTTTAATAATGCAATAATTGGACTCCGCGTTATGGCTAAGACTATATCGGACAGTGAAAAATTACACCATATTATTGACATGAATATGTTGGTATTGGAATGATGGGTAAGGATTCCACTTAATCGTATGGTCGGCCGATCAGAGGAAATTCCCAATGTTGTTCCTCGCTTCTGATGATTTTTCATAGGTACAGGGGATAGAAATCGTCGTTGGCGGAGGAGCAGCTCCACTATGAGCGCCAATATAACGACTAGTGTTATTTTGATAGATTTTTTTTAATTATTTTTGAACGTTCGTTCAAAAATAATTAACCTAACTTGCAGGCAAAGATACGGTTACCAGTATGACCAAAGTAAAAAACTCAGTAATAAAAGGAGAGTATCAAAAATGATGAAAATCGAAAAGGAATTGTACCGGGCTACAGTAAATGTTCAAGGCGGAAGAGATGGCAAAGCGGTTTCCAGCGATGGAAATCTTAATGTGGACTTGAGATATCCAAAGGAATTAGGGGGTAGCGGAGCTGGGACCAATCCGGAGCAATTATTTGCTGCAGGATTTGCCGCATGCTTCCAAGGTGCGATGGGCACTGTTCTTAGAAACAAGAATATTAAAGCAGACGGTATAACCATTGATTCTCATGTTACGCTCGGCAAGGAAGCGAACGACGGTTATGCACTGGCAATTACTATGGACATCACTGTTAAAGGCGTAGAAACCAGCGTGGCAGAGGAAGTCGTTGCGGAAGCTCATAAAGTTTGTCCTTATGCCAAAGCAACTCGTGGAAATATCGAAGTAATCTCGAACGTTGTTGGTTAATCAACTTACATCGAGTATATACTAATCCTTAGTAAGAAATCGAATTCACACTTTCGATACGGGAGCATGGCCCATAACACAAGTAAGCTGCCGTTCGGATGGAGAAAGTGGTGTCGAAACTGGTGCAGATCGGACTTTCGGTTCCAATCAATTCCCTAATTATAAAATAATTTATTAATAAAAGGAGAGTATCAAAAATGATGAAAATCGAGAAGGAATTGTATAAGGCTACAGTAAATGTTCAAGGTGGAAGAGATGGCAAAGCTGTTTCCAGCGATGGGAATCTTAATGTGGACTTGAGATATCCAAAGGAATTAGGGGGTAACGGAGCTGGGACCAATCCGGAGCAATTATTCGCTGCAGGATTTGCCGCATGCTTTCAAGGTGCGATGGGTACTGTTCTTAGAAACAAGAATATTAAAGCAGACGGTATAACCATTGATTCTCATGTTACCCTAGGCAAGGATGCGAACGACGGTTATGTACTTGCCATTACTATGGACATCACTGTTAAAGGCGTAGAAACCAGCGTGGCGGAGGAAGTCGTTGCGGAAGCTCATAAGGTTTGCCCTTATGCCAAAGCAACTCATGGGAATATCGAAGTAATCTCGAACGTTGTTGGTTAATCAGCTCTCAGGCATTCTTGGTCATACCCCATGGGTGCATATCTTTAACAAGATATGCGCTTTTTTTATGTAGAACAATATCTTAACAAAATTAGAAATACTGACCATCAATGGAGAAATTGCTCGCTTCTGGGATACGCCATAAGGTATATAAAGTGGGCTGGTGGTTCGTCAAGGAGAGATTCATGAAAGACCTGTTTTAATCGATTTTTTTATCATTATAGTTATTTATAACCCTCCATGGCTTGCTCTTTTAGGCGAAGTGGGGTAGCCTTTTTTGACCACGGAGGTGAAGCGGGGTACAATAAACAGTGAAGAAAAACGCCTTTAAAAGGAGGCTTGTTTTATTTGCATAAAATCATGATCGTGGAAGACGATCCCAAAATAGCTGAGCTCCTTGGATCTCATATTGATAAGTATGGTGATGAGAGCATTATGGTGAAAGATTTCGAGAATGTTTTGGATCTGTTCAAGCAAATTGATCCCAGTCTTGTTCTCATTGACATTAATCTCCCCAGTTATGACGGCTATTACTGGTGCAGGCAGATCCGTTCCGTCTCCACTTGCCCCATCATCTGCATTTCCGCGAGAAGCGGTACGATGGATCAGATAATGGCCCTCGAACACGGGGCAGATGATTACATCACCAAACCATTTTCTTACGAAGTGGTCATTGCCAAGATTCGCAGCCAACTGCGGCGGGTCTATGGAGACTATGCGAACAAGACGGAGGAGCGGCAGGTGAAGCTGGAGGGTCTTGTACTGTTTCCGGAGAGGTTGGAGCTGAGACTGGACACCCTGAGTGTGCTGCTGACCAAAAAAGAGGCCGTTTTACTCGAATTGCTGCTTGTCCGCAGTCCGCGCCTGGTGAGCAGAGAAATTATTTTGGAAAAGCTGTGGGATGAACAGACCTATGTGGAAGAAAATACGCTCAGTGTCAATATTACTCGCACACGCAAGAAGCTACAAGAGCTAGGCATCGTCAATGCGCTGGAGTCGATTCGGGGCGCAGGCTACCGACTGTTGCCGATATGGAAGAAGGAGTCTAGATGAAGTTGTTTCTGAGGTCGCACATAATGCTAATAGGATTCCTACTTGTACAATTGGCCGTGGTCTTAATGGTGTTCTGGTTTGACGGCTACGATCATCTAGGCATCGCCTTGTATGCCGCCTTTCTGGGTATTTTGATTATGTCTGTCTATCTGACAGTTCAGTATTTAACGCTTCGCGAATTCTATAGACGATTGTCAGAGCCGGGCGTGGATATCTTTGAAACACCCGGACAGGCAGGTTCCGCAGTCTTATCCCGTGCACTGGATGAACTGTTGGATCACCAATACCGAAAGTCCCGGCAACAGATGAGGAATTGGGAACGCGAGCAGGCGGAACGGATTGAATTTATGAATCAATGGGTTCACCAGATGAAGACTCCTCTATCTGTGATTGAGCTGCTGACCCAGGAGTCTGACAACGAGGAAATGGACAGTATATCTGAAGAGGCCGAACGGATAAGGAAAGGTCTGGAGATGGTCCTGTATATGTCCCGGCTGGAGACGTTCGAGCAGGATTTCCACGTGGAACAAGTGGAGCTTCACAAGACGGTAGACGAAGTGGTGACGGATTATAAACGTCTGTTTATCCGCAGTCAGGTTTATCCGGAGAACCTTGTGGATGCAGGCTTAACCGTGGAAACAGACGCCAAATGGCTCCGATTCATCCTGCAGCAGTTGTTGTCCAATGCAATTAAGTTTTCTGCGGGCAGCCATCAAACAGTGAGGATTTCGGCCTTCCAGTATGACCGATCCATCGTTCTCGAGGTAAAAGACAGGGGAGTGGGAATTCCGAAACAGGATATCGACCGGGTATTTCGGCCATTTTTCACTGGAGAGAACGGCAGAAGCTTTAAGGAATCAACCGGAATGGGTCTCTATCTGGTCCAAAAGGTTGTGCAAAAGCTGAATCACCAAATTCATATAGAATCGGGAGTGGGAAATGGCACCACAGTGCATATTACCTTCCCGTATGCTTCGGGCTAGCGGATGAATACGATAAACGTATTCATCTTTTTTTGTTATCTTACAAGAATGTAAGTTTAGTGAAATGCTTAACGATACTTTGCAAGAGCATACTGATATTATACTTAAGACACAACGAGAAAGGAGAATGTCTTTATGGAAGTGCTTCATGTGAACGAGCTCAGCAAGATTTATAAGGGGAAAGTAAGCCACGAGGCTCTTACGGATATTGATTTGACGATAGGTAAGGGAGAAATTGTTGGGGTGATGGGGCCTTCAGGCAGCGGAAAGACAACGCTCTTAAACGTCATCTCGACCATTGATTCCCCAACAACGGGAAGCTTATGGATTGAAGGAGAGCAGCCGCATCTGCTGGATGAGGAGCGATTGGCGCTGTTCCGCCGCCGCAAGCTCGGTTTTGTCTTTCAGTTCTTTAACCTCCTGAATACCTTGACTGTCGCGGAGAACATGGCATTGCCACTTGCCCTCGACGGAGTTGATCCAGATGAGATTGGAGAACGGGTCGAACAGATGGCGGAGAAGCTGGGAATTCAGGCCATCTTAAACAACCGAACCTACGAAATTTCAGGCGGGCAAGCACAGCGGACGGCGGTCGGCCGCGCGCTGATTCACAGGCCGGCGCTGATTCTGGCCGACGAACCAACAGGCAACCTGGATTCCAAGGCCGCCCGTGATGTTATGGGTTTACTGACAGAACTGAACAAAAAACAAGGCACGACCATGATGCTCGTCACCCATGACGCCATGGCAGCAAGCTATTGCGATCGCGTAATTTTCATAAAAGACGGCAAGCTCTATAACGAAATTCATGCTGGAGAGAACCGGGCTGTATTTTATCAGAATATTATCAATGTGCTGTCATTGTTGGGAGGACACCGGTATGACCTTTCGTAAGCTCGCCTTCCATAATGTTATTCGCAACAAACGTTTGTATCTCGGTCATTTTTTGAGCAGCGCATTTTCGGTCATGATTTTCTTTACCTATGCCATGCTTTTGTTTCATCCTCAGCTTCAAGGTGAACTGGAGTCAACCAGTGAAACAATCGCCGCCTTGAGCAAGATGGGAATGACGACCTCTCAGGTACTCATTTTTGTATTCTCGTTTCTGTTTCTTCTCTACTCGGTGGGCTCGTTTCTGAAGATGCGCAAGAAGGAATTCGGCATTTTGATGATCCATGGGCTTTCTCCGAAACAGCAAATCCGGATGGTCTTTATGGAAAATATGGTGATCGGGATTATCTCAATCGCCGCGGGTATTGTGGTCGGTCTTGTGTTCACCAAGCTGATCCTGTTGATCAGCGCCACCATGCTGGCCATTGAGAAGGACTTAGATTTCTATTTCCCACTGAAAGCGATTGGTCTGACCACCCTTGTATATGTGTTGCTGTTTCTACTCATTTCCTGGTTCACTTCCCGATTGGTCAAAACCAAAGAGTTGGTGGAGCTGCTAAAGGGGGAGGATAAGCCGAAGCCGGAACCGAGAGCTTCAAAAGGCTTGTCAGGGCTTGCAGCCTTACTAATAGCATCAGGTTACGGGCTTGCCTTTTACTTTGTTATCGAGCGCAACATTTCATTTCTTCTGCTGTTTCTGATTGTCGCTCTATCTGTGACGGGCACTTATTTTCTGTTTACCCAGCTCAGCGTGTATTGGATTGGGGCCTTGAAGGGGAAGCGCCGACTCTTCTTTAAAAAGACGAATATCATTACATTTTCCGAGCTGTCGTACCGAATGAAAGACAATGCGACGATGTTTTTTATGGTGGCGGTCATCTCGGCAGTCGCGTTTACAGGAATGGGGACCACGATAGCTCTTGGTAATCCAGGACTGACGGAGATGACCAACCCGTTCGCATTTCGCTATCATTCCGATCCTGGCAACGAAAAGAAGGAAGAGCACCTTAACCTCATTGAGGCGGAGCTGAATAAAGCGGGCTTCTCTTACCGGACCGGTAGCTTTTCCATTAAATATACAGAGAATGGCCTGACTGTGATGCGCTTGAGCGATTACAACAGTCTACTCAAGGCGTTCGGTTATCCCGTTAATACCTTGGACATTGATAAGCAGGCGATCGCAATCCCTACAACATATGCGCAGAAAAGAGATTTTGAAGAAAAACGAGGCCTCACTTCCGAAATCGATGTGGTGGCTGGGGATGTAGATGAAAAGCTGCAAATTGTAAAAAACGTGCCACATTTGGTAGTACCTGATATAGGAAAAGCCACTATCGTGACGACAGACGCCTTGTATGAACGTCTTCCCCTGCAGGACTGGGAGGCAGGAGAGGGACGGGAAATCGTCTTTCTAGTAGACAATTGGCCGGAGACAAGGGAGGTCGCGAACAAGCTGAAAGAAGCGATTCCATGGCAGAATGGCAATCCATTCTATTTTGCGGATCCGCTCGTTCTGGAATGGCTCAAATCCAAGCAGCAAAACGGCCTCATTCTGATCATAAGCGTGCTGGTGGGAATCGTGTTCTTCACCTTTGCGGCAAGCTTTCTCTTTTTGCGCCTCTATACGGATCTGGAACGGGACCGGGCTCAGTATCAGATGATTGCAAAGGTTGGCCTAAGCCGCAAAGAGCTGGGCAGGATTGTCACCCGCCAGCTGTCATTTATGTTTTTCGTACCGCTGCTAATGGCCATTATTCATAGTACGGTGGCATTTACCGCGCTGCAGCAGCTGGTGGACTATTCTGTCTTCAAAGGAGGGGCCGCTATCTTAATATCGTTCACACTAGTGCAGACCGTGTATTTTCTGGTGGCCCGCTGGCGCTATATGATTCATATGGTGAATGGGAATCCGGAGCAATAGTTGCCATCTATAAGAAAGGGGAGGAAATAATTATGAAAAAAGGGATTATCCTATTGTTGATTATCCTATTGTTAGTGTTAATAAGCATTGTGCTGCTCGGGGTTTTTTCCAGGTCAGACGAAATGGCTGCTCCGAGAAACGGTTTGCTGCTGGTGGGGGAGAAACATGAGCTTGAAGCTGTGGTCCAGGAGCATGGGAACGAGTTCAAGAAGGTGTATACGTACACCGTTAAAGAGGCAAAAATTAAGCAAGACGAATCTGAAGTGGGGACACTGATTCTGAACCAGACAACTGCAGAAGAAATGGTGAGCCTGGGACTGTTCAGAGAAGCGCGCAATACGGACGACATTGCCATTTCCGATCCGCTGCCTGCGATGCCGAAAATGGAGGAAGGAAAGGGTACGCTCTCCACTATCAGCAAATTCAAGGACTTAACCAGTGTCGACATCGGAGGACGGACGTTGCCTGTACAATACGAAACCAACAGCTGGCTTGGTTATACCCGTTATACAGAGCACCACAGATTTATTATAATCGTTGATAATGAGACTTTCGAGCAGCTTACGACAGCCCGGGATAATACTATGACAATCGTAAGGTTTAAGAAGGATTACGGTCAACTTACGGATATTGATGGTAACGGCACCGGAGCTGTCCAGAGCAATACAGACTTGCTCAGACTAACTAAAAAGATGGAGGAACGTGTGCAATATTTGTGGCCGGTATCATTCAAAGATAGTAAAGAAGGAAAGTAGGCATACATTTTTCTTTGGGAAATTTTCAATAGCGAGGTTTCTCCTTTCACAAACAATGATCGGATCGTGAACCTCGCTGTATTACGATTAAGCTTTTATAAAATTATTCTTAATCATTTTTATGATAAGAAGGAATGGCAGATACACATATACAAAACCAATTCCTACATTAGCCGTAAAATTGAAAAGATGATCAATACTTTTAAATTCTTTAAAGCAAATGCAAGCGATCATCTCTGCAATAAGTAAGAATATTAATGTCGCTTTTGGAGGAATGGAAAAAGATCTTTTTACGATTCTTGTACATGCCCACATAGAAATACATATAGGGGAAATAACCACTAACAGCCAAATAAATATGAATACATATTCAAATCTTTCCAAGAAGGAGAATTTAACGATTTTTACCATCATCAGAGTGGGCCAAGGTAAATGTTTTAATACGTCTTGATTGAAGTATAAGAAAGAAATTAAAGTTATAATTAGATACACAATGATTGTATATATATTCCCCAAATACGCCCATTTAGAAATATCTTTATTGTTTGAACTCCTAATGAAGGGATAATACATCAGTATCCACTCAAAACCAAGAAAAAGCAGGGTATAAGCTTTAGAAGAGACAAATAGCTCACTAAGGGAATGGTTGAAGGCTGGGAGTAGATAAATATAATTCGAATGTTTCATTGGGAAATATATTAAAAAAACCAGAAAAGAAGGTAAAATAACTCCCCAGAAACTAAAGCCAGTTAAAGTACGGAAGCCACTTGATATTACATAATAAAATGTAAGTCCGAGCACTAAACAAAGTTGCCATGTTTTTATGGTAGGATACACCCATATTTGTATTACCTCAATATAAGCGCGAAGAACCGTCAAGGAAGCCAACCAAAAATAAACCAATGCCAAGATAGATAATATGTTTCCCATCGTTTTTCCAAAGCAATACTGATGAACAGCTACTAAATCATTGGTATCCCCACCTAATAGCTTAAAAATGATATAGAGTATTATTTGGGTTGTTATACCAGTTATTATTAAAGAAATCCAAGCATCTTGTTCAGCTCCTTTAATCACTTGGCTTTGAAAATTTAGAATACCGATTCCGGTTTGTGAAGAGTGAATGAGAAAAAATGTAAAAAAAGCCGAAACTTGAAATTGTTTTTCTACTTTTACATTCACTGTTTTCCCACCCCAGTTTGCCTAACGACAATTTTGGCTTTTACATCATATGTCATATTAGGATATATCCTATCGTAAAAACTCCGTTCAGAGTAATTTCTGTGATTTGCTTTATACATTCTTCCTATACCTATAGGATCTACACCATTTGTTTGAAAATCGGTAAGAAGTAATTCAGCTTCGTTAGAAATTGATTTCTGTAAGGCGTTTTTAAACGATTTAAGTTCCTTTTCATTTTCAAGATTAATCCACTCAGGCAAAGTATCAAGTTCTACATCTAAATTAAGGCTCACATTTACTTGTTCATTGAGGTTCTCCTTGATGAATTTTACCTTATGTTTTCCATAGATAGTTCTGACCCCTATATTAGCTTTATGTCCATTCATGTTAAGGTCAAAACTGTATACCCCCTTTTTGTTTCTGTCTGTCATTAATTTTAATAAGAATGTTTCTTTATCTGAAATCCTAAGTGCTAATTTATCACCTTTAAAAATCCCCATTCCATCTACATTAACAGTCCCATTAGTATCAACGATAAGATTCGGAAAGGACATATCAATTCCACTTCCAAAATACTGGTCATACATTACATGGAGGTCAGATTCGGGAATTCCATCATTTTCAATACTTTTATCAATCAAATTCATCAAGAATAGCGGACTCTCATTCAGGGTTTTTCTTAGTATTTGATCTGGAGTTCCATCTGTAATGACAATTCTTATTATACCGATTTTTGGATCCTTGCAGATTGTGTCCAATACGTCTGCTAAACCATCTCTGCTTAGTTCATCCCCAAAAATCATCATCCTTACTTGACCTATTTCAAAGGGAAATGGAGACTTATGGCTAAGTTCTTCCTGAAGACTGGATGGATTTTTTGCAGCTGCTGTGATTAAAGCAGGTTTTTCACTCTCGGCATAATTTGGATATACAACACTTGCTTTTAACATACCTTCTTCTTTATCATATCCTACATTATGCATCAAAGAGACTTCATTAATAATGCTGTGAGGTATACATCCAACAGGGATTAGAGATAGAAATACAAAACAAATTTTAACTAATATATTATTCGTCATTAATATCTACCTTCTTTTTGTTTCTCTTTATTGATGAATATTTAATATTATCTTTAGGTCTCAAATATTCTGGCCTTTTGTTTAATTTATTATAAGGTAACCTAATAATACTATCTGCAAGATTATTGCCACGAAACGGATGCAGAGGAACCATATAAGGAGTTTCAAACGATTTTAATTTAAACAAATGACAGAGTAACAATGCAAAACCTATCATAATACCTAACCCGCCAAGTAATGATGCCATAATGATAAATGGAAATCTTAATATTCTAATTGTGTTGGACATAACCATAGTTGGTGTAGTGAAAGAAGCTAAGGCTGATAAAGCGACTATAATTAATAATATATTACTTGTCAGTGCTGCCATAACAGCTGCCTGTCCAATGACAATACCTCCGACAATCCCCAATGTTTGTCCTACCTTTGTAGGCAATCGGGCTCCTGCCTCTCTTAATAATTCAATTGTCATTTCCAAAAAAAGAACTTCCAGTAACGGTGGAAATGGAACGTTTGCCCTGGACTCTATTAGCGGACCTAGTAAATCTGCGGGTATAACCTCATAGTGAAACGTCACAACCGCAACATAAATAGAGGAAGAAAAGATTGAAAAGATAATCGCAAATATTCTTGTGAAACGAAAAAATGACCCGATGACCCAGTTGTAATAATAATCTTCAGATGAGAGAAAAAAATCGAGTATGGTAGCTGGCCCGGATATTGCGTATGGTGAACCATCACTAAATAAAACTACTTGTCCTGAAGTGAGTGCATAAGAAAGTCTATCTAGCCTCTCTGTTGTCAAGTAAAGTGGAAAAGGAGTACGAGAATTATCTTTTATTATTTGGTCTATTATAGAAGTATCCCAAATAATATCAAAATCTATTTCAGAGATTCTTTTTTTTACAGTTTCTATATGTTCTTCATTTGTTATCCCATCTAAATAAACCATGGTAACCCTTGTTTTTGACAGTGAGCCTAGCACGAACTCTTCAGTAGTTAATAGAGGAGATTTTAGCTTAGATCGAAGTAAAAGAATATTGGTATCAAGACTCTCAACAAACCCTAATTTTGGCCCTATAACATTAAACTCATTCTCAGTTTCATTAGATTCTCTAACCCCTTTTGATAAATTGCTTATGTTTATTAAAAGGCAATCTTTAAAGGTATTTTCAAATTTAATTAGTACGTAACCTTGATGAATTTTCTCTTCGATTTCTTTTGCATCCCGAGTTCTAATAATATCTTCGAGTGGAAGGTTGTTTATAAATTGATGAATATCTAGAGACTCGTCTTTCTTTTTTTCACAATTATTAATGTATGGAAGAAATACACGTTCCATAGTCTTGTGATCAATAAGTGTAGTGAAATATAAAATAAATATTTGGACTCCTGAAACATTTTTTTCCAGCTCTTTAAAATCAGATGACTTTTTAGCTCTTTTCACTATTTCAGTAGGGGTTTGATTAACTGCAGAAACCTGATTATCTTTTTTCCTAGTCATAAACAAATGTACTCCCTAATATCGTGTTAAAACTTATTATTAATTTAATTAGAAATTGTATTCACTTTACTATTGAGATTGACAAAGGAATACTTAAAGCTTCTTGCCAACATGAGAAATTTCCGTGGACGTTATTAATAGAGGGGAGGGAGTAAGTAAGTGTCATTGCACATATTGAAACAATGTGATCTTGGACAACTTGTAGGGTGTGTATAGGTATGTTTCTTAAGCTTATCATTTGCTGCAAAAAAACTATTTCAGTGCCTGATTGATAGTAAATCAGTAGTGTGAAAATTCCGAAAAGTATTTTTTATATTTCGACACATTCACCTTTCATCTTGACTCTTACCTATTAGTAAGTTACTATGAGGGCATGGAAAATCGAAAAAAACAGATTGTAGACTTAGCAATAAAATTGATTCAACAAAAAGGTTATGTAGCGTTTAGCTATGATGACATCTCTAAACAACTTGGGGTGACCAAGGCAAGTATTCACTATCACTTTGAGAAAAAGGAGGATTTAGGAGTTGCAATTACCGAACGCATTTTAATAAGACTACAGAACTCTTTGTCGTTAATTAAAAATTCGTCGGTTTCTGCTGAAGAAAAACTAAAGCATTTCATTCAGCAACAAGCGGAAAGATTCAAGTGTAGTGAAATTTGTCCGATCTCTTCGTTGCAGACGGATTATGAATCTTTGCCAAATATCGTCAAAGAAAAGATTGAGGAAGTCAGCAGACTGGAACTCAAGGTAATGAAAGAATTAGTTGTTGAAGCACAAAGTGAAAATATCATAAATAATTCTGAAGACGTTCATCAGTTAGCTGTAGTGATTTTATCAAGTGTGAAGGGAGCATTATTATACAGACGTGTTCTAGGTGACGATGTATTAGTCGAAGTACTAAACCAGTTAAACCGGTTCTTAAGAAATCCGTAAGAACCGGTTTTTTATAAATCACACTTACCTTCTAGTAAGTAGAATTTTATTAGATTAACTTTGTTTTAAATTTTATATGAAAGCTACGTTTAAACCATATCTTATAAAATTTCTATTAGTATAACTATTCGTATATATAAAATCTTTTTGGAGAAATAGAAAGTGGGTGTTGTCGTAGTGAAAAGAATGTTATTGGTTTCTCTTTTAATGTCGAGTGGGGCTACCTTTATTACTCCATTATTCCCTTTGTATAGTGAGACTTATCAACTGAACAGTTTACAAATCACGATCCTGTTTGCCATTTATGCTGCTTTCCTATTACCAACTTTATTTGTTACTGGAGAAAAAGGGAGCACTTGGGGATTAAAAATGGTTGTTCGCATCAGCATATGGATATCCATCACATCTACCTTGTTTTTTCTGGGTAGCCAAAGTGCCTGGATGCTCTATGTCGCCAGGTTATTGGAAGGAATCGCTTACGGAGCCTTTACTGGAACAGCTGTTGCTTTTCTAATGAAGCAAACTCCTCCAAATAAAGTAAGCGCAGCTCTCAAGTTATCAGGAGTCACGATTCTCGTTGGATTTGGTCTGGGACCAGCTATCTCAGGTTTAATCTCGCAATATTTACAACTGCAACCACTCCGATTGCCATTTTGGGTTTTGCTGGTCTTGCTTATCATCTCACTAATCGTACTGGAAACAATTCCTAAAGATGTTGTTTCCCGTGGGGAAAATCGAGAAAAAACTAAGATATCATTTGGTGTACCAAGCAATATTCGTTCTCATTTTTGGTCAATGGTCGGACTGCCAATCTTCACTGTTTTCACAATACAAGGAATAGCGTTTGCCCTTATTCCTAATTTCGTCAAGAATGTCATTCAAACGTCTAATCTCTCCGTTTCTGGATTAATCATTTTCGTGCTTCTCAGTGGAGCAGCTTTGGCTCAGTTCATACCTTGGCCAACTCATCCAGTTACACGTATCAGATTAGGCATCCTGCTTCTTGCGATTGGATCATGGGTTATTGTTTTTTCGGGTATAACATCAAGTTTGTCATTACTCTGGACAGGCATTGTCATCCAGTCTATCGGCGGTGGATGGACTTTTCAAATTGCATTACGATTTGCCGGACAGTTACCGGAACCAAAAGCACGCCCACGAGTCATTTCTGCTTTTTATTTGTGTGCATATTCTGGATTTATCGTTCCGGTTATTGGAGTCGGAGCGCTTACACAATATTTCAATTTGAACATTTCGCTGACCGTTCTAAACTTGTTTGCTGCGCTCATTGTTATTTATGTGTTGATGTATTCCGTCAGGTTTAATCGCACTTTTTCGGGAAGTTAATGATTTTTCGTTCCTAAAAAGAGAGGATTGTTTAGAATTTAATGAAATTTGTAAAGCAAAAGCCTCAAATGAGGCAGAAGAAGATAAAGAAAATCAAGTAAGTTAGAGGTTAGAAAATGGTTTATGGATTATGAAATAGAAATTTTGTAACATATAAAAAACCTTATGGGGATAAAATAGTTTTGAATTTAAGGCAGATTATATTAGAAATATAATCGCAATTATTTTGATGTCATTTAACTTTGAAAAGGGGATTAATCCAACCATATTATAGACTTGGTAAGGGGCTAGAATAAAGTGGAGAACTCAACAGAAAGGTTATTATGGAGTATTGCTCTTCCTGGTTTTGGACAATTTTTAAACGGTAAACTAATAAAGGGTATAGTTATTATATTTTTAGAGTTCCTTATAAATGTACAAGCGAATTTTAACGAGGTAATTATTTCAAGCTTTCAAGGAGATATTGAAAAGGCAATTGCACAAACCGATTATTTATGGCTAATGTTTTATCCTTGTTTGTATTTCTTTGCTATGTGGGATGCTTATAATGATGCGGATGGAGGGAAAAACAGTTATTCGTTTCTACCATTTGTGTTTGCAGCCTACTTTGTAACTGTTGGGTGTATATATTCCTCTACCTTTAAGCTTTTCGGGGTATTATTAGGTCCTGTTTGGCTTCCAATATTGTGTGTAATACCAGGTGTCAGTGTGGGATTTTTATTAAGAAAAATATTTAAGAAAAAACACATTGAACACCTTTAAACAAAGCAGCCTATATTGTTGATCCTTGTAATGAGATACCATGTAAGATATTAGTATGAAACACAAAATAATGAATAATTACCAATTTTGATTACAAACTAAGAATAAAATATATTGTGGAGTTGGAGGGGTCTTTTATATGAATTTAAACGAATTAGGCTTTCTTTGGTACTTACAATCAAGTTCAAATATGGTCAATATTTTTTTGGAGAATCTTATAGAAACTGCTGAAGATCACGATTTAAAGAGTGTTTTAAATGAAATTAAAACACTTTCAACATTTCAAGAACAAGAGGCGTTGCAAATTCTTTCTGAAAATGGATTTATTGTTACACCATTTTTTAATGAAAATGATTTATATTCCCCCACAGAAAAGCTATTTTCTGATCAATTAATTATAGAAATTCTTAAGCATATAACTAGTAATGGACTACGTGTACTTTCTTATCAATATTCGGACCTAACAGAACCAAAGGTAAAGAATTTCTTTAAAGAAATACTCAATAAGTTAATACAAATTGACAATTTGCTTTTAAAATTGTTAGAAAACAAAGGTTTATTACAAAATAGGTCATTTTCATATAAAAATGCCGAAGACAGAGAAAGCAAGATTTTTAAAGTTGCATCAACACAGCAAAGACCACTTAATGCGGTTGAATTAGCAAGTATGTTTGGTTCATTTCAATGTAATAATGTTGGTCTAGCCATATGTACTGCATTTTCTGATGTTGCAAAGGATGAAGATTCAAAGAGGTTTTTGCAAGATGGGACCAAATTGGCTTATCGACAAGCTGCTACTTTTTCCGATATATATAGAGAAAACGGAGTTCCAACAACAACCGGATTAGAGGCTCATGTCTATAAAGTGAGTAATTCTCCATTTTCAGATAAACTAATGGCTAACTTAATAATGTTCTTAAATCCCATAGGAATCGGTAATTTACAAACTGCTGTAGTATCTAGTTATAAAAAAAGCCACGTGAAAATACTAAAGGAACTAATTGAACAGATAGAAAGCTATTCGGAAAAAGGGTTTAAGTTATTAGTGAGGAAAAACTGGTTTAATGAGCCACCTTTAACAAATAGGTCAATTGATAATTATTAAAAATATTTAGATGTGGAAATCATTAGTACCTATATTCAAATAATTGGTACAATTATCGTTTTTTATCCAATGATTAGCTAAATTAAATGAAAGTTATCGTAAAAAAGGATAGGATACAATCTCTCTTGTTTTGGGAGATTGTTTATTTTTTTCAAGATAGTTGTATAGTTATGACAACATCAATCCCTATTAGAGATACCAGTTAGCTCATAAAAAGCAGCTGCGGAAATGGTTCAAGTAAAAAACGACACAAAATATTTACTCCAATAAATGGTCGAATCCCCGGAATAAGTATTTCACTCTTTTATAATGAATAGACCAAATAATTGAACAACATCTAAAAAGAAAGGGGGATATATTGAAAATCATGTTATTGTGAAGGATTGTACTTAAACTAAACGATCGGAACATGTTAGTTTAAGAAGAAAAAACAAAAATTAGTTCAACCTAAAATTAATATGGATATTGACAAAAAAATTCATAAGTATTATTATTATCTCAGATTCAAGATATTTTAATTCGAGATTCTAATGTGGAAGAAAAGAAATTTTGAAAATAGTAAGAAATAAGCTTAATTTTTTTATAGAAATATCTTGAATTCAAGATAAAATATTAGGGGGATTTATAGATGATAAATATTGGTTTATTATTCATTCGGTTGATAGTAGGTTTACTTTTTGTGGGGCACGGTGCTCAAAAATTGTTTGGTTGGTTTGGTGGTTATGGGTTAAAAGGTACAGGAGGTTGGTTTGAATCCATTGGTATGAAACCAGGCGTAACCATTGCTCTTTTTGCCGGATTAGCAGAACTTATTGGGGGGATATTGCTTGCATTAGGACTTTTAACCCCACTTGCAGCAGTTTTAATCGCAGGGACTATGATTATGGCTATTATTAAAGTGCATGCACCAAACGGATTATGGGCAACAGCTAATGGATATGAATATCAACTAACGTTGATTGCGGTTGTTATTGGTATTGCCTTAATCGGTCCTGGTCAATTTGCTTTAGATGCATTATTATTCTAACTTAACTCAAATTTTAGATTATTAAATTGGAAAAATGGAATTAAATTTTACAAGACTTGAACTATAAATGTAGGAACAAAATAAGTAATAAAGATTCTTTACAAATTTTTAAAATTAAAAAAGGAGTTAAAAAATGAATAAGAAAACAATTGGTATTCACCATATCACAGCAATTGTCGGTCATCCGCAAGAAAACGTGGATTTTTATGCAGGAGTATTAGGATTGCGATTAGTAAAGCAAACGGTCAATTTTGATGATCCAGGTACTTATCACCTTTATTTCGGTAATGATGGTGGGAAGCCTGGAACCATCATGACATTCTTTCCATGGGCAGGAGCTCGTAAAGGAGTTATCGGTGACGGTCAAGTGGGCGTAACATCTTATGTAGTTTCGAAAGGTGCGATGGAATTTTGGGAAATGAGACTTGAAAAGTTTAATGTTCCTTTTACAAAAAAGGAACGTTTTGGTGAGCAGTATTTGGAATTTGATGATCCTCATGGACTTCACCTTGAAATTGTTGAAAGAGAAGAAGGGGAAATCAACACTTGGACTTTTGGTGAAGTAACACCCGATGTCTCTATAAAAGGTTTTGGCGGAGCAACTCTATTATCAACCCAACCAAATAAAACGGCTGAAATGTTAGAGAATGTAATGGGACTTGAATTAGTCGGTAAAGAAGGAGATTTAGCTCGTTATCGCTCAACTGCTGATATTGGAAATATAATCGACCTTAAATTAACTCCTTTTGGACGCGGACAAATGGGCGTGGGAACTGTACACCATATTGCATGGCGTGCGATTGATGACCAAGATCAATTGGATTGGCAAAAATATGTTGACTCCAAAGGGTATGCTGTCACTCCTGTACAGGATAGAAACTATTTTAATGCTATTTACTTCAGAGAACATGGAGAAATACTGTTTGAAATTGCAACAGATCCTCCAGGATTCGCACATGATGAATCTCTTGAAACGATGGGAGAGAAATTAATGTTGCCTGAACGGTATGAACAAAATAAATTTCAAATTGAACGAGGGTTACTACCATTCGAAGTTAGAGAATTAGATTAAAACGAAGAAAGGAATGATTTCGTTGCTTTCGATAGACCCAACCCAAAATACAGAAAGGGAAAATTATAAATTCCTAATAGGAAGTATAATCCCAAGACCTATTGCATTTGTCACAACGATTTCAAAAGACGGCATTTTAAATGGGGCACCTTTTAGCTATTTTAATATAGTATCATCCAATCCCCCGATGATTTCATTATCCATTCAACGGACATCTGGGAGACAAAAGGATACAGCAAGGAATATCATCGAGTCAAAGCAATTTGTCGTTCATATCGTTGACGAGCAGAATGTTGAAAAGGTAAATATAACAGCTGCAAACCTTCCTCCAGATGAAAGTGAGATTGAGTTAGCAAACTTAACTCCAATAGAAAGTGTAAAGATTTCCGTACCAGGGGTACATGAAGCGAAAATTCGAATGGAATGTTCATTGGAGCATTCGTTGGAATTGGGAGGCTCGGCTACACCGGGGGGTGATTTTATAATAGGAAAAGTTGTTCAATTTCATATTGAAAATGACATTTACGAAAATGGAAGAATTAATCCAATTGGCTTGGCTGCAGTTAGTCGGTTGGCAGGTAACAGCTATGCTAAGATTGGCGAGATTTTTGAAATAGAAAGAACTGAATAGTTCCCAATTAAATTCCATTGATTTAATGGAGAGGTCAATATGCAAATAACAGAAGGTATTCATCATATCTGTTAATTATTATAAAAAAATGTACTTATAATTAGTACCTCATTTAATCTTTCACAAAGGTTACAAATGAGTTAAAAAGAATTGCTTAATATATGAATTTAGACTTCTAAAGTAAGAAATAATAGGTGGTGTATTAAATGGGTATCATATCCAGATTATTTGGAAAACCAACACAAAAGGAGTCAGTTAAAATGACAAATGTAAAACTAGCAGTGATTTATTACAGCATGGGTGGTACAAACTATCAACTCGCCAGATGGGCAGAAAAAGGTGCGGAAGAAGCTGGGGCAGAAGTAAAAGTATTAAAAGTTCCTGAACTAGCTCCACCATCTGCAATCGAAGCAAATCCAATTTGGAAAGCGACAGTCGAAAAGACCAAAGATGTACCAGAAGTAAAATTGGAAGATTTAGAATGGGCAGATGCCATTATATTCAGTGTACCAACCCGCTTTGGCAATATGCCATCCCAAATGAAACAATTCTTAGATACAACTGGCGGACTTTGGTTTAATGGAAAGCTAGTGAATAAGGTTGTAAGTGCTATGACTTCCGCCCAAAACCCTCACGGAGGTCAAGAGGCAACTATATTATCACTATATACAACAATGTATCATTGGGGTGCAATCGTTGCTACTCCTGGTTATACAGATCCAGTAACTTTTGGAGCTGGTGGTAATCCATATGGAACAAGTGTAACCGTCGGTCAAGATGGGAAAATGATTGAAGATGTTCAAGCAGCTGTAAAGCATCAAGCAAAGCGTACTGTTACAGTTGCAGAGTGGGTAAAGAAAGCGAATAATTAATACATGTCGGTGTAAAAAAAGCTTTTTTTTACAAGTGGTTACAGAATGACTTTACTTTTAATAGGTCATTCCATGAAATTGAGATGAAAAATTTATAATGAAATCAAAAGAAGAACAGGGCGTAGTACTAGCCGTGTTCTTCTCTTTTGGTTTTAACAAGTTAACATAACATTTATTATCGGTAGTTGTTAATTAATAATGATTTCTGTATCAATAACTAAGTATACTCTGGATAGTGAGACGGAATAACTTGAATTATAGTTTTGCTGGATTGTTTACAAAACCGTGCTTTTTCATCTAATATCATACAAATTAAATAAAACTCATTATTTAAGCTCAAAATTCAGATTTGATTCAAAAACTCGCTAGTTCTAATCAACAATTTGTCTCGGCAATTTTTTTATTTTTACCTTGTAGCTTTTTACTGCAATTTTTGAATCTATTTCAATTCTACCTCTTTTCAAAAAATCTATTTATAAGTTTACATAATAAAGTTATGTATAACAAACTTCCTTCTCAAAATAAAAACCAGCTTTCTGACTAACTCATCTTTTGGCATGTCTTACACATTCCAATCAATAAAATTACTTCTGCCCCCTCTTTGATGATTTTTCTCGTATATTAACATGTTTTAGACATTATTTCTTTTAAGCGCATCATCCTTCATTTCAAAGAGGCATTCATGATCTCTGCTATCTAATATCCCTTACAACGAGATTCCAACATAATTTTCCGATAAACGCTTATACTACTAAAATAAAGATAAAGAACTTCCAATGAAAGAGGTTTTTGGATGAAGACGAAACATATCTTGTTGATTGTAATCCCTGTTCTGTTAGGGAATGTGATTAGCAATTGGTTTTTTATCACCCATAAAAAAGAGGCGGATTTAAAAAGCGCACTTTTCAGCGGAGTAGTGTTAACTATATTAGGTGTTCTGTATTCCACCTTCCAGACATTATTTATTGTAAGAAGTAGGCCGAAGAGTAATTGAAAAGAAAAAGCAGTGAACAGAAATGTCTGTTCACTGCTTTTTTTGTCTAAAAGGCGGTTTTTCCGTCTATTTTGCTTCTTCAGGCTCGACAACCCACATTTCAGTAACATCTCCAGCATCCTGCTGATCGATGATAAAAGATCCGTTGGAATAGCGATCATTGTTACGGTAGTTGGCAGATTCCAGTACTTCCAATGTACCTTTTTCCGTCTGAATATAAACCAGACTGTTCGATTGGACCATGTCCACTGCTGCAATTAAATGAGGGTTGTTTTTCACCTCTCGCAGCATCACCAGACCACGTTTGGCACGTGAGCCTTTATCAAACTCGGTAATCTTCAGCTTTTTCACCGCACCACGATGAGTTGCAATAAAGAGCAATACTTTAGTTTCTTTTTCAAAAACCAATCCGTTAATGACATAGTCGTCATCCTTCAGATTAATACCTTTAACCCCTGCTGCACGGGCACCGACAACATTGATTTCCTCTTCGGTAAACCATAGTCCATAGCCATTTCTTGTTGCAAGGAACAGATCCTGATTGCCATCTGTAATATGGACATTGACGAGCTGGTCATCCCCCTTCAGGTTTACTGCCATCAACGGTTTGGAATACCTTTGCGCTTTATATTGGGATAGCTCCGTCTTTTTGACCATCCCCTTCTTCGTGATGAATAATAGGAATTTCGGTTCTTCAAAGTTGCTGACAGGAATTGCCTTTAGTATGAATTCATCCTTGTCAATGCTGATGATATTGGCCACATGCTGCCCCATGTCCTTCCAACGGATATCAGGAAGTTCATGGACAGGCAGGTACAGATAGTTCCCTTTATTGGTAAACAACAGAAGTGTATCTGTTGTATTAATATCAAGTTTAGCAATGACCCTGTCGGATTCCTTCATACCGAAATCCTGGCCATTGGAGGCTGAATAAGATCGAAGACTGGTTCGTTTTACATATCCATCCTTTGTTACTGTGACAATAACATCCTCGGATGGAATCATTACCTCAAGATTGATCTTGATTTCTTCAATTTCCTGTTCAATCTTGGACTTTCTATCATTCGTATAAAGCTTTTTCACACGCTTCAAGTCGGCTTTTATGACAGAAAACAGCTTCTTTTCACTGGATAGAATGGCTTCTAGCTCCGCTACCTTCTTTGCCAGCTCATCCGCTTCCTGCTGAAGTGCAGTAATGTCCGTATTCGTTAAACGGTATAACTGCAAGGAAACAATCGCTTCCGCTTGCGGTTCTGTAAATGTGAATTTGGCAATCAAATTGTCTTTTGCGTCCCGCTTATCCTTGGAAGCACGAATTGTGGCAATAACTTCATCCAGGATGGATAGGGCCTTCATAAGACCTTCTACTACATGCTGGCGATCTTTCGCCTTTTCAAGTTCAAAGCGTGAACGATTGGAGATAACCTCTTTCTGATGCGCAATATAGGCATCCAGGAAGTGAGGCAATCCCATCAAGGTCGGTCTTTTGTTATAGATCGCAACCATGTTGAAGTTGAACGTTATTTGCAAATCGGTGTTTTTATACAAGTAATTAAGTATACCTTTTGCATCCGCTTCTTTTTTCAACTCGATTACGACTCTCAGTCCTGTACGATCCGTTTCATCGCGAACTTCGGAGATGCCGTCCACTTTTTTGTCATAGCGGAGCTCATCGATCTTTTTTACAAGGTTTGCCTTATTCACTTCATAAGGAACTTCTGTGATTACGATTTGCTGCTTTCCGCCGCGAACGTCCTCCACTTCCGCTTTTCCACGGATAATGATCTTCCCTTTACCTGTCTCATAAGCTTTCTTGATGCCTTCCACACCTTGAATGATACCTCCTGTCGGAAAATCAGGTCCTTTGACAGCGGACATCAGTTCCTCCACGGTAGTGTTCGGATTATCGATGCGCATGATGGTTGCATCAATTACTTCTCCAAGGTGATGAGGGGGGATATCGGTTGCATAACCAGCTGAGATACCTGTAGACCCATTCACCAAAAGGTTCGGGTACATGGCAGGCAAAACAGTCGGTTCTTTGCTCGTATCATCAAAGTTCGGGATAAACTCAACAGTCTGCTTATCCAAGTCTCTTAAAAGCTCAGAAGCGATCGGCGATAACCGCGCCTCGGTGTAACGCATGGCAGCCGGAGGATCTCCATCAATACTACCGTTGTTACCATGCATTTCAATCAGCATGTTCCGAACCTTCCAGTCCTGGCTCATACGCACCATCGCATCATAAACGGATGAATCCCCATGTGGATGGTAGTTACCGATAACATTACCGACTGTCTTGGCAGATTTACGGAAAGGCTTATCTGCCACATTTCCTTCGTGATACATCGCATAAAGAATACGGCGTTGTACCGGCTTTAGTCCATCACGTGCATCAGGTAAGGCACGCTCTTGGATAATGTATTTACTATAACGTCCAAATCGGTCGCCTAATACTTCCTCTAGGGGTAAGTCATGAAATTTCTCTGTCTGTGTCATCTATTATACCTCCTCAGCGACCAATAAATTATCATTTTCCAGGATATTTGGGTCTTCCTCAAGCCCAAATGCCACATTGCTTTCAATCCATTTACGTCGTGGCTCTACTTTATCTCCCATCAGGGTGGTCACACGGCGTTCCGCTCTTGCTGCATCATCAATACGCACTCGAATAAGCGTACGCGTCTCAGGATTCATCGTTGTTTCCCATAGCTGGTCTGCATTCATTTCCCCGAGACCTTTATAACGCTGAATCACATATCCTCGGCCAATTTTCTGAATCGCACCTTGCAATTCTTCGTCCGACCATGCATATTCGAGCACTTCTTTTTTTCCGGTACCTTTACTAACCTTATACAGCGGTGGCAAGGCGATGAACACTTTACCCGCTTCAATAAGTGGTTTCATGTAACGGTAGAAGAACGTCAACAGAAGCACCTGGATATGAGCACCGTCCGTGTCGGCATCAGTCATGATGACTACTTTATCGTAGTTGATATCTGCAACCGAGAAGTCAGGTCCGACTCCACCGCCAATCGCATGAATAATCGTATTGATCTCTTCATTTTTGAAAATATCGGCAAGCTTAGCCTTTTCTGTATTGATTACTTTTCCTCGCAAAGGCAGTACCGCCTGGAAGCGTCGATCACGGCCCTGTTTTGCAGAACCTCCTGCAGAGTCACCCTCTACCAGGTAGATTTCATTCTTTTGCGGATTACGTGATTGAGCAGGCGTCAGCTTTCCGCTCAGCATCGCATCAGAACGTTTTCGTTTCTTGCCGCTCCTTGCATCCTCACGCGCTTTTCTTGCCGCTTCACGTGCCTGAAAGGCTTTGATGGATTTCTTGACAAGCATCGAGCTTGTATCCGGATTCTCCTCCAAAAAGTAAGCCAAATGCTCAGAAACGATTGAATCTACTGCAGAACGCGCTTCACTCGTTCCAAGTTTTCCTTTTGTCTGACCTTCGAACTGCAAAAGCTCCTCCGGTATACGGACTGAAATGATTGCAGATAATCCCTCACGGATATCAGAACCATCCAGATTTTTATCTTTTTCCTTCAGAAGACTCACTTTTCTCGCATATTCGTTAAAAATTCGGGTCATTGCAGTTTTTGCACCGGATTCATGCGTTCCACCGTCTTTTGTACGTACATTATTTACAAAAGAAAGAATCGTCTCTGAATAGCCGTCATTGAATTGAAATGCAAAATCCACTTCAATCCCGTTTTGAGCGCCTTCAAAGGACACCACGTTATGAAGTGCATCTTTTTCCTCATTCAAATAAGTGACAAAGGCTTCGATTCCACTTTCATAGTGAAATACTTCCTTGATGCCATTACGCTCATCATTTATCTCAATCTTTAATCCCTTCAGCAGAAACGCCGATTCTCTCAGGCGTTCACATAAGGTTTCAAAGTTATAGGTGGTTGTACTGAAAATGGTAGTATCAGGCTTGAAATGAATCGTTGTACCTGTCTGTTTCGTCGTACCGATCTTTTCTAAGGTCGTTACAGGCTTCCCGCCGTTCTCAAAACGCTGTTCATAGATGAAACCATCACGTTTGATCGTCACAGTCAGCCATTCGGATAGGGCGTTAACAACAGACGCACCAACTCCGTGCAGACCACCACTTGTTTTGTAGCCGCCTTGTCCAAATTTTCCACCTGCATGTAGTACCGTTAAAATGACTTCTGGGGTAGGTTTTCCCATCTTATGCATTCCGGTAGGCATACCACGGCCTTTATCCTTCACGCTAATACTGTTGTCTTTATGTATGTTCACAATGATATGATCTCCGAATCCGCCCAATGCTTCATCGACTGAGTTGTCCAGGATCTCATATACAAGATGATGAAGACCTCGGGTGTCCGTACTTCCGATATACATCCCCGGACGCTTACGGACTGCCTCCAGACCTTCTAATACCTGTATCGCATCATCGTTGTATTCAATCGTATTCTTTGCCACCAAAAACATACCCCTTTCACTGCTACTGCCACTATCTCTATATGTATAGGTGTTGCGTATATATTAATATTTATCCAATTTGCCGTTTCCCAACAAACAAATATTCGTTTATATATTAACATACATTTTAAAGTTGTCTACGTTCTATTGTATAGAGTTCATCGACTTTCGCCAATAACTTTTGGCGAATATTGTCATAAAAAGAATAAAAATCCTTGTTTCATGGAAGAAAACAAGGATGAAAAGCACTATTTTGTTAAAGCATGCTCCACTTTGATACAACGATCCATGATCACGGTATAGCCCTTGTCCTTTAACAGATGGTAAGCTTTCTCGTCTTCTAGCCCCAGTTGCGCCCAATAGATATCTGCATCAATCTCCAGAAACTCCTTCGCCACATCATAGAGATGCTCGCTGCGACGGAAGACATTCACGATATCGACATGGCCTTCAATCTCCTTCAGTGAAGCAACGGCTTTAACACCCAGCACTTCCTCCACAATAGGATTGACGGGAATGATCTCATAGCCAGCATCCTGCATGGCTTTGGAAACCATATAGGACGTTCTTTGGGGGTTGTCCGACAACCCTACAACCGCAATTCGTTTGCTTTTCTTTAATATTTTGCCGATTTCCTCGCGACTTGGATATGTTAGACTCATTATTTTTAGCCCCTTTCAAAATGGTATCTGTGTTTGGTATACCCTTAAAATCTTACTTTTAACATCAGGTTACCGCCTCTTTCACCTTTACTTAATTCTGCACAACTTGCAAGAAACCCTTTGCTTCTCTTAAAATTTGGCATATATTAAAGATAGGAATATTACATAAAGGAGTTTATAGAATGATTGAAATCATAATACTTATTCTTGCTTATCTATTAGGCTCCATCCCCTTTGCTCTTGTTGTCGGTAAAATAGGCTATGGTATTGATATAAGACAGCATGGCAGTGGAAATCTGGGTGGAACCAATACTTTCCGTACTTTAGGGGTGAAAGCTGGCTTGATCGTTACGGTCTGTGACATCCTGAAAGGCACACTTGCCGCTTCCTTACCGTTGCTAATGGCTGCAGAAATTCATCCATTGATTGCAGGATTATGTGCCGTAGTCGGACACGTCTACCCTGTTTTCGCAAAGTTCCGTGGCGGTAAAGCAGTCGCAACGTCGGGTGGAGTATTGCTTTTTGTCAGTCCCATCATGTTTGGCATTATGCTATTTTGTTTCTTTTTATTTTTGTTTCTTACCAAATATGTATCGCTATCATCCATACTGACAGGTATCGTAACAACCGCATACAGCATAATGTTCGGCGACCTTCCATTGATTATTGCCGTTTCACTTCTTGCAGCCTTTGTCATATTCAAACACCGGACAAATATCAGCAGGATAATCAATAAAACGGAGCCAAAGATCACTTGGCTGAGCTTGAAAAAGAAAAATCAGACCAACTGACATCCTGCAAATCAAAAAGCTCAGAAAATATCTGGGCTTTTTTTTATAGCTGTTTAACTGTTTCTCTTAAGGTCTTTTTTTCTTCCTCATCCCACACAGAGTAAATCTCAAAAGTACCCTCCTGGAAAAACAGCGGAAATCTCCTTTTGAACCAAGGCTGCATCGGTAGCTCCTTTGCTTCATGAATGGAGACCCAGTGAAGTGTTCCTTCAGGAGGATTCGGTAAAAGGTTCCCTTCAAAGGTGCTGGTAAGGTAGTTGAACACCATATACCTGTAGTTCTTTTTTACATCTACAAATTCATCAAGTCCTTTGTAGATCAGATTACTGACACGAAGGCCCGTTTCCTCATATACTTCCCGTGCCACTCCTTCTGTCAGGCTTTCCGGAAAATCCAATTTGCCTCCTGGGGCGATGAAACCTGGAAACCCTTTATTACTGGGTCTATCCAGCAGCAAAACCTTATCCCCATCTTGAACAAGACACATCGTATAGATGTCGACTTTAATATTATCTGTCATAGGTGATCCCTTCTTTTTGTAAATTCAATTCTGCGGCGCAACCAATTCGACCTTTATTCGGTCAGGATCCTCAAAAAATACGGCATAATAATCATTTCCACCGGCAAATGGATGCTTATCCTGGTAAAGGATCGACACATTTCGATCTTTTAAAGCGTGTGTCAACTCGTCCACTTTAGCTCTTGAAGCAGCATGAAAAGCCAGATGATTCAAACCCACTCTGCTTCGATGATAGGGAACATCCAAAAACCGCTCCTCTGCCTGAACAAAAACGAGATAGGTTTCCCCCAGCTTCCAGCTTTGCCCCTTTTCCCACTGTTGATAGACTTCATAGCCCAATTGTTCGAGAAGCCATCCCCAAAATTCTTTCGACCTCTGAAGATTAGAAACATAGATCTCCAAGTGATGCAGCAATCCCTGCATACTTTTTCACCATCCCTTATTTATTGACATGGACTACCTCAATTTTAGTCCAAATGGATTGCCAATTCTTTTTTTGAATTCGGCCTTTAAATATCTTTTTCCGCTCCTCCGTTTTAGTAAAAAACTCTGTTGGTCTTAGCTTCAGCCCCAAAACATCTTCTACTCCGCATGGAGCGGCAAGGATGACGGAATCATGCTTATCCAACTTTACACCAAGCGCTGTTGCAGTCTCGGGAAACTTAGAAATTGCATCAACAGAGGAGGAGTAAGGGTCCAGATTGTTAACCTGATGCATTCTCACTTGGTTTTTAACAGACCAGGGAATGGCGGGATGGATGGCCGCAAGTTTCGTTTCCAGTGCCTTTTCTTCAGCTTCGTCTCGCATTTCAGGGTCGAAGTAGATAACATCAATATCGGGAAGCTCCGTTCTTTCTTTAAAATGATGAAGAGTATCCCAAATTTTTGAACGTACAAACCCTGCACAGACCCACCAATCGGGTAAATCAAGGGTACGTGCCGTTTTCAGGATCTCCATCATCCAAGGATCCTTCTCTATTATTCTTATAATATCCTCTTCATTATTGAGCATATATGCCCTCCTTTACGGGTTACGAACATATATTCTCATTATAAGTCGAAGTGAACAAAAATGAAAGTATATTCTGGGAATATAAAAGGTGATGAGAGTTATCATCACCTTTTTCGCTACTTTTAGCCTTTTAAAATAGTTTGATCCAGATGCTTCACACAGTTATATAACTCACAATTCCAGTTGTTTTCCGTAATTGTCAGTCTTGTGATGGACGTATTCTGCAGATGACTTGTCAAATCCACGCCAGGTGTCAATTCCCTTAATAGATGCCTGATGAAAGACCCGTGACTTACAATCAGAATATTGGAATCAGGATGCTTATGATTAATTTCATTCAAACACCCAAGCCCACGCTCAAGGACCGATTCAACCTTTTCGACTCCCAGATCCATCGAGCGCCAATCGGCTCCCCATTTTTCCAATCTTTCCGTTTCTGTCGTTCCTTCTATCAGGCCGCCGCTTACCTCTCTTAACCTGGTATCAAGGATAAGGGCAGGAACGTCCAGCCTATCCGCCACTATCTCAGCTGTCTGATGAGCCCGCAATAGGTTACTGGAGTATATGTAATCCCATTCCTCTGACAATAGTCGTTCTGCAAGCTTTACAGCATCATTGATGCCATCCTGATCCAATGGGATATCCGAACTCCCCTGTGCCCTTCTCTCTTTGTTCCATGATGTGCTTCCATGACGAATAAATCCGAATCTAGTCATATTGTCTCCCCCTATATCAAATGTCCTTACCTTTAATTATCAGTCCGTAAAAGTTTTTTAAAAACCTGAGAACTATAGCGAGCTTCCCTTCAACATAACCAAGCTGAACCATTAAAGTCCAGCTTGGAAGTATGAGCTTATAAATGTGAATCCAAGAAAGTCAGAATTGCCTGGAACACTTTGATTTCATTCTCTTTTTTCGAGAATCCGTGCCCTTCATCATCAAGGACGAGGTATTCCACTTTGCGACCTTTTTCTTTCAAAGCTTCGACAATCTGATCGGATTCCTTTTGCACCACACGTGGGTCATTGGCTCCCTGGATGATCAGCATCGGTTTTATCATTGTGTCCAAGTAGGTTGTTGGAGAATCTACGGTCAGTTTTTCCTTATCCTCGACCGGATCTCCCACCCATTGCTTCATCACAGGTTTCCAATGGTCTGGTACGGAATCTATGAAGGAGAATAAGTTACTCACCCCAAAGATATCAATGACCGCCTTGAAGTATTCAGGATGTCTGCCATGTAGCAGAAGTGCCATATAGCCGCCGTAGCTACCTCCCATCAGGAAGATTTTTTCACGGTCTGCATAGCCGTTTTCAATCAGCCATTCCAGGCCTGTAATATTATCAAGGCGAGGTCCATGTCCCCAGTCTCCTTCAACCATTTTCATATAGCTTAGACCGTAGTTGGAGGACCCACGGAAGTTCGGTGCAAAAATGCTGTAGCCACGGCTAACAAGAAATTGGAAGTAAGAACGGAAGGATTTTCTTTCCGAGCTTTGTGGTCCGCCATGTGGCCAGAGAATGACATGGCCGTTGGAGACTTCCTCTTTGGCACGAAAGAACAATGCCTCAATTTCAAGACCATCAAAGGACGGGTAGGTTAATATTTCAGGCTCGGAAAGGTCCTCATCCGACACAGCAGGGACTCTGTTATTCGTAAGAGGTTCCCATGTTTCATGACTTTTTCTGAAAATGTTGGCAGGCTTAGTCGCCGTCTTACCTAGAAGATAGACTGTACCGCTCTTCCCGATGATGATTTTGTCTATGATATCAACAGGAGTTTCTTCCTGTTTCAGTTCCTTGGATTCCAGGCAGTAGGAATAAAAAGTATCCTCTACACCGTTTGACGAAACCAGATAGAGATGATTTCCCTTCTTATCATAGAACATGCTGTTCAGATCCAGGGAGCTATCCTCTGTTACCTTTGTAAAAGTTTGAGTATCCACATCATAATGAGCCAAGTAGCTTTTATCATCATCATGATCGGTTAATAGATAGATGGATGAAGAACCTGTAAAGATAGCGTTGGAAACCGTATGCTGTTTATCGGTTTGTGGAGTAAGCAGAATGGTCTCTCCATCCTTCACCAGGTAAGCTAGTGAATATGTATTTGCAAAATGCTTCATAATTAGATAGCTCTTTTCATCCGCTGATACATCCATTAGATAGGTGGATGCTCCAGAACCTTCAACAACGAGTGTCTCTTCTTTTGTATCGAAGTCATAGCGATAGGCATTCAAATAGGTTTTATTGTTTTTGGAGCCTGTATAGTAGAGTCTTCTTCCATCTTCGGAGAACTTGGGATTCATATGACGATATTCCTCGTTCACACGCAGATCTTCCAAATCCCCTCCCCGGGTCGGTAACGCATAGAATTGTGTTAACTCATTCCCATCATGATCAAAGCTAGCCAAAATGTATTCGCCATTCGGCTCGAATTTCAATGCATGACAGCTCTGGTTATTGAATGTCATCGGATATGGATAGTTATTGGGTAGATCCATCCCCCATAAATTGTAGTGGCCAGTTAGGTTCGTGCTATAGACCAACTGAGTCTCATCAGGGCTTACTGAAAAATCCTGAATATTAAACACACGGAAAAATTGTTCCACTTCGGGCTTTTTAAAAGCTAGCATAAATGATTCCCCTTCCATAAATAAATGCTCTCCCCAATTTATTTCGGGACACAAATAAAAAATTCCTGCATCCCTTCTAAAGTTTCGACGGTTTTTGCAAAGAAAGGATAACAAAAACAGGGAAAATGTATTATAGTGGAAGATAGAAAAGAATAGAATAAAAGGGGTCAATATCGTGAAAGCAAAATGGAAAATAGTATTACCAATCCTATTAATCTTACTAATAGGAGGGGCATTTTCAGGACTATTATTAAACCAGTATAATAATTCCTCCTCCAAAACGGAAAATGAAGCGCCTAAAGAAGTAAAAGCGCATCAGAGCAAGCAAGTGGAAACAGCAGAAAAATCCTACCGTACAGAAGCAACCATATCGGCTGTAGGAGATCTCCTTATCCATAGTACGGTTTACGATGCTGCCCAAACGGGTGAAAACAGCTATAATTTCAACCCTATGTTGGATCGGGTTAAGCAATATTTGCAGGAAACCGACATCTCCATCGCCAACCAGGAGACGATCATCGGTGGGACAGAAATCGGTTTATCCAACTATCCAAGCTTCAACAGCCCGTTTGAAGTGGCAGATGCCCTGCAGGAAGCTGGCGTTGATATTGTAAGCATTGCCAACAACCATACATTGGATCGCGGAGAGAAGGCGATCATGAATGCCATTAACCACTATGAAACGATTGATATGCAGTATGTGGGGGGATATAAAAGCGAGGAAGACCGTGGCACGCTTCGTACCATTACAGAAAACGGCATCACCTTTTCATTCCTTTCCTACACATATGGTACAAACGGGATTCCTGTTCCGGAAGGCAAGGAGTATTTCGTCAACCTGATCGACCGGGAGAAAATCGAGCGCGATGTGAAGGAAGCAAAGGAGAACTCTGATGTAGTGGTAGTAGCCATGCATTGGGGTGTCGAATATATATTACTCCCTAACAGTGAGCAGGAAGACCTTGCCGATTTCCTGGCAGGTTTGAATGTTGACATCGTCATCGGTCATCACCCACATGTATTGCAGCCGATGAAATTCCTGGACCGTCCGGACGGCAAGAAGATGTTTGTAGTGTACTCCCTAGGAAACTTCCTTTCCGGCCAAAAGGATGACTATAAGGATATCGGTGGAATTCTTCAGCTCCGAGTGGAGAAATTTGTGGACGGGACTGAAACAAACATCGATATCAAGGTTGATGACTTTATCCCGACCTATGTTTCCCAGGTCAATCCAACCAAGTACCACGTAGTACCACTGAAGGATGCTTCAAACTTCGGATTTCCGAATGGTGCGGCGAAGCATGAGGAAATGATGGAACATATGTATCAGTGGATTAATGAGGATGCGGGAAATTGATGCAAATAAATAAAAAGTCTCAGAGCAGATGAAATGCTCTGAGACTTTTTATTTTACTTCTGAAATATTCCCGCACACATCCGCAGAATCAACTAAATGGCTCTCCCGTTTTTCGACGAGGAATTTTGTAAAAGCATATCTACATGGGGGATGTCATCTTCTAAATATGTTTCGGTAATAGCTTTGAAGCCAAATGAGCCATAGAACTTTCTTAGATAATCCTGGGCTTGTATTTTCACAATGTCTTCCTTTAATTCGTCATGGATAAAATCCAGTCCTCTTCTTAAGAGTTCTACTGCAAGTCCTTGGCCTCTAAATTCTTTTTTCACTAACACTCTACCAATAGAAGCTTCTTTATAGGATACACCTGGGGGCAGGACTCGTAAATATGCTATAATCTCCCCATACTCCTCTTTGAAAAGGTGAGAAGATTGTGGGTCTTTGCCATCAACCTCAGGATAGGGGCAATTTTGTTCGACAACAAACACAGACGTTCTCTCTTTTAGAATGTTGTACAGCTCCATATTTGATAAATCATCAAATCTCTTTATATACCAAGTCATAAAAATATGCACCTCTATTTTGTTGCTTTATCATCTACAACAGTTTACCCATATATAATTCATCCACAAAAGTTCCATCCACCAATAAAGAGTGCTTTTTCACACCCTCTATTTCGAATCCCATCTTTTTGTACAAATTAATTGCAGCTTCGTTATGTACCATGACAGTGAGTTCTAATCTGTGGACGTTTCTATTCTTCGCCCATTCCTCCAACTTGCGGAACAATCCAGTTCCTACCCCTTTACCTCGTGCAGCTTCAGATACCCCGACTACGAGATAAACAGAATGTGCTGTTCTTTGTGTTGTTGATCCGATTGCCATTAGGTATCCGATCAGTTCTTCCCCATCAACCGCAACAAGGATTGTGGAGGAGTGGTCATTTTCCAAAGGTTCAATCCGGCGTCTTCTTAATTGCTCCCCTGTGACTTTTCTTTCACCTGGTCCAAAGAGCATAAAGTTTGATTCTTCCACCTTTTTTATGAGATCGACCAATTTATCAGCATCTTCAGGAAGTACTTTTCTAACAATCATTCCCTATCGCTCCAATTCGATGTACTCGCGGATCAGCTTCCATTCATGGTTTTCTTCTCGCCAAATGAACAAGCATTTGGCAGGGTATTCCGCTCCGCTTATCACTGCTGTTTCAATTCCCATGACGATATATTCTTGTCCATTTTTACGTGAGGAGATGGATTCGATCTCAAAACTCTTCGTTGCATCCTCATATTGATTCAATACCGATACAAGATCATAATGATAGTCATACTGCTCTGGAATCTCCAATCCCGAGTGCGCCCAGTATCCAACAAACTTCTCTGACATGAAACTTTTAATTTCCGAAGGATCCTTTGTAATAAACGCTCTATCCCAAGCACAAAAATAATTATCTACCACATCTTTGATGGACAACATCCTTCACCATCCAATCTTTAATATCTAGCAATCTTTAAATCTTATAGAAATAAAAATAGTTCTCTTCCTTCTTGAAACCTATTCTTTCATATAGTCGCTGTGCGTTCACGTTATCTGGCATCGTTTCAAGAAGTACGCCTGCTGCATCTCGGCTGTCTGCAAATTGGATAGCCTTTTTCACCAACTGCTCCCCGAACCCCTTTCCACGATGCTCCTCGTGTACAAACAGATCATTCAATACCCATGTCCGCTTCATTTGAACGGATGAAAAGGTCGGATATAGCTGGGTGAAACCAACTGCCTGCTCCTGTTCATAAGCCAGAAAGATGACAGATTCTTCATTGGAGAACCTTTCTTGAAGAAAATTGACCGCTCCTTCTATATCTGATTTTTGTTCATAATACACTCGGTAAAGATTGAATAGATGTGCCGCTTCCTTTAGTTGGTCTAACCCTGCTCTTTTTATGGTCATTTTGTTCTCCCTCTCCTTGTAAACTATCTATTTTACCCCTTGAAAATTATAGGGAATGCTTTCATCAATACTTGGTATTCCTATGTACTCTTTCGCTTGAGCTAAATCCATCCATACAACTTCTTCTATTTCATCCGGAAAAGATATCCCGATTTCCCCGCTCTTTTTCTCTGCATGAAAATAGAAGAATACAGCCTGATGGCCTCTTTCCTCAAAAAAAGCCTCGGAAACCCCTGCCAGCCCTTTCGGCTCTATAATCAGACCCGTTTCTTCCATGGCTTCCCTTCTTGCAGCATCCGCGAGGATTTCCCCTGGCTCAACTGCTCCTCCTGGTAATGTGAAATAAGACCCTTTCCTTCCTTTATTCTTCACCATCAGGATTTTCTCTTTGTTCTCGCTAAGGAGAATCACATATGCCACGTCCACTCTTTTCACATTACAGACCTCCATATTGCGAATTATGAAAAAACTAAATCCAGAACGTCCCCTTTAATATGCAGAACCAACTGAAACGAAACTTGATTGCTTTTCCGCAGATTCAACTATTGATGGTGACAGCTTTTTCATTTGATAATCCATTATTTCCCCATCGACCGAATAGGTGAATGCATGCTCTTTTGGAGGTTCCGCTCCTAATACTTCAGGCAAAAAGAGAGGCATATTACTTACCACCTGATCTGAAGTTTTGATCCATTCAAGACTCTTCCATTCCAATATGCCTTCAGGGCCGTCCTTGAGGATTCCTTCCATTTCCGTTCCGGTAAAGACATACATCCCGCCTTTGTTATTCCAGGATACAACTCCCCGAAAGGTTAGATCTTTGATTAATAAACCAGTCTCCTCCAATGTTTCACGGAAAACGGCATAATATGGGGTTTCATCTTTTTCTATTTTTCCTCCAACACCATTCCATTTCCCCTTGTTCGGAGCTTTGTTTCGATGTAGCAATAGAATGGAATCTTCGCACTGTATAAAGCATATTGTGTATGGCAGTTCCATATCTTTCCCCCTAAGTGGTTTCGTTTGGTTCATCTTGTGGAAATTAGTTATAATAAGAAAGTAAATAAAGACCATGTATTTTTTCAAATGGAAACTCCAAAGCCATAAAAAAATCCATGCAATCGATCGATAAGGAGTTGCTCTTATGAAAATGACAATGTCTCAACCGGCAGTAGACTGGTATAAAAATGAACTGGACCTTAAAAGTGGCGACTCTATCCGCTTTCATATCCGTTATGGCGGCTGCAGCACCGTCCAAAAAGGATTTTCACTCGGAATTGTACAGGAAAATCCCGATCAGCCAGCAGCAAGCGTCGAACAGGATGGCCTTACATTCTTTGTAGAAGAAAAGGACGAATGGTACTTTGATGGCCATGACCTGCATATAACGATGGACGAAGAATTGAACGAGCCCAAATTCGGTTATGAATGAAAAGAAAGAATTAGGATGAAACTGTCCTAATTCTTTTCTTTTTGAAAAAAACGCTCTATTTGATCCACCTGATTTTCAGAGATTAAAATCTCCAGCTGTTTGTCGCCAATCAGATCAAAATGAGGGTATTGGTCACGATTATGTATCCACTCTTCCTTCAGGCCGTAGGAATGCCCCCATGCAATCAGCTTTTCCAGGTCACTGCAGCCCGCCTTTGTAACAGTCTTAATGCCCTCAAAACGTGGATGGATCCAATAATGAGTGATAAATGCCATCTTCCCATTGGAGACTTGCTCCTTCCACTTTTTCAGTTCTTCCCGAGCAATCCCGAAGGCCATATTTTACTCTCCTTGCTTTTTCGCATTCTCGTAAGCCTTATGCCACTCCGGATATTTTTTACGGATAATGATTGGCTTAAAGTTGTCCTTTTTTACGCAGACATGTGAAGAGCTGCCGATAAGGGCGATCTCTTCATCTGGTGTCAACACTTTATAGCCATACACGACCCTGAATCCATCGTAGGTTTCGATCCATGTTTGAATCGTCGCCACTTCCCCGTAGCGAAGCGGTTTCTTATAGGTGACATTTATATCAATGACAGGTGAGATGACCCCGTCCTGCTCCATTTGAGCGTAGGAGAATCCAAGATCTTTGATAAGCTGCGTTCTGCCGAGCTCCATCCATACGAGATAGTTGGCATGATATACCACACCCATTTGATCCGTTTCTGCGTATCTTACTTCTATTTCTTTCTTTGATACTAACATCCTCTTTCCCCCATTTGCTTAGAAAGTATCCTATTATGATACCATAAATGAATTTTTTTCCACATCAAAAAAGATGAGCATTGTAAAATGCCCACCTTTTGTCCTATAGATTACTGAAATCCATTTTCACGAGAGCTAGCTTCGTCCTTTATTTCGGAACGGAATGCTGCAATGCTTTCTTCACGACGATGATTTTTCGCTTCAATCTGCTCTCTTTCCTCTGGACCGGCAAACTGCATGGATTCCTGAGCTTCTTCGATATTTTCAATCGTATTCTGGACCATGCTCTGTAGTTTCTCTACATTGTCACTGCGATCATCCGGGTTTGCACGGTGTTGTTGGTTTTCAGCCATTGCTTAACGCCTCCCTGGTATCATGAAGATATACTACAACTTCTAGTTTGCGCATCTTTAACGGTTTACACACTTGAAAAAATTGGATAGTCTACTCGCCCTTAGTCTGAATGACTTGAGCATGTTTGCCTGAAGTGTCCTGCATCTGCTTCCCCTTATTGCCTCCCGCTTCCTGCGGTTGTGTACCAATATGGTTTGGCATAAAATGCTTTCTGCTTCCTTTTGGATTACTCATAAAAACATCCCTCCTACTTTTACTATCTCTAAGTGGAGGGATAATCATAACAAGAAATATTTGAAAGTTATTCTGCCTTATTCAACATCTTCTTTTCCAGACGGTCTTCAATCTTACGAAGAGCTTCCTCATCTTTTAGCAACAACTGCTTATTTTCCAACACAAGCTCTTCAAAAGAACGTTTTCGTATCCTTCTCATAATATCACCTACTTACTTATTATTGTAATAGTATTAATGTCCATAATTCTTTAAAATTATGATAACTTTCCGACAAATCTTGAAATTTTCAGTCAATAGAAGCTTTTCTAGGAGTAATTTTTTTCAAATGGGGATATTTATGCCAGTTAATCAAGATATAACCGTTTTCAACAGTATGGAAACTGGTAGATAGAACCAGCTAAGAAACACGAATATATGTTCTTGTCCGTTTTTAATACTTACGATATAGTAAAGAAGTGAGAAAATTTCGAAAGGATGTATTAATATGAGTAAACGGAAGAAATACGAGAAGAACAGAAATTATTTTCTGTCCCTTCATACTTTACCTGAAGAAAAATTAACGAAAGAAACCGAGCACGGAAAGTGGAGCATCAGAGAAATTATCGGCCATATTTATTACTGGGACAAATTTTTGCTTGATGTTATGGTACCAGAGATGTTTGAAGGTGCTGCTCTTCCTGAATTTCCAGATCATGATACCTATAACGAAAAAGCCATGAAGCGTATTATTGAATTTACATCCACAAATGAATTATTAAATGAGTTTGCATTAACACGAGAGAGTCTGCTTCATAAAATAGAGGCAATACCAGCGGATACAGCATTTACAATCGGAAAAGGAAAGAGATCATTTTCGCCTGAAACATTTATGGCGATGTTTGTAGAACATGATGATCACCATATCAAGCAGATTGAAGCATTTTTGAAGAGACAAAATCTGAAACTGTGTTAAAATATGGATAAAACTAAGAACTTTTTTATCCGGGGTGAAGCTGTTGAAGAAAAAACTTTTTTCAATTTTTGCTGTAGTAGCAATAGGTCTTACAGCTTTTCTTTTCTTCTTCCGAGACGGGATTATTCTAGATCATATAGGCTTCCATGTTGAGTTTCCTCTTGGCAATGAGGTCGAGGTGCCAGCAGAATTTTCAGAAGCAGATGTTAATGGCAATGATACCCCCGATCCGCTTGATGTTGTTAGGACAGCTCGTGGCGAAGTTGATCGGCGTACCTCCTATAAAAGCGTTTATTACGATGGAGGATATCCCCCCGAGGAAGAAGGAGTATGTACAGATGTTATTTGGCGGGGATTAATGGGAGCATCCATCAACCTGAAGGACTTGATGGATAAGGATATAGCGGAAAATATGGACCTATATCCCCGTGTTGGCGGAAATCCTGACCCAAATATTGATTTCCGGAGAGTACCCAATCAGGACGTCTTTTTCCAAAGGTTTACTGAATCGTTGACAACGGAGTTGAACCGAAGCGATGTGGAGAACCTGAAGCAATGGCAGCCTGGGGACATTGTAGTTTTCCTGGGAGGGGACTTTGATCATGTAGGAATAGTTTCCGACAGAAGAGCAAAGGACGGCACCCCCTACTTGATTCACAATACCTACCCATTTGCTGCGGAAGTAAAGCTATCTTCCTTTAAATCGCCCATTACAGGTCACTACAGATGGAAATATTAAAAGGAGCAGAACATTAAATTGCGGTCTGCTCCTTTTTATCATCAGTTCATTTTCTTTACTTGCTCTTCCATCAACTCATAAGTCATTGGTCCAAGATGTCGGTAGGAGATGATTCCTTCCGTATCAATGAAGAATGTCGTAGGCATGGTCAATACGTCGTAATAACGGAACATTTCTTCCTGATCGAGGAGAATAGTGAAGGTATAGCCACCCTCTTCGACGTACTCCTGTACATTATCAATTCCAGGCTCTGAAGTAGTCAGGTTTACGGCCAATATTTCCACATCTTTATTCTCTTCCGAATACTTCTGCATCTCAGGCATTTCGGCTCGGCATGGTCCACACCAAGTCGCCCAAAAATTAAGGATTACCTTTTTCCCCTTATAATCCGAAAGCTTGGCAGTTTTGCCATCAAGTGTGGTCAATTCGAAATCTCTGGCCATTTCTCCCTCTTTAACCCCGACTGCTGGGTCTTTTTCAGCAAAGACCTGGAATATCGCATATCCGCTCAAAGCCACCAAAAAGGCAATAGCAATTATTTTTTTCACAAGATCTCCATCCTTTATATGAAGTACATCATTCCATAATAGCTCGCCAACACAATAGCGGCACTTACGATGACTGTTATTGTCAGTTGTCTCATATGTAAACCTGCGCGATACGCTTTCCAATAGAAAAGGAAAAACGCTACAATGCTCGCCAGATAAATCCCTTTAGTCCCTCCGGTGAAAAATATAATCCCAAATGGATTGGTCCAGATAATAGACGGTCTAAAGAGAAGAATACTAAATTTAAACACTAAAATCCACCATAAGGCCGCGTTCATCAGATGTTGCTCCATGATCCTTAATGTCTCAGGATGTTTTTTAAATATGATGGCCATATATAAATATGCAAGGAGAAAAGAGAAAAGAAGGACAAGGATTGATTTTTTGAGAAGAAGCGGTCCTAATTGAATTGCATCCATCTTATTTACCTCGTTTACTTTAATTAAATCATATTCATGTCTTTCCTTTGATTCTTCATGTGTCTATTTTATAACAAATGTGATTGGATGAAAAAAAGCTGGCCTCTCCATCTGGAGGGGCCAGCTTCTTTTTTGCAGCATTACGCTTTTAACTTGTCACGTAATACCATTCTTAAGATACCACCATGACGGTAGTAATCGATTTCCACTTCGCTGTCGAAACGAACAAGTGCTTCAAACTCTTTCTTGTTACCATCTTCGTCAGTCGCTGTAACTTTTACAAAGTCACGTGGTTTTACTGTCTCATCAACAGCCACTTCAAATGTTTCTGTACCAGTCAAGCCAAGGATCTCAGCATTTTCGCCGTCTTTGAACTGTAAAGGTAATACGCCCATAAGAACAAGGTTGCTGCGGTGGATTCTTTCGAAGCTTTCCGCAATGACAGTCTTGATTCCAAGCAGGTTTGTTCCTTTTGCAGCCCAGTCACGTGAGCTTCCCATACCATAGTCTTTACCAGCGATAACCATTAGGCCAGTTCCGTCCTCTTTGTACTTCATGCAAGCATCATAGATGGACATTACGTCGCCAGTTGGCCAGTAAGTCGTCCAGCCGCCTTCAGTACCTGGAGCCACTTGGTTACGGATACGGATGTTCGCAAACGTTCCACGCATCATTACTTCATGGTTTCCACGACGGGAACCGTAGGAGTTGAACTCACGTGGAGTAACACCGTTAGCTTGCAAGTATTTACCTGCAGGCGTATCTTTCCCAATGGAACCAGCTGGTGAGATATGGTCAGTTGTTACGGAATCCGCGAACTTACCAACTACACGCAATCCTGAAAGTGGTTCTACAGTTCCTGCTTCAGGAGTCAACCCTTCAAAGAATGGCGGGTTCTGGATGTATGTGGAATCATTATCCCATGAATATAGTGCTTCATCGGAAGTCTCAATTTGGTTCCAACGCTCGTTGTCATCAAATACTCTTTCATATTCTCTACGGAACAATTCAGGAGTTACAGTAGCTTTTACTACTTCCTTCACTTCATCTTGGGATGGCCAGATGTCTTTGAAGAATACATCGTTACCGTCTTTGTCCTTGCCTAGTACGTCGTTCTGAAGATCAACATCTACATTTCCAGCAAGTGCATATGCCACAACAAGTGGTGGAGATGCAAGGTAGTTACCTTTTACAAGTGGATGGATACGTCCTTCAAAGTTACGGTTACCGGAAAGTACAGAAGTGACAAGAAGATCATTTTCCGCAACTGCTTCTTCGATTTCATCGGCTAATGGACCGGAGTTACCGATACATGTAGCACAGCCATAACCAACGATGTTAAAGCCAAGATCGTTCAGGTAAGGTTGAAGTCCGGAATCATGAAGATAGCCTGTTACTACTTTCGAACCAGGCGCCAAGGAAGTTTTTACAAAGCTTGGAACCTTCAATCCTAATTCCACCGCTTTTTTCGCAACAAGACCTGCTGCAATCAATACGTATGGATTAGAAGTATTCGTACAGGAAGTGATGGACGCAATCGCAATCGATCCTGTTTTCATTGTTGTTTTATCACCATTAGCAAGCGTAACTTCTACTTCTTTGTTGATATCAGTAGGAGTCATGCCATAGCCTTGGTTTCCTTGTGGTGCTACCAACGCATTGCGGAAAGTTTCCTGCATCATGGATAGGGGCACAAGGTCTTGTGGACGCTTAGGTCCGGAAAGGTTTGGTTCGATTTCAGCCAAGTCGATTTCCACTACATCAGTGTAGATAGGATCAGCATCAGGGCTGAAGAACAATCCGTTTGCTTTGCAGTATTCTTCAACAAGCTTAATTTGCTCTTCGTCTCTTCCTGTTAAACGCATGTAGTCTAAGGACTCCTCGTCAACTGGGAAGAAACCGCATGTAGCTCCATATTCAGGTGCCATGTTTGCAATCGTTGCACGATCTGCAAGCGGAAGCTCGGAAACACCAGGACCGAAGAACTCAACAAATTTACCAACTACACCATGTTTACGAAGAACTTGCGTAACTTTTAACGCCAAGTCAGTAGCGGTAGTTCCATTTGGTAAAGAACCAGTTAATTTAACCCCTACAACTTCCGGCACTGGGAAGTATGAAGGCTGCCCAAGCATTCCTGCTTCTGCTTCGATACCACCTACACCCCATCCAAGAACACCGATACCGTTGATCATCGTTGTATGGGAGTCAGTACCAACAAGTGTGTCAGGGAAAGCTAATAACTCACCATTTTCTTCCACACCGTGAACCACGTTTGCCAAGTACTCTAGGTTAACTTGATGAACGATACCAGTTGCTGGTGGCACTGCACGGTAGTTGTCAAAAGATTTCTTTGCCCAGCTTAGGAATTTATAACGCTCAGCATTACGTTCGAATTCAAGCTTCATGTTGAAATCAAGGGAATCAGCTGTTCCTGCTTTGTCAACCTGTACAGAGTGGTCAATTACAAGGTCAACCGGAATTTCAGGGTTGATTTTCTGAGGATCTCCACCAACGTCTGCCATTGCTTTACGTAAAGACGCAAGGTCAACAACCGCCGGTACCCCTGTGAAGTCTTGAAGGATTACACGAGAAGGCTTGAATGGTACATCCACTTCCTTTTGCTCGTCTGTTCCCCATTTTGCTAAGTTTTCAACGTGTTCTTTTGTAATGACACGTCCGTCTACCTGGCGTAGAACGGATTCTAATAATACCTTAATGGAATATGGTAAGCGTGATACGTTACCAACATTCGCTTTTTCAAGCGCTTGCAAAGAATAGTAATGATACGTTTTGCCGTTCACATCGAAAGATGCACGTGCATTGAAAACATCTTGCTTCGTCATATGTATTACCCCCTGCTACTCATAGTTTAATAGGACCTCGCTATGAACAATTAATAGGCATTGAAAAACAGGCTTATCGCTTCGGAAAGCGTTTGCGATTGTTTTTCTTTGAGACAATTTTCGAGTTGTTTCTCCCACCGAATAGTCCTTACGATATTATCTTAATACAACATTTCTCATAAGTAAATATCAATAAAGTTATCAAATCACATAAGTTACACTTATCTTTCATAATATTCGACAAATACATGTGTGGATTTCTGCTGGTAATGATAAATGTAGGAGGTGATGGATAATGGCAAAAAGAAAGGCGAACCACGTTATCGAGGGGATGAATGCAGCCGGAGCTCAAGGCAAGGGTGCAGGATATAATGAAGAATTCTCCAATGAACCATTGACGGAAGCACAGAAACAGAATAATAAAAAGCGTAAGAAGAACCAGTAGGATATAGGATAAGTAGGTTAGTTATGGATTGGTTGCGGTCTTCATCGGTGGGATGAAGGCCTTTTTAGTGTGATTTTGATGGTGAGAGGGCCTTCATCGGCTGTATGATGGACTTTTTGCTTGGGATTGGGTGGCGAAAGGGCCTTCATAAACTCCATCATGGACTTTTTGCTTGGGATTGGGTGGCAAAAGGGCCTTCATAAACTCCATGATGGACTTTTTGCTTGGGATTGGGTGGCGAAAGGGCCTTCATAAACTCATTGATGGACTTTTTGCTTGGGATTGGGTGGCAAAAAGGCCTTCATAAACTCCATGATGCACTTTTCACCTTTGATTTTGGTGCAAAAGGTCCTTCATAAACTCCATGATGGACTTTTTACTTGGGTTTGGGTGGCAAAAGGGCCTTCATAAACCCGATGATGGACTTTTTGCTTCGGATTGGGTGGCAAAAGGTCCTTCATAAACTCCATGATGGACTTTTTACTTGGGTTTGGGTGGCAAAAGGTCCTTCATAAACTCCATGATGGACTTTTTACTTGGGTTTGGGTGGCAAAAGGTCCTTCATAAACTCCATGATGGACTTTTTGCTTGGGATTGAGTGGCGAAAGGGCCTTCATAAACTCGATGATGGACTTTTCACCTTTGATTTTAGTGAAAAAGCTCTTCATCAACCCAATGAAGCGTCTTTCACTTGCTATTCATAAGCAAAAAGCTCTTCATCACCCCATTGACGCGCCTTTCACCTGTCATTCCACGGCAAAAATCCCATCATCCGCCACAGCCATGTTTCCTCCCACATAGCAATAAAAAAACTGCCCCGGACCCCAAAGTCCAAAGCAGCTTCCTTCTTACTCTTGATTATTCCCTTGCTGCAAAATCGTCTGCAAATCCTGCTGGAACTGCATCAATTGTGGACGCTGTGTTTCAGAAGCCACTTCCAAAGCATTGTTGATCTGTTCCATCGCTTCATTCACTTCATTTTCCAGGCGCTTGAAATCGTGGCCATAATTCGGGTCATTTCTTACTATCGCCTCATATACGTCCCTTGCCTGTTCTGTTCCTTGCTGAGCTGCTTGAAAAGCCTGCTGTTTATCTTTATGGTATGGCATGCGGGTTCACTCCTCCAGATAGAAAATAATAGCTCTAACTAGACTGCCCATATTTCAAAAAAGTATACGTAAATTCCATCTGCATAATGAACGCCATTTATCAAAAACTAACAGCAAAGGAGGAGATCAAAATGAACAAAAACGACCATAAAGACATGGTAAGAAACCAGCCAAAAGGTAACCAAAATTCCGGCCAACCAGAGCCTTTAAGCGGATCACATAAGGTGAAGAACCGCAATCATACCCGTCAAAAGCATAATTCTAGTCACGATATGTAAGCCTGTCCACTGCTTTAATCAGATCAGGGAGCTCTCCATCGGTGATGGTTCGGAAATCGAGTAGGGTACTGTCCCCACTTGTTCGGACTATCACGCTTGGAGTCCCTTTTCTTAATTTTTCGGCCAAGGAATGTGCAGCAAGTGATTCATGTTTCAACCTCACGGCATAGGTAGGTATCGTTACATCTGGCATCGTCCCTCCGCCTACCATGGAATACTCACTAATAATTTCAGCCTGAAAACTATTCCACCCGGCAACGGCGTCGCAGAACTGAATAGCTTTCTCCCTGACCTCCTCCAGAGACTGTAGCATATCTCTCACTGTAGGGATGTCATTGGGGCGGTGATTCAGATACGCTTTAAAAGTCGCTTCCAAAGCGGCGAAGCTCATCTTATCCACCCGCAGGACTCTGGCCAATTGGTGCTTTTTCAGTTGATCGATATATTTTTTCTTGCCAGCAATAATTCCTGCCTGCGGACCGCCAAGCAGCTTATCACCGCTAAAAGAAACTAGATCTACACCTGTTTCAAGAACCTTATGCACAACCGGCTCTTCCCCAATGCCCTCTTTGGCAAAATCATATAGTACCCCGCTTCCTAAATCCTCATAAACCATAACCTCATCAAGAGTACCTGCAATCTCAACAAGCTGCTCGGTAGAGACCATCTTGGTGAATCCAATTGTCTTGAAATTGCTCGTGTGAACTTTCAAAAGCATCGCAGTTTCATCATTCAATGCGTCAGAATAGTCTTTAACATGTGTTTTGTTGGTAGTTCCTACTTCCACAAGCTTTGCGCCACTCTCTTCCATGATCGAGGAAATGCGGAAGGATCCACCGATCTCCACCAGCTGCCCACGGGATACTATTACCTCTTTTCCTTTGGCAAAGGTTTTCAATATAAAGTAAACGGCTGCCGCATTATTATTGACCACCATTGCCGCTTCAGCTCCAGTAGCCTGTTTGATCAAGTCTTCCACCAGGTCATGCCTCGACCCGCGAGTCCCTGATTCGATGTCATACTCCAGATTGGAATAGTTTGCGGCAACTTCTGCCACACGGTTAATCGCTTCCTTGCTTAATCTTGCACGACCAAGATTCGTATGTAAAATAGTACCCGTCCCATTTATTACTCGTTTCAAACGATTGCCGTCCGCTTCATTCAGCATCTTTTCAACCGTTTTCCAGATGATTTCAGTCATTTCCCCACTGACGACAATTCCGTTAATAATATCTGAACGCACGCCTTCTAAGGCTTTACGAATATGAACCGTCATTACTTCATCTTGAACATTGTATTTTTGCCTTAACCGTATAAACATCGCATCCCGTTGCAGTTCATGAACGGGGGGAATATCCCGGAAACTTTTATTTTTCATCTATTTCACCTGACTTTAAGGATTTTTTCCACTATTATAGCATGTGCGGGATAGAAGAGCAGAAAACGGAAAAGAGAAGGGATATCCCTCCTCTCAGCCTTTTTCCAATTTTGCAATGACATCTTCCGCTTTCGGGAAGACTCCTGTTTCTTTTTTGGAATGAACCGTCTCTCCATCCACCTTCACTTCAAAAACTCCTCCTGAACTTGGAATGAGTTCCATGGAAGTGATACTGGTACGGAAATGGGTAAAAAGTGATTCCGCGAAACTCGCGGCTTTTGGTGCGTAGTTTCACTGCATGCAGAATTCGATGGATACTTTGAAATTTGTCATGAATTTTCCTCCTAATGCATGATGTACTACAAGAGCTGGCATCTTTGTCAGCGCTTACTTTAATTGTAATACAAGCATCCGTTTTTCGCAAAAATATGAAAATTAATTAGTGGAAATCATTTTCACTACTGACTATACTTAAACTAGCAGGAGGTGGTCCAAATGAGTGAACACGAAAAGATCCGTTTAACTTCACTTTCAACAAAAGCAGGCTGAGGATGCAAACTTGGTCCAAGTGACCTCACGCAAGTTTTGCGTGATATGCCCTCCAATTTAGAGGATCCGAATCTGTTAGTGGGATTCGCCACTTCAGACGATGCTGGAGTCTATAAAGTGACTGAAGATATTGCTATGATTCAAACCGTCGATTATTTTACCCCCGTGGTGGATGATCCATATAAGTTCGGTCAGATTGCTGCCGCCAACGCACTAAGTGATGTATACGCAATGGGCGGAGTTCCGAAGACGGCACTAAATATCGTGGGATACCCGATTAAGAAATTGGGTCCTTCCATTCTAAATCAGATTTTAGCGGGTGCATTTGACAAGGTGAAAGAGGCGGGTGCAGTCATTGTTGGTGGACACTCCATCGATGACCAGGAGCCGAAATTCGGCATCTCTGTTACAGGCTTTGTGCATCCTGAACGTATTTGGAAAAATGTCGGTGCAAAACCTGGAGATGTGCTTGTCCTGACAAAACCGATCGGTGTGGGTATACTGACGACTGCCATCAAAAGAGGCAAAGCAACAGTTGATCAAATAGAGCTTGTGACAGCGGTCATGAGTGAACTCAATAAAACCGCTGCAGAAGAATTGCAGCACTTCACCCCACATGCCGTGACAGATGTTACAGGATTTGGTTTATTGGGACATGCAAGTGAAATGGCCAGAGGTAGCGGTGTTAGTCTACATATATATTTGGACAGCATTCCCGTACTTCCAGGAACATTTGAACTTGCCGCTGAGGGAGTTGTTCCTGGTGGTTCCAAGGCTAACCATGAATGGCTCAAGTCCGATGTAAGTTATGCCTCTAACATTACGGAGGAGCAGCAGCTTGTCCTGTGTGATGCAATCACTTCCGGAGGACTGCTTGTAAGCCTCCCTAAGGATGAGGCGGCACTATATCTGGATTTGCTTGCAAAAAGGAATCTCACAGCTGCCATTATCGGTGAAGTTGTAGCGCCTGATGAAAAACTTATCCTTATTGATTAAAAATGAGCAATCCCTCTTAAATTTAAGGGATTGCTCTTTTTCTGTTATAGCCACCTGCGTTTGGTTCCTTCTCTCTCTGTAACCCCAAGGGCATCCATCAGCTCAACGAAAGGAATCAGATATTTTCTGGAAAGCTGCAGCATTTCTTTTATTTCGCTTAATTCAACCTCTTCCTCTGTTTGACTTTTCAAATAGTCAACAGCCACATGAAATTCATGTCCATTAATCAGATGTGCATCATCCAAAGGATAAGCTTTCATTTGTCTAAGAAGGAAATATTTCAAGTCATGGGTTTCTTTTTCAGGCAGACCAGCTTTTTCACAGTACTGGATGAACGGCTGTGGAGTTATCTTAGACGACGCAAGCTCCCGCTCTACCTGTTCCATTCTTTTCTGCCACTGCTTTGGGTAGCTTGGCACGAACCCTTCCAAATACAATAGATTATCCTTCTTTCGTACACATTTAGCCTCTTCCATTTTTCCCAGAAGAAACTCAAGTAGCTCCATTGAAATGATTAAACTGAATTCAGAAAAGACTTCAGCCTTTGGAATTCCAAGCCTTAAGGGGTGCATAACGTGATATTCACGAATACGACCAGCCAACTGACGCTTTTTTTCCTTTAACATCGGCTCAAAGGCATATAGTCCACTAGTGACATTCACAACAAGCCCTTGCGCCTCAAGCTGCATGAGAACGCTATTCTCTAATCCCGCTTCCCTTTTCAGATTCTCGATTGAAAGCAGGTCACTTCTAGAAAAAGCCTCTCTTACCCTTTCTTCAGGTGTACCCTGTTTGATTCTTCTTAGAGTATCAACGGTTGTTTGACCAAATTTATAGACAGATCCCTTTGATTGAATGATCCATCCTCCCCCTACGGTCTCTACTGGAGTTGGTCTCCTGAGGATAATTTTATCTCCCCTGCTGCACGTAATGGGCTCGTCTAGACGAAGCTGGCATAGCACCTCTTCTTCTAAGTGGCCGTCATATTCATTTCGATCAAAAAAGACGATCTTACCCAGGACTTCCGCAGTACCTGTATGAACTTTTACAAGACTCCTCTGTTTTATTGGATATTGAAGATTTTCCACCATATGGAGGGATACATCAACGGTATCGGTTGTATCAAATGTATTTTCGTGAGCGAGCACATCCCCGCGCTCTATGCTATCCTTGCTTAATCCGGAGAGATTTACTGCAACCCGCTGACCGGCAACGGCTTGTTCCACCTGCTTGTTATGTACTTGAAGCTGCCTTACTTTTGCGACTTGCCTTCTCGGCAATACTTCAACGGTATCCCCGTTGTTAATCTTACCTTCTGTTATCGTACCCCTGACAATCGTACCTTGTCCCTTCAATGTAAAAACCTGGTCGATCGGTAGCCGGAAATTGCCTGTAATATGCTTTTCCTGTAAAACTTCCAACTCCTTTTGGAGTATTTGCTTCAACTCGGGAATCCCTTCCTTTTTCAAGCTGTCCACATATACAACTGGGGCACCTTCAAAAATAGTTCCAGTAAGCTCCTCCATAATTTCCTCTGTCGCAAGATCAAGGAACTCCTTATCTACTTTGTCTATTTTAGTGAATGCCACCATGCCCTTTTTCACCTGGAGAAATTTCAGGATTTCCAGATGTTCCTTTGTTTGAGGCATGACCCCTTCATCTGCAGCGATGACAAGAATGACAAGATCAATGCCGGAAACCCCTGCAATCATTTGCCTGATAAATCGCTCATGGCCAGGTACATCGACCACAGACACGATGGATCCATCACTTAAAAGCAATGGTGCAAACCCGGGTTCGATGGAGATTTTCCTCTCCTTTTCCTCTTTTAAACGATCTGTGTCCACTCCGGTTAAAGCTTTAGTTAACGTGGTTTTTCCGTGATCGATATGACCGGCCATCCCGATCGTAAAGTGTTTAGTCAGTATCCTCACCTATTTCATCAATAAACTTAACGTTCTTTTTCCCGCATACTTTCACAACACTGATCTTCGTGAATGTTTTGATGTTATTCCCAACGTTCCCGCTGCCGGAACCTGTCACACCTGTCTCTTCAGCCATTGGGCAAACCTTAAAAATATTCCCGAAATTCACGATTCCGCCACTCACATTCTCGATAATTACCTTCTTGATAAAACACGCCATTTATGTCACCCCTTTTAATTTAAGGTATGACAGCATGTTTTAGCTTGTATAGGTGGACGTCCCTGCCTTAATTTTTTTTATAAAACTGCCGCAGATACTGCTGCCACTCTTCCTCTGTCCACTTCTTATTTTTACGTTCCTGCAAAAAGCCCTTTTTCCATTGCCGTTTCACATTATCCACTTTATTTGCCTGAATGCTGCTCTGATTTAAGGCTTTCGCCCGTACATCTTCCCAAATAGGTTTCTTGGTGGAAGGTTCAAAATATAGAGGCTCGATCAGGAACTTAAATATAAATACGCTGAAAATGAAAAATGCGATAATTTTTATTGGTATAGGTAATGGCAGGACAATAATTGCCACAAATCCTACGGCAATGATGATGCCGCTTCTATAGGAAAATTTCCTTACTGCCTGTTTGCGCTCATCCATGGAAAGTTCCAGTAGGGATTGGTATCTCTGCTCCATTTCACAGTCGACACAGTATGCTTCTATGAAAGTGCTTTTCTCGTCATAGCGCTCTGCCAATCTCTTTTTGTGTTTCGTACAAAATAAATCCAATCTCTTCCTCCAGCATCGTGTCTTAGTAGGTTCATTATATCAATTTATAGGAGAAACGAAAATAATCGCGATGCAGCTCCTAAAATACAGAAAAACAGATGCGGATTGCTCCACATCTGTTTTTTGATTGATCAGCTATATTTTTGAATAATGCTCATCAGCTTCTGTTCTATATTTGGCAGGTCCTGTTTCGTTACCGTGAAGTTCACATGTGATTCGTCCATTTCCAACGCTTCAGAAAGGAAACTTCCCAATCCTCTTGCTTTACGGTCCACCTGCATCCAAACGTCCACTTGGTTATCTGTCTGATTAAGGAACATAAATTCTATTTCATCCAATCTGCCACGGTACGCACCGGACGTTGGAACAAGTTCGAATTCCTGGACAAAGGGTTGACGTGTTTTCAAGCGATAAGGTGCCGCTTCACATTCCACTTTTCTAAGGCGGAATCCGATATCGGCGGCAGCCTTAAGAACTGCAGAAATGATAGTGGAGGGCATCACGTCGATAAAATCTCTGTCTGAGGGATCAACGGCATTTTTAATATCGAGCCCTGTTTGGATCCAGACCTTTGTATTTCCCATCGTGACGGGAGTTTCATAAGGCAGGACAAATTGAAAAGGAAACTCCTTCTTTTCGTTCGGACCAATTGTAAAAGGATCCACAAGTTTAATAGATTCGATAGTTGCTTGTTTTTGTACCTTCGTGTCATTGGATTCTTTTATATAAGTTGTGACAAGAGATAAATAGATGGTATCAATCTGCTGCTCGGTTGAACCGCCTTTGATTTTTACGATACCTCTTACTTCTTCACCTGGAATCAAACGGTCGTTCACCAATTTGGTATCTACCGTTGCTGCACCAATCCCAATACTCGCCAATGCCTTGTTAAAAAAGGACATCCCAATACCCCCTACACCAATTCAAATTAGTTTTTTGAATAATACGGTAAATTTACGAGCAAGTTTTCAAAAGGTTTCATGTTTTTACAGAATAGTAGATGAAAAATTGCTCATTTCCATATTAATCTCTACTTAGGAAACTAACAAGAAGAATGTAGCGACAGCTTTTTGTAAGCAAACTTTTTTCAATACTGATTTTTGACAGTTTCCTCATTGTTGACTATCGTCCCGATAGATTCACCCATACATATCCTGACCATTGCCCCTCTTTCATCAAAGTTGAAGATGTGCACAGGCAGCTTATAATCCCGTGCCAGCAGCAGTGCAGATTGGTCCATCACCTTGATATTATTTTTAATTACATCATTATAATGCAATACCCGATACATTTTTGCGTCCTTTGTTGTTTTAGGGTCACTTGTAAATACTCCATCTACACCCTGTTTGGCAACAAATATCGCATCACAGTTGATTTCAATCGCCCGCTGCACACTTGGATAGTCGGTTGTTACAAAAGGCTGCCCGTTTCCTCCGCCAAAGATGACAATATGGCCCTTTTCCAAATGATGCATCGCCCTAAGCCGGATATACGGTTCTGCTACAGAAGTAACTGCTATGGATGTCATGACCCGGACATCCTTTTCCGTTTTACTCTTTAGAACCCCTCTCAGCATCAAACTGTTGATGATCGTGCCAAGCGTTCCGATATTATCCGCCTCTACCCGGTCGATGCCCCATGCATCCGCCATGCTTCCCCGAAAAATATTGCCTCCACCGATGACAATGGACACCTCTATCCCGTTTTCCACAATGGAAAGTATCTCGTTTGCGATATGCTCCAATCGTTCTGGACAAAAGCTGTTTCCACTTTGATCAGCGAGTGCTCCTCCACTTAATTTAATCATGACTCTCTTATACATGCACACACCCCTTTTTCCAAATAAAAAGGACTAAAGGCAAAAACACCTTTAGTCCTTCTAAATATCAAAGAGAAGAATAACGCCTCCATCCACTTGGTTAGAACGTCTCACCATTACTCTTCCCCCTCTTCATTCTGAATCCTTAAGACAGTTTATACAAGAAAACCATAATCGTCAATGAAATTCATTAAAATTTCAGAAGCTTTTTTCTAGTTCGTCAACTAGATGCCCAACATAGGCGACAGCCTTTTGGATCGGTGCCGGGGTGGACATATCTACACCAGCTAGTTTCATCATGTCCAACGGTTTCAAGGTACCTCCGGCTTTCAACGCTTCTAACCAGCGATCCACCGCAGGCTGTCCTTCTTCCTGGATGCTCTGTGCAGCAGCAGTAGAAGCAGTAAGTCCGGCTGAATACGTATAAGGATACAGACCCATATAGTAGTGAGGCTGACGCATCCAGGTCAAGCCTGCTCCTTCATCAAGTTCAACCGAGTCTCCCCAGAACTTGGCCAGAAGTTCTGTTTTTTGTTCGCATAGTAGTTTTGCCGTGATTGGCGTCCCCTTATCTGCCAATTCATAGACTCTGCGTTGAAGTTCCCCCTCCAGGATATGCGTGACAAAATTATGATAGTACGTTCCCAGTGATTGCAAGATCACCCAGCGTCTCATGCGCTCATCGCTCGATTTGGCCAGGATATGCTGGCTTAATAGCATTTCATTCATGGTGGAAGGTGCCTCGACAAAATATCTGGACGGACGGGTATTCGTCATTGTCTGATAGCGTCCAGCCAAACTGAAGTGCCCGGCATGTCCAAGCTCATGTGTCAGAGTAAAGGCATTTCTCATTGAATCGTTCCATGTAATCAGGATATAAGGGTGTACGCCATAAGGGCTGGAACAGAATGCACCAGATGCTTTCCCCTCATTGTCCGCCAAATCAACCCAGCGGTCCGAGAGCGCCCTTTCCATAATTTCCATATATTCTTCTCCCATGATCCCCAATGATTCCAAGATAAGCTTGGAGGACTCCTCATAGGTGATCTCCGGGTTATATTCCGGGTCAAGAGGTGCTTTCAGGTCACAATAGGTTATCTTGTCCAATCCGAGCAGGCGCTTCTTGAGCCTTGCAAATCTCTGCATATGTGGAGCCAATTCAGTTTGAATCGTATCAAGCTGGTTATGGTACATCTCCTTTGATACATCCTGATCATGCAGGAGCATGTCTGTTACAGATTCATATTTTCGCAGACGAGATTCAATGACCTGCTTTTTCACTTCTGTCGCATAGGTGGCTGCGTAAGTATTCTTATATTGATTCAATGTTTTCGTATAGGAGGCATACGCTTTTCTACGAATCTCGGTATCCGGTGATTCCTCATAAAAAGGATAAGAGTTAAAAGTCAATGGATGTTCGGTTCCATCATCCGTTGTGAAGGATGAGAACTTCATATCCGACGTTTTGCTTCGTAGGTAGATCATATAAGGAGCATTGTGCACTTCCCCAAAGGCTGCCAAAACCTCTTCCGCTTCCGGGGATAGTCGATGCGGTTTTGTCGCCATCAGGTCATGCAATGTTTTACTATAATCCTTTAACCCTGCTTCTTGCTGTATGTATGCTTCTACTGTCTCTTCATCCAACTCAAGAATTTCAGAGGAGAGGAAGGAAATATTCGATTGCACAACGCCTAACATCGATGCAACCCGTGCCGAATTAGCCTGGTTCACCGGATTCGTTCCATCCTCCGATTGACGCAGACTGGCAAAGGTCATTACTCTGGTGATCCGTTCAGCTAAAGCGTCTTTGGCAAGAAGGCTGTCCAGAAGTGTCTTCGCGTTCTCTCCCACTTTTCCTTTGTACTGCGTAACCGATTCAAGATCCTGTGGAATGGCAGCCAGCTCAGCCTCCCATTTCTCCTCGGTTTCAAACAGGTCTCGAAGGTCCCAAGTATGTTCAACAGGCACTTCACTTCTTGTTAAGGTCTTGTTCATAACTTTTGTCATAATATCTCTCCCCATCAATCAAAAATATATTTCGCATTACGAAAAACATACCCCTATTATAAAAGAGTTTGGGAATGATTGAAATGGGATAATTTAATTTTTCTAATTTTTTCGTCAACTTTTAAAAGAAAGCCCTCTCTCCTCCAAAGCCACTCGAAGTATACCAATCGCTTTCGGGCCAACCCCATGCAGCTTCAACAGCTCTTTCTCCTGAATTGCTGTCAAATCTTCAAGTTCCGTGTATCCTGCTGCTACCAGCGCCCTTGTTGCCGGTTTTCCAATACCTTTCGGAAAACCGGTTTCTATTATCTTGCTTTCCTGTTTCATATCAATCGCTCCCTCCTTGTTAGATTATTTCGCTATTATTATTGCAAATCCCTTGTTGAAAAAGTAAAATGAAATATGTCTAAATAATGGGGCTGATTGCAATGCTGGTGCTTGTCTCGGTCTTCAAAACCGCTTGTGGGGCGCGTGCCGTCCCAGGTGGGTTCGATTCCCACGCAGTCCCGCCAACCATATATCCAATTAATTACACGAGAATTCTATTCAGGATTCTCTTTTTTTGTGTAGCCTAATATATTTAACCAATTGCCAAATATTATGGAACTTTATCACATAAGTCACGTCTACTTTTTAAAAGGGGTGATTTTATGGGAAAGAAAATACTTATTGGTTTAGCTTTTATATTACTTTTATTGACAGGATGCAGTGCTTCCAATGACTCTAGCGAATCATCCAATGCCATGGACTCCTCCGGGGAGAAATCCTATGAAGGTGGCATCGGGGCTGATACGGATGACAGTGCTGGAGTTGAAGAAGATGGAGAGATGGCACCTGGGGGAGTGAACAACGAACGCAAGGTGATGTACAATGCGTCTGTGTCCCTAGAAGTGGATGACATCGGAGAATCGATTGATGAGGTTGAAAAAAACGTTCAGGAACTTAAGGGGTATGTTGTGGAAGTAAATTTCACGTCCAACAATGAGCAGGACTACGGCTCCATTACACTTCGAATTCCAACAGATTCCCTAACAGCCTTTTTGGATGGCTTGGAAGAATACTCTGGTAAAGTGATAGAAAAAAGAGTGGTCGGTCAGGACGTCACAGAAGAGTATGTGGATCTAACCTCCAGATTGAAGGCGAAAAGAGTGGTGGAGGAACGCCTGCTGGACCTTTTGAGCAAAGCGGAGAAAACAGAGGACCTCCTCAAAATCTCAAGTGACTTATCTGTCGTACAGGAAGAAATCGAACAGGTTATGGGCAGGATGAAATACTTGGATAATAAAACAGAATTTGCTGAAGTGGAAATGAACTTCATGGATGTTTCTATCCCGATTCCTGATGTGAAAGGCAACGAGGATCTTAAGACAGGCGAAAAGATAAAGAAAACATTTGCCGCTTCCCTAAACTCCATTACGGCATTCTTCTCCGGCCTTGCTGTTTTTCTTATAGGGTACTCACCGATTCTGCTATTATTGGCTACTGCTTCTATTCTTGTCTATTGGGGAGTACGGAGATACCTTAAAAAGCGGGATTCCAAAGCCGAATAAAAGGTGGAGAGTAGAATGATACAAACGAAGGTGTCTCATATAGTCAGGGACACCTTCATGACATTTTATTAATTTATGTGGGTCTCTTCATACCATTCCTTGATTTCCGCTGGCCAATTATTACTGGCATAAACTTCAGGACTGAATCCTCCAAGTTCAACAAGAACAATAATTCCATCGACATTAACAATATAAAAGTCTTGGAACGGAGTAGGCTTTACCTCTTGAACATTCCTGTTACGTTTTGCATAAAATTCTCTTATCTCAGCTTCAGCTGAACCGGTAGCTTCAAAGTGATTTTTATTTTCAGGAAGGCTTTTCTTCTCAACATAAACCATATCATCATTATCTAGTGGTTTTATTTTATTATTGATTGAATGTAAAAGATTGATCACTTCTGCAAATCCAATAAAAACCATACCGGTTACGAACATTTCAAAAAATAAAGGGACCCCAAGCCCAAAACTTTCTGTTTCAGATATAACCTGCCATGCCCAGATGAAACCGATAATGATAATTCCAAAACCAATAATCCTCAAAATCCCCCCGACTTTATTTTCCATCTATCTATCCCCTTTTAGTTTATGCTACTAAATTCGACACTTTCCATTAAATCCCTCTAATGGTTGAAAACACAAAAAAGACACCTGGATTTTTTCAGGCGTCTTTCCGCTCAAGAGTGAACCACTGACCACTTATTCCCCTTCCGTCCTATAACTGCGATTCCTCTGATTCTCCGGTATCGCCTGAACAATTTGGATGACCCCAAATAGAATGACTCCAAAAATCATCCAAAAGAAGCGATCAGAGTAGGAGGTCACACCAAATAGAAAAAACAATGAAAAAATGACTAAAATGAAAAGATGAAGAAATTTGTAGTATTTCCCTAAGATTCTTCTCAACAGTGTAAGCACAGTAAGAGATAGAAAAAAAATCGATAATTGTATGATACTTTCAAGAAAAATATTTGTTTTGATTGTACTTCACTATCCTTTGTAACAAATTCACACTATAAATCTATGTATAGTAGATAAGTTGTTATTTTGATACTACCATATTACTACCATTTGAATGATTCTTCCACAATAAGACATGAAATTCCTTCAAAAACCGAAAAAAACCGTATCCCTTAAAAGAGATACGGCTGTAATATATTCTGCATTTATCTGATTTGTCCATCGCCTGTCATTTGATATTTAATAGTAGTCAATGCAGGCAAGCCCATCGGTCCACGTGCGTGAAGCTTTTGGGTCGAGATGCCGATCTCTGCACCAAAGCCCAATGCCCCTCCATCGGTAAACCTGGTTGAAGCATTATGATAGACCGCTGCAGCATCCACCAGCTTCATAAATCTGCTGGCAGCTTCCATATCCTCTGTGATGATTGCTTCAGAGTGCTTGGTTCCATAGTCATCAATATGGTCGATGGCTTCATCGATTGATTTAACGATTTTCACTGCAATATCCAAGCTGAGGTACTCGTTAGTCCAGTCTTCCTCACCAGCTGGAATAGCTCCAGGGATTTCTTGTACGACTACTTCATCCCCATGTACCTGAATGTTATGGTCCTTAAATAGATCAATGAGTGCCTTTTTATTCTTATCAAACCAATTTTCATGCACAATTAATGTTTCCGCTGCATTACATACGGCAGGTCTGTCGGTTTTGGCATTTACTATTATGGACTTAGCTTTTTCCAAGTCTGCCGCTTTATCTACATAAAGATGACAATTGCCCACACCTGTCTCCAAAACAGGTACCGTTGCATGTTCCACCACTGCTTTAATGAGGGACGCTCCACCTCGTGGAATCAATACATCTATATGCTCCTTCATAGTGAACAACTGCTCTGTTGCCTTCCTGTCCGTACTGGAGATGAATTGAACTGCCTCTTTCGGTATCAAGGTTGTCTCCAATGCCTTGTGCATGATGTCTACAATCGCCTGATTGGAATGGATGGCAGAAGAACCGCCTTTCAGGACGATGGCGTTCCCTGATTTTAATGCCAATCCCGTAGCATCGACTGTCACATTTGGACGCGCTTCATAGATCATGCCGATTACGCCAAGCGGCACTCTCACTTTTTCCACCTGTAATCCATTATCGAGCGTCCAGTGAGAAAGAATATCTCCAACAGGATCCTCCAGTTCTGCAACTTCCCTTAATCCATTTGCAAAATCAGCGATTCTCTCAGGAGATAGTGCCAGGCGGTCCATATATGCTTCCGTATAACCTTTTTCACGGCCCTTGGCCAAATCCTGTTCATTTGCTTTAAGAATATATTCCACATTACCTTCAAGTGTATTCGCTATTTCTTTCAATACTGCATTCTTCTGTTCGGTTGTCAGCAAGCTGACCACCTTAGCCGCTCTCTTCGCTTCCTTCGCTTGTGCTTCTACGTTTATGTCCATAACTAAAGACATCCAATTCCTCCTATTTTTTTGACTATCTTATATTCCTACAGGGATTGAATCTTCCAGATGACATACTAAATCATCATGTTTTACCACTTCTTCTGTATAGTTGTTTTCACTCTGGTCATACTCTCTTAATTGTTCGGATGAGTAATTGACAACTCCCAAACCAATACGGTTTCCTTCAAAATCCAGAATTCTCACAACAGATCCTTCCTGGAAATAGCCCTTCACTTTGCTGATACTTGAAGGCAGAAGTCGTTTCTTCCCAAGCATGGATATGTCCGCATTCTCCGCCAACATCACTTCACCTTCCGGACCGGAATTGAATGCAATCCATTGCTTTTTATGATTCAAGTTTATGGTAGTGTCATTGGTTTCAAAATACGTACCAACAGCTTGTTTTTCGACTGCCTGAAGCAGGATATTCGGTACACCTGCCTTCCCTAGAAATGCGGGAATGCCTGATGCCATGGCTATCTTGACCGCATCTATTTTGGATTTCATCCCGCCGGTACCAACCGCACTTCCCGAATCACCTGCAGCTGCTTCAATTGCTGGAGTGATTTCCTCCACTTTTCTGAGCAGTGTGGCGTCCGGATCTTTACGTGGATCTGCATCATACAAGCCATCAATATCAGACATGATAAGTAGCATATCCGCATCCACAAGACCAGCCACCTTGGCAGAGAGTGTATCGTTATCTCCGAATTTCAATCTATTTACCGTTACGGTATCATTTTCATTGACGATCGGTACAATACCACGCTCTAAAAGGACATTTGCAGTGTTACGCGCGTTATTGTAGCGATTTTCATCCGAAAAATCTTCTCTTGTTATCAAAATTTGAGAGGCAACGTACCCGTTTGATAAAAGTAGTTCAGAGTATGCCTCCATTAGTAGCCCTTGTCCTATCGAAGCAGCCGCTTGTTTTTCCGGCAGGGAGGTTGGTCTATTCAAGCAACCAAGTTTACGATAGCCAGCCGCCACCGCACCGGATGAAACTAGAAGCACCTCATATCCAAGGTCCTTTAACTGTGCGACTTCATCTACCAATCTTTCCAGTTTTCTTCTACTGATTTCACCATGAGAGCTAGTCAGTGAACTGCTTCCTATTTTAATTACCACCCGTTTTGTATCTGTTGCGGGATTCATTGAATCACTCCTGTTACAGTCTTTGTTGCGTATTCAGCTTAACACCAATACTTTTTCATTTTCCGTACTCATTTCCTTCGAGCGTTGTGCAGCACCTTTGATTGCAGCGGAAATAGCCTTGCCGCCTCCATTTTCTCTTAATGCTTCAAGACCTGCTGCGGTCGTGCCATTAGGAGATGTTACTTTCTTTCGTAAGCTTTCGGGTTCTTCATGATTTGTTAAAAGCATTTTTGCCGCTCCCAAAATGGTCTGTGCAATTACATCTCTCGTTACAGTTTCATCCAATCCAGCCTCATTGGCCGTCTTCTCCATATGTTCCATTAAATAATAGAAGTAGGCAGGACCGCTTCCTGCAACACCTGTAAAGACGTCCATCTGCTCTTCTTGGATGGTATACACTTTCCCAATAGTGCTTAAAATTGCCTGAGCATCCATCACATGGTCCATTCCTACGTGCGAACCTGTGGAAATGGCAGTAGCAGATTCCCCAATCATACTGGACGTATTAGGCATCACTCGGATAACCGGCTGATTGCCAAGTAGTCCTTCTTCCATATAATTAGTGGATATTCCAGCTAATACGGAAAGAAGCAGCTGATGAGGCTTTATTTTTTCCTTTAAAAATGAAAGTGCCTGGTCGATATCTTTCGGCTTCATCGCAAGAACAATAATATCCAAGTCTTCAAAAGGCAGATTGTCCTTAGCGACACCGAGTACACCATATTTATCTTGTAGTTCATTTAATCTGTTTTCATTTGATCGATTACTTACAATCACATTTTCTGCAGGAACAATGTCACTTGCAACTATGCCTGAAACCATAGCTTCTGCCATTGATCCTGCTCCGATAAACCCAATCATTTTTTCGTTTAGCATCTTATCTCTCCTGACTTATCCGTCCGTTTTTAACAACGCATCTATACTAACATGTAGAGAGGCAGTTTCAAGGGGGATTTCCTAATTAGTGGGCATATGAGCCAGATAGTGAGTGTAAACGCTAACATTTAGAAGCACCTATCTTTAAATCGCAAAAATGGAGGAAAATCACGGAATATCGCTGAATATGCCGTTTTTGGGGGATGGAACCTTACCAAAATTATCCTCCTGCTTGTTGTAGAGGTGTTCCACATCAAAAAAACATCGCATTTCCTATAATAAGGAATATGCGATGTTTACCATCAGCCCGCTTTTTTCAATTCTTTTAAAGTCTTCCGAAGCTCATGGGCCATTTCACGGCATTGTTCATGTTCTTCGTCAGACAGTTTTAGCTCACCATATCTCACTTTGGCATACAGCTTCATAAACTCCTGTTTCAGAAAAGATTCGCGATTCAACCAATCCTCTAACGTTTCAAAAGGGTATCTGCCTCTGTTTTTCTTTTTGGCCAGCTTTTCTAGATCGAACATTAACCTTCTTACCTGATCCTCTGGAGGTTTTTGAACACTTCTTGAAAAACGGAAGCCGTCTTTTCTCTTTGTTAAGGAAGTCAGGAAGGTTGCTTGGTCCATAACCTCTTGCTCATCCTTCTCCACACGCTTTTTTCGAAGAATCAGAAAAAGGACGGTAATGACCACAACAGCTGCTACAGCCAGCACCCAAGGATTATCAAAAAGGCTACCTGGTTCATAAACCATTTCCGGTTCGGGCTCCTGGTCGCCCTCAAATTCAATTCCACCTTCATCTACTGGCCCTTTTGGTTTCACTGTCCAGTCATGCAAACCAAGCAGAAAAATGATTGGTCTGGCAATCATGCCTGCAATAAAAGAAACAGCACTTCCCAACCAGCCGAATGCGCCGCCAAGCAGCCATTTCCCAAAGGTGGAAAATATCGCTGCAACAGCAAGGACCACCCCTATTACAATAGCAGTGGATGTAAGTACGCTCTTCTGCATCGCAACATTACCCTTTAGAGAAAACAGTGTCTCCCCGGTATATAGTAGTAGGACAAACGCCAGCTGACCTGCAAACAAAGTAAGCAACGTGGAACCATAAGGATAACCGACCGCCACTCCACCAACATATATGATGGGCATCCAGAAGAAAGAGTGCATCAACAAGGTAAAGGAAGACAATCGTCTTTCCTGGATAAAATACATAAACCCACGATAGCTCAAGAATAAACCGATCAAAATGGATACAGCTATGTGGAAGTTTAATAGGTACGCCAATAATGCGATAATTGGCGCAACAAACATGATGGAGACATATGTGTCAGGAAGTCTTTTTGACAACAGCATATAGATTCCAATCGTCGCTGCATAGGCCACTAAAAATCCAGGGAGTGATGGAAGAGCTTTTGCGTCCATGTAGAAAAGCAAAATAAAAAAGAAAAACAAATTCAGCTCCAACAGCATGGTAAGACTATTCTTCCAGATGTTAACCATGTAGCACCTCCTGCCTGTGATAGGAACGCCATTGCCTTAGTGTGAAATGCTGGTCTATGCAGTCCAAGCTGTATACTTTAGTGGATGTCGGCATTTTCCAGCTGGCTACACGCTCCTGATCCGCACAAATAATGACATATGGTGAAGTCAATGCATGCTGAAAGGTAATTCTTTCGAAGGATTCCATCCCGATAGCCACATTATTGGATTGCAATCTTGCCAGAAACGTCAACGCCATCTGCAATTGTTTTTTCCCTTCACCCGAGGGCAATTCAAAGTAGGAAGGTTTTCCCGCTTTTTTTATATTGACCAAAAGAGAGAAAGGAATATGGTTAGCTGTAGCATGATGGAGCAAATACGTAACAGCCTTCAATCTTTCTTCAAAGTCTGTGGACCTGATATCCAGGACCATCAACCAGGAAAACTGGGAGCTCCTTTCATGCAGTTTCGTTTGGAGCTTGGCCATTCTGGCGCTTGCTTTCCAATGCACCTTATTGAACGCATCCCCGTTCTGATAATTCCTTGTTCCCACTATGGTTGTCATATCCTCGAAAAGGGAAGATTTCGTTGCATAGCTTCCCTGATTTCGAGGAACTATTCTTTCCATACCTGACACGGTTCTTCTATCGGAATACACCACAGTCTCAAATCTTTGAAGATCAGTCTTATGGCGATACACCTTGCCTGCATCCATGAAATGGCGGATGTCTATGTCAACCCGCCTGATTTTCGCCACACCACGGGAATGTGCCGTAAATGGTACATCTATAAGCAGGACACTTTTACCCATGAGGGAGAAAGGTATTTTTAATATACTCATCTGTTTTCTCTCGTCTCCAGTCTGAAACTTCACGTTTTTATCGACTGCGAGAAGGATATTGCCAAAAAAGATCGGCAATCGGGAGTGTTGTTCGAGTTTAATTGTAAATTTACCTTCATCATTCGGGAAAAGTTTAATTTGCTCTTCTACAATCGTAAATTCCAGTTTCCTGCCCACCTTGTCAAGATAAAGATAGCATGCCAGGAAGTAAAACATATAAAGGCTTCCGATAAAAAAGAAAATGGCATTTCCACTCAGCATACCACCAAACATCAGCACAAAAGCCGCTGCTCGAAGATATTTATGATGGTTCAGATTATCAATTTGTTGACTCCAAGTTCCCATTTCTAATTTGTCGCCTCCACTGGAACCGTCACACGCGAAAGCACGTCATTCAATATCTGCTTGTTCGTTTTCTTCAAGGAGCCTTCCATCGTAAGGACGATACGGTGGCTCAACACATAAGGTGACATCTTTTTAACGTCCTCAGGTAGAACATATCCCCTGCCATTGATATAGGCACTGCCCTGTGCAGCTCTCATCAGCGCCAAAGTACCACGGGGACTGACTCCCACTTCAATCTCCTCATGGCTTCTGGTCGCATGGACAATTTCCAATATGTAATCTTCTACAACCGAAGATACTTTCACTTTTTTAACATCCTGTTGAAAATCTAAAATTTCATCTTTAGAAAATAAAGCGGTTAAATGCTGGATCGGGTCGTCCTCCCTGTAACTGTTCAGGATCTGCTTTTCTTCTTCAAATGTTGGATACCCCATATCAAGCTGAATAAAGAAACGGTCCATCTGAGCTTCAGGAAGAGGAAAGGTTCCCTGTTGGGATTCGATTGGGTTCTGTGTCGCTACCACCATAAATGGTCCAGGGATTGGAAGCGTGTGTCCATCGATTGTGACCTGGCGTTCCTCCATCACCTCAAGAAGACTCGATTGTGTTCTTGGCGTTGCCCGGTTAATTTCATCCGCCAAAAGGATATTGGTCATAATCGGTCCTGGACGAAGCTCGAAAGTCTGTTCCTTTGGATTGAAGAATTGAATCCCCGTTACATCACTTGGCAGAACATCAGGAGTAAACTGTATGCGTTTGAAATCCGCCTCCACCGTTTTCGCAAAACTTTTCGCAAGCAAGGTTTTCCCAGTACCCGGAACACTTTCAAGAAGTACGTGACCTTTGTTGATTAAGGCATTAAAGAGGAGCTCTACCACTTCTTCTTTTCCTATAATGACATCGGACATTTTCCGCTTTAACTGTTTTACTGATTCCATTTTCCTAGCACCCCTTATAGTTTTCTATCTATTTAGAATTATTTTACCATTATTTCTTGCAAAAAAAGACAAATTAACAAAAAATAGCCGATATTTTTTACCGGCTATTAGTACGATAATTTTCAATTTGTGAATGCTTGGAAAATGGTTTCTGCTATTTCAGGTGCCAGTTCATATTTTTTAGGGTTTGATTCTATCATATAGATGCCTTCATAATATGCTGTTTCCCCTTCCAGCCAACTATTGATCCAGACTGAATATGTTTTCTGTTCCCCATTATCATAATGTATGGTCAGCATTTTTGGCGCGAAATCGGGAGAAAATTCGTTGGATGCTTCTTTTTGAGGATTTGCCAAAGCCTCCCCGATTATATTGTTTCTTTCAAAGTCATCTTCCTTATCATAGGTATAACTCAACGGTCCAGAGACACCATAAATAGCAGTCACTTCAGTCGCATCTCCTGCATTGGAGGACGGATCTCCTGTAAATAGATTCATTATAGTCGGGGCAAGAAGCACACACATAATAGCTGCTGTAGCTACTAACTTAAAATAATATTTATAAGGAATGGCAGATTTCCTTGTAGTTTTTTGTAACTTCACAAAAGTATTGTTGCGATTTGCGTCCGATCTGGTAAAGTTGCCAAGTTCTCTGAAATTCTCGTTTGATAGGTTCCCATCAAGCCATTGTTTGTTCATTTGCAGATCCGCCCTCTCTTCGCTTTACTAATTCGGTTTTCAACGCTGCCAGAGCCCTCAACAAGGTGGATTTCACTTTGCTGACAGACCAGCCCAGAGCCAATGATGTTTCTTCTATTGATAATTCTTGGATTTTTCTTAGAATAATTACTTCCTGATAATTTGTTTTCAATTTTTTCATCGCTTCATATAACTCTCTAATTTCCTCCCCTTTTTGAAGGATTTCATCTGGAGTGCGGTAATCTGCCCCTGGCTTGCTCGCAGCCAGGGGGATGAAGCGGATAATCCTCTTCTTGCGCCAATGGTCATAGACGATGTGTCTTGCAATCGAGATGATCCATGTATAGTAGCTGGCATCACCCCTGTACTTATCCAGAGAATTTTTGACTCTTAAAAAGGTGTCATGCGTCAAATCCTCTGCAATTTCTTCGTCTCCCACCATCATCATTATAAACTGATACACTCTGTCACTATATTTATAATAAAGTTCTTCCCAATTCACTCTGTCACCCTCTTTAATTTTTTCTAACAGAATAGTCGAATGGAGATTCCAAAAGTTGCATAAAAACTAAATTTCCTCAAAAAAAAAACTCCACTAAGCCAGCTTAATGGAGTTTAAAAAGGTTTATGCTTAATCTTTAAACATGGTCAAATCTTTGGTTCGGTAGCTTTCCGGCGTGACAATGGAGATCAATTGATTTTGACTCATCTTATTTTTAATTCTGTCAGCTATTCTTTCGCCGTAACGTTTGGTTAAATCACCCGGATGTATATTGGATGTAAAGACGATGCTCTTTCCTTGGCGCTGATTCAAAATGGAATAGATTGTCTGATCGACCCATTCACTGATACGCTCCACTCCGAGGTCATCCAGGATGAGCACATCCACATCTGCGATCGCCTTCATGAATCTGCTTTCCGAGTAGCCGGAGTCATTTTCCCAGGATGCCACAATGGTGTCCATCAGCTTAGGCACATCAAAAAACATGGCCGTAATGTTATTTTGTTTGAAATATTTATACAATCCAACGGCCAAATGCGTCTTACCACGTCCGGTCCTACCATAGAAATACAGGTTCTCTTTTCCGGTAAACTTATCAAAGAAATCAATGGTACTCTCCAACGCTTCGCCTTGACTTGCATATTCCACTTTGAAGTTTTCGAGTGTTGCACCTTCTAGTTCCCTTGGAACGATACAAAACTGTTCAAAGTATTTGTGCTTTCGTCGTTTTTCCGCTTCCATCGTTTCTTGCGCCAAACGGCAATCACATTCATTTTCGAATTCCTGCCATTTCCCTTTGTTCTCGCCACCAATTATCTGCATGCGAACTCGTTTGACTTCCCTATTGCATTTCGGACATACTCGAGAAGAGATGATTTCCGTCTTTCCCATATTTCCTATTACAGCTCCAATTTTTTTCAATGCGGCCACCTCCAAATAACTGTGGGTATTATATTAAATGTATCGTTCATATTAATTTCAATAGTATCAGTGTTTTACTAGTGCAATTATAATAGTTTCGGGTATAATAATACAAGAATGTTAACGAGTTCGGAGGGAAAGAACATGTTAACCGGATGGTTTTTATGGTTAATTTTATTTTGGGTAGTGGCGATGGTTGGTTTGTTGGCCATTGGCGGATTTTTCATGTTTCGCAAATTTTTAAAACGTCTGCCAAAAGAGGACGGCTGGTCCGAATTGGATTGGCAGGATTATTATATCAAAGAAACCCGACACATGTGGCCTGAGGATTTAAAATCCCTATTGGAGGAGCTCGTTTCACCGGTACCTGAACTCTTTCGCGATATCGCCAGACAGAAGATCGCTGGTAAAATAGGTGAGCTTGCCTTTAAAGAAAAAGCTCCCGCCATCACTAGAGAGCATGTAGTCAGAGGGTACATCCTGGCAACTCCTAAACGGGATCATAAATTTCTCATAAAAAAATTAAGAGACCTAAACATCGACCAAACCCCATATCAGCACCTATTCTAAAAACGAAAACCTCGGTTACACCGAGGTTTTTATCGTTGGCGGAAACCCCGCATTTTCAAGCTTCTTATATTTGACATACATCGCGATTCTCCATGGTACAATCATCCCAAAGGCAAGCAGCCAGAACATACCTGTCAGCTCTCCGATGTCTATAGTCGTGCTTAACACCAGCTTCATCACAATCCGGATAACGAGCAGTCCCAATAGAATAAAAACAAATGCTTTCGAGCGCTTCAAATAAATATCAGAATCCCTGATTTCGAATTTGGAGGTTTTAATCAAAAAGATGGAAAAAACCGCCCCTACCGAAAGCGCTTCGATAATTTGCAAAGAACTCACCCGAAATTCAGGAAACAGAAACATTAAAGCTCCCGAACTCATAAAGATTGGAGGTAATATAATTTTTTTCACTGATGAAGGCCTTTTTGCTGCCTTCATTCTAATAAAGATGACTAGAAGAGCCATACATACAGCGAATATCGTAGATAGAATTGTTTGCACTAAAATCATCCCTTATTTTCACAACTTTTTCCCTTTACTATTATACCGAAAAAACGAAATAATAAAAGCGATTATAAAAAGCCTTTATACTTTCATAATAAAAAAATAAACTGCCATTCAGCAAAAGCTTAAATGACAGTTTATCAGACTATTATCCTAGTACTCTCTTAACCGCTTCCAACACTCTGTTCTCATCAAAAGGCTTTACGATGAAATCCTTGGCACCGGCTTCTATCGCTTCCACTATTAAACGCTGCTGCCCCATCGCTGAACACATGATGATTTTTGCTTTCGGAAACTGACGCAAGATTTCATGAACCGCATCTATTCCGTTCATTTCTGGCATGGTAATATCCATTGTCACGAGGTCAGGTTGAAAATCACGATAAAGTGAAACAGCCTCTCTTCCATTCTCGGCCTCCCCGACAACAGTGTGGTTGGCTTTTGTTAAAATGTTCCTAATTGTTAGCCTCATAAATTTTGCATCATCCACCACTAAAACATTAGCCACCGCAGAAATCCTCCTTATGTCCTATAAAAAAGTTTTTATTTTCCTATATATCCAATTTTACTTTACTCTTTTTAGGAGAAGGAAGCAACTAAAAACTATATTGTCCCCTATTAAAATCCCTGGAATCCACCTGTAATTCTGGTAAACCAGGCAATGATTTTTGTCATCCAGTTAAAAAACAATAGAATACCCATCATAATCATCGCATAACCCCCGACTTTCATGATCAGTACATGATTACGTTTAATCCAACCAAGTTTTCCAATGAAAAATGATAGGATGAAGAATGGAATCCCAAAGCCGAGCACATACGCTGTCATGTAGATAACACCGGAAGTCGGATTGGAGGCTGCCAGAGCCATAACACTGATCAGGATCGGACCGGTACATGGCGTCCAACCCGCAGCGAATGCCATCCCTATCAAGACGGTTCCAATAAAGCCGGAAGGTCTATTTTTAAATAAAAACTTCTTGTCCTGCATAAGAAACTTGGGTTGGAATACACCAAGTATGACAAATCCAAAAAAGATAATAAGAATTGCTCCTACTTGTCGGATCAGATTCTGATATTGAGTGAAAAATTCTCCGATGAACGAGGTACTGAAACCTAATGCAATGAAAATAATCGAAAAGCCTATTAGAAAGAACAGCGTATGTAAAATGCTTCTCTTTTGCAGCATTCCTTTCTCATCTTTCAGTTCCCCCACAGACACACCGGTAATATAAGATAGAAACGCCGGATATATCGGCAGCGTACATGGTGAAATAAAAGATAAAAATCCTGCACCAAACGCCAATAATAAAGTTACATCTGCTTCCATGCTATCACTACTCCTACACTTTAATATCTTTCTTAATAGTATCAGATTCCATCGATATAAATTGAGTATACTCTTAACATTCTATGACGAAAACATGACAATCTTGCTTATATGTCTTTCAATGGTATGACAATCATTAAAGTACCATTAACTTGAAAATATTCTTTGAATTCCCTATCGGATTCTTGTATAATAATGATACGAATTGGAAGAAGAAAGGAAAACCAACATTGGCTACTAAACAAGAGATTTTACAACTGATCGAGAAAAAACGCATAGAGTTAATAGATATTGTTGCAAAATACGGAATGTCCTCTTCTAAAACTTTAAAGATAAGCCAGGAACTAGATATTCTATTAAATAAGTATAACCACTTAATTGTACCTAAATAATCATAGTATTACATAGTGAAAAGAACCATCTGTTGATGATGGTTCTTTTCTTTTTAAGCTTTGTCAGTTGACACTATTATTTCTCTAGCGAGGATCTTTTAAGAATATCCCACTACGTCTTCCACTTTATCAGGCTGGCCGTTTTGGAGAAGGTACATTTTATGATAGAGGCCCTCTTGATTCAAAAGTTCCTTGTGTGTTCCCCTTTCCACTATTTCTCCCTGGTGGAGCACAAGTATCTGCTCTGCGTCCTGTATGGTCGATAGTCGGTGGGCGATCGCGATGGTGGTTCTACCTTTTCTCATCTTTTCGAGCGCCGATGAAATAGCTTCTTCGGTTTCTGTGTCAATATTGGCGGTCGCTTCATCCAACACAAGTATTTTCGGTTTTGTGGCAATGGTCCTTGCAAAAGCGACAAGTTGCCTTTGCCCGCTTGAGAAAGTTGCCCCTCTTTCCACTACCAGCTGCTCATACTGGTCCGGCAGTTTTCGGATAAAGCTGTCAGCCTGGACAAACTCTGCCGCTTCCACAATCTCATCCTCTGTAATACTTGAATCGTGTAATCGAATATTATGATTGATGGTTCCATAGAAAAGGAATGGATCCTGCAGGACCAACCCCATTTTCTTCCGGAGCTCCGCATCTTCAAAATTGTTCAATGACACACCCTCCAAAAGGATTTCTCCTTTTTCAAGCTGATAGAAACGCATAAGTAGATTGATGATTGAGCTTTTACCGCTTCCTGTATGCCCGACAAGCGCAACGGTTTCCCCTGGTCTCGCTTTAAAGGATACATTTTTAAGCACATCCCTTTTTCCGTCATAGGAAAAGGTCACATTTTTGAACTCGATTTCCCCTTGATGGATTACAGACTTTTCTTCTCTTGGCATTGGCATGGCCTTTGGCGCCAATTCCTTTTCATCAAGCAAAGAGAATACCCGGGAAGCGGATACGATTGCCTGCTGGTACATGGATAGCCTCATCATCATCTGGTTCACAGGTTCGAAAAAACGCCCCAAGTAGTTGACAAAGGCATAGAGCACGCCAATTTCAATTACACTGCCGATCGACGAAATTCCAAAGTAACTTAACACAAGAATCAATGAAAGCATATACACAAAATCGATTGCCGGGCGGAGCAATAGTCCATCTAGTTTGATGTTTTTGACTCCCGCCTGATAGTGTGCGTCATTGATCTCGGCAAATTCACGTCGAAGCCTGCGTTCCTGTCTGAACACCTGGATGATGGACATCCCCTGCAAGGACTCGTTAAGTTTTGCATTAAGCTGGCTGAGCCTTTCCCTCATATCAGCATAAAATCTCGAGCTGAAATGGCGGTAGGTTGCCATGATCCCGAAAATGATAGGGATGATGAGAAGGCAGATCAACGCTAATTTGACGTTCAGGTAGAACATGGCAATAAATATTCCGATAAGGAAAACACCGTTCTGGACAAAGGTGGAAATGACACTAACAAACATATCCTTGATGGCTTCTGTATCATTTGTCACTCGTGAAATGATGCTACCGCCAGGTGTCTTATCAAAAAACTTCAAGCCAAGGCTTTGCACCTTCGAGAATATGTCTATCCTCATTTCCTGAATTATTTTAAGTGAAATCTCCTGAAACTTTAGTAGCTGGAAATAGGTGACAAACACCTTGAGTACGAGGATTCCTAAATAGAGAGCTGCAAGGGATATGATAGGTCCCCTCTCCATCACTTGAGGTGTCAAATAATCATCTATGAATACTTTGATGATCAGAGGACCTACAATCTCACCGATTGTTGCCACTACCAATAAGGCGAAAGCAAAAATAAACTGCTTTGTATGCGGTTTAGTATAGGATAATAGTCTTTTAAGTACGATTCTCTGCTGTTTAGCTGTTAATGTTTGATTGTTCATCTTTTAGCCCCCATGCTCCACTAGGGATTCCAATGCCTGGCGGTGGTACATGTCACGATACCAGCCTTCTTCCTCCATCAACTCCGGATGTGTCCCACTTTGTACAATTCTTCCATCATCCATGACCAGGATCAGATGTGCATGCCCGATTGCAGATAATCGATGTGAGGTGATTATGGTTGTTTTCCCTTGGCGATTTTCTTTTAACGCATGCAAGATGCTCTCTTCCGTTTTGGCATCCACCGCAGATAGTGAGTCATCCAAAAGCAGGATTTCAGGGTCCATCAATAGCGCCCTGGCTATGGACAACCTTTGCTTCTGCCCTCCAGACAGCGATACTCCCCGCTCGCCTACCATGGTCTGATAACCGTCTGTGAACTGGATAATATCTTCATGGATGTTCGCGAGTTTTGCAGCATGAATAATTTCTTCATAGGAAGCTTCCGGAACGGCAAAAGCGATATTATCAGCAATAGTTGCAGAAAACAGGAAGTGATCCTGCGGTACATAGCCAATTGCCCTCCTTAAAGCTTCAAGAGAAAAGCTATGCGCAGAATGTCCGCCAATTGTAATGTCTCCTTCCACTCCGTTGAATTCACGGATTAACACTTTTAACAGAGAAGTTTTTCCGCTTCCGGTTTTACCCACTACCCCAAGCGTCTCCCCCTGCTTAAGCGAAAAATGAATCCCCTTCAGGAGCGGCTCCGTCTCATTAGGATAAATGAACGAATTGACATTAAAAATGATATCGCCTGATGGAACTTCGATTTTCGGATCGGCTACATCCTTTATGTCCATCTCTTCCTTTAACAGCAATGTAACTCTATCATAGGATGCCCGTCCCCGCTCCACGATGTTGAATAGCCATCCAAAAGCAAGCATCGGCCAGATCAACAGCCCAAGATACGTGGTGAAGGCAATAAGCTCCCCAATTGTCAGTTCTCCCTGCAGTACATAGTTTGACCCGAAAGCCAAAGCCAGAAAAAAGGATATTCCGATAATCAAACCAATCGTCGGATCAAACAATGAATCAATCTTTGCTACCGTAACATTTTTCTTTACAACATCTTCCGCCTGTTTTTTAAACTCCTCGATGTCTTCTTTTTCCTGACCAAACGTTTTAATTACTTTTATCCCATTGACGCTTTCCTGCACCTTATCATTCAGTGAAGAAAATGCTCCTTGAGCTTTATGGAAGGTACGATGCAGTAGCGTTCCGTAATAGTTAGTGGAAACGGCCATGAAAGGTAAAGGAATCAGGCAGATTAGGGTAAGCTTCCAGCTGATGGTCGTGGCCATTGCTATCAATACGAATCCGCCGGTCATCAGGGAGTCGACCAATGTCAGAACTCCGGCCCCTGCAGTCTGCTGAATTGCCTGCAGGTCATTTGTGGAGTGAGCCATCAGATCTCCCACTCTACGTCTTTGGTAAAAACTCGGTGACATCTTTGTAAAATGTTCATACAGATCGTTTCTCAGCAACCTTGCCAACCTGACTGAAGGACCAAAGATCAAGATTCTCCAGAGATATCTTAAAATATATACGATGACGGCCGTTCCCAAAAGGATGAGCATCAACTGCCAAATCAAGCTCCTTGTCAGTTCTCCTTCAGCAATATAGTCGACAGTCATCCCGACGATACGTGGCGGCACAAGCTCGAGTAGGGCAACAAGAGCAAGCATGAATACCCCTGGTATATAAGATTTCTTTTCCAGTTTGAAAAACCACCATAGATCTTTAAAAATACTCATCGTATTCCCCCGTTACATCTCTTACTTATCTATATTCAACTTAGATAGTTTAGCAAAAATTCTAATATTTAGGAAGATTATTTCATCTTATTTTATTCAAAAGCTCCATTAAACACCGCTATTGATTTCCGCACTAGGCGCAGCGACCCAAGGGGCGTTTGTGGAGCCTCCTCGGCAAGCCTGCGGGGTCTCCACTAAACGCAACACCCGCCGGAGTCTTCGCCTATTGCTCCAATCAATAGCTAGATTCTAAAAAAGGAAATACTTTACATTAACAAAGTTAAGCCAAAAGAAAAAGCACTCATTTGACTGAGTGCCCTATCGTTTATTTCATTTGTTGGTTGCTCATTGCTTTCATCATTTGGTTGATTTTCTTTTGGGATGGTTTCATTCCCATTTGCATCATCATCACGCGAAGCATTTGCTCGTTAATCGGCGGGTTTTTCTTCAGGTAAGTCATCATGTACTTACGAGCAATGAAAAATCCTAGTGCAACTCCAGCGATAAGTGCCAGAACTACAATCAGAATCCAAATCCAATCTGACATCTAACATTTCCTCCTCTAAACTATGTCTACCAATGTAGTGTACTAAACCAACTATCATTATACAACATTTTCCGCTAATTTCTCTATACCCTAGACATATTTTCTCTGTTTTATCGGCTGCAACCAGCCAAACCGTCCAGATTTGGTATCGATAGCGAGGAAGAAAGGAGCCTGTTTTCTAATAACTTCAAAGAACATCGCCTCTGATTCAAAAGACCCAGAGGAGGATAGCTTCAAATATTTTTCAAAAATCGACAATTTCGCTATTGATTCTCTTTTTTCTATTTTGTGCTGATAGGATTGTGACTGGTAACCTTCTATTTTTTTCATGGAAGTTTCTATCGCCTGCTGGAGGGGGAAGGTCGGTATGGGTATGGTGATGTAATCCACCTGCTGCTTCACTACATCCTGAAGTTGATCTTCTTGTTCATACTGCTGAAAAAGCTGAAATAATTTCAATTCATTGCCCGCATAATGCTTCGCAATTTCTTCCTCTATGAGATAGATCATATAATGGCGCAATCAAAACCCTCCTAACATCCTCTTTTATTTTATTATAAGGAATGATAGAGGAAAGATTTGTCTGTTGATGGAGCGGCTATTGACTACTTTTGTTGAACGGTGTCGAAAAGATTAGATTTCTCCAACATAAACTATCTTTTCTTTGAAAACTCAAAAGAGCTATGCATGTTCGCATAGCTCTTTTCCAGTATATTAATTATCCAATAGCGCCTTCACTCTCGCAACTACATTCTCAGTAGTGAAGCCATATTCCTTCATGATTCTTTCACCAGGAGCAGAAGCACCGAATGTGTTGATTGCGAGGATATCCCCTTCATCACCAGTGTAGCGTTCCCATCCAAGTGGAGTTGCCATTTCGATTCCAAGACGTTTTTTCACATTTTTTGGCAATACGGAGTTTTTGTACTCCTTGGATTGCTGCTCGAAGCGGTCCCATGATGGCATACTTACAACTGAAACATCGATGCCTTCCTGTTGAAGAGCCTGTTGTGCCTCTACAGCCAAACCGACTTCGGATCCGGTTGCCAATATTAACGCATCCGGAGTTTCCTTTTGTGCTTTTGAAATCACGTATGCACCTTTTTTCACGCCTTCTAGAGCAGTCTCGCTTGTTCCTTTGATCGTAGGAAGATTTTGACGAGTCAATACAAGCGCAGTTGGTGTTTTTTCTGATTCCATTGCCACTTTCCAAGCAGCCGCAGTTTCGTTACCGTCTGCCGGACGAATCACAGAAAGATTCGGCAGAGCTCGCAGTGATGGCAATTGTTCGATCGGCTCATGTGTCGGCCCATCTTCACCCACCGCAATACTATCATGAGTAAAGACATATGTTACAGGCAGATTTTGAAGTGCCGCCAAACGGATTGCTGGACGCAGGTAATCGGAAAATACGAAGAACGTTCCACCGTACACTTTTAGTCCGCCATGCAGTGCCATACCGTTTAACGCCGCACCCATTCCGAATTCACGTACACCGAACCAGATATTGCGCCCGCTATAGTCTTCCGCTGTGAAGTCCGCTTCGTTTTTAATATTCGTTTTATTGGAGCCCGCAAGATCGGCAGAACCTCCAAAGAAATAAGGAACTTTCTTAGCGATTGCATTCAGCACTTCACCGGAGGAAGCACGGGAAGCCAAGCTTTTTCCATCTTCGTATACTGGAATCTCAGAATCCCAGCCTTCAGGCAATTCACCTTTGATTGCCGCTTCAAGCTGTTGCCCTAACTCTGGGTATTTCGCTTTGTAGGAATCAAATAGTTCATTCCATGCCGCTTCAGCCTGTTGCCCTTTTTCCGCTACCGTTTCACGGAAATGTGTATATACTTCTTCCGGAACATGGAAATCTTGTTCAAACGTCCATTTGTATGCTTCTTTTGTTAGCTTCAGTTCATCCGCTCCAAGTGGTGCTCCGTGAACATCAGACTTACCGGAAAGATTCGGTGAACCAAATCCAATCGTCGTTTTCACTTCAATAAGTGTAGGGCGGTTTAGGTCGCTCTTTGCTTCTTCCACTGCCGCAGCAATCTCTTCCAGGTTATTGCCGTCTTCCACACGGATGACCTGCCAGCCATATCCCTTGAAACGCAATTCTACGCTTTCGGAGAAGGAACGGTCCAAATCACCGTCTAGGGAAATATCATTGGAATCATAAAGAACGATAAAACGGCCAAGCTTCAAGTGGGAAGCAAGGGATGCCGCCTCACCAGAGACACCTTCCATCAAGTCGCCGTCTCCACAAATGCTGTATGTAAAATGATTGACTAATTCCATATCTTCTTTATTATAAGTGGCTGCAAGATGACGTTCTGCCATTGCCATTCCAACACCCATCGCAATACCTTGTCCAAGTGGACCAGTTGTTGCATCTACTCCTGCAGTGTGGCCAAATTCAGGATGTCCCGGAGTTTTGCTGCCCCATTGACGGAACTCCTTCAAGTCATCCATGGATAGGTCATATCCGCCCAAGTGCAATAGGCTATATAACAGCATGGAGCCATGACCTGCAGATAATACAAAACGGTCCCTGTTGAACCAGTTCGGGTTCTTTGGATTATGGTTCATGAATTTTGTCCAAAGGGAATATCCCATAGGAGCCGCACCCATCGGCATTCCAGGGTGACCAGAGTTCGCTTTTTCGATTGCATCGATAGATAATGTACGAATTGTGTTAATGGAAAGTTGATCTATATTGTGTGTCATCAATTCCATCCTTTCTTTTTATCTGATTTTTTATTGGAAAAATTATATTTTATCATAAATAGTATGTTCCAATGTTCTGAAAAAAAGCGATTAATGCTTTAAATTCTTTTTTGTTTCCTTCAGCTTCTCTGGTGTAACGTCATTGCCCTCCGGATCTACAATGGTGACGGATTGGAGCGTGTTATCCATAGAAGCACGAAAAGTCTTGATATATTCTTCGCGAAGCTTTTTTTGCTCAGCAGCTTCTTCCATTGAAAGACCTTCTGCTTTGGACTTCTTCGATAATGCATTAATTCTTGCGATCTTTTCTTTTGATAGCATGTAAAAACCTTCTTTCATCCTAGTTAACATATGCTTTAATCTTACTAGAGGGAATCTTTTTTTACAAGCAAACCGCCGTCCTTCTCATCCATATACTCCTTATAGCGCCTATGGACAGTCGCCTTGGAGACATCATACCCAAGCCCTCTTAGTGTAGCCGCAATCTCATGGAAGGTCAGCTTGTTGTTACGGAGCCTTGCAATTTCCTCCACTGGAACATCAAGTTTTTCGCGGCCCGGGCTCGAATTCAGGTTGGAAAGATTCTTGGATGGATCATATCCATTCCGGACTGCCCGCTGCATCCCCCTTTTAATTTTCAGGTTATGCAATTTACGTTGGTATTCCTCCACAATCCCTACTATATCCAAGACCATGGAATCTGAATCCGACAGCGACACCTCCCCATTGTCTGTGATGGTGAATATCTTCACCTTATGCTTACTCAGCCAATGCAAGAATGCAATCTTGGCATTTCCGCGCCCCAAGCGTGTCTCATCCTGTATCAGGACGACATCAATTTCCTGGTTGGAGGTTATCTCGATGATCTTGAAAACCCCTTCCCTATCCAAATCGAAACCGCTAGCCTGCTCTTCTATTACTTCCACAATTTCAATGTTGTGCTTTTCGGCCAACATGAGGAGCTCTTCCTTCTGTCTTACCAGTGACGATTCCTGTGTTTCTTTCTTTGTACTCACTCGGCAATAGATGATTCCCTTCATCGTTACCACCCCTATAAATATCTAGATTACTTATTATCAAGCGAACAAATATTCCTGTCAATTATTCGAACTTATGTTTGTATTTTTAAGGTGAACATGCTATACTATTCATAATATTAATGATAGAGGTGCGGAATATGAAACTATCAAAAAGGCAACAAGATATCCTGAATTTCATTAAAAAAGAAGTACAGGAAAAAGGCTATCCCCCTTCCGTTCGTGAAATAGGAGAAGCGGTAGGACTGGCTTCGAGCTCCACAGTACACGGACATCTTGCACGTTTGGAAAGCAAAGGGCTTATCCGTCGTGACCCTACCAAGCCAAGAGCCATTGAGATCAGAGATATGGAAGACGAAATGACACCTAGAATTGCAGCTGTCAATGTACCTATTATCGGTAAAGTCACTGCTGGCCAACCTATCACTGCCATCGAGAACGTCGAAGACTATTTCCCTCTTCCTGACCGTTACGTTGCACCAGATGAGCAGGTTTTCATGCTTGAAGTTATGGGAGACAGTATGATTGAAGCTGGAATACTGGATGGTGACTATGTCATTGTTCGCCAACAACAGTCTGCCAATAATGGGGATATTGTCGTTGCGATGACTGAGGATGATGAAGCAACTGTTAAACGTTTCTTCAAGGAAAAAGACTATATCCGTCTTCAACCGGAAAATTCCACGCTTGATCCTATCATCGTTCGGAACGTGAGCATACTTGGTAAAGTGATCGGGGTTTATCGTAATATCCATTAACAGAACGCAAAAAGAGCCAACAGCATTTGTTGGCTCTTTTTGCGTTCTGTATTTTATTTGACTCTTTGTCTTGCTTTTTTCGACCAGTCATTGTCCTTCCACCAAGCAATCACCGATGCGACAATTGTCCATATTAATGTATAAAGCTGTTCCAATTGCTCGGAATTTACAGGTATCGGAGATTTGTCCATCATTACCAAAACCTGATTGACCAGTGCAAGAACTAGGAATACAATACGAAACCAAGCGCCTTTGGATATAGGTCTAATAGGTGCTTCCGACATTATTAATCCCCCTTATTAATAGAGATTCAATTCAATTAATCTTTTATCTGGGAGTAATAGGCTTGACCGTTAGAGCAAAAGAAGTAGAAGTGATAAGGCAGCCATCCAGGTCACGTTCACTCAATAGCCCCAATTGGATAGCTGATTTTATTTTTGCTTCATCAGGTTTTTTCACGACTTGAACTAATTCATTCATCTCTAATTCTTCTAATTTCCTAATGGTTGGTTCTTCGTTGTATTTCTCACTCTTCCTTACTTGCCTTTGCAGTTTAAAATTTCCCAATTGTATTTCACCCTTACCTTGAGCTCCTATCTGTTTATCAAAGTAATGATGGAACGCTTCTTTCAGTTGATTCATTTCTATTTCAATCTCTTTTTTTTTCTTGTTGTATTCGTAATATTTCTCCAGCATATCGGCAGTTAAAGACTGTTCCAAACTTTTAGACATCCCCGTGCCTCCTTAAAAGACTAGATAGTTCATCATATTTTATAAATAAAAAAATATTACTTCATTCCAATATAAAAAGTCCCCTCCTATTTTTCATAGTGGGGACACAGAGAAGCGTATCTACATTAATCCAACCATTCTGCCGGTTGGTCTTTTTGGGCATGCTTCTTTTCATTCACTTCACTGAAAAGATTACCTTCCATCTCACTTTTAGGTAGATTATTGGTGGACACTGTTGGGTCTAACATCAGTTTAATTAACTGAAGTTCCTGGTATAAAAAGGACAAGTCCTTTCGGGTAACTGGCTTTGCCTCCTCTATCAATTCATAACCAATTTGTCCGTTCGGTTCCAATGTAGCCCATTTCACATTACTGATTTTAGTAATATTTTGTTGTCTTAATTTCATTTCCAATTGATCCACTGTAAATCTGAGATTTCGTAGTGTGTTCTCCTTGATTACACCATTCTCTATGATAATTTTGGATTTCCCGGTTATTAGCTTTTCAAAGACGTCTGATTTCAACTGCAAGTATTCAATTAGTACGAGGGTTATTACCAAAATAACTCCGACACCGAATGTCGTCCAAATATTCTTTCCTGCCAATGGCTGTATCAATAAAGAGCCAATGCCGATCATAATGACTACTTGAGCAAGCGTCATTTGAGAGATTGACTTTCTACCAGCAATTCTTAAAAGAAACGTTCCAATAATAGTAGTTAATACTGCTTTCCATAACCAATCCCATTCCATTTTACCTAAACCTCCCGTTATTTAAGACAGAGCATCCTTAGCTGTTTCTATTTACTATCTACAATTTAAAGATAATTATTGGAAAATAAAAAAAGCGACTTACTTTACAGTAAAGTCACTTTTTTATAAGCTTCTATCTATTGCAAGTTCATTTCATAATAAGGTTCTTCCTGTTCGGTATCTTCAAACCATCTCGTCTCCAGATAGTGTAATCCTGCCTTCTCCAGTACCTTTAATGAACTAGTATTATTAGCATCAGCAGCTGCATGTATTTTTTTTACATTTCCATTCAGTTTAGCAAATTCCACGCAAGCTAGAGCTGCCTCTGATGCAAAACCTTTCCCCCAACTTGATTTTGAAAAGTGGTAGATTAATTCGATTTCCTCTACAGACTCCTTCACATTAAAACCTGCAGCTCCAATCGTTTTTCCTGAATTCTTCTCCACTACCGCATAGACCGATAGACCATTTTCTTCATGGCAATTACGGTACCACTCCAAAACTTTCGACAATTTATTAAATGGGGTTGCTCCTCCACAGAATTTCATTACCTCTTGATCTCCCCAAAAGTTTTTTGCTGATTCTACATCATGTTCATCAAATATTTTTAAAAATATCCTCTCCGATTTCGCAACGATTTCCATATGTACCCCCTAATTTGGAAAAAATACTTTTCTAAATTTTAGCACACATGCATGTAATAATATATGCCCCCCAAAAAACCCCTGACACCAATGGCATCAGGGGTTTGCAGGAATTAATATTGAGATAGATACTGGTCGCGTTCCCAAGGATGTACTTGCGTACGGAACATATCCCACTCTATTTCTTTCGCTTCGATGAAGTGCTCAAGCAAGTGCTCACCAAGTGCTGCTTGAATCACTTCGTTCGATTTTAATTCTTCAAGTGCAGCAGCAAGTGTTGCCGGAAGATCTGCGATTCCTGCAGCTACGCGCTCTTCTTTGTTCATTACATAGATGTTGCGGTCGATTGGTTTTGGTGCTTCCAATTTATTCTTGATTCCGTCAAGTCCAGCTTGCAATAATACCGCCATTGCAAGGTAAGGATTCGCAGCCGGGTCTACACTGCGCACTTCTACACGAGTGGAGATGCCACGTGATGCAGGGATACGAATCAATGGGCTACGGTTACGTGCAGACCATGCAACATAACAAGGAGCCTCGTATCCAGGAACAAGACGTTTGTAAGAGTTTACAGTCGGGTTGGTTACTGCTGTAAAGCTTGTAGCATGCTTAATGATACCTGCAATGAAATGTCTTGCATTATCACTTAGTTCTAAATCGCCATTCTTATCATAGAAAGCATTTTCGCCATCTTTGAATAAGGAAAGGTTACAGTGCATACCAGATCCGTTCACACCGAACAACGGCTTAGGCATGAACGTTGCATGCAATCCATGCTTGCGTGCAATCGTTTTTACAACCAGCTTGAATGTTTGAATATCATCACAAGCTGTAATTGCATCTGCATATTTGAAGTCAATTTCGTGCTGTCCAGGAGCTACTTCATGGTGGGATGCTTCGATTTCAAAGCCCATCTCCTCAAGCTCAAGAACGATATCACGACGGCAGTTTTCACCAAGGTCTGTTGGCGCTAAGTCGAAGTAACCACCTTTATCGTTTAATTCTAAAGTAGGTTCTCCTTTTTCATCTAACTTGAATAGGAAGAACTCCGGCTCTGGTCCAACGTTGAAGTTCGAAAATCCTAAGTCTTCCATCTCTTTGATCATACGTTTTAAGTTTGCACGGGGATCCCCATCGAATGGAGTTCCATCGGGATTGTAGATATCACAGATAAAACGGGCAACCTTACCTTTTTCGGAAGTCCAAGGGAATACCACGAAAGTATCCAGGTCCGGATATAGGTTCATATCTGATTCTTCAATACGTACAAATCCTTCAATGGATGAACCATCGAACATCATTTTATTGTCTAAAGCCTTTTCTAACTGACTTACAGGAATCTCCACATTCTTGATGGTACCAAGGATGTCTGTGAATTGAAGACGAATGTATTTTACGTTTTCTTCCTGAACAATGCGTTTAATATCCTCTTGCGTATACTTAGCCATTTAAGTGTTCCTCCTCAGAATTTTTACTATGTTAGTTTTTAATAAAATAACTCAAAAAATTAATGGAAAAATCGAGACATGTCTCCTTGGCGAAGACTGGTTCGATTCTGTCTTCCGGCTTGCATCATTTCTGCTCGTAATAGCTTTCGAAGTTCTTCGTCCGATAAATCAGGCTTTGCAACATTTTCGGCCACTTCAGGAGCTGGTATTGCCTGCTGATCTTTCATAGCCATCAAATGCTTGACTCCTGCTATGTTAACCTTCTGTTCAATCAGATGTTTGATCTCAAGTAGAGTATCCACATCATTGAAAGAAAAAAGGCGGCGGTTTCCTTCAGTACGTGCAGGGTGAATCAATTCATTTTCTTCATAATAACGGATTTGCCGAGCGGACAATTCCGTAAGCTGCATGACAATCCCTATTGGAAACAATGGCATTGAGCGTCTGATATTGTCACTCATTCCAAATCCTCCTTTCACTGATTCCTGTGAAGTTAACCTAAGTTTATCTCATGTTAGATAATCTGTCAAGAACATGTTAGGTTTTCTGACATAGAAATTTGAAATGGAGTAAATTATGTACGATCGAAGGATGCCCCTTATTACTATAGCCTGTCCATATTGAATGAAAACATTTAATTTCCCCTGTTTTCCGAGTCAGGTAATCAAAAATGAAAAGAGCCCTCAAAAAAGAGAGCTCTTTTCACTTAAATATCCAATAAATTCTTTCCAATGAGGTGATCGATCGCAGTACACACAGCAATCTTTACGTGCGAATATGTCAAACCACCCTGGACGTATGCAACATAAGGCGCACGAATAGGACCGTCCGCAGTAAGTTCAATGCTCGCCCCTTGAATGAAGGTCCCTGCAGCCATGATGACATCATCTTCGTATCCCGGCATATAGTTTGCATAAGGCGTGACATGCGAATTAACAGGAGATGCATATTGAATCGCCTGACAGAATGCTATCATCTTATCCTTGTCATCAAACTGGACGGATTGAATCAGATCTGTTCTTGGTGCATCCCAGCTTGGCGAAGTATTCATGCCCAGTTCCTCTAAAAATGCAGCCGTGAACATGGCACCTTTCAAAGCCTGTCCTACCACATGTGGAGCAAGGAAAAAGCCCTGATACATTTCCTGCAAACTGTAAAGGGAAGCCCCGGCTTCCGCTCCGATTCCAGGGGAGGTCATTCGATATGAGCATGCCTCAACCAATTCCTTCTTACCGACAATATAACCGCCTGTCTTGGCTATTCCGCCGCCAGGATTTTTAATGAGGGAGCCTGCGATCAAGTCAGCGCCAACGTGACAAGGTTCAAACTGCTCCACAAACTCCCCGTAGCAGTTATCGACAAACACTACCACATCCGGTTTGATTTCCTTTACAAACGCAATCATTTCCTTGATTTCTTCTATTGTAAAGGAAGGACGTGTTGCATAGCCTTTGGAGCGCTGTATCCCAATCATTTTCGTTTTCGGCGTGATGGCGTCGTTGACAGCCTCCCAATCGATTCCACGGTTATTTTTCAGATCCACCGTTTTATAGTCGATGTTGAATTCTTTCAGTGAACCTACTCCGGTTCCGCGGATGCCAACTATTTCTTCCAATGTATCATAAGGTTTCCCTGTCATATATACCAGCTCATCCCCAGGACGCAACATACCGAACAAAGCAATGGAAATGGCGTGTGTGCCGGAGATGATTTGGGGACGGACCAAGCCCGCTTCTCCACCGAACACCTCGGCATAGATTTTTTCCAATGTATCTCTTCCGTTATCATCATAGCCATAACCGGTCGTCGGAATAAAATGGGAGTCACTCACCCTGTTTTGCTGGAAACTTTGCAGAACCCTGAATTGATTGGTTTCGATATTCGAGTCCACTTGCTTAAAAAGTTCTTGAAGCTGATTTTCCACTTTTATTACTATTGGTTTAATCGCTTCCCCGTGCTGTAATAATTGAAACATGCCTAATCTCCTCTAATTTCGCTTTCTATTTTTTATCTCTGTAGACAATTTGGAGTTGTCAAAATAATACCCTTCCATCTCATAGCCATCTTTTTCGTCCACAAACTCCAATTTACGGACAATGGTCTCCTGCTTGAGCTGCGACATTAATTTCCCTTGTTCGGAGGGGACGAATATATGGTAAGAGTTCATCTCTTTAATCATCATTTTTTCAATTTTTTGTACTAAAGTATGGATATCGCTTTTATTCAAAGCACTGATATGCAGCATTTCTTCATTATAAGAAGGGACAAAGGATTCTGTCACCTGATCTTTTTTGTTGTATATGGTAAGAATCGGTATCCCATCGACACCAAGCTCCTTCAAAAGCTTATCCACTGTCTTCTCATGGTTAAGATGATCAGGACTTGAACTGTCCACGACATGCAGGATGAGGTCCGCCTCTGTCACTTCTTCCAATGTGGAACGGAATGCCGCCACCAATGACGTCGGAAGATCTTGGATGAATCCGACCGTATCTGTCAAAAGCGCCTGGAATCCAGATGGGAGATTCACTTTTCTCGTAGTTGGATCCAAAGTGGCGAAAAGTAGGTTTTCCTCAAATGCCCCCGCTTCCGTCAGACGATTGAAAATGGTGGACTTCCCTGCATTCGTATAGCCGACCAAAGAAAGCTGAAAAGCCTGATTGCGTTTCCTGCGTTCACGATATCGCTCACGATGGCTTACAATAGATGTAAGCTGCTGTTTAATATCAACAATTCTGCGATTAATGTGTCTTCTGTCGGATTCAAGCTTGGTTTCCCCAGGTCCCCTCGTACCTATTCCTCCTCCAAGTCGGGAAAGCTCCACTCCTTTCCCACTTAACCGGGGAAGAAGGTACTGCAGCTGAGCCAATTCAACCTGAAGCTTCCCTTCCTTTGACTTTGCTCTTTGTGCAAAAATGTCCAAGATCAGTTGAGTTCGATCGATGATTCTCGCGTCAAGCACTTTGGAAAGGTTTCTATTCTGACTCGGAGACAGCTCGCCATTGAAAATGATGATATCTGGCTCAAGCTCCTCCTCCAATTGGACCAGTTCTTCTATCTTGCCTTTGCCGATATAGGTGGCTGGGTGAATTCGATCCCGTTTCTGAGCGAGCGTAACGAGCACTTTTCCATTTGCCGTTTTCGTCAGGGACTCCAGCTCCTCCATTGAGTAAAGGAACGATTCTTCTTCAACATTAGGCAGTTGGCAGCCGATTAATATGACATGTTCTTTTTCTGTGTTTTGCGTCTCGTTCAAGCGCGATACCCCTTTTTCCTATAGATTAATTATATTTATATTGTCTTGAAAATGTATGTAAATAGAAAGTTTCATCTAATCATATCAAAATATCACTTATTTCTCTAATATTTCTTGTAAACTATTGATTTCCTGGTGGATTCTATATAAAATCAGGAAGGCTTTAATGTTTCTGCAAAGCTCTTTTTGTAAAGTTTGGTGCTTATGTCCGTAAAAAATCGGCTTTTGGATTTTTTATAGCATATCTCCCCATATTATTCGAAGAGTAAATAAAACTAACACACGGAAAAAGAGCACGAAAGCGAATAATATTACGTGTTTAAGTTAGATACGTCAAAAGCAACAATGTATGCGAAAACAGCCGTTTGCAAGAGAGTGAGTGATAAAATGACTTGGGAAGTCTTTAGTATCATCGGGACAATCGCCTTTGCAATAAGTGGGGCAATTGTCGCGATGGAGGAAGAATATGATATTCTCGGTGTATATATATTAGGTATTGTGACAGCATTCGGCGGTGGAGCAGTTCGTAATCTATTGATTGGTGTACCGATTTCCGCCCTTTGGGACCAAGGAATGCTGTTTCAGGTAGCACTAGTGGCGATGACTGCAGTTTTTTTGTTTCCTAACAATCTATTGCGCCATTGGAGAAAATGGGGAAACTTCTTTGATGCCATAGGATTGGCTGCTTTTGCCATCCAAGGCGCACTTTATGCAACCAATATGAACCATCCGATCAGCGCGGTTGTCGTTGCTGCAGTTTTAACAGGTAGTGGCGGCGGGATCATCCGTGATCTCCTGGCAGGCAGAAAACCCTTGGTGCTTCGAGCGGAAATATATGCTGCCTGGGCCATTCTTGCAGGGCTTGCGATAGCGTTCGGAATAACCAGTTCTCCTTGGCAACTTTATGTACTATTCGTTTTGATCGTGCTATTACGGGTTCTCTCCTACACGTACAAATGGAGACTGCCGAACCGATCTCTTCAGCAGCAACCTTAGCACTCACTGCTTGAAGAGGATGAATAATGAGAAGATGACGAAAGAATCGTCATCTTTTTTGCTTTTCCTAGAATTTTTAAAATTCGGAACCGGTTGTAGCGCTGTATGAAAAGAAATGGCAGGTTGGCAAGAATGCCATATAAAACCATCAAAACGCCCACTGACGGCGGATTCCACATAATGAACAAAACCCCTGGAAATATGGTGATAGTATGTGCTACCTCCCCTCTTTTTGTTTCCAGGATAAATTGGTGGAGGTAGAAAAATGATCTGTTGGAAAGATTTCTTTTCGAAAAGGACTCTCTGAAAATTGCAGCACCATCAGGAGCAAGGTCCTTCCACCTCTTTATCATGATCCATTTATAGAATGTGCTTTCCCAAGACTTTTCCTCAAACCATTCACGCTCCTCTTTCAGCCACCAACCGGGTATCCGATTGCAAAGGTATGCACCTCCAAGGTGAATAATAAGCCAAGCCACTATATTTACCAATGTTCCCTCCAAAGCAGATAATTGAGCAAGCATTTCCGACATCTCCTTTTTATAGATCCATTCTTCTATCTTTCCATACGATATTCTTTGAGAAAAAAGTTCGAAAACAAGAATAACCAAAAACAGCTATAAAAAAAGCAAGCCAAACCGGGAATACCACTACCGTATACCACTTAAAGTCACCAATATACTTAAGCACTCTCCAAAACTGCCAACATAGGATTCCATAAATGACAATATACCAAGTGAGCGGAAAGTCATGTACATTCACTAGGAAAGTCACTAAACCACCCAACCATAAGGAAACAAGCAGAAGATAGTGGAAATCGGTCCGTGATGCTCCAGTGGCAAAGCTTTTGCTCCAACCTTTGATTAACGATGACAGGCCATCCGGATACATACGCATACTAATAGCCCCTTTGCCGGAATAAGCACGAACGGCACCCCCTTGACTCGCAATTAAAGCGCCAAGTGCCATGTTATCCATCAACTCTCCTTGTATCGCTTGATGACCACCATACCGAAAATAATCCTTACGGCCGATCAGAAGACATTGGCCGAATGCACCATTGGTAGCTAAGTTTTTTTTTAGCGGCAGAAAGGCACCAAGAGAGCCCATGATTACCAAATGGAAAAAGGAGGAGAAAGATTCATACGGCCGCTTCATTTTATGAAACGGTTGAATCGAAACCATATTCTCTTCAGCTTTTATCTCAGAAACCAACCTTTCCAGGCCGTTTGCCTCTACAGTTATATCTGCATCCAAAAAGAGCAGGAAACGCCCGGAAGCTGATTTGGCACCGTTCCAGCATCCAAATGATTTACCGAACCAACCCTTTGGAAGCTCATTTAAACTCAACACAGTCACTCCATACGATTTTGCAATTTCGGCAGTGCTGTCCGTTGAATGGTCATCCACCACAATAATGTCCTTCACCTTATTCAGGTAAGGCCGCAGCGAATCTAACAACTGAAAGATATTATTCTCTTCATTTCTTGCTGGAATAATGACAGAAAGCTCTTTAAGTGTTTTTGCTTTATCAGAAACACCATGTTCAAAATGAGGGATCCGATAGAAAAGTACATAGTTCAAGAACAGGGTAATGGCTGTCAGGAGTTCCATTACTACATGCTCCTTTCTTTAAATAGACATTTTATTGTTATGAAAATTTAAGTTATGGGCAAAATGGAAAGTTGAGTGATGAATCACCCTTCACAAGTATGTTATCTAGTTTAGTCAAACTTTTTATTTTTCATAAGGAGGATTTCGAATGTCGAAAAAAGTAATTGTTATCGGAGGTGGATTGGGTGGCATGTCAGCAGCCATACGTCTTGCAGCTGATGGCTACCATGTTCAACTGATTGAAAAAGGAGAACGTCTAGGGGGCAAACTTAATAAACGAAGCGGCAATGGATTCACCTTTGATACAGGACCTTCCATCCTGACCATGCCATGGGTATTGGAGCAGTTGTTTGCAAGTGCCGATCGTAATTTACACGATTACCTCACGATCGAAAGGATCGAACCTCAATGGAGGACTTTTTTTGAAGATGGCGTCACGATTGATGTAACGAGCGACCTGCCGAGGATGCTTGAGGAAATAAAGTCACAATCCATAAAGGATGCCAATGTTTTCTTTGAATATTTGAACTATTGCAGCAAAATGTACGAATATAGCTTAAAGAGTTTCTATAAAAAGAGCCTATCAGGACTGAATGAATTAAGAGCACTCCACAATTTAAAGGAACTGATTGGAATGGATCCAATGAAATCGATGGATCAGATTACCAAAAAATTCTTTGAGGATAAACATCTTCAGCAGCTGTTCAACTTCATGATTATGTATATCGGTTCATCCCCCTACCACGCACCTGCTGTCCTTTCCCAATTGACCTATGTGCAGCTAGGGTTAGGAATCTACTATGTGAAGGGTGGCATGTACAAAATCGCCGAGGCCATGGAACATCTTCTGAACGAATTACAGGTGGACTTCAGGGTGAATGCATCAGTAAAACAGATCCTGAATGATGGAAGAAGGGCGACTGGGGTCAGACTCGAAAATGGGGAAGAGCTTTTTGCTGACATCGTTGTTTCCAATCTCGAAGCGATCCCAGCCTATAAAACCCTCCTAAAGCATGTGCCTCATGCTGAGCGGGTCCAGGAAGACTTAAGCAAATATGCCCCAACTGTTTCAGGCTTGGTTTTATTGCTGGGAACGGATAAGCAATACGACCAGCTTGCACATCATAATTTCTTTTTCTCTGAAGATCCGGAAAAGGAATTCCATGACATTTTTAATGAAGGGAAACCTGCAATGGATCCTACCATATATATCGGGGTTTCATCAAAATCCGATCCTACACAGGCGCCGGATGGAAAGGATAATCTTTTCGTACTTACACATGTACCCCCATTGAAGGAGGGGGAAACATGGGAGGAATACAAAGATGTCTATCGTGGGAAAATACTCGACAAGCTTGAAAGAATGGGTTTGAAAGATTTGAAGAAATCTATCGAATTTGAATATTGCTTCACACCAAATGACCTTCAAACCCTTTATGGTGCAAACGGCGGTTCCATTTACGGAGTTGTGACGGACCGAAGGAAAAATGGCGGGTTTAAGATTCCTAGCCGAAGCAAACTGTTGGACAATCTATATTTCGTGGGAGGCTCCACACATCCTGGGGGCGGGGTTCCGATGGTCACTCTATCCGGCCAGTTGACTGCAGACCTTATCAACGAAGATACGGAACATGCACAGAAGGATATCGGGTAATGAATATATCATAAATAAATAAGCAAGCGGTAGGCAGGGTAACAACCCCATCCGCTTGCTTTTTATTACCATTGGAGAATAAGGTCCTTGCCTTCGATGGTCATCAGCTCCATTTTTTCATACCGATCTACCATCAACAGTCGCATCGCCTGTGTACGGATCGACTTTTCGAGGATATTTCGTATATACCTCCCATTACTGAATGCCGAGGGAAGCATGACGGTTTTCATTTGATTCAGATGTTCACGAAGCTTCCATTCCGCTTCTTTGCTTAACAGGTACTCCCTTTCTTTCAGCATCCTCATACAGATTTCCATCAATTCATCCACAGTGTAATCAGGAAAATCGACAATGATGGGAAAACGGGACACAAGACCAGGATTGGTGCGAAGAAATTCCTCCATTTCCCGCTGATATCCTGCCAGTATCAAGATGAACTCATGCTGTTTATCTTCCATATGCTTGACGAGGGTGTCAATTGCCTCTTTTCCAAAATCCTTTTCCCCTCCCCTGGCGAGAGAATAGGCTTCATCTACAAACAATATTCCCCCTATCGCTTTTTTAACAAGATCACGCGTCTTCTGGGCGGTATGACCAATATATTCCCCAACCAGATCCGCTCTTTCCGCTTCAATAAGATGTCCTTTGGCCAACACATTCATATCACAGAACAATTTCCCGATCAGCCTGGCAACTGTCGTCTTCCCAGTACCCGGATTTCCCTTGAACATCATATGCAAGACCTGTTTCTCCGCCTTTAACCCAGCTTCTTCCCTTTTTTTATTAACATAGATCCAAGCATAGATCTCCTTGACTACTTTTTTCATTTCCTGTAGACCGACGAGTTCTCCAAGCTCCCTCTCTATTTCCCTTAATATCGCATGCTTGGGATACGTGTATTGCTCTTCCATCGGTTGTATATGGGTTACTTTAATCGGTTTCTTCTGTCCGTTAAGGACGATATTTATTTTCCCATTATGATTGGTCATTGATTGTTCCAAGAGCGTTCACCTCTCATTCCGTCCGAACCAGGTTCCATATTTCCTGTTGCCATTACGACAAATACCAATCTATTCACCTATATTTCTTCATCGATTCGATTTCTTTCTACAAATTACAAATCTTTTCAACAAACTATTGACATCTTTGTCATAATATGCGCTTTCCCGAGAAATAATGTGGATTTTTTTGAATAATTCGAGAGAATATCACCATTTATTAACTAACTATATGTATATGTAGGATGAAACATGAGTCTAAATGAAGGAAATAAAAAAACCAGCAGTTATGCTGGTTTTAAGCTTCCGTTTCGATTTGGACATTTTTAGACGGAGAAAAAGTGGAAATGGCGTGTTTATAAATTAACTGCTGCTTGCCTTCAGTCTCTAACAGCACAGTGAAATTATCAAATCCTTTAATTAATCCTCGAAGTTGGAACCCATTTAATAAAAATACTGTTACACCTGTGCTATCTTTTCTTAGTTGGTTCAGAACCTGATCTTGGATATTAATCGATTGCTTCATCTTTTCGTCCTCCTCTTATCTCTATATTTCTTACTTATTCGCTTCAAGTTGGAGCTTTCCTGCTACAAATAAAAAAATTTCCTCTAAGATTACCTCAAAATCGGCACCTGTCATATCAAACCAAGTTACATCCATTTTATTTCGGAACCATGTCAGCTGCCGTTTTGCATATCTTCTGGAGTTCTGTTTCAATGCTTCGATTGCCTGTTCTTTTGAAAGCTTTCCATCAAAATAGCCATAGAGCTCTTTATAGCCTATCGCCTGGATAGACTGACAATCTCTTATCCCTTTTTTGTAGAGCGATTCCACTTCTTCAAAAAGGCCTTGTTCTACCATAAGGTCTACCCGCAGATTAATTCTATCATATAATACTTCCCGGTCCATGGTTAAACCGACAAAGGCCACATCATACAATAGCTCCTGCTCCTGTGACTCCTGGTACTCCGCCATGGTCTTGCCTGTAGCTTGAAAGACTTCCAACGCCCGGATTACCCTGCGCACATTGTTGGGGTGGATGTTTTCTGCACTTACAGGATCGATTCTCCGAAGCTCTTCAAAGACTCTTTCCATCCCCTCTTCCTCCACTTGCTTTTCAAGGCGCAGACGAATCTCTTCATCCTTTCCCGTGTCAGAGAACTGATAGTCATAGAGAACAGATTGTATATAGAGTCCTGTACCTCCTGCAATGATAGGAACACAGCCTTTTTTCGATATAACGTCAATCAGTTCTCTTACTTCCCGTTGGAATTCTGCAACAGAATATGGTTCAGTTGGCTCTTTCACATCGATAAGGTAATGCGGGACTCCTTGCATTTCCTCTTTGGAAACCTTGGCTGTCCCTATATCCATTTCCTTATAAATCTGCATGGAGTCCCCACTGATGATTTCACCATTGACTCTTTGGGCCAATTCCACACTTAATCTCGTTTTCCCAACTGCTGTCGGGCCAATAATAACAATTACCTTCTGCTTTTCTCCCAACACTTATTCACTCTCTCAACTAATCTGTATCACAAGATATCATTATACCCACATTTTTATGGGTTCAATCCACATTTAATGAAAATGGGCAAATTCTCCCTCTACATCACCCTTTTGAACATTTTTTCCATATCATAAGTGGAAAAGTGGATCAATATAGGTCGTCCATGGGGACATGTAAATGGATTTTCCGCTTTTCGCAATGTATCCAGCAGTGCTGAAATCTCCTCTGGTCTTAAATGATGATTTGCTTTGATGGCCGCTTTGCAGCTCATCATGATGGCTGCCTCTTCCCGCAGGTCAGACAGTTTTATTTTCTTTTTTTCCATCACATGCTCCATCATTTCGTCGATGATTTCACGCTCTTCCCCTTTAGGAAACCAGACAGGATGTGCCTTGACGATAAATGTTTGGTGACCGAAAGGCTCCAGGAACACTCCCACCTCGCGAAACTCCTCCATATACTCCTCTAAAAATAAATACTCATCTAGGGAGCATTCAATCGTAAGCGGGACAAGTAGTTCCTGAAGATTCCGCTCCTCCTGCCCAAGCTTCTTATAATAATACTCATAATTGATTCTTTCCTGGGCAGCATGCTGGTCAATCAGATAAAGTCCATTTTCATTCTGCGCCAGAATATAAGTTCCGTGCATTTGACCGATCGGATAAAGAGGAGGAATCCTGGAGGATGATTCCTCTGGACTTGAATCTTGAACAGGCTTTTCATATACTTTTTCCTCAACAATATTCTCTTCCGTATGCCATTCATCATCTGGTTGCACCTCTGGAACATTCCAAGCTGAATCGACACTTTCCTTTAAAAATGATTGATCATCATCTTCTTTTTGTGAGTATGGTGTTTTAGGTTCAGTGAATAATGATCTCTCCACTTTCGGTGCTTCTTCCATTCGCTCCAGTTTATGCTCCAAGGTAAATGCCTGCTGCAAAGGTTTTTCTTCCTTATGAAGGCTTGCCGTTTTCCGTGGTGCATTGGAAGGAATGAGCTGTCTATCCTGAAAAGAAGCTTTTATTCCGTCTGCAATAAGGCGATACAGTTCTTCTTCCTTGCTAAGGCGCACTTCCAATTTTGCAGGATGCACATTGACGTCGACAAGCAATGGGTCCATTTCCACTTTCAGAAAGCATATAGGAAAACGCCCAATCGGCAAAAGGGTATGATACCCCTCCTGAATTGCTCTGATAATGGTATAGTTTTTCACGTTTCTTCCATTAATGATGGTAGAGATATAGTTTTTCGATGCGCGGGTGATTTCCGGCAAACCTATAAAACCTCTCACTTCAAAATCGAGTGAGGAGAAGGATACCGGGATCATTTTCTTGGCGATATTCATTCCATAGATCGCAGCAAGTACCTGCAGACTATCTCCACTTCCTGTTGTGGAAAGCATTCGCTTCCCATTATGACTCAACCTAAAGGAAATGGATGGATGAGCAAGCGCCAACCGGTTCACAAGATCTGAAATATTACCAAGCTCCGTATGAATGGTTTTCATGTATTTCAGTCTCGCAGGCGTATTGAAGAAAAGATGTTGTACGACAATATCAGTCCCTTTGCGGCTGTTCGCCATCTCCTTTGCCTCAAGATGCCCACCTTTGAACTTCAGGCACGTGCCAGGGCTGTCCCCTGTACTTGTTGTAATATCAAATAGGGATACGGAGGCAATACTCGGGAGTGCTTCGCCGCGAAAACCTAGCGTTCTGATCCTAAACAAATCATTTTCATTCTTGATCTTACTTGTCGCATGCCGCTGGAAGGCTGTTATGCAATCCTCATGATCCATCCCATCTCCATTATCAAGGACACGAATCCTCGTCAATCCGGCTTCTTCCAATTCAATTTCGATAATGGTGGAATTTGCATCTATCGCATTCTCCACAAGCTCTTTAACAACGGATGCAGGCCGTTCGACCACTTCCCCTGCAGCAATTTTATTCGCCAGGCTTTCATCGAGCTGGATAATCTTCCCCATCTAGCTCCCTCCTTTCCTATTTTTTCGTTTTTAACAGCTTTTGAATTTCATAAAGTTTATTTAACGCATCAAGAGGTGTCGTATCTAGTAAATCCATCTTCCTTAATTTTTCAATTGCTTGGGTTTCCGCTTTACTCATTTTCTCTGCACCATGCCGCTTTTCGTTCACTTCAAAGAATGATAGCTGTGTAAGCGGATCTGCACTTTCCTTTGCTTTGAGGTATTCCGTTTCTGGAATAGACGATGAACCAGGTACCGCTTCAAGCTGCTCCAGTATTACTTGAGCACGCGCTATCAGCTCTTTTGGCAACTCCGCAAGTTCCGCTACATGAATACCATAGCTCTTATCGGCAGGACCTTCCTTCATCTTATGCAGAAAAACAACTTTTCCGTTTTGCTCCACCACACTGACATGGATATTCTTCAATTTATCCAAATTCTGATCCAGGGTGGTCAATTCATGATAATGCGTAGAGAATAACGTTTTAGCACCGATCTTATCATGGATATATTCAATCAAAGCCTGGGCAAGCGCCATTCCATCATAGGTGGAGGTTCCTCGGCCGATCTCATCAAATAAGATCAAGCTGTTTTGCGTTGCATAGACGATCGCATTTCTCGCTTCGAGCATTTCAACCATAAAGGTGCTCTGGCCCGAAATCAAATCATCCGCTGCACCGATTCTCGTAAAGATCTGGTCAAAGATCGGAAGGGATGCCTCACTTGCAGGCACAAAACAGCCGATTTGAGCAAGAATTGAAGTCAAGGCAACCTGTCGCATATACGTGCTTTTCCCTGACATGTTCGGTCCTGTTATGAGCAGCATCTCGTTTTCCTTATCCATCCAGCAATCGTTCGGCACATATTCATTGGAATCCATAACCTTCTCCACGACAGGATGACGACCATCCTTGATATGGACTCTCCGTTCGTCATTGAATGTCGGCCTCGTATAATGCCGCTCTTCGCTGATTGTCGCAAAGCACTGCAGTACATCCATTTCACTGACCGCTTTAGCCAGCTTTTGAAGTCTTGGAATATAAGCCTTCACTTCTTCTCTCAATTTAAGAAACAGCTCGTATTCCAATGCCACTATCTTTTCTTCCGCTTCAAGAATAAGTGTTTCCTTCTCCTTAAGCTCCTCGGTAATGTAGCGTTCCGCGTTTGCCAGTGTCTGTTTTCTTTCATATCTACCTTCAGGCAATGTTGCGAGATTCGCTTTTGTAATTTCTATATAGTATCCAAAAATCCGATTGTATCCTATTTTCAGTGAACGGATGCCCGTAAGCTCACGCTCCCTTTTCTCAAGCTCCGCAATCCAGGTCTTGCCGTTCTTTCGTGCATCCCGGTACTTGTCCAGTTCCTCATGAAAGCCTTCCTTCAACATATTGCCCTCTTTAACGGAAAGGGCAGGTTGTTCCACGAGACTGCCTTGCAAAAGTCCTGTTAGATCAGCGCACTCATCCATATGTTCCAACACACTTTCAGTGTCAATCGGGAGCGATTGAATCTGCTCTTTTAAGGAAGGAATTTGCAACAATGATTTTCGGAGCTGTACGAGGTCGCGTGCATTCACGTTCCCAAATGCCACACGTCCCGCTAGCCTCTCAAGATCATAAACCTCTTTAAGAAGCTCTCTTATTTCCTGTCTCGTAAAATACTCCTTCATTAACGTTTCAACAAGTTCATGACGGGTTTCTATTTCTTGTTTGTTTATTAAAGGTCTGTCCACCCATTGCTTTAATAGTCGTCCACCCATAGCCGTTACAGTCTGATCCAACAGCCACAGCAAGGAACCTTTTTTACCTTTGGATCGGATGGTTTCCGTCAACTCCAGGTTCCTTTTTGAAAACAGATCTATTTTCATCGTTTGATCCAGCTCATAGAACCCAGCTGGCTGCAAATGGTCAAGACTCCGTTTTTGAGTTCTTTTTAAGTAGTTTAAAAGTCGTCCTACAGTTATAAGCAGCTTTTCCTGCTCCAGCTTTTGTACAATATGGGAAAATTCCGTAGATATTACAGTTGATTGCTCATAGGAGAATGTGACTACCATTCTCTCTTTAAGCATCTGGACAATATGTGGTGGAAACCCCTCTTCTACCACAACTTCCCTCGCTCCAATTGAATAAACCTCATTCAGCAGCTGCTGTTCAGGGCCTGACATAATGGTCGTATGTATTTCCCCGGTCGATAGATCGGCAAATGCCAATCCATAAGTTTCGTCACCAAAGTCAGATAGGGTCGTAAGGAAGTTATTTTGCTTATCTGTTAGACCTTTACCTTCCATAACCGTACCAGGAGTGATAAGCTGGACCACTTCACGTTTCACTACACCCTTGGTAAGCTTCGGATCTTCAACTTGCTCGCAAATCGCCACTTTAAATCCTTTGTTTATTAATTGTTCTATATAGTTAGGAGCCGCATGATATGGAACCCCGCACATCGGAATACGGTCTTTGGAACCGCCATCGCGGCTCGTTAATGTAATCTCAAGTTCCTGAGATGCCTTCACCGCATCCTCAAAGAACATTTCATAAAAATCTCCAAGACGAAAAAATAAAAAGGCATCTTGGTAGTCTGCCTTCACTCTTAAATATTGCTGTATCATAGGCGTATAAGAAGCCACATTATCCCCAACCATTCTCCATTGTTTTTGCTGTTTTATTATATCATATTTCACATGGAGCTTATAGCTATGAGGAATTGGTTATGTTGGATATTGTTGAATGATGTGAGCTTGGGTCACTTTAACATAATGTCAAAACAAAAGAAAACTAGGAAGTGGCCTCCCTAGTAATCTTCTTATTCTTCGTATCCGTCAACAATAAAGTCAGGATTCAGATCTTCGAAATCCTCGTCTTCTACATCCCAGTCCGAATCATCAGTAGAAGTTTCAGGATGTACCTCCACAACCACTTTTGTTTCTCCGATTATTTCAGCAAGGAATTCTCTTTCCACCTGCACTTCCACTTTTCCACCATTCTCGGAAATGCTCGCCTCCAGGCAGTTAGGCTGCTGCAGTACGCGCGCTACTACTTCGTGCTCATCGCCTATACTGTTGTCATCCTTGTAGCGGAGCTTCACCACATCCGTATAGGAGACAGTTTCCGTGACAACCTGCGTTTTCGTGTTGTCACTATGGGAAAACCAACAGTTGATATCATAATGCCCTGCCACTTCTACTGTGTCGTCCACTTTCTTCGCATCATACTTATGGTTAATGACCCAGCATCCTAAAATACTAGTAGGACGATGCGAGGGACTAATCGTATGTTTAGACTGCGTAAACTTTCTACCTTTACCGGTAACTGCTCTTGTGATAATTTCTCTGTATTCAGACATTCGAGCATACACCCTCCTCATGACAATCTTCATTTCATCCTATGCGGGTTAAATGACTATTGTGCTTTAATGGCATTAAAAAACGTAACCTATAATTTCTAACACATTAACGTATAGTTCATTGTATGCAAGCTTTCCGAGATATGTGCCTATTTTTTATGATTTTTTCAAGAGGAGGAGTGCGCTCAAAAGTATGTATATTACGAATCCACTTTACTAGGGCAAAGGAACAGTTGGCTATAACGAATTAAAAACCAAAAAGAAGCAGCAAGGATTAGACTCTTATCCTTACTGCTTCTCTATACGGGTCTGGTGCTCTTCGATTAACTGCAAGAACCGCCGTGGCTGTTTTTTACATAGGAGCCAGTTTCCCCACGTAGAATATCGCCCCCGGTTGAAACGACGATTTCGTCTGTCACCTTATTGGAAATGGCAGATGAAACTAATTGCAATAGGTCGTTCACACTTTGCTGGGAGTTTTTGAATTCTTGAACAATCGGAATCTCATCCAATTCTTTTAACAGATTATCCAGCTTTTCTTCTGTTTTCTTAAGTGCTTCCTGCTTGCCGTAGTGTTGGAAATTCACCGCTTGTTTTTGCAGGCTCTTCACACTTGCAACCATTTCTTTGATTTTTTGGTTTTCATTGATCTGTGCTTCTGCACGTTTGAAGTAATCCACTTCTTCTGTCTCCGCGATCATTTGTGCCAATTCTTTTGCTCTTTCAACGATGTCCGTTTTTGTATACTTAGCCATATTCCTTATACCTCCAGTGCTTCTTCTACCAGTTCACCATCAAGTGTCCAGGTTTTTGCTTTTGTTATCTTCACTTTTATCAACTTTCCGATAACGGATTTTGGTCCTCTGAAGTTAACCAATTTGCTTTTTTCTGTATAGCCGGCCAATACATCAGGGTTCTTCTTGCTTTCCCCTTCTACAAGTACCTCCACCACTTGCCCTTCATACTCTTTCAGCTTTTTCGCCGAGGTTTCATTTACAAGGGCATTCAAGCGCTGAAGACGCTCTTTTTTCACTTCCAACGGAACATTGTCCACCATCTTGGCAGCAGGAGTTCCTTCACGTGGGGAATAAATGAATGTATACGCAGTATCAAATTCCACTTCACGATATAGGGAAAGTGTTTCTTCAAACTGCTCCTCCGTTTCATTTGGAAATCCTACGATAATATCAGTAGTCAGGGAAGCGTTGGGCATTGCTGTTTTGATTTTGGCAACAAGCTCCAGGTAGCGCTCTCTGTCATACTTTCGTGCCATCATCTTCAACACCTCGGAGCTGCCCGATTGTACTGGAAGATGAATATGATCAAGCAGGTTTCCGCCTTTTGCCAGAACCTCAATCAATCTATCGTCGAAATCCCTTGGATGACTGGTTGTAAAGCGGATTCTTGGTATATCTATCTTTCTTATTTCGTCCATTAGATCTCCAAGTCCATAAGTCATATCCTCAAAGTCTTTTCCATACGCATTAACATTTTGACCGAGAAGGGTGATTTCCTGATAGCCTTGTGCTGCAAGATGACGAACTTCCTGAATGATATCCTCAGGGCGGCGGCTGCGTTCTTTCCCGCGAGTGTAAGGCACAATGCAATACGTACAGAATTTATCACAGCCGTACATGATATTTACCCAGGCTTTGATCTCACCTTTACGGACCTTAGGAAGGTTCTCGATCACATCGCCCTCTTTGGACCATACCTCAAGAACCATCTCTTTTGACATGTAAGCCTCTTTAAGTATGTTAGGAAGACGGTGGATGTTATGTGTACCAAAAATCATATCCACCTGATTGTAGGTTTTCAGAATCTTATTAACTACTGATTCCTCTTGGGACATACAGCCGCAAACACCGATCAGGAGGTTTGGACGGTGTTTTTTCAAGGTTTTTAAATGTCCCAATTCACCGAACACCTTATTTTCGGCATTTTCCCTGATTGCACAGGTATTCAATAGGATGACATCCGCATCATTTACTGTATCTGTAGGTGCATAGCCCAAACCGAGAAAAATACCAGCCATTACTTCAGTGTCATGCTCGTTCATTTGACAGCCATATGTGCGAATATAGAATTTCTTACCATTACCCAATCCTTGAAATTCTTCTGAAATATGAAAGTCATTATGATAGTTCACTTCTTCTTTTCCGCGCTTTTTTGCATCCTTCAAGGATGGAGGAACATACACGCTTTCAAAGTACTTGCTGAAATCTTTAGCGGATTTTTTGTCCGATGGATTTCCAGCGACCACTTGCTGTGATTCTACTCTTTGCTTTTCATTCATTAAGATGACTCCTTCCCATAGAGTCTCTAAAACTCTACACATTAACATAGTATATAATTTTATCCAGTTCTAAACAATATAAATACCTAAGCTGTAGGAAAATGTTCATATTCATACATAAAGGAACTTTTCTTAAAGATTATTGTTTAAGAAAAGTTGTCCACATTAAACACCCTGTTGATTTCCGTTCCAGGGGTTCGCTTTCCGCGGGCGGCCTCGGGAGCCTCCTCGGCGCTTAAGCGCCTGCGGGGTCTCCCTTGACACGCTGCTCCCGCAGGAGTCTCACCCCTTGCACTCCAATCAACAGGGGAAACCTAAGGAATTATAAGTCTTACTAAAGTGTAAAATTCACCTTTAAATCTATCTTTTCACCTTTGGAACGTACAGGCTACATAAAAGAAGAGACACTCAGATAGTGGTGTCTCTTCTCTTGTTGTTTTTTATGAAATAATCCCAAGCTCTTTGCCGGCCTTTTCAAAAATATCCAAAGCCTCTTGTAGTTCTTCTTTTGTGTGCTGTGCAGTAACGATGGTACGGACACGCGCCAAACCTTTTGCAACTGTCGGGAATGCGATACCTTGAGCGAAAACGCCGTACTCCAATAGTTTATCGGAAAATTTGTGAGATAACGCTTCATCTCCAACAATCACCGGTGTTACTGGTGTTTGGCTGTTTCCAGTATTGAAGCCCAGCTTAGCTAATCCATCTTTGAAAAACTTCGCATTGTCCCATAGCTTTTCAATCAGTTCCGGTTCTTCCAAAAGAACCTGGATTGCCTCATCACATGCAGCCGTAACTGCAGGCGGATGGGATGTACTGAATAGGAATGGTCTGCCTTTATGGATTAGATAGTCGATCAAAGAACGCGTACTCGCTACATATCCTCCAAGTACACCAACAGCTTTACTCAATGTCCCTACTTGAATATGAACTCTTCCGTCCAAACCGAAATGATTCACTGTGCCGCGGCCATTTTCACCAAGTACTCCGGACGCATGGGCATCATCAACCATGACAAGTGCATCATACTTTTCTGCAAGCTCGACAATTTTATCCAGCGGAGCAATGTTGCCATCCATGGAGAATACGCCATCCGTTACGATGAGGCGTTTACGGAAGTCCGCTGATTCCTTCAGTGCACGCTCCAAGTCTTCCATATCAACATGCTTGTATACTTTACGAGCTGACTTTGTCAGACGGATACCGTCAATGATGGATGCATGGTTCAGTGCATCTGAGATAACAACATCCTCAGGTGACAGAATGGCGGACAAGACGCCCTGGTTGGTTGTAAAACCAGACTGGAATACGAGAGCTGCCTCTGTGTGTTTAAACTTTGCCAGCTTTTCCTCAAGTTCTTCATGCATGGTGAAAGTTCCCGCGATAGTACGGACGGAACCTGTTCCTGCCCCATACTTTTCAACTGCTTCAAGCGCAGCTTTTCTAAGGCGCGGATGAGAGGTAAGTCCCAAGTAGTTGTTGGAAGACAATTGAATAACTTCCTTCCCATTGATTACCACTTTGGATCCTTGATCGGATTCTAGAGGAACAAGTTTTCTAAATGTACCCTGTTCCTTCATTTGATCTAATTCTTCCTGCAGGTATTCAAACCCTTTCATTAAAACCCCTCCTGAAAATAGATGTTCACTTTTTTACATTAATATTAAGGTTGTAACACTACTTTACCACATTGACCTGAAATCATTAAATCAAAGCCTTTTTCAAAGTCCTCGAGTGGGAAATGATGTGTAATCATAGGTTTTACGTCTACTTGACCCGATTTAAGAAGTCTTGAAACCTGCTGCCATGTTGTATACATTTTCCGGCCGGTAATGCCTTGGACCGTCACACCTTTAAACACGATATCATTGGTAATATCAAGCTCCACAGGACGGACTGGTAAGCTAAGAATGGAAACTCGGCCACCGTTTGTGACCATTTTGAATCCTTGGTTCATAGCTATTGGATGACCGGACATTTCACAAATGACATCCACACCATTACCATCAGTCAGTTCCATTACAAGATCAACCGGATTATTCTCTTTTGCATTGATGACAGTTGTTGCTCCCATTTTAGTTGCAAGGTCCAAACGATATTCATTCAGGTCGATTGCGATGACCTGAGAAGCTCCGGCAGCTTTTGCTACTCCCACTGCCATGATTCCGATAGGGCCACATCCGATTACCGCTACCGTTTTCCCTGCGACATCACCGGCAAGGACGGTGTGAACAGCGTTCCCCATCGGCTCCTGAACAGAAGCAACATCGTATGGCATATCTTTCGGATTTTTCCACACATTAACCGCCGGAAGTGCTACATACTCAGCAAAACAGCCATGCGTATCCACCCCGATGATTTTCGTGTTCTTACAAATATGGTAATCCCCAGTTAAACATTGTGGACACTCATAACATACAATATGTGTTTCCGCGGAAACCTGGTCTCCCAATACAACATTTGTCACTTTGCTACCAACCTCTACGATTTCGCCAGCAAATTCATGACCAAATACATATGGAGGATTCACTCGGCTCTCGGACCATTCATCCCATGTATATATATGAACATCTGTCCCGCAGATAGATGTCGCTTTCACTTTTATCAGTACTTCATCTTCTTTGATTTGTGGTATATCAACCATCTGTAGTTCGGCACCATATCCACGATGATGCTTCACGATTGCTTTCATTTTTCCATTCACAGAGAACACTCCCTCAATAAATAAGACTATAATTCTTGATTTCTACTAACAGTGTATCATCTATGAAGTTTTGAGTAAACAGTAGTGTCCACTGGACGTGTACAAGTGATTATGTTGGGAAAAATCATGAGAAATTTTTTAAGTTTTTAGTTAAGCGCTTTCATTTTACTTAAAAAGACAAGACTTGGACAATAGCTCTGAACACCACTGTTGGTTTCCGCTCCAGGGGTTCGCTTTCCGCGGGCGGCCTCGGGAGCCTCCTCGGCGCTTTTGCGCCTGCGGGGTCTCCCTCAACACGCTGCTTCCGCAGGAGTCTCACCCCTTGCGCTCCAACCAACAGGGGGCGAGCAGAATATAAAATTTGCTTCAAATACTTCAATACATTAACAACGAAGAAACATTCATTCTATTTTGCTTTACTATAAAAACAAAAAAGAGCCCGGACGATTGTCCAGGGCCTTTTGATTGTATTACATGAATTCTTTTACTAGCTCATTGAACTGCGCTTCATCAAGTTGAAGATCGGCTTTTGCCAGTGGCTCTTCACTGTAGTTGTGCACCAATTCCTGATAGGATTTCTGCTCTTTGTTCTGATAGATAAGACCTGTAACCAGACCATTGTGCTCCATAAGTGTTTGCATAGCAGTTACTTTACTGTGTGCATCATAGCCTTCGATATCGCTCAGTTTAGTCAGATTCTCTTTGAACCAATCATACGTATTGACCTTGTTATAGGTAACACATGGACTGAATACGTTGATCAGGGAGAATCCTTTATGTTTGATACCCTGTTCGATCAAAGAAGTTAAATCCTTCAGGTCTGTAGAAAAACTTTGGGCAACAAATGTTGCACCGGCAGTCAATGCCATTTCCATTACAGATAAAGAGGACTCGATTGACCCTTGTGGAGTGGATTTCGTTTTGAAACCTACTTCACTTCGAGGGGAAGTTTGACCTTTAGTCAATCCGTAAATTTGGTTGTCCATTACAATGTAAGTAACATCAATATTACGGCGAATTGCATGGATGGTATGTCCAAGTCCGATGGCAAATCCATCTCCATCTCCACCTGATGCGATGACAGTCAAATCTTTGTTGGCCATTTTCACACCTTGTGCAATCGGAAGGGAACGACCATGGATCCCGTGGAAACCATATGAATTGATGTAGCCGGAAATACGACCGGAACAGCCGATACCTGATACTACAGCAAGGTTTTCTGGCTCAAGTCCAACGTTAGCAGCAGCACGTTGGATGGCAGCCTGCACAGAAAAATCTCCACAGCCTGGGCACCAGTTAGGTTTTACATTATTTCGAAAGTCTTTAAACGTTGCCATCTTATAACAGCTCCTTGCATTTTGTGTGGATTTCTTTCGGTAGGAATGGATCTCCATCGTACTTCAAGAGGCTACGGATTTTTTCAGCATGACCTACATTCATTTTCAGGATGCTGGCCAACTGACCTGTAGCGTTGTATTCCACAACAATGACTTTTTTCGCCGCTTTAACCAATGGCATAACTTCCTCTGTCGGGAATGGGTGAATCAGTCGGATTTGCGCATGGTTTGCTTTGATGCCTTCTAATTCAAGACGTTCCATTGCTTCTTCGATTGTCCCTCTGGTAGAGTTGAATCCTACAAGCAATACATCCGGATCTTCATGCTTCGCATTAACATGAACAGGGTTGTTGAACTTCAAGTTGTTCAATTTACGAAGACGCTTGTCCATTTGAGCTTGACGGTTAGCCGCAACCTCTGATGGTTTACCTGTTTCTTCGTGCTCAACACCTGTTACATGGTGAATGCCGTTTTTCATACCAGGGATCACACGTGGAGATACCCCGTCTTCTGTAACTTCATAGCGCTTAAAGTAGCTCTTGTCATCAGTATCCGGAATTTCTGCATTTATATCCAGTTTACCGCGGCGGATTTCTACCTTATCAAATGCAAGAGGCTCAACTGACTGCTTGCCCAATGATAATTGCAGGTCTGTCAATAGAATAACCGGCACTTGATATTCTTCCGCAATATTGAACGCTTCCACTGTGTCGTAGAATGCTTCCTGCACTGTACTTGGAGCCATAACAACCTTAGGGATTTCACCATGTGTGCCATAGATCATGGCCATAAGATCAGATTGCTCGATTTTAGTCGGAAGACCTGTACTTGGTCCACCACGCTGCGTGTCCACGACAACAAGCGGAGTTTCCGTCATACCGGAAAGACCGATCGCTTCCATCATCAAGGACAGACCAGGACCTGCAGAGGCTGTCAACGTACGTACCCCAGCGTAGTTAGCACCTATTGCCATTGTACATGCAGCAATTTCGTCTTCTGTCTGGATAACAGTTCCACCGAACTTAGGGAGCTTTTTAATCAGGTATTCCATAATCTCGGATGCCGGAGTGATAGGATAAGCAGGCATAAAACGTGAACCCGCTGCAACAGCACCCATTGCGATTGCATCATTTCCGATCATGAACAGGCGCTTTTTGCCATCGGCTTTTTCCAACTGCATGGTCTGGACATTTTCTGCTTGTTCCTTCACAAATGCAACACCCGCACGGATTGCTTCCATGTTCTTTTCCACAATGGATTCGCCTTTTCTTCCGAAAATCTCCTGTACCACTTCACGGAAGGACTCTGCATCCAAATCAAGAATGGCGCTTGATGCCCCGACTGCAACCATGTTCTTCATTAAAGAAGTACCAAGTTCTGTAGCGATTTCTGTGAATGGTACAGCATACAATGTTGCTTTTCCATCTTCAGGAATGCTTGGCTTGAATTTCGCATCGGCGATAACCACTCCGCCTTGGCGTAATTCATGGTAGTTCACATCAATTGTTTCTTGGTCAAATGCTACTAATATATCAAGATCATCAGAAATGGAACGAACCTGTGTTGTACTAACGCGGATTTTATTGTTAGTATGTCCACCTTTAATACGAGAAGAGAAATGGCGATAGCCATATAAATAATATCCTAAACGATTTAATGCGATGGAGAAAATTTCACCAGTACTTTCGATACCTTCTCCTTGTTGCCCTCCAACTTTCCATGAAAGTTGATTGATCATGTGCCTTACACCCCTTTAATTACCTTCATTGTCAGAATTTATCATACGTATTCAATTGTAACACTATTCCCATTGCATTACTTAATTAAAAGACTCCGTTAAACACCGCAGTTGATTTCCGCACTAGGCGCAGCGACCCAAGGGGCTTGCGAGAGCCTCCTCGGCTTCGCCTGTGGGGTCTCCACTAAACGGTTCCTCCCGGAGGAGTCTTCGCTTATTGCTCCAATCAACTGCTAGTATCCATAAAATCAACTCTCTAGTTAAACAAAGCCAAATAAGGAAATATGGAATAGAAACTACTATAAAATCAGGTAAAATATGTACTAAACGCTTTCATTGTAGACCTATTTTTTTAAAAATACAAGCGTTTGATTCAATTTCTTTCAAAAAATTTGAAAATTTTATTAGTAAAATATGAAAACGTATACATCGCTGATTATTACTAATCATTTAGGGAATCTTTTAAAGAAATTCCCATAAAGAAAACCTTCCACCTCTGTATTAGAATAGTATTTTAATAACGTATTCACCAGACTTGCGTAATCTTCGTATCTGGATAATCCACTGACTGTTTTGGTGATACCGTCAAAATCCGATCCGAAACCTATATGATCGATACCGCCAAGAGAACAAATATGATCTATATGACGGATTACATCGGAAATATTGCATTCGGGATTATTGGAGAGGAATTGTGGCACAAAGGTTACGCCTAAGGCAGCATCTTTTTCAATCAGCGCTTTTATTTGTTCATCTGTCAAATTCCTTGGATTTGGACAGATATTTTTACAGTTAGAGTGGGATGCAATCACATATCGACCTATATCCAGCACTTCCCAGAATCCTTTTTCGGATAAATGGGAAACGTCCGTCCAGATAAAGTGGTCGTTGTTCTCCAAAACTACCTGCTTACCGAACGATGACAGTCCTGCCCCTCTCTCCTCGAGAATTCCATCCGCAACTGCGTTGGCATAATTCCATGTCAGACCAACAGAAGAAACTCCTAATCGGAATAGAGTCCTTAATCGTTCCAAGCTGTTGCCAATCGCATCACAGCCCTCCAATGTCAGAATGGCCCCTACCTCATCTTCCTTTAAATGCAGCATATCCCTTTTTGAGGTAACAAGCTTCATTTTTGGAAATCGCTGCAGGATATCTCTATAAAAAATATCGATCATTTCCAATGCTACATCGAACTTGGACTCCGCTCTTACAATTTCCGGTATGTAAATAGCAAAACATTGTACGCTTGCATCCGCTTTCTTTAGACCATCCCATGTAACATGAAGGTCTGTACTATCTTTGAAGGATAGATGAGGTTCTTCCCACATTCTGAATACGGTATCACAATGAGCATCAAAAATCCGCATTCGATTCTCCCACCTTTTTACAGTTATTTTTGAGTTACTAATAAAAAACAAACCCGTCTGCATTTAATTGCAAACAGGCTTTCTTTTTAATATTCTTCTGATTTTTTCTATCTTGGTTCTACAATTAATTTTATTGCAGTTCGTTCCTCACCGTCAATTAATATATCGGTAAAAGCAGGAATACATATCAAGTCCACCCCACTAGGAGCGACAAAGCCTCTGGCAATCGCTACAGCTTTTACAGCTTGGTTCAGTGCCCCAGCCCCGATTGCCTGTATTTCTGCATTCCCTCGTTCCCTTAAAACTCCTGCTAAAGCCCCTGCTACCGAATTTGGGTTAGATTTGGCTGAAACCTTTAATATTTCCATTTCTAGCTCCTCCTTAACATTTACAGTATATGGTGAAAGATCCATAGATGAATGAATTGTTAATAATTTCATTCCTACTATATTCGGGAGAAGCCAGATGTATTCCAACTTGTATCACTATAGATGTCTTAATATTCAAAAAACAAGTAGTCAATCAAAAAACGGATGGTCCTCGTTAATGATCAGTGGTTTGATGGACTTCGCCTTACCTGTTTTCATATCTACATCAAGGATGACAGCATTAAGCTGCGTTCTTCCTTCCGTCACCTCAAAACGAACTGGAAGGGACGTCATAAACCTTTTCAGTACTGCATCCCGCTCCACGCCTAATATGCCGTCATAGGGTCCTGTCATTCCTACATCGGTAATATAAGCAGTTCCTTCAGGCAATACCCGATAGTCGTTTGTCTGCACATGCGTATGCGTCCCAACGACCCCTGTGACGCGCCCATCCAAATACCAGGCAATCGCCTGCTTTTCACTAGTCGCTTCTGCGTGAAAGTCGACAAATATAAATGGCGTCCGCTTTCTCGCTTCCTCTACTAGCTCATCAGCTTTTTTGAATGGACAGTCAATTGGAGGCAAGAAAGTTCTTCCTTGTAAATTGATTACGGCAAGCTCTTTCCCGTGAAAAGGGATATAAGCGATGCCCTTCCCTGGTGTCTCACTTGGAAAATTAGCAGGGCGTATCATAAACTTCGCACTCTCTATAAACTCAAAAATCTCACGGTTATCCCACGTATGATTTCCGAGCGTCACCAGATTGGCTCCGGCAGATAAAAATCCTTGATAGATTTTTTCTGTGATTCCTTTTCCTCCTGCTGCATTCTCGCCATTGACAATGGTGACCGCAGGTTGGAATTTACTTTTTAATTTTGGCAAATATTCTTTGACCATATCTCTACCGGGAGAACCTACAACGTCTCCGACAAATAAAATTCTCAAGATTAATCGATTCCCTTCTAAATATCTTGTTAGTAATAGTTTCCCATACCTTTCGTTGATAGGCAAACCACTTTAAAGACAAACAAAAAAAGTGGTGCAAGCACCACTTTATTTTGCATATTCTACGGCTCTTGTTTCACGAATCACCGTTACCTTGATATGTCCTGGATAATCCAGTTCTTCTTCAATGCGTTTTCTGATGTCTCTTGCAAGACGATGTGCTTCAAGATCATCGATCGTATCAGGTTTAACCATGATACGCACTTCACGACCTGCTTGGATAGCAAATGATTTCTCTACACCTTCGTAGGATTCTGAAATTTCTTCCAGTTTCTCTAAACGACGGATATAGTTTTCAAGCGTTTCACTGCGTGCTCCCGGTCTTGCAGCTGATAAAGCATCGGCTGCTGCCACTAGTACCGCAATGATGGAAGTCGGTTCCGTATCTCCGTGGTGGGAAGCGATACTGTTGATAACAACAGGATGCTCCTTATACTTCGTAGCTAATTCTACGCCGATTTCCACGTGACTACCTTCGACTTCATGGTCAACCGCTTTTCCGATATCATGTAGCAATCCTGCACGACGAGCCAATGTTTCATCCTCGCCAAGCTCAGCTGCCATCAGACCGGATAAAAAGGCCACTTCCATCGAATGTTTCAGAACGTTCTGTCCATAACTTGTACGGAATTTCAATCGACCCAGGATTTTAATCAAATCAGGGTGTAATCCATGGACGCCGACTTCAAATGTAGTCTGCTCACCCATTTCACGGATGTATTCATCCACTTCACGTCTTGATTTTTCAACCATTTCTTCAATACGCGCAGGGTGGATACGCCCATCCTGTACTAGCTTATCAAGAGCAATACGTGCTGTTTCACGACGGATCGGATCAAAACCAGATAATATTACAGCTTCTGGTGTGTCATCGATGATCAAGTCGATTCCAGTCAATGTTTCAAGAGTACGGATATTACGTCCTTCACGACCAATGATTCGACCTTTCATCTCATCATTAGGTAAGTTAACAACGGATACTGTCGTTTCTGCAACATGATCCGCTGCGCAACGTTGGACAGCTAAAGAAAGAATTTCTCTTGCTTTCTTATCCGCATCTTCTTTTGCTCTGTTTTCGCTTTCTTTCACCATCAGAGCAATATCATGGGATAATTCGTTTTCAACACGGTCAATGATGATGTTTTTAGCCTCATCTCGTGTCAAAGCCGAAATGCGTTCAAGCTCTTCCTGCTGTTTACGCACTAATTGATCCACTTTGCTTTCTAATTCTTCAATATGCTGTTGTCTATCGTTTAAAGAATCTTCACGCCTTTCCAAAGCTACTTCACGTTTATCAAGCGATTCATCTTTTCGATCTAGATTCTCTTCTTTTTGCATTAAACGATTTTCTTGTTTTTGCAGTTCGTTTCTACGGTCACGAATTTCACGTTCAGCTTCTGTGCGAAGTTTGTGAATTTCGTCCTTAGCTTCTAATAGTGCTTCTTTCTTAAGTGATTCAGCTTCACGTTTCGATTCTTCTACAATCTGTTCAGCTGCACTCTTAGCGCCTAAAATCTTTTGCTCAGCAATAGATTTACGAACATAAAAGCCAACAACTACACCGACGAATAAGGCAAGCAAAGCGGAGATGATTGTTACAGTTTCCATTATTACACCTCCTCTTGCTATGAACTTTTTTCTTGCTAGATTTCATTGTCGGCATGTACATTGTTACAATGTGTGTCAACATACAGCTCAAAGGCTTTTTTAGCTTTTTTATAGCTCTAAAATTCTAACAAAATGTAAATTATACATACTAATTGTAAATCTGTGAAAATTTATTGTCAAGCCTGTCCTATCAAGCATTTTACCTTTTTGGTAAACTAATCCTATTTCAATCATTCAAAATAGGTATAACAGCATGGTTTTCGGCCCACAAAAAAAGTGCCTGACCGACCCTTCTGAGGCACAGTACCACTGTGCAAACAGGTACTGTGCCAGAAAAATCGATACAAGCACTTGACTTAACTAAATCGTAAATTAAAAATCGAGAAGTTCCTCTTGGTCATTTTCCTCCGGAGGAGCTGTCAATTCTTTATCAAGACCATGGTGATCACGGATTAGTTGATAGATTTCTTGTCGCACTTCCTTGTTTTCCTTCAGGAACTGCTTGGCATTCTCACGACCTTGGCCTAATCTCTCCTCATTATAGGAATACCAAGATCCGCTTTTTTGTACGATATCCAGGTCAGAGCCCATGTCAATGACCTCTCCCTCTCTGGAGATCCCTTCTCCATACATGATATCCACTTCCGCTACCTTGAATGGAGGGGCAATTTTATTTTTCACTACTTTAATTTTCGTTTTATTTCCGACAATGTCATGACCTTGCTTCAACTGCTCGGCACGACGAACCTCTAGACGCACGGAAGAATAGAATTTAAGCGCACGCCCACCTGGTGTAGTCTCAGGGTTACCGAACATGACACCGACTTTTTCACGAATCTGGTTGATGAAGATCGCAATGGTCTTGGATTTATTGATTGCACCGGAAAGCTTACGAAGTGCTTGGGACATAAGACGGGCCTGAAGACCAACATGGGAGTCTCCCATTTCTCCTTCAATTTCCGCTTTTGGAACTAGCGCTGCAACAGAATCGACTACAATGATATCAACAGCACCACTTCTAACAAGTGCCTCTGCTATTTCAAGGGCCTGTTCGCCAGTATCCGGCTGTGATAAAAGCAATTCATCTATATTCACACCCAATTTTTGCGCATATACAGGATCAAGTGCATGCTCGGCATCGATAAATGCTGCTTGTCCGCCCTGTTGCTGAACCTCAGCGATGGCATGGAGTGCAACTGTTGTTTTACCTGAAGATTCCGGGCCATAGATTTCCACTACTCTTCCTCGCGGATATCCACCGGCACCCAATGCAACATCCAATGCCAGGGAACCACTAGGCATCGTGGAGATTTTACGCTCCGCCTGTTCCCCTAATTTCATGATGGAACCTTTACCGAACTGCTTTTCTATTTGTTTTAATGCCATATCTAAGGCCGCTTTACGATCACTCATTCAATTTCCTCCTTTATATCTATGAAACTTGATAATCTATATCTATTAACTAATCTAACTATACCTCTTTTCAGTGTGTTTGGCAACTAAAAAACGAACATCCATTCGGTTTTTTTATTATTGAAAATAGAACAAAAATGATATTTTCCTTATAGCTAATAGATCATTTTATAAGGGCGAGCCGATTCAAAAAACTTTTTTCAGTTTTCATTTTTCCATAAAACAAAAGCAGCTGAGGATATCAGCTGCTGCTTTTGAATAACTCCTTTAACAGGAAATGACAACCATATTTCACTGTTCTTTGCCTGATGGAGTCCCTTCCACCTGCCAGCCTGATATGATGAACCACAGTTCTGCCATCTGGAAGGGCCAAACCTATAAATACCGTTCCTACCGGTTTCCCGTCCATCATACCCGGTCCTGCAACTCCGGTGAAGCTAACACCGATATCCGTCTTAAATAGTCTTTTTACCTGTTCAGCCATTTCTGCCGCACACTCTTCACTTACAGCACCATACTGTTCCAGTGTCTGTCCGGATACACCTAATACTTTATGTTTAATATCGTTGGTATAGCAAACGATACCTCCCTCTATCACCTCGGAGGCCCCGGTAAAGGCAGTCATCTTTTCAGAGAACAGTCCTCCTGTCAAACTCTCAGCACTGCTCAGGGTATAGTGGGAATGCTGTATTTTCCCGAAAAGGACAGAAAAAATGGTATCTTCGTCGTAACCATAAAAGTGCTCGCCCACTCTGGCTTGAATAAGTTTTTCCGTAACGCTGATCAACCTATTCGCTTCTTCTTCCGACTGGTGCTTCGCCGTCAATCGCAAGGTAACTTCGTGGTCGCCTGCCAAAGGCGCAATAGTAGGATTTGTCTGTTGCTCAATCAAATCGTCGATGTCTGTTTCAAGCTGTGATTCCCCAATTCCAAAAAAGCGCAGAACCTTTGAAACTATCTGTTCCTTCACACCAAGCTTGGAAAGGATAAATTCCCTTCCGTAGTTGAGGAACATCGGCTGTAGCTCTTTTGGAGGACCAGGCAGCAGCATGTAACTGTGATTCTGACCGGTAAGAGCCATGCCTGGTGCCATTCCATAATCGTTCGGTAACACTGTAGAACCCTCTAGAACAATAGCCTGCTTTTTATTGTTCTCACTCATCGATCTTTTTGTCTTTTGATAATAGGCTTCAATATTCGTTAATGCCTCATCGTCCATTACAAGATTCTTTTGTAAAACCTTCGAAATCGTTTCCTTGGTCAGGTCGTCCTTTGTTGGTCCAAGTCCTCCAGTGAATATGAGAAGATCGGCCCGCTTTTTTGCGGTATGTATAGCTGTGGTCAGTCTATCAGGATTGTCCCCGACTACAGTATGAAAATAAACATTGATTCCAAGTTCTGCCAATTGCTTGGAAAGAAATTGAGCGTTCGTGTTGCATATCTGCCCGAGAAGCAGCTCAGAACCTACAGCAATTATTTCTGCACTCCTAAACATTTACTTTTCTCCCCTTTATCAAACTGAAGCTTTTATTTTGACCGAAGAATAGCATCTTTATTTTTATAGAAATAGTCCCACCCTGAAACAAGGGTAAAAATGAGCGCAACCCAAAGCGCGATTGTATCAAAAGGTATGGAAATCAATTCAAAAGGTATATTATGTAATAATAAAGCTGAAACTGCAATAATCTGTGCCCATGTTTTGATTTTCCCGAGCATGTTTGCTGCGACAACTTCCCCTTCACCTGCTAACACAAGACGGAGACCTGTTACTGCAAACTCCCTGCTGATGATCAGGATGACGATCCAGGCCGGAGCCATCTGAAGTTCCACAAGAGCTATTAATGCTGCAGAAACCAGGAGCTTATCTGCTAAAGGATCCAGGAATTTCCCTAGATTGGTCACAAGGTTAAGCTTTCTTGCATAATAACCATCCACCCAATCAGTAACGGAGGCGATGATAAATATGAGGGCTCCGAATAGATGTGCATAGGGAATGGTTTCTTGTCCGATTGCCAATTCTCCTAAATCTAAAGGCGCAAGCATCAATACCATGAATACTGGAATTAATACAATTCTTGAAACGGTAATTTTATTAGGTAAGTTCACTTTCATTCCTCCAACATTCAATATTGCTTTTCCAATATACATAAATATGGGTTGTTTGTCTAATCATATGAGATTAGTGTGTACAAAAAAAGCCATCATGCCGATGACTTTATTGTTCTCCATTTGGTACAAATTTAATAGTGAATGTCTGAGTTGTTTTCTGATCAGTCGGAAATGGAAATACGAATGGCTCTCCATTAATCTTTATATCTGTCTCAAAAGTTCTACCTACTTTAAAACTAACTTCTGTTTCTTTTGACAAATCAATTTCTTTGACGTTGTCAGCTTTTTTCACCAGACCATAATAAAAATTTTTACCTTTTTCATTATCGATTTCGATCCATGTTTCACCTGGAGATGTTAGTTCCACAAGAAATTGATCTGTACCACTCAATTCCAAGGTAGCATTTGAACCACTTTTTTCTATCTCCTTTAATGTTCCATTAGCCGGAGCTTCCTCTTCAGCCGGTTTCTCTTCTTCAGCAGGCTCCTTCTCTTCCTCAACCGGAGCCGTTTCCTCTTCTTCAGGCTGGGCATCTTGATTCGGAGCATCTATTTCTGCAGGCTGCGTATCCTGTGCAGCTTGATCTGCATCGTTTCCTTCTCCACCTGCCAGGCTGATGACGACCGTATAAACGATGGCACATATTGCTACAATAGCTAAAATTGTAAATAGAATAGGCAGGAACTTCCAGGACTTGGTACTTTTTGCAGGCACTTGTTTTCTCGTTTTCACACGGGAAAGCTGTGGTAAATCCTCTTTCTCATTTACAGGTATATCATTTTTGAATTCTTCAAATATTTCTTCTGGATCGAGTCCAACCGCCTCTGCATACTGTTTGATGAATGCGCGGGCGTAAAATTGGCCAGGCATAATGGAATAGTTTCCTTCTTCCACACCTATCAAGTATCTCTTTTGAATCTTTGTTGTCGTTTGTAGATCCTCAAGGGACATCCTTTTTGCTTCACGTTCCTGCTTCAGTCTGTTTCCGAGTTCTGTCACTACCTAACACCTTCCAACATTATTAAAAATCAAAGCCTCCAAAAGGATTATCTTCGAACATATTATTAGATTGCACAACTTCATAAGTTATTTCTTCATCCTCAGAATTTCTCAATTCAATAATATAGTCAAAATCATCAAGTTTATATTCTGTATTTTGCACGAAAACATCAGGATGTTCAACCACTTTCACAGCAGATAATCTCATAATTTCCCGTATCAGCTGCCAATGCTTTTCATTTGCTCTTTTCGTAGAAACAATTCCATCAATAATAAAGAGGTTGTCCTCACTATATTCATCTTCAATCAACTGACTGCGAATCGTTTGTTTTAGCAGGGTGCTTGAAACAAATAACCACCGTTTATTCGCACAAACACTTGAGGCAACGATGGATTCTGTTTTCCCTACCCTTGGCATCCCCCTGATTCCAATCAGTTTATGCCCTTCCTGCTTGAACAGCTCTGCTAAAAAGTCAACTAGTAAGCCCAAGTCTTCCCTTACAAAACGGAAAGTTTTTTTGTCGTCTGCATCTCGTTGTATGTATCTTCCATGTCTAACAGCCAGACGATCACGAAGTTTTGGCTCTCGAAGCTTTGTTACTGTTATATTATCCATTGTATTCAGGATAGATTCAAGACGGACTATTTGCTCATTTGTATCACTTAACAAAAGCATTCCTCGTCTCGAGTCATCCACTCCATTAATCGTTACGATATTTATGGAGAGCATTCCGAGTAAAGACGCTATATCTCCAAGAAGGCCCGGCCTGTTAATATGTATCTGATATTCTAAATACCACTCTTTTTTCTCCATCAAACCACTCCCGTCCATCAAAACGTTTCGTTCACCATTGTAACTTCTATAATAGCTAATAATAAGTAAATTAGAAAGCAATTCCTTAATAATGAATAAAAATTTGAAATATATCTTTCAAAATGCATTCGGGCGTAAAAATTGTTTTTCGGGCGATAGCAGCTCCTTTTCGGGCGCAAAATTTGATTTTCGGGCGCAAATTCTTGGATATCGTGCGTAAATTCAATTTTTCGGGCGAAACCAGCTTTGCAGTGCCAAAACGGATTTCATTAATTCTTTATTTTCAACAAAGTACGCTAAAAGTGCAAAAAAAAAGAGAGGATTTAGCCTCTCTTAGTGTGAACCGTCATTTTGAACAAGCTTTACCATCATGTTAGCAATAGCATGCTGCTCTTCCGGGCTTGCCACTTTCCATAAGTCTGCCAATACGCGTTCCTGTGGATTTTTTGCTTCCACTTCTTGGGCAAGGTAGTCTCCGATTTCATATGCAAGCTGTGAAATAGCACCGTGATCCATTCCTTCGTGCTCTGCATGATTCAGACGATCACCTAAAAACCCTTTCCATTGATCCCAATTATCCAACACTGACATAATTAACTCCTCCTTCCACATATGTTCAAGAGTTAGTATGTCTTGCAGGGAAAAAAATATGCATACTCTTAATTCCATCCTCCATTAACGCCTAAAATTTGTCCCGTTATGTAGGAAGCTTTATCTGAAAGCAGGAAAGAAACAGAGTCGGCGATTTCAGAAGGATGGGCCAGTCTGCCAATCGGGATATCTTCTGCTAAAGCATCCTTATCCTCCTTAGTAAAATGGTGTAGCATCTTTGTATTTACTGCACCGGGAGCAATGGCATTAACTCGGATTCCGCTCAACCCAACTTCCTTGGCCAATGCCATGACAAAGGAATTTTGCGCGCCTTTGGTCATGGAATACAGAACTTCACATGATGCTCCAATTTCTCCCCAGATGGAAGAGATGACGACTATGTTACCTGCCTTTTTGCTGATCATATCAGGAAGGAACAACTGGATAGTTGAATATAACGATGTTATGTTAAGTTGAATCATATTCATTTTTGTCGCTTCATCTATATCTGTCATAAGTCCGTAAAAGGCCGTCCCGGCATTGTAAATGATGCAATCGGGCTTGTCGGCTATTTCACGTTTTAAAATACCCGCTCCATCCGTACTTGCCAGATCGGCTTGTATGGCCATAAGTCGATCCCTCCCGAATTTCCTTCCCAATTCGTCCACCGCGTGCCGATCCCGATTATAATGAAGATAGGTAAAATACCCTTCGTCCAAAAGATTTACAGCAATCGCTTTACCAATATCCCCGCTTGCCCCAATAATCAATGCTTTTTTTTGCAATAGATTCACCTTCATAACTTAAATTTCGATAAAAGGAAAGAAGTCGACTCAACTATACTTTTGCACAGTTGAGTCGACCGGTTTTATTTCGGTACTACCTGACAAACGGTGAAAGCCTCCTCTTTAATAAGGGCTTTCGCCACGTCAGAGAGATCCTGTAATGTGATTTTTTCCAACTGAGGGATTACTTCGAATAGATCCATTTCATTGAATGCATACCTTGTGAACTGGTTGGCAATGAACTCTGGTGAATTTAATGCCCGCAGGAAGGATCCAATTTTCTTTTTCTTTATCCGTTCCAATTCATCCTCTTTAATAGTGGAAGGATCGAGGGACAGCAGAATCTCTTTCAGCTTTTCAGCAAGTTTATCGGGATGGGCTGTATCTCCGCCAAGCATGGCAAAACCAAATCCATTTTCACCTGTGTAGTCATAGGCAAACGTTTCGTCGATAAGTCCGTCGTCGTATAGCTTTTGATAGTGATCTGAACTTTTGCCAAACAGAAGATCCAATAGCACATTGACAGTAAGTTCGTGCTTCAGAAGCTCCTCACCTTGCTTATCTGGAGTTGACTCTTTAATTCCAAGTAAGCTTTTGGAGGTATGAACATTCATCTTCAGGACTTTCTTTGCCTCGTGAACGGTGGTCGGCTCCTCTTCGAAGTGCCTTTTTATTTCCTTTGGTTCCTTGAATGTTTTCTTAGTTTGGTTATCTTTAATAAATTGCATCATTTTTTCTGTATCCATTGGTCCGACAACAAATAGCAGCATATTGCTTGGATGGTAGAACGTTTCATAGCAGGTATACAGCAGATCCTTCGTGATTTTTGCGATGGATTCCTTTGTACCGGCAATATCAATCTTCACTGGATGATGATGGAACATGCTTTCGATTAAGCCGAAGTAGGCACGCCAGTCTGCGTTATCTTCGTACATGGTGATTTCCTGGCCGATGATCCCCTTTTCCTTCTCCACTGTTTTTTCTGTGAAATATGGATTTTGCACAAAGTCCATCAATGTCTCCAGATTTTTTTCGACATTTGATGTACTGGAGAATAGATAGGCTGTTCTTGTAAAGGATGTGAAGGCATTTGCCGATGCACCTTGCTTACTGAAATCCTGGAACACATCTCCGTCCTCTTTTTCAAACAACTTGTGCTCGAGAAAGTGTGCGATTCCATCAGGTACATGCAAGTACTCGTCTACATCAATAGGAATGAACTGATTGTCGATCGAACCATACTTGGTTGTAAAGGTGGCATAGGTTTTGTGGAAGCCATCTTTAGGCAATAGGTAAACCTGGAGTCCATTATCCAAGGTTTCATGATATAGGGTTTCTGCCAGTTGGCTGAATTCTATTTTCTCCATTTATTCTGCCTCCTTTCCAGTTAAAAAGTAGATGGTATCCAGTTCGACCATCTTGGCAACCTGCTGGATCTCTTCCTTGGTGACCTTTTCGATCCCTTCGAGGAAAAGGTCTACCGGTTTATCAGCTTCTGCGACTTCATTATTATAGAGGACCTCGATTAATCCACGTGCAGTATCGATTGTTTCGAGCACCTGATTTTTAATGACAGCTTTTGTCTGTGCGATTTCTGCATCGGTATATTCCCCTTGTCTCATCGCTTCCACTTGCTTATGAATAATGTTAACCGCTTTATCATAATTGGAGAAATCAATACCGGACATTACAAGCAGCAAACCTTTATGGCTTTCTACCCTTGACGCAGCATAGTATGCCAGGCTTTCTTTTTCCCTCACATTAATGAATAGCTTGGAGTGGGAAAATCCTCCGAATATTCCATTGAAGACTTGCAGGGCATAATATAGGTCATCATTGAACGTTACATTTGTCCGATAGCCCATATTAAGCTTCCCTTGTTTCACATCTTGGCGTTCCATCACCTCATTCGGCTCTTTGGAAAGCTTTGGATGCTCGGATATTGCAGAAGATTTTTTTTCTCCTTGTTCCTCCATTGTGAAGTATTTCTCAACAAATGCCTTTACTTCCGATTCTTCAATATCCCCGACTACATAAAGATGGATGTCATCGTTTTTTAGCATCTGCTGGTAATATTCATAAAGGGATTGAGCTGTTATACCCTCTACCTGTTCGCTTTGGCCATTTGCTTGCAGGCGGTATGGCTCATCACCGCACATTTCTTCTATCAACCTTTGGCTTGCGTATCTCATCTTATCGTCATAAACAGATTGTATTCTTTGCTTCAATGCCCTTTTTTCTTTTTCTACAGTGGCTTGAACGAAGGAATCTCCTTCAACAACCGGCTGGAGGAGAACCTCACTAAGAAGCTGAATGCCTTTTTCCAAGAGAGGAGTTGTATCCTTAAGGAACTTTTCATTCGCAATTTCCAAACGAAAAGTGATGATGTGTGACTCCCCTTTTTTGCTTAGATCCACCGCCAGGCTTGCACCGTAAAGCTCATCGAGATATCCACGGAAATGCGAAGACTTGGGATGGGATTTTGTGCCGTTTTGAAGCACATAAGGTAGCAGCGCTCGAAGGGTGACATCCTCCTCGGAAAGTGGTGCCATCAATTTAAGGACTAGCGTATTTGTTTTAAATTTATCTGTTGATACATTATGAACTTTTACCCCATTGAGGGAAAATGTTCGTTCATCGATCAGCTTCAAGATATCTCCTCCTTAGATTGTATAATATTTTTTCATCTTTACTTTACACTTTAAAGGCAGGCTTTCAATTTTTCGCATAGTATTCATTACTATTTAAAACAAGTCAGTACTATTCTTTCATTATTTCATGAAAATTAGTCTTAGTTCCAATATAAAGGTTTATTAGAAAGTATTACAAGTTTTAGCAACGGGTTTTTATGTATTTTGTTTACATAATAATATTATTGTTACTTTATGCGAGGTGGTGTTAACACCGCTGTTGATTTCCGCAATAGGCGCAGCGACCCAAGGGGCGATGCTGGATCCTCCTCGGGCTTTGCCCTGTTGGGTCTCCAGCCTACCGCAATACCCGTAGGAGTCTCCGCCTTTTGCTCCAATCATCAGCTAGAGTCATTATTATCAACACTTTTCCTTTTCTAAGCCTTACAAAAAAAGTGACCCCCATAATGGAAGTCACTTTTTTGTGGTGATTATGGACGTTTTCTTAGGACGTGGAAACTGAATTTATCCGCTCTGAAATAGTTCAGGGAATAGAGAATCGGTTCATCGTTTTGATCGTAGTGCATCTGTTTTAGCACTAATAATGCTGTCTCCGGTTCGCACTCGAGAATAGGAGAAATTTTATCATGATAGCCTAATGGTTCAATGTGTGCCACTGCATAGGATACGGTTCTGCCCGCTTCTTTTTCCAATAGCTCAAGCAATGACTCATTTTTGTAAGATTGGTAGTCTTCTACAATCGTTGTCGGAATTTTATCGATGCAGTAAACCACTGGCAGGTCGTTTGCTGTTCTTACCCGCTCAAAATGCAAAAGCTCCTCCATGGAAGGATCATCGAATTTCTTGATGTCCTCTTCCGTTGGGCTTTCAATGGTGGACGTCAGGAAAATCGTGCCCGCTTTCATGCCGGCTTGTGAGATCATTTCTGTCACACTGTTCAATTGCTCAATGCCTGAAGAGAAAACCGGCTTGGAATTGACAAAAGTCCCCACTCCATGACGTCGGATAACGATATTCTCTTCTTCTAGAACTCGAAGCGCTTCCCTGAGAGTCGCGCGGCTGACACCTAATCTGCGTGACAGCTCAAATTCGGAAGGCAGCTTTTCTTTTTCCTTATATATTTTATCATCGATATCCTGTTTTAATTTATCTACCACTAGTAAGTATAAATGCCTACTGTCTGACCGAATTGACATAATTCTTCCCCCATTAACCGTTTACAAAACAATTTATATATGCCCTTTTATCCAAAATAATATAACACTATTCTCCCGTAAAATAAATAGAAAATATAGTATTTGATAATAAAATTAGCGCTCTTTTAAACACCGCTGTTGATTTCCGCAATAGGCGCAGCGACCCAAGGGGTAGATTTGAGACCCCGCAGGCATGCCGAGGAGGCTCAAGCACCTCCCCGCGGAAAGCGAACCCCTGGAAGGGAAATCAACAGGGAGTGCAGAATACACACTTATTTTTTGGGTAGCCATAAAATTAAGAGGATAACAGAAATCTGTTATCCTCCAATCTTATGATCCTACGTCTTCACTGTGGGAATTGGACATTAAGACGGTCCTTGGCTTACTGCCTTCATAAGGGCCAACAACCCCTCTGACTTCCATCGCGTCAATAAGGCGTGCCGCTCTTGTATACCCTATCCTGAAGCGTCTCTGAAGCATCGATACCGAAGCAGTTTGCATCTCGAGGACAAGCTGAACGGCATCATCATACAAATCATCTTCCACTTCTTCCACTTCTTCATTGATATCCTGAGGAATCATCTCCTCTTGGTACTGTGCCTTTTGCTGGTCAATGACAAAGTCTACTATACGTTCCACTTCCTCATCCGAAAGGAAGGCACCTTGCACCCTGACAGGCTTGGATGCACCTACAGGAAGGAATAGCATATCACCACGCCCCAACAGCTTTTCTGCTCCACCCATATCAAGAATGGTCCTGGAGTCTGTCTGGGAGGATACACTGAAGGCGATTCTCGAAGGAATGTTGGCCTTGATGACCCCTGTAATGACATCAACGGATGGTCGCTGGGTCGCAATGATCAAATGAATCCCTGCAGCACGAGCCATCTGTGCAAGCCTTGTGATGCAATCCTCCACATCGGAGGAGGCAACCATCATCAGGTCGGCCAACTCATCCACAATTACGACGATATATGGAAGGGAAGGCTGCTTCGCCTCTTCATCCTGGTTATGTCTCTTGATATAATCGTTGTAACCTTCGATATTTCTCGTACCCGTATGGGAAAACAATTCATATCTTCGTTCCATTTCATTTACGACCTTTTTCAGGGCCTGTGATGCTTTTTTTGGATCTGTCACTACTGGCGCAAGCAGATGCGGGACACCATTATACATGTTCAGTTCCACCATTTTAGGGTCGATCATCATCATTTTCACTTCATGCGGCTTCGCCCGTACGAGAATACTAGTAATGATGCCATTAATGCAGACACTTTTTCCGCTCCCGGTCGCACCTGCAACAAGTAGATGCGGCATTTTATTCAATTCCGCTACTACAGCATCTCCGGAGATGTCTCTCCCAAGCCCGATAAGCAGCTTTGCATCCGGTTTTTCGGCCTGCTTTGTATCCAATACCTCTCGAAGTGAGACCATGGCCACCTCATTATTAGGCACTTCAATTCCAATAGCCGACTTTCCAGGGATTGGGGCTTCTATACGAATATCCTTTGCGGCCAACGCCAGTGCCAGATCGTCACTTAGATTCACAATCTTGCTGACTTTCACTCCCACATCAGGATACACTTCGTATTTGGTGACGGCAGGTCCCAAATGGACTTTTGTGACCTTCGCCTTTACCCCGAAGCTAGCAAATGTTTTTTCAAGCTTACGGGCATTCTGATAGATATTTTCATGCTCCGTTGTCTGATGATTGGTAATGGGTTCGTTCAATAAATCCAAGGAAGGTAGCTGATATTCTTTGTTCTCCACTTCCGTGAAGGCCATTGGAGCTGCTATAGTAACATCCAGTTCCTCCTCTGGTTCCACTTCAGACTTACTTTCAGCAGGGGACTTCGCTTTCTTTGTACCTTCCCCTTTTTGCATATGTTCAGATCGGTCATTGAAGGAGGAAATGATCGGTGGGGCAATGACTTCGTCTCCCTGCTCCTCGATTACTACCACTTCTTCTTTTACGGTATTTTTCACTTCCGGATCTTTTTGAGCTTTTACCGATTGTTTTTCTTTTTTTCGCTTCTTGCTATCCGTTCTCCACACCTTCATATCTTCTGTAAAGGCCAACCACTGTTCTTTTATAAAAGTAAAAAGTCCCACTGCCACTCTGATGACTGTATCGTTCAATGATTTGCCTGTAACCAGGATAATCCCGATCACAATAAAGATTGTCGCTATCCATTGTGCACCTTTTGCGTCAAATAGAAGGTGAAATAGTGCAAAGAGAACTGCTCCAATCATGCCTCCGCCCAAATCGGTTGTACTGGTTTCCCCATTTACTTCAAACCAGAATAGTTCCCAAGTATTTGCAATAACAGAAGGATCTGCAAATGTCCCGCCTCTGGATAACATTTTGAATAAAGAGACGTGACTCAATAGGAGTACCGACATGATGATGACATAAATACCTACCAACTGCCTTGTGAAAAAGGAAGGCATATCTCGCTTCCAGATTATATAGCCTGATAGAATCAACAAGCCAAGCAGCATGAGCATATACCATTCCCCGCTAAAGAAGCGGAATACCAAAACAAAGGCATGCCCTACCATACCCAGCTTTGCTATGGCAATACATGTTACTGCAAGCATCAACAGACCCATCACCTCAAAGGTGACCGTTCTTTTCCATTCATTTCGATTTTTACTCGGTCTTTTTTTCCGCTTTGACATTTTATTCACCTATCTAATACCATAATGAGAAGAAGAAAGCAGCCAACAAAAATGGCTGCTTTTTCCTCTGATGCTTGTATTATATCATAAGCCATTCTTCTTGAAAGGTAGTTTACTGAAAATATCATCCTTTACCCGGTTAATTGTATGATGGACCTAGGTAAATGGTTTGACCGGGTGCATAATCACTATTCAGGTAATGAGCAGGATCTGTACTGAGATTTCGTACAATCTGATAAGAATTCATTTCCGTCTGTTGAACAACCATCGAGATTCCATTATAGGCAATAACACGCTGCTTTTCATATTCGCTGTTGTCGGCAGGGAAAATGATCTCCTGAGGCATGGTCGTATACAAAATCATTGAAGCAACTTCCCTTCCGAATGTTCCAGGCGTGCTTCGACAAGCTCATTAAGTTTCTTTATTGCCTTTCCGACACCACCCACCTGATCAATCAGCCCGTATTCCACGGCATCAGACCCAACAACATTGGTCCCTATATCCCTGGTCAGGTTCCCTTTTGAAAGCATCAACTCCTTGAATTTCTCTTCAGTGACATTGGAGTTTTTTGTCACAAAGTTGATGACCCGGTCCTGCATCTTATCCAAATACTCAAATGTCTGAGGAACTCCTATTACAAGACCTGTCAGTCGTACCGGATGAATGGTCATTGTTGCCGTTTCAGCAATAAAGGAATAGTCGCAGGACACTGCAATTGGTACCCCGATGGAATGGCCACCCCCCAAAACGAGCGACACAGTCGGTTTAGACAGGGATGCCAGCATTTCCGATATTGCAAGACCAGCTTCCACATCCCCCCCTACAGTATTCAGAATGACCAATAGGCCTTCTATATTAGGGTTTTGTTCAATGGCCACGATCTGTGGAATGACATGCTCATATTTCGTAGTCTTATTCTGAGGCGGCAATTGGACATGCCCCTCGATCTGTCCCACGATTGTCAAACAATGAATTTTTGAATCTGCTGGCATCTGTGGCACATTTGTTTGGCCAAGCTGTTGAATTTTATTTACTAAAGAATCCTTCCCGGCATCCTGTTTATTGGGTTCCTGGGGCGGCTCCCCTGAAGACTGGTATGTATATTCCGTCATGCTAATTGCTCCTTTCGTCTATCTGTTAGGAAAAACTAATCTATTCTAGTATTAACCCAAAGAGCAATTTCATTCTTTGCATTATCCATAAAATAAGAAAAAAGCCGCCAGGGAAGCAGTTCCCTGACGGCTTGATTTATTTATTTAAACTTCCATGATGATTGGTAATATCATTGGTCTTCTTCTTGTTTTCTCATAAAGGTGCTGGTTCAGGGATTCTCTGATTTTCAGCTTCAGACTCGACCATTCCATCACATGCTCTTTTACTGCCTGATCAAGGATTCCGGTAACGATCTCGTTCGCTTTTTCCAGCAACTGCTCAGACTCCCGTACATAGACAAAGCCTCGTGAGATGATTTCAGGTCCTGCAACAATCGTTTTCTGCCCTCTATTTATAGAAACCACCACAATCATGATGCCATCCTGTGATAGAAGACGGCGGTCGCGAAGGACGATATTACCTATATCCCCAACACCTAAACCATCAATCAGGACATTGCCTGCAAACACTTTTCCTCCATATTTCGCTTCTTCGCGATTGAACTCCATTACCTCCCCCTTTTCAAGAAGGAAGATTGAATTATCCTTTATGCCGACACTTTTTGCCACTTTGGAAAGTGCCATCTGCCTTTTATATTCACCTTGTATAGGTATGACGAACTTAGGCTTTAGTAGATTTAGCATTAGCTTTAATTCTTCCTGGCAGCCATGCCCGGAAACGTGAATCTTCTTTTGCCCATAAATCACCATTGCCCCAGCGCGGTAGATTTTATCAATAGCCTTGGACACTGTAAGTTCTGTGCCCGGGGATGGAGAAGCGGCAATCATGACCACATCATGTTCCTGAATCTGTACATGCTTATGAGTACCTTTCGCCATTTTCAGCAAGGACGTCATCAGCTGGGAATGGGTCCCGATGGTAAGGACGACCATTCTCTCATCATCCGTATTGCCCATCTCGTTAACTGGAATGATTATATCCTCTGGTATTTCCAAATACCCAAGCTTCATAGCAATATCCAAAATTTTATTGGTTGGGTGGGATACGATTACCAGCTTTCGTTTGCTTTCGAGAGTTGCCTGGACGATTTGCTGTATTCTGGCAAGATTCGTTGCCAGACAGGCCGCAAACACTCTGCCCTTTGCATTGTAAATCACATCGGCAATTTCCTGTTTTACAATCCCTTCTGAAATGGTATATCCAGGCTTTTCTGCATTCATACAATCGGAGAGTACACATAAGACTCCATCGTTCCCGATTTTCGCCATTTTTCCAATATCAGCGGTTTCAGCCAATTGGGATTGATCAAATTTAAAATCACCTGTATGTACAATTGCCCCCTGGGATGTACGGAAACAGATTCCCACTGATTCTGGGATGCTATGATTGGTGCGGAAAAAGATGATTTCCGTTTTTGGAAGATCCAGAACGGTGTCCCCGTTAATTTCATGGAAGGTAACTTGTCCTGAAAGCCCCTCGCCTTTGACAAGCTCTTCTGCAAGTGCCAAGGTCAACTTCGTCCCATATACCGGTACTTTTAATTTTCTGAGGATATATGCTAAAGCCCCAATATGCTCTTCATGTCCATGTGTCAAGAATATGCCTTGTATTCTATCTTTATTTTCAACAAGATAAGATACATCGGGAATCACCATATCAATCCCAAGCATCCCATCCTCCGGAATCATCACACCTGCGTCTATCACATATATGTACTCATCGATTTCAAGCACGTACATGTTTTTCCCGATTTCTCCAACGCCTCCAAGGGAAAATACTCTTAGCTTCTCTGTCTTTGCTGTACTCACAGTCTTCCCTCCTATATGTATGTAAAAATTGGATGACAAATATGCTTTCTTCTTTTTATGCTGTTTAGAATTGAAACTTTACTTAGCCTACTTAGCTAAAAGAATATCCGCTCAGTCATTTGACAATATTATAACGTATGCAAGAATTGGAATACAAGAAATATTATGAATATAACACAATCCAGAATAATCAAAAAAGACCAAAGTCTCTTTTAAAGAGAGCCCTGGTCTTTCGTTTTGTAGTTATACCGTTTTTAGAAGTGCAGTAAGCGTTTCCCTTTCTTCTTGGGAAAGTGGCACCATTGGAAGTCTTACCCCTCCGACATCCATGCCTTTAAGCTGCAAGGCTGTTTTGACAGGTGTAGGACTTGGTGCACTGAACAGACCTTTCATGACAGGAAGCAAGGTTTGATGGATTTTTGCAGCAACCGCATGCTCCCCAGATTCAAAAGCTTGAATCATTTCCTGCATCTCGTTACCCATTACGTGGGACGCAACCGACACGACTCCATTGCCACCGATTGATAGTACTGGCAATGAAAGCCCATCATCCCCGCTGTAAAGCATAAACTCATCTGGTGTATTCGCAATTATTTCAGTCATGGCATCCAAATTGCCGCTTGCTTCTTTTACCGCCACGATATTTTCTATTTCAGCTAATCGGACAATGGTGTCTACACTCATATTGACTACAGATCTGCCTGGAATATTATAAAGCATCACTGGGAGGGAAGTTTCTGCAGCGATAGCTTTAAAATGCTGATACAATCCCTCTTGACTCGGTTTATTATAGTATGGTGCCACAAGCATAATCGCATCCACACCGATTTCTTCCGCCTTCTTGGAAAGATCGATCGAAGCCCTGGTGTTGTTGCTTCCTGTCCCGGCTATTACGGGAATACGTCCAGCTGCGACTTCTACAACATGACTGAATAATGCCAGCTTCTCTTCTGTTGATAGAGTCGGTGATTCACCGGTAGTACCTGCAACAACCAATGAATCCGTTCCATTTTTGATCAAATAGTCCACTAGAAGGGTCGTCTTCTCAAAATCTATATTTCCATTGTTATCAAAAGGTGTCACCATTGCTGTTGAAACTTTTCCAAAGTTAATCATGTACTTGAATCTCTCCTTCATCTACTATTGCTTGTAGAATGGTTAGTTGTTTATTTGCCAGATTAAAAGCTTTGTGCAAGGCGTTCACTGCCTGAATCATATCATCCTGTCTGACAAGGACCCAAATGGTCGTATGGCTATCCGCCGATTGAAGAATCTGAATACCAAGTTCCGATAAGGCCGTAACAATCTTCGCGGTCACACCAGGCACTCCTGACATACCTGCTCCGACAGTGGCGACCTTCGCGCAATGACGGGTCACTTTTGGCTCATAACCTAATTTCTTCAGCACGGATATTGCCTTATCACTCATTTCGTCTGTTACTGTATATACAACACTAGTAGGTGAAATATTGAAAAAATCTACGCTGATCTGCTCATTTGCCATTGCACGGAATACTTCTGTTTGTATCCCGTAATTTCCTTCTTTTGCATACACTTTAATTTGTGTCACATTCGGAACATGGGCAATTCCTGTGATCAACCGATCTTTCACATCTGACCCCTTACTTACCTTATCCAAAGTAGTCACAAGGGTTCCTGGTGACTCCGAATATGTGGAACGGATACGAATCGGGATCTTTGCTTGCATAGCTATCTCCACTGCACGCGGATGGATGACCTTTGCCCCTTGATAGGCCATATTGCAAATTTCATTATACGTAACTACAGTTAAAGGGCGGGCATCCTTTACAATTCTCGGATCGGCCGTCATGACACCTTCCACATCTGTGAAAATATCGATCCACTCAGCTTGTAATGCGGAGCCCAGAGCAGCGGCGGAGGTATCGCTTCCTCCTCGCCCTATCGTGCAGATGTCCCCATTTTTTGCTTCTCCCTGGAACCCTGCAACGACCACGACATCATGTTTATCAAATGCTTCCAAAAGCCGGTCACATTTCATATCAACGATACGGGCATTCATATGGTCATTATTCGTGCGAAATCCAGCCTGCGGGCCATTGAATGATGTTGCTGACAACCCATTTTGGATGAGCATATTACTGAAAACGACAGCGGAAATAATCTCCCCGCATGACAATAAACTATCTATTTCACGTCTTGAAACAGAGTGACTTCCATTGCCAATCAAGCTAAGGAGGGTATCTGTAGCATAGGGCTCCCCTTTTCGTCCCATAGCAGAAACAACCACCACTACCTTAAAGCCCTCACCTACTGCCTTTTTGATATGCCGGAAAGCGCATTCCCTGCTTTTTTTATCTCTAACAGACGTTCCACCAAATTTTTGAACAATTATCTTCATGTCATGGCACCTCTTTGTTTTAAAACATCCATAATACATACGAAACATGCTGTCAAAATAGTACCTGATGCATAGGAATGTCATTGTTCAAGATAAGAGGTGGAGTCTACAGCAGAAAAGAAAAGGCCGGTATAGATCTGGACCTTGCCTGATGGGAATTTTATTTTACAATCCCTAGTTCAACTAAGCTTTCTGCAATTTGCACGGAGTTCCAGGCTGCGCCTTTTAGAAGATTATCGGAAACAACCCATAAATGGAAACCTTTTTTGTTATCAAGGTCTTGTCTGATTCGTCCGACAAACACATCATTCAAGCCCACACAATTTGCAGGCATCGGGTACAGCTGTTCTTCCGGTTTGTCTTGCAGTACCACACCAGGTGCGTTTTGAAGAAGCGCTTTAATATCTTGAACATTCACATTTTCGTCCTCAATTTCAATATATACACTCTCGGAATGTCCTGTGACAACTGGCAAGCGTACACAAGTTGCGGCAACCTGCAGGTCAGGTGCATGCATGATTTTCTTTGTTTCATTAATCATTTTGAGTTCTTCAAATGTATAGCCATTGTCTTCAAATTTATCAATCTGCGGAATGGCGTTGAATGCGATTTGATAATGCTTTTTGTCACCCTTGACAGGAAGTATTCCAGGAGTGAATTCCTCTTTGTTCAGGATAGCCTGGGATTGGGACTCAAGCTCCTCAATGGCAGCCGCTCCTGCACCGGAAACTGCCTGATAAGTGGAAACGATGATCTTAGATAATCCGAATTTTTGACGGATTGGTTCAAGCGCGACTACCATCTGGATGGTGGAGCAGTTCGGGTTGGCAATGATCCCATTGTGGTCGTTCAGATCTGATTTATTCACTTCAGGTACAACAAGCGGTACATTTGGATCCATACGGAATGCACTCGTATTGTCCACGACGATGGCGCCTCTTTTGGCTGCTTCTGGAGCCAACTCCTTGGAAACGCTGCCTCCTGCACTGAACAATGCTATTTGAACACCGTCGAATTTCGCTGGTTCTGCTTTTTCAATTGTATATTCCTGTCCTTTATACATGATCTTTTTACCTGCTGAGCGCTCTGATGACAATAGTGTCAGCTTCTCAATCGGAAAGTTTCTTTCTTCTAATGTATGAAGCATTTGCTGTCCAACTGCCCCTGTTGCTCCTACTACTGCTACATGATAACCCTTCATCTATTCAAGCACCTCTCCATAACAAATAAAATAGTATAAACATTCATACTTAATTTTTAATTTTATCATATTACTCAAATAAAGAAGAGAAGAAAATTTAACTTTTTCTTCTCTTCCCGCACACTATATTCTATAGGTCATCTTTGTAACGTTCAACTATGACCGGTTGTACTTGTTTGTTTTCAAGTGCATGCAGTACTGTCGGCACCAGCATTTCCATTCTGGCAACCATTGAATTTGGTTTCTTTTCCGGAGCATCCTGACCAAATGGAATGAAATAGATATTCTTTGTGGACATCAGCCTCATAAGATTCATCCCATTCAACCCTAACGCGTCATTAGTGGAAATACCAAGTACAACCGGCTTATGATTGCGGAGTGTGGCTTTTGCAGCCATCAGTACTGGTGATTCAGTCAGTGCATTTGCCAACTTGCTCATGGAATTTCCGGTCAACGGCGCGATGACCATACAGTCCAACGGAATTTTCGGTCCTAGTGGCTCTGCTTTTACAATGGAGTCAATTACTTTGTTTCCTGTTATTTCCTCTATTCTTTTGATCCACGCTTCCCCTTCACCGAATCGGGTATTGGTATTCTGTACGGTGAATGAAACAACTGGAAGGACATCTGCACCTGCATCCACTAACTTTTTCAATTCAGGCACCACTGCGTCGTATGTGCAGTGTGAACCGGTTAATCCAAACCCTAATCGTTTACCTTTTAAATCCATATTAATTCTCCCCTCTCCCATCCATACCTTCCTTAAGTAACTGTGCCAGCACATTGGCCACTATCTGACCCGCTGTTTTCGGAGCAACAATGCCTGGAAGTCCTGGTGCCAGTAATGCTTTTATTCCTCTTTTTTCTGCATAGCGGAAATCCGTTCCACCCGGTTTGGATGCCAGGTCTATAATCAATGTGTGTGCAGGCATCTTTGAAATAACATTAGAAGTCACAATCATCTGCGGGATGGTGTTGATGACCACATCCACATCCGATACATGGGAGGACAGATCTTTCAATGAAAATGGAGCCAATCCCATTTCAAAAATCCGTGCAATATGCTCTGATTTTCTTGCTCCAACTCTTACATTTGCGCCAAGAGCTGCAAATGTCCGTGCAACACTCATCCCTACTCTACCTAGCCCAAGTACCGCTACCTTTGAATTATGGATGGTAATATCCGTGTGCTGGATAACCATCATGATTGTTCCTTCCACGGTAGGTATCGCATTATAAATAGCGACGTCATCCCGCTCAAACAACTGCACCAGCTTCCGTCCGGTACTTGTTACGAGATGATCAAGATAGCTATTGGTAATTCCTGAGTAGATGGTGCAATGGCCCGGAGTCTGTTTGACAAGTTCTTCCGTCAAACTAATCTTCTCGTTCGAAAATATGGTATCCACTTGCCCTTCTAAATTCGTCCCAGGAACAGGTAGGATAATGGCACTAACCGTGGAAAAATCCACTTCATCTATTTGCTCTTTTGAAGCACCAGTAAAGCCGTGATCCAATTGATCAAATCCAACTAGCGAAAGCTTTGCGTCCAGCTCAATAAGCTTACGAATCACTTCCAGCTGCCTTGCATCACCGCCAATGACAGCTATGTGCATTCCGGTCAGCATATAAGTTCACCTTCTTCTATTTCGTGAAAGTATTGAAACCATAACATCAACTTTTCTTACTTCCACATCTTATGTCATCTTAAGAAATTCTGTGATTGAATAGGCGTATAAAGGTGCAGGGAAGTTGAATAGTGGTGCGAGGATTTTGGTAAGGTGGGTGTAAATGAGGCTCTATGGAAGCAGGGCGGACTCGATTTTTAAGTAAATCACAAAAAAAGACCCGGCTACAAGCCGGGCCTCTCCCTATTCCTCATCCGGAATATCAATGATGATCATATCCGTTCCAATTTTCTTGATATGCTGCCAGGGCACGCGGATATCGCTTCCCTCTTTCTTCAGTCCGAACCATTTTACCGAGGGGATGATCAGTGATCTGATTTCCCCCGTGTTTTCGTTGATTTCCAAATCAGTATGTCCCAAGATTCCTAATCTTTCAGCGCGTTTTACATCCACTATCTCTTTTCCGCTCATTTCACTCAGTCTCATACGCATCGCCTCCTTATACCTAATATATTAAGGAGTTAACGAAAAAAAACCTGCTAGTTTTCCCAGCAGGCGAAATATTTATTCTTTTAGGGAATTTGGCAATTCCCCATCAGGGCTGATCAACGCGACAGAATATTCATCCGTGAAGATTTTCTTTGCTAGGCTGTTGACAGACTCCTCTGTAATGCTATTGATACGTTCCAATATATCATCAAGTGAACGATGTCTGCCCAGTAGCAGCTCGTTTTTACCGTTTCTGCTCATGCGGCTATTGGTACTCTCGAGGCTCAGCATCAGGCTGCCCTTTATCTGTTCTTTACTGTTCACGAGCTCTTTTTGAGTTATTCCATCTGTTTTCAGCTTTTCCAGTGTTTGCTGGATCGTTTCAAATAGAAGGTCTAGTTGGCTACTGCCTGTACCACCGTAGATGGTCAGCATCCCGTTGTCCTGATAGGTGGAATGGTAGGAATAGACCGAATAGGCAAGTCCCCGTTCTTCACGTACATCCTGGAATAGACGGCTGCTCATGCTCCCGCCCAATACATTATTCAGTACAATCAGATTGTAAATGTCCTTATCACCTATCGGTAAGCCATTGTATCCAAGGCATAGATGGGCCTGTTCTGTTGTTTTCTTTTTAGCGATGCGTCCCGTTTCAAAAGCGGGCTTTACAAAGTCGCGTTTGGAGAATCCAGTTTCATAGCTTCCAAAATGCGCTTCGATTTCTTTTATGAAAGAATCTTCAATATTCCCTGCCACCGAAATGACTACATTATCTGGAGTATAGGTTTCCTTCATATAATTTCGCAATGTATCTCCATTAAAAGTGGATAACGTACCTTCTGTACCCAGTATTGGATAGCCTAGTGGATGATTTCCATAGGAGGCTCTGCTTAAAACGTCATGGACTATGTCGTCTGGTGCATCCTCATACATTTTGATTTCTTCGTACACGACATTTTTCTCTTTTTTCAGTTCTTCCTCATCAAAGATGGAATGAAAGAACATATCTGCAAGAACTCCTAGAGCGTAATCGGAATGTTCATCCATTACCTTTGCGTAATAGCATGTATATTCTTTTGAAGTAAAAGCATTCACCTGTCCGCCAATGGAATCGAATGCCTCTGCTATTTCTCTTGCATTCTTCGTTTTGGTCCCTTTAAAGAACATATGCTCCAGGAAATGGGATACCCCATTATTTTCATGGTCTTCATTTCTAGAACCGGTACCAATCCAGACGCCGATTGCAACAGAGCGGACATGTGGTATATTTTCTACTACGATTCTTACTCCATTTGAACATGTATGTGTAGTAAGCAACGATAATCCTCCTATTCAAGTCTGCCAATTCTAGTGGTGATGTGTGATTCTCTCTTCACTTAGCAAAGAGGAAACAGATCCTAGTTCCAGCCCTTTTTCTTTAATTGAAATGATAAGCGTTTCCAATGCCTGCGCCGTCGATGGTGTGGGATGCATGAGAATCATGGCACCTGGGTGAATTTTCCCCATCACCCGATTGACCAGCACATTCGGCTCTGGCCGCTGCCAATCGATGGTATCCACACTCCACATTATAGTGCCAAGCCTCAAGTCATGAGCAATGGCGACAACTTCATCCCGGTAGCTTCCACTCGGCGGTGCAAACCAAACAACATCGTTGCCTGTAATCGCTTCTATTACTTCGTTTGTTTTCACTAATTGTTCCCGAACTGCATCAGCGCCGAGTGTCTTCATATTAGGATGGGTATAGGAGTGGTTGCCCACTTCATGCCCAGCTTCGACAATCATTTTCGCCATGGATGGATTCTCCTTGACCCACCGCCCTTCAAGGAAAAACGTTGCTTGTACCCCATGTTTCTTTAATGTTTCTAGCATCCCCGGAATATGCTCATTTCCCCATGCTACATTTATCAAAAAAGATGCCATTTGTTTATCGGGATGTCCGCGGTAAATGGGGGAAGCTGGGAGATCACTCAGGTGAACCTTCGGAGCTACCTGATCCATTACGAGTTTTTTCTCATCGAATACACCATTTTTCTTCATATTTTCATATGATTTTTCCACGTTGACCTTCAGCCCGTTCAGGCCAGGTTGCGCTTTCCATACCTTATCTATCTTGGCATCCTGGGCTGCAACCTCGTAGTCTTGTGCTTTCTCTTCAATCTCTCCATATAAAGCATCCTTCTGCTTGGAAACTTCCGAAAGATTTAGTGACAGCGATTTGGTAAGATCCTCCGGATTTGGATGACTCACCGTTTTATATGTAAAAAAAGCTACAATCGTAAAAGCTGCCATTTGTAATATTGATCTTTTCATTCTAGCCTTCCCCCTTTCTACTAGAATTTATGTAGAAAGGGGACAAGGTAGAACATAAAGCAATGTTAGCCTATTGCAAAAAAAGCCCGGTCTTCACCAGGCTCAATTTTTAAGACATTTGTTCATTCTTTTCTTTTTGCTCTTTAAGGAGTACTTTTCTGGAAAGATTTACTCTTCCTTGCTTGTCGATCTCCATTACTTTCACCAACACTTCTTCGCCAAGCTTCACAACGTCCTCCACTTGTTTCACACGTTCTTCTGCAAGCTCTGAAATATGAACAAGACCGTCTTTGCCGCTGAACAATTCGACGAATGCACCAAACTTCTCGATGCGCTTAACTTTTCCAAGATAGATTTCTCCTACTTGTACTTCACGCACGATATCTTCGATGATCTTTTTGGCCTTTTCGTTCATTGAACTGTCTACAGAGGAGATAAAGACCGTTCCGTCCTGTTCAATATCTATTTTAACGCCAGTTTCCTCAATAATCTTATTGATTTGTTTTCCGCTCGGTCCGATTACATCGCGGATCTTATCCGGATTGATTGCCATCATCAGGATTTTAGGAGCATACTGGGATAGCTCTTTACGAGACTCATTCAGAGTCGCAAGCATGGACTCCAGAATATGCATACGGCCAACTTTCGCTTGCTGTAATGCTTCTTCCAGAATTTCACGGGAAAGCCCTTCAATTTTAATATCCATTTGAAGTGCCGTAACACCTTTTAAAGTTCCTGCAACCTTGAAATCCATGTCTCCCAGGTGATCTTCCATACCTTGGATATCGGATAGTACTGTATAATGTTCGCCTTTTTTGATTAAGCCCATTGCAATTCCTGCTACAGGTGACTTGATTGGAACACCTGCATCCATCATTGCTAAAGTGCTGGCACAAATACTTGCTTGGGAAGTGGAACCGTTTGACTCCAATACTTCGGAAACAAGACGAACCGTATATGGGAAGTCCTTTTCAGAAGGCAGGACAGGTTCAAGTGCACGTTCACCAAGGGCACCGTGACCGATTTCACGACGGCCTGGACCTCTCATCGGACCTGTTTCACCAACACTGAATAATGGGAAGTTATAGTGATGCATAAAGCGCTTCTCTTCTTCCACTCCAAGACCATCCAAAATCTGAACATCGCCAAGTGCTCCTAATGTACAGATGCTCAATGCTTGAGTTTGTCCACGAGTAAATAACCCTGAACCATGTGTACGAGGAAGTAATCCAACCTCAGAGGATAATGGGCGGATTTCATCGCTCTTACGGCCATCCGGACGTACCTTATCTTCTGTGATAAGTCTTCTTACTTCTTCCTTTACAAGCATGCTCAAAATTTCATTTACTTGTTTAAGTGTATCTGCTTCCGCTTCCTGCTCTTCGTATCTTGCAAGGACCGCCGCTTTTACTTCTTTGATGGCAGCTTCACGTGCATGCTTTTCAAATACTTGTACAGCTGTTGTCATATCTTCCTCGGCAAGAGCACGGATTTCGTTTTCCAGGTTTTTGTCCACTTCATACAAAGCGATTTCAGTCTTTTCTTTACCGACTGCTTTTACAATCTCTTCCTGGAATGAGATCAGGCGCTTGATTTCTTCGTGACCGAACATGATTGCTTCAAGCATCACTTCTTCCGGCACTTCATCTGCCCCTGCTTCTACCATGTTGATGGCATCTTTTGTACCGGCAACAACCAGATTGATATCACTCTTTTCCAATTGCTCCACGTTTGGATTGATGATAAACTCGTTATCAATTCTTCCAACCGTAACACCTGCAATTGGTCCTTCAAAAGGTATATCAGAAATGGATAATGCCAAAGATGAACCAAACATCGCAGCCATTTCAGAGGAACAGTTCTGATCCACACTCATCACGATGCTGATGACCTGTACTTCGTTTCTGAATCCGTCTGCAAACAACGGACGGATCGGGCGGTCAATCAGACGGCTGGCAAGGATCGCTTTTTCACTTGGACGACCTTCACGCTTGATGAATCCACCAGGAATTTTCCCGACTGCATACAATCTCTCTTCGTAGTTTACAGTCAAAGGGAAGAAATCTAATTTTTTCGGTTCTTTTGAAGCAGTTGCAGTGCTCAATACCGCAGTGTCACCGTAACGAACCATTACAGCTCCATTTGCTTGTTTCGCCAATTGGCCAATTTCTACCGAAAGGCTTCTTCCAGCCCAATCAATAGTATAGACTTGTTTGTCTTGTCCCATGAGTTCGTTTAACCCCTCTCTAGCATTTCATATGTATAGGCTTACTTACTTGCTACTTTCCTTCCATCCTATTGGGGCATCTATACTAAAAAGCAAGAAGCCAAGAGATGCAATTTCCAGATAAGGTAAAAGCAACGATCTGAGTAGTGCCTATTTAAATTATTCAATAATAAAAATAATGCATTTAGTATTATGTATAGTATGAACGAAATAACTACAACATATCAATAGAATTCCGTAATGTATAGGTAAAAAGTTGCCTTTTATGATATATAAGGAAAGCCAAAGGTACAACCTTGCGAATAGTCGCTTCTAAAAATACTAACAAAAAAGCGGGAATTCTCCCGCTTTTTCAAAAAACATTATCGACGTAGACCTAATTTTGTGATTAGTTCACGGTAACGAGTTACATCTTTGTTACGTAGGTAAGTTAGTAAGTTACGACGTTTACCAACCATTTTCAATAGACCACGACGTGAGTGGTGATCTTTCTTGTGCGTACGTAAATGCCCGTTTAGGTTGTTGATTTGCTCTGTTAGGACAGCGATCTGAACCTCTGGTGATCCAGTGTCAGACTCATGAGTTTTGTACTCATTGATTAGCTCTTGCTTACGCTCTTGTGTGATAGCCATCCTATTCACCTCCTTATTAGTAAAAACCCCTATTACCGAGCAAGCGTTGGTGATTCGACTTGCCAAGCAATGGTTTTAGTACGTTTAATAGCATACATCTTTTTTCGATAAAAAGCAAGTATCGGGTGTGCTTTTTTGAAAATAGTCCTGTGCCGTCTGCTTGTCCTTTTGGATTTGTGCAATCAGGGCATCAACACCATCGAATTTCCGCTCTTCCCGGATGCTTTGGTGCCATTCCACAATGACTTCTTCATCATAAATAGATTCATTGTATTCAAAGAGATGGACCTCAATGGAAGGCAAGGCATCTTCGTTACGTTCTTTAAAGGTTGGTTTATATCCAATATTGCAGACTCCATGATGCCATTGGCCTTTTACATGCATCCTCACTGCATAGACACCTGTCCTCGGAACCACATAATCGTCTGAAAGCTTAATATTTGCTGTAGGGAAACCAATAGTACGGCCACGTTTATCACCATGCCCTACTGTTCCCCTGATTACATAGTTGCGACCCAGCGTATGGGGGAGCTTATCCATATCCCCCTCTTTGATCTGTTCCCGAATCAGTGTAGAGCTTACTTTGAGGTTATTGGTTGTATACTTTTCAATGATGGTCTGATTAAATTGCCCTCGTGAATGGAAAGGCAGTGTTTCCATTGTACCCTTGCCTAAGCGGCCATAAGAATAATCAAATCCAGCCACTACATGCTTGATATTTAGCCCAATGATATATTGGTCAACAAAGTCCTGAGGCACAAGACCTGCAAATTCCAGATCAAATTTCACCACATACAGAATATCCACACCCAAGTTGTTAAGAATATTTATCTTCTCCATCAATGGCGTAATATAGCGTACATGTTGAACAGTCTTCCTCAGAACGACGGATGGATGCGGATCCAATGTCATGACGGAAGCTTTCAGATTATGCTCCCTTGCTTTTTCAATGGCAGCCTTTATGACACTTTGGTGACCTAAATGGATACCGTCAAAAAAACCTAGTGCCACGACCGAAGGGTCACACTCTTTTTGCTGTATAGAATGAGGATGTTCTAAATAAACAACTTTCATCATAATCACCTAAATCTATCTTTTCATACAGTATGTATGTCAAATTTCTGATTCTCTTTAAAGCCCACTGTCCTGACCGTGAAAAACCTTCTTCGGCTTCATTAATCCCGGTTTTGTCGGATGCTTCATGTAGATGGCCAGGCAGGCATTATTATGGAAAACACTGAAGTACTCCGATTCTCCATCAAACTCTTCAGGGTACGGCAGAACTGCTCCATTTTGGACTTTCTCTGCTACTGTATCACTTATCTCAAGCTTAGGCAACGAGTTTAACGCTTTTTCCATTGGAACAAGGACACTGTCCACTTTATCATTCGCCATCAGATCTTCGAGTTGCTCCAAAGAAATCGCCTGGTCTATTTTAAAATTCCCCGAAGCGACTCTGGTCAATAGACTCATATGTGCTGGATAGCCAAGCAGTTCCCCTATTTGGACCGCCAATGTCCTTACATACGTCCCCTTGCTGCATGAAACCTCAAATGAAAACTTCAAAGTTTCGTTCTCATGCGTGATATCGCTAGTGAGAAAAAGGTCGTAAATAGTAATTTTCCTGGAAGGTCGGTCTATTACTTTTCCTTCTCTAGCATATTCATATAGTTTTTTTCCATTTATTTTCACCGCAGAGAACATGGGAGGGGTCTGTTCTATTTCACCTGTCAGTTCTTTTAGAACCTGCTCTATTTTATCTTGCGAAATAGATTCAGTTACTTCCTTTTTCTCCACCACTTCACCAGTTTGATCTTCGGTTGTGGTGGAAAAGCCTAATGTTACTCCCCCAATGTATGTTTTTTGTTCAGCTGTCAGGAACTCAACAAGTTTAGTCGCCTTTCCAATGCAGATCGGCAGAACACCTGTAACTTCAGGATCGAGTGTGCCTGTGTGGCCGACTTTTTTTGTTTTTAGGATTTTCCTCACTTTGAAGACACAGTCATGAGAAGTAAATCCCTTTGGTTTGTTTAAGACCAGAATGCCATCCAAGGGATGCACCCCTTCCTATTTTATCAATTCAGTAGTTGTTCAACTTTGAATAACGCAATAATTACACTTAAAGGATAGACACTTCTGTCTATCCTTCAAGGTTACTCTTCATCATCAGAGTCATTTCTATTCAATTCATGGATTAAGGTATTGATGCGATTACCGTATTCCATGGATTCGTCAAATTCAAAGAAAAGCTCAGGAGTTTTTCTCAAACGAATTCTTCGTCCGATTTCACTGCGGATGAAGCCTTTTGCTTTTGCCAGGCCGATAAGTGTATCCTGCCTTTTTTCATCGTCTCCAAGGACAGAGATATACACCTTGGCTTGTTGAAGATCGCCGGTAACCTGCACATCTGTAACAGTGACAAAACCTACACGGGGATCTTTGATTTTACGACCAATGATATCGGAAAGCTCCTTTTTCATCTGCTCTCCAACACGGTTTGATCTGAGTGTCATACTTTTCACCCCTTTAAAGCCAATCAAGCGAAGTTTCTGCTCGTTCTATTTCCGGAAAGGAATCCAAATAATCCAAGACTTTCTGCAATTCCTTTTCAGTGACGGATTTAGATGAAGATATGGATACAATCCCTATCTTCGTCCGCTGCCATACGTCCTGATGGTCAATCTCCGAAATGGAAATGTTGAACCGCTGCTTCAGTCTTGTGATGATACGCTGAAGCACGGCTCTCTTTTCCTTCAAAGATTGAGCATCATAAATCATACAGTCACATTCTAAATATCCGATCATTTTCTTTCGATTTCTTGCATGACGTACGCTTCGATGATGTCGCCTTCTTTTATATCATTAAAGTTTTTGATCGTTACTCCACACTCATAGTTTGTCGCAACTTCTTTCACATCATCCTTGAAACGTTTTAGAGTATCTAATTCCCCTTCAAAAATGACAATGCCGTCACGGATAAGGCGAATGCTGGAATCACGAGTGATTTTACCTTCCGTTACATACGCTCCTGCAATTGTTCCAACTTTGGAAACTTTGAAAGTTTGACGAACTTCCACTTGACCGATAACTTTTTCTTCAAATTCCGGATCAAGCATCCCTTTCATAGCTGCTTCAATTTCTTCAATCGCTTTGTAGATGATACGGTGTAGACGAATGTCAACCTTCTCCACATCAGCTGTACGCTTTGCTCCTGCATCAGGACGCACGTTGAATCCAATTACAATGGCATTTGAAGCAGATGCTAAAATGATATCGGATTCTGTGATTGCTCCAACACCTGTGTGGATGATTTTCACTTTCGCGCCTTCGACTTCAATTTTCTGCAGGGATGCAGCCATCGCTTCTACAGAACCTTGTACGTCAGCTTTGACAATGATATTGATTTCTTTCATTTCACCTTGTTTGATTTGTTCAAAAAGGTCATCCAATGTTACACGGGTTTTCTCGCTTCTTTGTTCTTGAAGTTGTTTTTGGGCACGTGCCTCTCCGACATTACGTGCTTTTTTCTCATCAGCGAATACCATAAAGTTGTCCCCGGCTTGCGGCACATCATTAAGACCCGTGATTTCAACTGGTGTAGATGGACCGGCCTCTTTCACACGGCGTCCTAAATCATTTACCATCGCACGGACACGACCGAATGTGTTTCCTACAACGATAGGATCTCCAATTTTAAGTGTACCTTTTTGCACAAGAAGTGTCGCTACAGACCCTCTTCCTTTATCAAGCTGTGCTTCAATAACCGTACCTGATGCGGCACGCTTAGGGTTTGCTTTGTATTCTTCCACTTCTGATACAAGCAGGATCATCTCAAGTAGCGTATCAATTCCCTCTCCGCTTAGAGCAGATAGTGGAACAAATATAGTATCCCCGCCCCATGCTTCGGAAACAAGTCCATGCTCTGTCAACTCCTGCATAACACGTTCAGGATTGGCACCTTCTTTATCCATCTTGTTTACAGCAACAATAATTGGAACCTCTGCAGCTTTTGCATGGTTGATTGCTTCCACAGTTTGAGGCATAACTCCATCATCGGCAGCTACAACAAGAATGGTAATATCCGTTACTTGCGCTCCACGCGCACGCATCGTTGTAAAGGCAGCATGCCCAGGAGTGTCAAGGAAAGTGATTTTCTTGCCTTCCACCACTACTTGGTATGCACCGATATGCTGAGTGATACCACCTGCTTCTCCAGCTGTAACCTTTGTGTTGCGGATGGAGTCCAGAAGTGTCGTTTTACCGTGGTCAACGTGACCCATGATCGTAACAACTGGTGGGCGTTCTTCAAGAACTTCTTCTTTATCTTCTGTTTCGTAGCCTTCGAAATCAGTTACTTCAAAAATGATTTCTTCTTCTACTTCCACATTGAACTCGCCAGCCACCAATTCGATTGCATCTTTATCAAGATCCTGGTTAATGGTAGCCATTACACCCAGCATTAAAAGCTTCTTGATGATTTCAGAAGGCTCTTTGTTCAGCTTGTTTGCTAATTCTCCAACTGTAAGGGAACCTGTGAAAGTGATCTTAGAAGGTGTTTCTTTTTTCTTCACTGGTGGTGTTGGCGCTGATTGTGGACCGCGGTTTTGTTTATTGTTCTGTTGTTTCTTCTTGCCTTTTGAAAAATTGTTATTATTGTTGTTGTTGAATGGCTTCTTTGCTGGCTTTTGTGCAGAATTGCTGCTCTTAGTGCCACCTTGTGCGGACCCCTGGTTATTGGCAGGCTTTTTTGGAGCACTGTTTGTTCCTTGTGGAGCCGCCGGCTTTTTAGCAGTTTCTTGTTTGTTTGTTCCATTCAATTTTTGGATAGTGTCTTCATCTAATGTTGCCATATGGTTTGATACCTCAATATTCATTTCTTTTAGTTTTGTAATGACATCTTTACTTGATACGTTCTTTTGTTTAGCGTATTCGTACACGCGTAATTTCGTCATACATTCACCCCCAAAGATTAATCGAGCATAGTGAGGAGTTTTCTTGCAAATCCTTCATCAAGAACCGCGATGGAAACTCTCGCGTCTTTTCCTATAGCCCGACCTAACTCGTACCGATCCTCGACCGTTCTGATCGGCACTTCGTAATAACTGCACTTATCATGCAGCTTTTTCATTGTATTGGGAGATGCATCCCCTGCAACGAGTACAAGCTTGGCATTCCCCGATCTGACTTCTTTCACCACCAGCTCTTCCCCGGTGATGGTTTTTCTCGCTCTTGTGGCGAGGCCTAATATGGATAACCATTGATTATTCATGATGTTGAATCTTTCTCCGTTTCTACCAGTTGAAGCAATTCATCATACAATGAATCATCAATCGCTACTTCTAGATGTCGGGATAATATATTTTTCTTTTGTGCAAGAAGGATACTCTCTTTGCTTCTTGCCAAATACGCCCCTCTACCAGACTTCTTCCCTGTCAGGTCAATCGAGACTTCGCCCTCTTTGGAGCGGACAATGCGAATCAGATCTTTCTTCGGTCTCAATTCCTGACTAGCAACGCATTTTCGCATAGGAATTTTTTTGCGACTGTTCACTGGTCTCACCCTCTTTTACGATCATTCTTCCGTGTTCTCATCCTCATAGTAATCATCCATATTTTCCTCATCATTTTTTGATAGGGAAAGGCTTGGATAGATTCCTAATTGTTCTGCTTCAGACTCGCTTTTTATATCAATTTTCCAGCCTGTAAGTTTTGCTGCAAGACGCGCATTTTGGCCTCTTTTCCCGATTGCAAGGGAAAGTTGATAGTCAGGGACGATGACGGTTGTCGCTTTGTCCTCTTCATTTACCTGTACCTCCAGAACCTTTGACGGACTAAGGGCATTTGCCACGAATTCCACAGGATCCTTGGACCATTTTACGATGTCGATCTTTTCGCCCTTCAGTTCGTTTACAATAGCCTGAACCCTTTGCCCTTTGGGACCTACACAGGCTCCAACCGGATCAACTTCCGGGTTATCGCAATGCACAGAGATCTTGGAGCGATCACCTGCTTCGCGGGCAACGGATTTGATTTCGACAGTTCCATCATAGATTTCCGGAACTTCCAATTCAAATAGGCGCTTGAGCAACCCCGGGTGCGAGCGTGAAACAAAGATCTGAGGACCCTTTGTTGTCTTCTCGACTTTTGTTAGGAATACTTTTATTCTATCATGAGGTTTGTAATGTTCATTAGGCATTTGCTCATTTACTGGCAAAAGTGCTTCGATTTTACCTAGGCTGACATAAATGAACTTAGCGTCCAATCGTTGGACAATACCTGTCATGATATCTTCTTCACGTTCGATATACTCGGAGTAGATGACTCCTCGCTCCGCTTCTCTAACACGTTGCGTTACGACCTGCTTTGCAGTTTGTGCCGCAATGCGGCCAAAGTCCTTTGGTGTAACTTCGATTTCCACAACATCGTTTTCCTGATAGTTCGGATCCAGTCGGCGAGCTTCCTGAACGGAAATCTCAAGACGGGGATCAAATACTTCATCTACGACATCTTTTCTTGCGAATACTCGCATGGTGCCTGATTCCAAATTCAGATCCACTCGAACATTTTGTGCTTGATTAAAGTTTCTTTTGTAAGCAGATATAAGTGCAGCCTCAATCGCTTCAATAATTACGTCTTTGCTAATGCCTTTTTCTTTTTCCATCAGAGTCAGGGCATCAAATAACTCGCTGCTCATACAACCATGTCCCCCTTAACATACCTATTCATTCTTTTTAACCTCGACGGCTAGTGTGGAAATAGGTATTGAACCTTATTAGAATTTCACTGCCAAACGTGCTTTGGCCACTTTCGGATACGGAATTGCCACTTCTTTTTTACGTGTCTTGATTGTCATGGAAATTGTAAGCGTTTCGCCATCAAAACTTAAAAGGTCACCTTCAAAAGTTTTGAGTCCATCCAATGCTTCGTATGTTTTCACATGCACATACTTGCCGATTGATTTTTCCAGGTCTTCTTTTTTCTTCAAGGGGCGCTCTGCACCAGGAGAAGAGACCTCGAGGAAGTAGTTATGCGGGATAGGGTCCAGTTCATCAAGCTTTTCGCTCAACATTGTACTCACTGTTCCACAGTCTTCAATGTCGATGCCGCCATCTTTGTCTACAAACACACGTAAAAACCAAGAAGAACCTTCTTTTACGTATTCAATATCCACTAATTCAACATTCATTTCTTCTGTGATAGGCAGCATTAATTCCTCTACCGTATCTATTACATTTTTGCTCATCTTTTTCCTCCTTCGCTGTAGCGAGAAACGATGTTTTTAAAATCTGAACAAAAGACCCTGCCAAAATTAGCAGGGAATCATAAACAAGCAAGCTTATGTACACCTAAAGGCGATCCCGAAAGAATGGTAAATCCCTGGTCGCCGGAAAATGGGGATACAATACGAAAGAGTGGGTTTCCCCACTCTTTGCTAATTACCTGTATATAGCATTTCCAATGTAAATATATCATATCCCTGATAAATATGCAAATCTTTCTAGTGTTTGCAAAGCTTGTACAGCATTGATTTACAAGGTTAGTGTCAGCGTTTTAGAACAGGGAGAGCTGGTTTTGATCAGGCAGGGAACCAAGACATCCTTGCTTGTCCAGAAATTCCATGATAGTTTTTGAAACCCGGCCGCGCTGCTGAAGATCCTCTTTGGAAAGGAACTCGCCGTCCTCCCTTGATTTTACAATATTGATGGCCGCATTGGTCCCAAGTCCAGGAATGGCATTGAATGGAGGGATGAGTGAATTTCCTTCAATTATAAAATCGGATGCATGTGATTTATATAAATCCACTTTTTGAAAGGAGAATCCTCTTTCACTCATTTCCAGTGACAATTCCAATACGGTCAGTAAGGATTTTTCCTTCGGAGAAGCATCCAGACCTTTGGCATTGATCTCTTCAATCTTTTGACGGATGGCTGCTGATCCTTTTACCATACTATCAAGATCAAAATCATCCGCACGAACGGTAAAATACGCCGCATAATACATCAGTGGGAAATGCACTTTAAAGTAGGCGATACGCACTGCCATAAGAACATAGGCTGCAGCATGCGCCTTCGGGAACATATATTTTATTTTCAGGCACGAATCGATATACCAAGGAGGTACATCGTTCTTGATCATTTCCTCTTTGAATTCATCGGATAGACCTTTCCCTTTACGTACAGATTCCATGATTTTAAATGCCATGGAAGGGTCCAGTCCTTTATAGATGAGATAAACCATTATATCATCACGACACCCGATAACTTCGCTCAAAGTACACGTCTTATTATGAATAAGCTCCTGGGCATTTCCAAGCCAAACGTCCGTCCCATGAGAAAGCCCTGAAATCTGGACAAGTTCAGAGAAAGTCGATGGCTTTGTATCTTCAAGCATCTGCCTTACAAATCTTGTTCCAAACTCTGGAATACCAAGTGTACCTGTTTTACACATGATCTGTTCTTCCGTAACCCCAAGCGATTCGGTTCCGCTGAAGATTTTCATCACATAAGGATCGTCTGTCGGAATCGTTTTCGGATCAATACCACTTAGATCCTGCAGCATCCTGATAACGGTCGGATCATCATGTCCAAGAATATCAAGCTTCAGCAGATTGTCATGAATGGAATGGAAGTCAAAATGAGTGGTCTTCCATTCCGAGCTTGTATCATCAGCCGGGAACTGTATGGGAGAAAAATCGAAAATATCCATATAATCCGGTACAACGATAATACCGCCGGGATGCTGACCTGTTGATCTTCTCACACCTGTACATCCTGATGATAGACGGTCAATTTCAGCTCCTCGAAGAATGAGGTTACGGTCATTTGCATAGCCTTTCACATACCCGTAAGCGGTTTTATCAGCTACAGTACCGATCGTACCTGCACGGAATACATAATCCTCTCCAAACAATACTTTCGTGTAATTATGGGCACGAGGCTGATATTCTCCAGAAAAGTTCAAATCGATATCGGGAACCTTATCCCCTTTAAATCCAAGGAACGTTTCAAACGGGATATCATGACCATCCTTTTTGAAAGCCTCTCCGCAATTCGGACAGTTTTTATCCGGCAGATCAAACCCTGAACCTACCGAACCGTCGTCAAAGAATTCGGATGCTTTACAGGATGGGCACACATAATGCGGTGGAAGTGGATTCACCTCGGTTATCTCCGTCATGGTTGCCACAAAAGAAGATCCGACAGAGCCACGTGAACCTACTAGATATCCATCATCCAAAGACTTTTTAACAAGCTTATGAGATATCAGATAGATAACTGCAAAACCGTGCCCGATGATACTTTTCAGTTCTTTTTCAATTCGCTTCTCCACCAGATCCGGAAGATTTTCCCCGTAGATGCTTCGCGCCATTGAATAGCTCATCTCACGAATCTCTTCATCTGCACCCTCAATCTTAGGAGTATACAGATCATCCTTGATCGGTTTAATCTCCTCGGTCATACCCGCGATTTTCTGCGTATTTGTGACGACAATTTCCTTTGCCTTTTCTTCACCAAGGAAAGAAAAGGAGGAAAGCATATCGTCGGTTGTCTTGAAATGGACATCCGGAAGCTTGTGACGGTTCAGGGGATTCGCTCCTGATTGGGACCTTACAAGAATCTCACGGTGAATCTTATCCTCTTTTTTCAGATAGTGGACATTCCCAGTCGCTACTACCGGCTTTTCGAGTTTTTCCCCAAGCTTGACGATATTTGTGATGATTTCCTTTAACGCCTTATCGTCCTTGATCAATTCCAATTCAATCAGGTGATCATAATTGCTTGGAGGCTGAACTTCGATGTAATCATAGAACTCGGCAATACTTTCTACTTCATCAGGTGCTTTTTGCATCATCCCTTCGAAAACTTCCCCTTTATCGCAGGCCGTCCCGACGAGAAGGCCTTCACGATATTTTTGCAGCAATGAACGTGGGATTCGAGGAACCCTGAAAAAGTAGTTCATATGGGAAATCGATACAAGCTTAAAAATGTTTTTTAATCCAACCTCATTTACTGCAAGCAGAGTGATATGGGAAGGTCTCGCCCGTTTATAGGCATCGGACTTACCGGAGTTGTCATTCAGTTCATCATGATAGGTGATACCGCGCTCCAGAGAGTCCTTCAGCATCTTCATGAGCAGGTAACCGGTGGCCTCTGCGTCATAGATTGCTCTATGATGCTGTGTTAGTTCAATATCAAACTTTTTACAAAGGGTATTCAACCGGTGATTCTTCAAATCCGGGAAAAGCAGTCGACCCAGCTCAAGTGTATCGATGACTGGATTCTTAGCTTTTCCAAGCCCTATCCGCTGGAATCCGATATTCAGGAATCCCATATCAAAGCTCGCATTGTGCGCCACTAAAATATCATCTTCAATCCATTTATAGAAATCCTGCAATACATCACCGACTTCCGGTGCATTCCGGACCATATCATCTGTAATCCCTGTCAGATTGATGGTAGTTGCAGATAAAGGATGATGTGGATTGGAGAATGATTCAAATCGGTCAATGATCTCTCCATCCCTGATCTTGACTGCTGCAAGCTCGATAATTGTGTCGTACATGGCAGATAAACCTGTGGTCTCCACATCGAAAACGACATACGTATCCTCGGCAAGATTTCGATGGGCTGGGTTATAGGCAATGGGAACACCATCGTCTACGAGGTTCGCTTCTAATCCGTACAATATTTTGACGCCATTCTTCTTTCCGGCGGAATATGCTTCGGGATAGGCTTGAGCAACCGCATGGTCTGTTATGGCGATGGCTTCATGACCCCATTTTTTAGCCTGTGCGACCAAGGAAGAAATGGAGCTGACGGCATCCATCGTACTCATTGGGGAATGAAGATGCAGCTCGACCCTTTTTTCACCCTCTGGTGCTGTATCCCTGATTTCTTTGCCTTGGAATTCATTGATATCGTTGGCCATCATAACGAGGTCGCGTACAAAGGTGTCGTTTTGAATGCTTCCTCGGACTTTAAGCCACATTCCCTTTTTCACCGCTTGCAATAACGGTACATCCTCTTTATCTCTTGAGAACATTTTTACAAGGATGGAATTGGTATAGTCTGTTATCTTGAAGGTCAACAAAGTTCTGCCACTGCGAAGCTCTTTCGTTTCGGCATCAAATACATAGCCTTGAACGGCCACACGTCTTTCTTCTTCCACAATCTCCGCCAATGTTTTGATTTCGGCGTCATCCTTGATGGTGTAGCCGATCATTACCGGACCGCTGATCGAACTGCCATCCTCTTTGGCACTATCTTTTTTCTGCATCTCCGTGACAGCGGCCAACGCTTTTTGTTGATCTTCCATCTGCTTTTGTTCCACAAACTGCTGATACTCCTCCTCAGAATGGGAAAGTGTCGTATCAAGAACGAACGTTGGAAAACCAAAGCCTTCATATGTTGTACAAATGGTAGTGTTCAGTTTTCGTTTGACCGCTATAGCCTCCGCTTCATTCCTGGCCGTCAGCATAAGCTTATTGCCCTGTAGCGTAGGAGCTTGTCCCTTTAATAACATTAATAGCGGCGGGGAACAGCCTTCAAGTTCTTTCAGGCAGATCGGCCAATAGTCTTGTATATATGAATCTTCAAATGAACGGTCCAAGACACTGATTTGAAAGGAAACATTGGCTATATGTGAAAAGCTTTTTGTAAGCTTCATGTAAAATAATTCATAGATGGAAACAGGCAGAACTTTCTGTAGGACAAAATGAAAATGCCATCTTTTGCTTGTCTTCTCTACAGTCAATTTATCTATTCCAGCTTCTGCAAAGTAAGGAAAAATATCATCACTTGTCAAATCAAGCTGCTGAAGGAGAAGACGAAATCGATCTTTTTTTTCTTGAACTAGCTCCATTGCAATGTTCAGACCCCTTTCTCCGTCCCTAATCATTTTTCTAAACATACTAGAAGGTACCTCCAAATGGGGGTACCTTTTTTAGTGTATTCACATCTATTGTACTACAGATTGGCGCAGTGTTTGAATTAAATGTTCAACAGATACTTCTTCCATTTCACCTGTTCTTCTCCATTTTACTTCCACTACTTTTTCCTCTGCTTTTTTCCCGACCGTCACACGTACAGGCAAGCCGATCAGCTCTGCATCTGCAAACTTGACTCCAGGACGTTCCTGACGATCATCGAATAGCGCTGCAAATCCTGCTTTTTTCAAGTCGGAATAAATTTCTTCCGCCAGTTGTGCCTGTTCGGCATTCTTCACATTTACCGGTATGACATGAACATCATAAGGTGTAACTGCATCAGGCCAAACAATTCCACTTTCATCATGGAACTGCTCTACTACCGCAGCCATAACTCGGGATACACCTATGCCGTAGCAGCCCATAATCATCGGCTGAGATCTTCCGTTTTCGTCCAGATAGGTAGCCCCCATGGCTTCGCTATAACGGGTACCAAGCTTAAATACATGTCCAACTTCAATACCTTTTGCAAACTGGATAACCCCTTGGCCATCAGGTGAAAGGTCCCCTTCCTGAATAAAACGCAGGTCTGTATATCGACTTACGGTGAAATCCCTTACTGGATTAACATTCTTATAATGATAGCCTTCTTCATTGGCACCTGTCACCGCGTTTACCAAATACTCTACTGCGTGGTCAGCTACAACTTCCACAGATTGAGGTAAATCAATTGGTCCAAGGGAACCGATGGAGCAGCCCATCTTTTCTTTCACCTCTTCAGGAGTTGCCAATTCGACTACAGATGCCTGATAGAGGTTCTTTAATTTTACATCATTGATTTCATGGTCGCCGCGGACCAGTACAACCACAAATTTATCATCCACTTTGAAGCAGAGTGTCTTAATCATTTCAGAACTTGGAATATTCAAGAAATCGGAAACTTCTTCAATAGTTCTTTGATCTGGTGTAGATACTTTTTCCAAAGCATTTTCCGCTTCGCCGCTTTTCTCATAATGGGCGACGACTGGAGCCATTTCAATATTGGCAGCATAGGAAGAGTCCGCAGAATAGGCTATCGTATCCTCACCAATTTCGGATAGTACCATGAATTCATGCGTATCCTTACCACCCATTGCCCCTGAATCTGCGATGACAGCACGGAAATTCAATCCCAGTCTTGTAAAGATATTGGAATAGGCAGTGAACATCTTTTCGTAAACATCATCCAAGCTATCCTGGGAAGCATGGAAGGAATAGGCATCCTTCATCAAAAACTCTCTTCCTCGTAAAAGACCGAAGCGGGGACGTTTTTCATCACGGAATTTAGTTTGAATCTGATAGAGAGTCAGAGGAAGCTTCTTATAGGATTTCACTTCATCACGAACAATTGTTGTAATTACCTCTTCATGGGTTGCACCGAGTGCAAACTCACGGTTATGGCGATCATGCAGTCTCATGAGTTCCGGTCCATAAGAATACCATCGGCCGGATTCCTGCCACAGTTCTGCCGCTTGCATCGCCGGCATCAGAAGCTCAACCGCCCCTGCATTATCCATTTCTTCGCGGACAATATCCTCCACTTTTTTCAACACTCTTTTTCCTAAAGGCAGAAAACTGTAGATTCCGCTTGCGTTTTGTCGTATAAATCCTGCTCGAAGCAGTAATTGATGGCTCTTCACTTCTGCATCAGAAGGGACTTCTCTCAGAGTAGGAATGAGCGTCATGCTTTGTTTCATAAAAGGGCACCCCATTACTTATGTATTTTACTATAAAAGCAAAGAGAACTTGCATCTTTCTCAAGGATGCAAGTCAATCTCCTTTAAACTATCATTTTTATTACAAATGCTAGATGAAAATAAGTGTGTGTTCTGTTTAACTCCCTGCTGATTTCCGTTCCAGGTGGCAGCGATCGCGGGGCGGTGCTTGAGCCTCCTCGGCTATGCCTGCGGGGTCTCAAGTCTACCGCTATCTCCCGCAGGAGTCTCACACCCTGCACTCCAATCAACAGGGGAGGCAGGTGACGCATAACGTCCTCACTATATTTTCATTTTCTCATAGTGTAAATCTTTTACATTAGGATCTCTGTTAAAGACTTGCGTTGATTTTTAAGAATCTAGCTGTTGATTGTAGCAATAGGCGAAGACTCCTGCGGGAAGTAGCGTTTAGGGGAGACCCCACAGGCGTAAGCCGAGGAGGCTCTCGCAAGCCCCGCGGAAAGCGCAGCCTATTGCGAAAATCAACAGCGGTGTTTAAAGCACTATTACAAAAAGAACTTCTGGATATCATTCCAGGTTACGACGAGCATCAATAGCATCAGTAGTGCAAAGCCGATGAAGTGGACGAGTCCTTCTTTATGTCGGTCAATCGGTTTTCCTCTTACCGCTTCGGCAGCAAAGAACATCAGTCTTCCACCATCCAATGCCGGGATAGGCAGGAGGTTGATGATACCGAGATTGATACTGAGGACTGCAGTCCAGCGCATGAGAAGGAAGATCCCTGATTCCGCTACAACTTCGGTTGATTTATAAATGCCTACAGGACCTGATAGCATATCGATTGAGAATTGACCTGTAATAAGCTTCCCAAGGCCAGTGATGATCTCCTTCGTCCATGTATAGGTTTCTGTGGCAGCATTTGGAATCGCTCCTAGAAACGACTTCTCAGTAGGCATAAATACGCCGATGACCCCCCTTGTATCTCCATTTTCAGCCTTTTCGGACTTTGGGGTGACAGGTATATTCATCGACTGCCCATCTCGTTCAACCAAGAATAATAATTCCTCATTTGCGTTCACCTGGATGATTTTCACGACTTCTTCCCAAGTAGATACGCTTTCGTCATTGATTGCCAATACTTTATCGCCTTGTTGCAACCCTGAGGCCTGTGCAGCGCCATCAGGAGCCAATTCTCCAATAACAGCTTCATTGATGTAATAACCTTGTACCATTCCCAGAAATGCGAATATGAAGAAGGCTAGGATGAAGTTCATCATCGGACCAGCAAAGATGGCCATTGTGCGTTGCATTAATGTTTTGGAACCGAATTGCCTATCGTACGGTGCATTTTGGATCTCCTGCCCGTCCATGACAAAGTAAGATTCCTTGCTCACCTTATATTCCTTCAAAGTTTCCTCTTCATTTAGCTCGTACCCTCTGATGATGAGTTCACGTTCTAGATCCGCATTTTCAACCTCGATGATCTTGGCATCCGGATACTTATCCTTATTATTGATGACTACCTTATTGACTTCCCCTTTGCCATCGAACAAAAGGCCGACATGGTACCCCGGTTTCACCTCGATTACTTCCGGGTCTTCCCCAGCCATCCGGACAAATCCACCGATTGGCAGAAGTCTGATTGTATAAACGGTTTCCTGTTTTTTAAATGAGAATACCTTGGGGCCAAAGCCAATGGCAAATTCGCGGCAAAGAATACCTGCGCGTTTGGCAAAAACCAGATGTCCAAGTTCATGAACAAATACAAGAACTCCAAAGATGATAATAAATGCGATTACTGTATTCACTAGATCTCCACCTCTAATCTGTTAGTGAACGAACAAATTCTCTCGTTTCAAGGTCAACCTCTTTAATGGTCTGCAAATCAGGATCCAACTGGACTGTATGTCGCTGCATGGCCTTATCGATGAGGTCTTCAATGGCTAAAAACTCTATTTTGCCATTGAGGAATGCATCCACAGCCATTTCATTCGCTGCATTTAGAACAGTGGGCATCGTGCCTCCCGTATTCCCTGCTTCAAAAGCAAAATGCAGGCATCTGAATCTTTCAAAATCCATCTTTTCAAAATGGAGCTTTCCAAAATCCGTGAGACTCAGTCTTTTTCCTGATCTGTGTTCAAAACGATCCGGATAGCTTAGTGCATATTGGATGGGGACCTTCATGTCTGGCGTGCCAAGCTGGGCCATCACACTTGTATCATGGAATTCAACCATAGAGTGAATGACACTTTCTCTATGTAATACTACTTGAATATCTTCATATGGGACATCGAACAGCCAATGTGCCTCGATCACTTCCAACCCTTTATTCATCATGGTCGCAGAATCTATGGTGATCTTTGCGCCCATGGACCAGTTGGGATGATTCAGGGCATCGGCAACTGTTACCCCTTCCAATTCTTTTCTGGATCTATCCCTGAAGCTTCCGCCGGATGCAGTCAAGATAAGAGATTGGATGTTTTTTTCATTTTCTCCCTGAAGACATTGATAGATTGCGGAATGCTCGCTGTCAACCGGAAGAATCGATACGCCATGCCTCTTGGCTGCAGCCATGACGATGTGACCTGCTGTAACAAGCGTTTCCTTATTTGCAAGTGCAATTGTTTTTTTGCACTCAATGGCATGCAGCGTCGGCACTAATCCAACACTTCCCATCACCGCATTCACGACAATCTCCGCCTCTTCATGGGTGGCTATATCCACTAGCCCTTCTTCCCCGTAGGAAAAGCGGATTTCACTTGCCGGAAACTGCCTTTTTAATGTATCACAGTCCTCTTTCGATTTCACTGAAACAGCTTTAGGGGAGAAATCCTTGATTATCTCGGCCGCTGCAGTAACATTGCTTCCGACACTAAAGGCAACTAGTTGGAATAGATCCGGATGCTGCTTTATCACATCTAAAGTTTGAACACCGATCGAACCAGAAGCACCTAATAAACTTATCTGCTTCACAAGCTTTCACTCCTTCATCCACCACTATACGAGCGCTTAGGATATAAATTTATGTATAAAATGTAATAGTGGCAAAACAAACAGCAGGCTATCAAAACGATCTAAAATCCCGCCATGTCCAGGGAGTAGATTACCTGAATCCTTAATCGCATAATGTCTTTTTAAAGCGGACTCGACCAGGTCGCCCATTTGTCCCACTACAGAAACAATACTTGCTATTATAATGGTAATGATGAGCCCATGTTCAAACCCTACTGTAAACTGAAAAATGATGGCAACTAAAATTGCACAAACAACTCCGCCCATTGATCCTTCGACTGTTTTATTCGGACTGATTTCCGGCCACAATTTTGTTTTCCCCATCGCCTTGCCGATAAAATAGGCTCCTGAGTCGGTTGACCAAATTACAACCAAAGCAAAAAACACATAGGCTAAGGAAATGTCGCGAATTTCGATAAAATAGAAGAATCCCATACCTACATAGATGGTAGAGACCAAAGCAAACCCTACTTCATCAAAATTGAATCTATTTTTACTGATGACCGTATAGGTCAATAGCATTAATACACCTATTAAAAAGAATTCCATTTTTGTAAACAAAGGTTCAGTGGGCATCCATTCTCCTGGTATAAGAAGCACCCACATCAATAGCATGGTTAACACGCCTGGAACACTCGTAATAGTGATATTCTTCATTTTAAGTGCTTCGTATAATCCTATGGTAGCTAATAAATAAATAAAGAGAACAAATGGTAGATTCCCATAAATCACGATTGGCAAGAACACCGCGGCAGCGATGACAGCTGTAATAATCCGTTGTTTCATTGTATGTCCAACACCTTTTTATATACCACCAAATCTTCTGCCGCGTTGTTGATAGCTGCTTATCGCCTCAAAGAGGTGATTTTCATCAAAATCGGGCCATAGTACATCGGTAAAATAGAATTCGGCATAGGCTAACTGCCATAGCATGAAGTTACTTAATCTAATCTCACCACTAGTACGAATAAGAAGATCTGGATCTGGTAGTTGATTGCTGAAAAGGTAAGTAGAAAATACCTCTTCTGATAAGTGTTCCATTGTTAATTTGTTGTCTTGAATATCTGTTGCTGCATTTTTTACCGCACGTAAAATTTCATCTCTGCCTCCGTAATTCAAAGCGAAATTTAAAATCAGACCGGTATTATCTTTTGTTTTTTCCATTGCATTTTCAACAGCCCTAAGCGTGTGTGCAGGCAGATCTGATTTGTTCCCCATCAGTCGGACTTGTACATTTTCTTCCATCAGTTCAGGAAGAAATGTGCCAAGGAACTCTTCAGGGAGTTTCATCAAAAAATCCACTTCCAATTTGGGGCGTTTCCAATTTTCTGTCGAAAAAGCATACATCGTCAGCACCTTGACACCAAGGCTATTAGCGGACTTCGTAATCTTTCTTACCGTTTTCATTCCTTCATGATGCCCTGCCACTCGAGGTAGGGCGCGTTTTTTCGCCCATCTCCCGTTCCCATCCATAATGACAGCGATGTGCTCCGGGATTTGGTGCTGCATGATTTCCTCTTTGGAAAAAGAGGATTTAGAGGTTTCTTTGCCTCTCCACTCTTGTATTTTCTTCAGCATAAAAATCCTCCATTAAAAATAAACAGACTCGCCAATAAAGGGTCTCCATTTATAGTAACAGTATTAACAAAAAAACCCCCTGTAAACATTAGAGGGTCTTTCCATCTTTCTATTTTACATGTAAATCGCTTAGACTTCCATGATTTCTTTTTCTTTTTCTTTTGTAACAGAATCCACCTTCACAATATAGCTGTCTGTTTGCTTTTGGATGTCATCTGTATAACCACGCAATTCATCTTCTGTGATCTCGCCGTTCTTTTCAAGCTTTTTCAGATCATCATTGCCGTCGCGACGAATGTTACGGATCGCAACTTTTGCTTCCTCAGAAGATTTCTTCACAGATTTAACAAGCTCTTTACGTCTTTCTTCCGTTAATGCCGGAATGGAAATACGGATAACGGTACCGTCATTGGAAGGATTCAATCCTAGATCCGCCTTGATGATCGCTTTTTCAATATCCCCTAAAGAAGATTTGTCGTAAGGCTGTACAACTAATAGTCTTGCTTCCGGTACGTTAATGGATGCAAGCTGATTTACAGGAGTCGGAGCGCCATAATAATCGACAGTCACTTTATCAAGAATTGCTGCAGACGCTCGTCCTGCACGGATGGATGCCAATTCTCTAGAATAAGACTGAATCGCTTTTTCCATTCTTTCTTTGGTTTGAGTAATGACCTGTTTCGCCATGATTATTTCCCCCTTACAATTGTTCCGATATTTTCACCTAAAACTACACGTTTAATGTTTCCTTCTTCCATGACAGAAAAAACAATGATTGGGATATCATTATCCATGCATAATGAAGAAGCCGTGGAATCCATTACAGCAAGTCCTTCGCGTAATACATCAAGATAGGAAAGTGTTTCATATTTTGTTGCAGTACTATCGATGGTTGGATCTGCACTATATACGCCATCCACATTGTTTTTTGCCATCAGGATTACTTCCGCCTCAATTTCAGCAGCACGCAATGCAGCTGTTGTATCTGTGGAGAAATAAGGGTTCCCCGTACCTGCAGCGAAAATGACAACACGTTTCTTTTCAAGGTGACGTATTGCTTTCCTTCTTATGTACGGTTCTGCAACTTGTCTCATTTCAATCGAAGTTTGAACACGCGTTTCCACCCCGGCGTTTTCCAGGCTGTCTTGTAGCGCTAATGAGTTCATGACAGTAGCTAACATCCCCATATAATCAGCGGAAGCACGATCCATTCCCATTTCACTGCCTACCTTGCCTCTCCAGATGTTTCCGCCGCCAACTACGACAGCCACTTCCACACCCAAATCAGCCAGTTCCTTCACTTGAAGGGATACAGATTTTATAACGGATGGATTGATACCAAAGCCCTGGTCGCCCGCTAAAGCTTCCCCACTTAATTTTAATACGACACGACGATATTTTGCTTGAGCCATAATAACCTCCAGGAATACATGTATTTCTATTCTACCAATATAAATGTTTTTAAAAAAGGGAACACAAAGTGTGCTCCCCTAATATACAGAGTTAAACTCTTATTTTTTAACTTGGCTCATTACTTCTTCAGCGAAGTTATCTTGACGTTTTTCAATACCTTCTCCAACTTCGTAACGGATGAATGATTTTACAGTTCCGCCTTTGCTTTCAACGAATTGGCGAACTTTCATGTCAGGGTTCTTAACGAAAGACTGGTCTAAAAGGCAGATGTCCTCGAAGTATTTACCAAGGCGACCTTCTACCATTTTAGCTACAATGTTCTCAGGCTTGCCTTCGTTTAATGCTTGCTCAGTAAGAACTTTACGCTCACGATCAGCTTCTTCAGCAGAAACTTCGTCACGGGAAACGTATTTAGGGTTGATTGCAGCGATGTGCATAGCTACGTCTTTTGCAGCAGCTTCATCAGTAGTACCTTCAAGAAGAGTTAATACTCCGATGCGTCCGCCCATGTGAAGGTATGCACCAAACGCGTCAGCGTCAGTTTTAGTAACGATTGTGTAGCGGCGAAGAGTCAACTTCTCACCAATTTTAGCGATGGCAGTATTGATGTGTTCAGAAACTGCAACACCATTGTCCATTTTAGCTTCAAGTGCAGCTTCTACAGATTCAGGTTTGTTTGTGATCAGGAATTCACCCAATTCGTTAACAAGTGTCTTGAATCCTTCGTTTTTCGCTACGAAATCCGTTTCAGAGTTAACTTCAAGGATTACCGCTTCGTTTCCTTTAGTTACGATAGCAGTCAAACCTTCAGCAGCGATACGGTCAGTCTTTTTAGCAGCTTTCGCAATACCTTTTTCACGTAGGAAATCGATTGCTTGCTCCATGTCACCGTTTGTTTCAGTTAACGCTTTTTTGCAGTCCATCATGCCTGCGCCAGTTTTTTCACGTAATTCTTTTACCATTTGAGCAGTTACAGCCATAGTAATAATCCTCCTTAGTGTATGTAAATCTGATGGAGCGGGGAAAAGTTGGTCCACGCTGCCATCTGGATATTTTCCAAAAAAAAGTGATAAAAGGCTTTCCCCTCTTATCACCTTTTTCTTAAATCAAATTATGCAGTAGTTGTAGCAGTCTCTTCGCCTTGTTTCGCTTCAAGGATAGCGTCTGCCATTTTACCAGTTAAAAGTTTTACAGCGCGGATTGCATCGTCGTTTGCAGGGATTACAACATCGATTTCGTCCGGATCACAGTTAGTGTCTACGATACCAACGATAGGGATGTTCAATTTTCTTGCTTCTGCAACAGCGATACGCTCTTTGCGTGGGTCAATGATGAATAATGCATCAGGAAGGCCCTTCATGTCTTTAATTCCGCCTAAGAATTTTTCAAGACGCTCTAGCTCTTTCTTTAACATTACAACTTCTTTCTTTGGAAGAACTTCGAAAGTTCCATCTTCTTGCATTTTTTCAATCGCTTTTAGACGAGAAATACGCTTTTGGATTGTTTCAAAGTTAGTTAAAGTTCCACCTAACCAACGTTGGTTAACGTAGTACATTCCGGAACGTTCTGCTTCTTCTTTCACAGAATCTTGAGCTTGCTTTTTAGTACCAACGAATAATACTGTTCCGCCGTTACCAGCAAGTTCCTTCACGAAGTTGTATGCTTCTTCAACCTTTTTAACAGTCTTTTGAAGGTCGATGATGTAGATGCCGTTACGCTCAGTGAAGATGAATTTCTTCATTTTTGGGTTCCAACGGCGAGTTTGGTGTCCGAAGTGTACACCAGCTTCTAGTAATTGTTTCATAGAGATTACTGACATGTTATATTCCTCCTAATGGTTTTTTTTCCTCCGTTCACTTCATTTCCAAGCAAAACTGAACAGGTCAGCACCAATGCTCGAATCAGTTAACGTGTGAATTTATAACACCGAAAATAAATATATCACAATCACATTTTACAATCAAGTCGTAATTGCTTATCACTGTCGAATTTTCCACAAAAGTTCTATTTCCGTCTTTCCTTTATCCAATTTCTTTGCAATTTCCTCCATGGAATCACCTTCTTCGAGGAGAATCGCCACTTGTTCGTAGGTACTTAGCTCTTCAAAGGCTATTGGCTTTTCGTTATTGTCAATCGAGTCTGATTGTGCACTCCCCCCAAGCAAGGCATTGATATCATCCTGGGTGATTTCAGGCTCCTTTTCGTCGATTGAGTGTTCTGTCATGTTCCCTTGCTGCTCTTTCACCATTTTATTACGTTCAGGAAGCTTTGCTAGAAAAGCTTCGTTCTCTTCCTTCAGTTCATAAACATAGGAACCTATCGTTTCTTCCGCCTCTTTCAGCAGCTTATGATAATCCTGTTCCAGCTGTTGAATATTAGAAAATTTAATATATAGGATGATAACAAGAAAAATAGCCAGCAAGCTTATGGCTAAGTTAATCACCAAGAATAGGGTTGTCAAAAGCCACACGCTCCTTACACTTCATATCATGGATGGAGCCGATTGCATTATAAAATAAACACAACCGGCTTTGGGATTTTGCACTTTTTATTTTATATTAGGCTGTTTTCGCATTCATTGCTACTAGTTTGATAAAATGGCCCCTTCAAATGTAGCCGTTGATTTCCGCTGCGGACACTTGCTTTCCGCGGGGACGGATGGGAGCCTCCTCGGCTTCGCCTGTGGGGTCTCCCATACCCTCTACTCTCCCGCAGGAGTCAAGTGTCCTCCGCTACAATCAACTCAGTTTTTTAACATTATTTGCTCTACTGAAATTAAAAAATAAGACAAAGTCCAATTTTCCCAAACTTTAGAAAGGTAAATCTTATACTTTTGAGTCACCCCTGTTGGTTGGAGTGCAAGGCGTGAGACTCCTGCGGGAGCAGCGTGTCAAGGGAGACCCCACAGGCGCAAAGCGCCGAGGAGGCTCCCGAGGCCGCCCGCGGAAAGCGAACGCCTGGAACGGAGACCAACAGGGTGTTTATTGTTCACATTTTATCTTTAGTCCAGCTCTCTATACTTAAAACAACAATCTTTACGAAAAAAACCTTAGATTTTTAACGAATTGATGTTGCCCCCCTGCTGCGGAAAACAGCAGGGGAGTTCCGAAGTGCCATTACATCAAATCATGGCAGACAATTCTTTGCGCAATTTAAAGATTGCTTTGGAATGTATCTGCGAAATCCGGGAGGTTGTAAGGCCGAGTACCTGTCCAATCTCCGTCAATGTCAATTCCTCTTTATAGAATAGGCTAATGACCAGCTTTTCATTGTCATTCAGTTTTTCAATCTGGTCAATCAGCTGCTGGATCGCTTCGGATTTCAACAATTCCTGTTCAGGGGAAATGCTTGATTCATCTTTCAAAGCAAAGGTTTGATGGGTGGAATCATCCTGTTCCTTCGGCATTTCATCAATGGATAGAACGTTGGAAAAGAACACCTCATGGGTAATAGCGGCTACTTCCTCCTCAGGCATGCAAAGTTCCTCCGCCAGTTCCTGCAGGGTGGCATTCCGCATAAGAGACTGCTCCAACCTTTCGATTGCCGCTTCAATCCTTTTAGACTTTTCGCGCAGACTTCTTGGAAGCCAATCTTCTTTTCTTAATCCGTCAATGATGGAGCCGCGAATCCGGAAAGAGGCATAAGTGTCAAACTTCAAGTCCCTGGTGGGGTCGAATTTTTCTATAGCATCAAATAACCCGACCAATGCCAAGCTTTTTAATTCTTCTCTTTTAACATTTTTGGGTAGGCCTGTTGCGATTCGCTGAACATGATAGTGGACAAGTGGCATATATTTCTTCACTAGATAATCGCCTGCATCTTGATCCTTTTTCGTTTTCCAAAGATCCCAGAAGCTTGATTCCTTGCTGGATGTTATTGTACTCATGGCTTTCCCCCCTTTATTGCCGTTAAGACCTATTACATTAAATATAAGTGATTCCTTTATTGACTGTCTTGATCATCAGTTTTCCTGATTCCGGATTGAATTCAATAGTTCTGCCGCTGCTCCCTCCGCAATCCTCGCCTACTACCTGTATTTGATGTGATTCAAGTCTTTCCCTGACAGCCTCAACATTTCTGGGGCCGATTCTCATCATTTCACTGCTAGAACTGGAAAATTGGAACATCTGGGCTCCCCCAGCCATTTTGGCTTTCAATTTCGGGAGGCTGGCGCCACTTCTGATTACCATCTGAAGTAGATGATCCACTCCTGTATCGGCATATTTGCAAGGGTTAAAATCTGATGTCCTCGCAAGGCTGGAATTTGGAAGCATCACATGTACCATCCCAGCAATCTTTGATGTCGCATCGTAAAGAACAACCCCGACACATGATCCAAGTCCGGATGTGCGTATGAACTTTGGAACTTGAACTATATTCATTTCTGCAATACCCACTTTGACGACATTTTGTAAGCCCAGCATTTACTTCGCTCCCAATTCCATCAGAATTTTTTCGAAAGAATCTGGAAAAGGAATAAGGAAGAAATGACCTTTCACTTTTTCAGCCGTCTCATCGGAGGTTTGCGATAGTTCCGTATCAATGAATATCGCATGGTCACTCACATGTGAGATTTCCAGCAGTCCTGCCATTACAATAGCTCCTACCATATCCACTGAAACCTGTGGTACAGAAGGTGTCACAACTAGTCCGATTGCTTCCGATAATGCCGTCAAATAATGAGCGGAGACAATGTTGCCTAATTCCTGCAATGCTGATAAGGCCATCTCATGTTGCTGCAAGCTTTCTTTGTTCAGGCTTTCGTCCTCTAATAGCTGTTGTATCAGCTTTGTAGCATCTTCAAGGGAAAGCACGAAGAACAAGCTGCCGGAAAGCTCCCCTTCCATTGTCAAAAAAACGGCGGCAACAGGTCTTTCAGGACCCCCTGCAAGTTCCATCATTTCATTGAAGCTGACAACCTTCGCCCTTGGAACGTTCATATATATATCTTTATTCAAAAGTTGCGACAAAGCGGTGGCAGCATTGCCAGCCCCTATATTGCCAAGCTCCTTCAATAAGTCCAATTCTATTTGTTTATCCTGATTGTTCATACTATCAACCTTCAATCATGTAGTGTTTCCAATTGCAGGACTTCATGAAGATCCAAGCAAACGAACAGCCGTTTATCAATCTTCACGACACCCTGGACATACTTAGTTTCAACGCTTCCCACTACTTCCGGCGCCGGTTCGATTGATTCCTCTGAGATATCCAGGACATCATTTGCAGCATCCACAATAAATCCTACTTCAAGCTCACCGACAACAGTAATGATGATTCTTGTTCTTTCATCATATTGCTTTTCAGGTAAATCAAATCTTGTGCGCAGATCGACAATTGGTGTGATGACACCCCTAAGATTAATGACGCCCTTTATATGTGCAGGCACATTGGGAACTCGTGTAATTGGCAATAATTTTTCGATTGAACGGACCTGCTGAACCTGTATGGAATATTCCTCCGTATTCAGTTCAAAAATAATGAGCTTTAATTTTTGAGCAGTTGTCTGCATTCCTTTTCCTCCAGTCATTCCTGAAATCAGGGGCTACGAATAGCGAAGTAACTATTTTATAAGAGCGTTGCAGTCCACTATCAATGCAACCTGCCCATCTCCAAGTATTGTTGCACCACTTATGGCGTAAGTTGAACTTAGATATTGACCTAATGCTTTCAATACAACCTCCTGCTGTCCAATGAAGGAGTCCACGACAAGCGCTGCCATTTTATCACCTTTTTTCACTAGTACAATGGAGTAAAGATCTGCTTTGTCATCCTGGGTTTTCTTGACATGAAATACCCTTTCAAGATGTACTACCGGTACAATTTTCCCCCGGAAGTCAATTACTTCCTGTCCATGTGCAGTCAGGATTTCCTCTTTCTTGATAATAGCCGTCTCTATGATGGAAGATAATGGAATAGCGTATTTCTCTTTTTCTATTTCTGTCAAAAGTACAGATATGATAGACAAGGTCAATGGCAGTTGGATGGAGAAGGTCGTCCCTTTTCCTTCCACGGAATCTATCGTGATATTTCCTCCAAGGGATTCGATTGTATTTTTTACTACATCCAATCCAACACCACGGCCTGAGATATCCGAGATCACTTCAGCAGTCGAGAATCCAGAGGATAAAATAAGCTGGAACACTTCTTGATCTGTTAGACTATCGGCAAGCTGCGAGGATACGATACCTCGGCTAATCGCTTTCTTAAGGACCTTCTCCCTCGAAATTCCACCGCCATTATCGACGATTTCAATGAAAACATGGTTCCCGCTATGAAAAGCCTTTAATGTGATTTTACCTTCTTCATCCTTCCCGGCCGCCCTTCTTTGATCAGGCATCTCAATGCCATGGTCGACTGCGTTGCGCAGAAGATGAACAAGCGGATCGCCGATCTCATCCATAACGGTACGATCCAATTCCGTTTCAGCACCAATAATCTCTATTTCCACCTTTTTCCCAAGATCTCTTGCAAGCTGTCTGACCATACGAGGAAAACGGTTAAAGACTGTTTCAATAGGGACCATGCGCATATTCAAGATGATATTCTGAAGATCATTCGATATTCTGGACATTCTTTCTACCGTTTCAATCAATTCAGTCTCATTCAATTCCTTTGAAATCTGCTCCAGCCTGCCTCTATCGATCACAAGCTCCTCAAACAGATTCATCAGCCCATCCAGCCTATCGATGCTTACGCGGATCGTTTTGTTTGTTTGTCCTGCCTTTATAGCAGTTGCCGGTTCAGCAGCCTTCATTGCAGGCTCCACCGTTGCTGCAGCCTCTTCTACAGGTAGCTCAAGCCCCTCGTTTTCAGATTCTACTTGTACGTCGTTTGTTTCTTGCGCGGAAAGATTTTTTGTATGTATGACAGTAGTTTCAACCTTTTCTACTTCCGAAACTTTCATGATTCTTTCCTTGACATCCTGTGGGTCCTCTTTTGTTACCATCGTAATAACAAAGGAATCATTGAAGTTCTCTTCTTCAAGCTGGTCAACAGGAGGGTTTGATTTTATCACTTCCCCTATCTGCTCCACCACTTCAAACACCATAAATACTCTTGCTGCTTTTAAAAGACAGTCTTTGCGTAGAGTAACCTTAACTTCCAAAGGCAAAAAACCTTGTTCTTCGGATTGTTGGAGAATCGTCAGTTCATAGGAGTCATAGGAATGCTCCTCCCCATGCCCGCTTGCCTTTATAGACTCGTCTTCGAACGTCTCGCCTTTTTCAATTTTCACCAGCATTGCAACTACATCGGAAACATCTTTTTTCCCATCTCCACCATCTGCAATGGAAAATACCATTGCCTCTAGATACTCTACCGAGCGGAAAATGACATCCAACAGATTGGAGGAAACAGATAATTTTTGATTTCGAATCATATCCAGTACATTTTCCATTTGATGAGTCAGACTCGCAAGGTCTTCATAACCCATCGTGGCAGACATTCCTTTAAGTGTATGTGCGGATCGAAAGATTTCATTGACAATTTCTATATTCTGAGGATTTCGTTCCAATTCTACAAGCTGGTTATTGATCGTTTCTAAATGTTCCTTGCTTTCTTCAAGGAAAATATCTAAATATTGGCTTAATTCCATGTTGAAACACCCCTAACACAATGTATATTGCTGTATAACGTCAGCAATATCTTCAAGATTTTCGATGCGATCTACAAGGCCAGTCTGAACGGCTGCATTCGGCATGCCATACACAATGGAAGTCTGTTCTGACTCGGCAATTGCAACTGTATGTCCACTTTCTTTTAGCTTCCTTATCCCGGCAGCCCCATCCGCACCCATTCCTGTAAGGACGACGGCAATTTTCCTTGTATTCTTTAATTTACTTAAGGATGCAAAGAGATGATCAACGGCTGGACGATGACCTTTTAATGGAGAATCTTCATTCAAGGAGATGAATAGCTCTCCCCCTACCTCCTCCACTTCCATATGAAACCCGCCAGGCGCAATATAAACGGTACCGTTTTTCACTATTTCTCTATGTTCCGCTTCTGTAACAGGAAAGCTACAAAGGGAATTGAGCCGCTCTGCCAATGATTTTGTAAATTGCTTTGGCATATGCTGAACGATAAATATAGGTGTGTTCATGGTGTTCGGCAGCGATGTCAGTAATGTTTGAAGCGCTCGTGGTCCTCCGGTCGATGTCCCTATACAGATAACTGATCTGTTGCATTTTCTTTTTTTCGACTTTAGGTCTATTGTACTATACGGAACTTTAGTTGGCTGAGCTTTTTTTCTTTCTCTTGTTCTTCCTTGTAAAGAAAGGATATTGGAAGATGCTGCAAGTAGAATTTTCTCAATCAATTCTTCTTTCACCTTATATATATCCAAGGATATTGCTCCGGATGGTTTTGCAACAAAGTCTAGGGCTCCGCTTTCAATCGCCAGAATGGTATTCAAGGAACCAGACGAGGTTGTACTGGAAAGCATGATAACAGGTAAAGGTGATTGGGCCATTATTTGCTTCAATGCTTCTAAGCCGTCCATAACAGGCATTTCTACATCTAATGTGACTACATCCGGTGACAGTTGCTTCACCTTTTCGATTGCCTCGACCCCATTACGGGCAGTCGCAATCACTTCAATATCGGGGTGATCTTGAAGAAGATCTGAAATCAGCTTCCGCATAAATATTGAATCGTCTGTCACCAATACTTTTATTTTTTTCATGTTTGTATGACTGCCCCTCTTTCGAAAGCTATTACCGCAACCATTCATCTATTAAGAAAAAAGACGAAGTAGCTTTGCGACAAAGGATGGTTTTTGATCGGTTGATGTAGAGGACTTTTTCTTATCCTCCAAGTAAAAGGAAGCAATGTTGGCTATTGCCCTGGATGCCTGGCATTTAGGATATTTCAGTACAAATGGGGTCTGTTCCATGACAGCATGCAATACATATCTATCATCCGGGATGGATCCAAGATATGGAAGGTCTTTCTTCAGAAATTGCTTGGCCACTGCCTGAAGGCGTTCAGCTGTCTTGGTTGCGACATGGAAATCCGGTACTTTATTCAATAACAATTTAAATGGAATGGAGTCCTCATGGATATTGATATATTTTAAAGCGGAATAGGCATCTGTCAAAGAAGTAGGTTCACACGTCGTCAGTAGGAAGATTTCCTCGACCGATAATAGGAGTTGCAGAGTTTCATCCGTGATTCCAGCTCCCATATCAAAGATAATGTAGTCGTATTGAGACGAAGCTTCTTCCAACTGGCTTAAAAAATATCTCCTTTTCTGTTCATCCATTTTGAATATTTCTGTTAATCCCGATCCTCCAGCTATATAGGAGAGATTTCCCGGTCCGCGTTGGATAATCTGATCAAGTGTGCGTCCTTCTTCAAAAAGATGAACGATGCTGTAACCTTGTGTTGTGCCCATTAGGATATCTATATTTGCCATCCCGATATCCAAATCGAACAAAAGCACTTTATTTCCTTTTTGCTGCAGGGCTATCGAAAAGTTCAACGAAAAATTGGATTTTCCGACTCCTCCTTTTCCGCTTATGATGGCAAGGCTTTTTGCTTCCTTGTGAGGCCGGCCTTCTTGTCCTGATGATCCACGATGTCTTTCAATCTGTTCTCTTAGTAGTCTGGCCTGATCATTCATTGCTTCAATTCCTCAAGCAATTCCGTAACGACCAGATCCTTATTTGCCACCTGCAGGTCTTCCGGCACACTTTGTCCATTTGTGATAAAAGCTGCACCAATGTTGTATTGTTGTATCATGGCATACATAGAGCTTGAGGAAGCCGTTTCATCTTTTTTCGTGAATATAAATTGTTGAATACCGACTTTCCAAAATTGATCCGTTATCTTTTTCATATCATTTATTTTCGAAGTGAGGGATAAAACCAAAAACGTATCCATTTCCGATTTGAAATCAATGACCGCTTGCAGATCCCTGACAAACTCTTCATTCAGAAAGTTTCTTCCTGCGGTATCGATAAATACAACATCCAGATGAGAGAGCTTGCCTTTTGCCTCCTGAAAATCTTCGGAATTATAACAAACCTCAATAGGCGCTTCCAAAATGCTTGCATAAGTTTTCAATTGTTCAATCGCAGCAATCCTGTAGGTGTCAGTCGTAATAAAACCAACGCTCTTGCCATGCTTCAGTACTGCATTGGCTGCCATTTTCGCCAATGTCGTGGTTTTACCGACGCCTGTCGGGCCTACTAGGCTTATATACTTCTTCTTGTAGATATTCCGCTCGAAATCAACCTGTTCTATTAATTGAAGAAAATAACCGTTTAGTGTCTCTGTCATCTGCCTTTTGGACAGATTTTTACTTTTCTGCCACTCTTGATAAAGATGCTCTGAAGCTGCTTGTACGAGTTCGGTGGAAAGCTCCGTTTTCTGCAAGGAATCTTCGATGTCGAAAAAATAGTATGGTAACTCTGAATCACGGCTATTTGAACTTTTTAACCCTTTCATCATCCGCTTCATCTCTTGAATATTATCAAGAAGCTCTTTCTGACTCGATAAATCGAATGTGGATTGCTCATTTTGGCCAATGGCAGGTATCTTGATTGTTTCTATTTCAGGGAGAGGATAGTTTTTGCTTTTCTGTTTGATTGGTTCCTCATCCATCGCAGCTATGACTTCCACACCTTTTTTTGTAACTAGTCCAAAAAACTTGGATGTTTTTACCGCTTTTGAATTTAAAATGACCGCCTCATCCCCAAGCTCAGCCCGAACTTGATTCATGGCTTCCTGCATAGAGGAGGCTTTGTATTTTTTCACTTTCATCCTTCCACATTCACCACCCCTATGCTTTGTACTTCTACACTGGCTTCCAGTTCGTTATAGGACAGAACTGGAATTTGTGGAAGATACCGCTCCAATAATTGTTTCACGTACATCCTTACAGCCGGAGAACAAAGGAGGATCGGAGTTTGTTCGTAGACTGAGAATTGCTCCATCTGCTCTCCGACTCTCTGGACTATTTCCACCGATATATTCGGATCCAGGCTAAGGAAATTACCATGATCGGTTTGCTGAATATGGTCAGCTATCAGCTTCTCCACCCGACCTGCCAAGGTTACAACCTTGAAAGATTCGTTTCCGACAGAATATTGGTTGGTGATCTGCTTGCTTAGAGCCTGTCTTACATATTCAGTAAGTAGCTCTGTATCTGCAGACATTTTCCCATAGTCTGCAAGCGTTTCGAAAATGACCGGAAGATTTCTGATCGATACATTTTCCTTCAACAGCTTGGCAAGAACTTTTTGAACATCCCCTATGGTTAATGGAGAAGGTGTAACTTCTTCTATTAGAATAGGTGACGTTTCTCTTAAATGGTCGACAAGCTGCTTCGTTTCCTGACGGCCCAATAATTCATGTGCATGCTGTTTTATCTTCTCTGTAATATGAGTGGAAACGACTGATGGGGGATCGACCACTGTATAGCCGTACATTTCCGCCTCATCTTTCTTTTCCTCACTGATCCATTTAGCAGCAAGACCAAAGGATGGCTCGATCGTATCAATTCCTTCAATACTATCATCCTCCATTCCAGGACTCATTGCCAAATAGTGATCGAGGAGCAGTTCGCCTCTTGCCACTTCATTGCCTTTGATTTTCAGACGATATTCATTTGGCTGCAGTTGAATATTATCACGTATCCTGACAACCGGAATGACGATCCCAAGCTCCAACGCCAACTGTCTCCGAATCATGACAATGCGGTCCAATAGGTCTCCACCCTGCTTCGAATCTGCCAGCGGAATCAATCCATAACCAAATTCAAATTCTATCGGGTCAACGGAAAGCAGGTTAACCACACTTTCCGGGCTTCGCAATTCGTCTGTAACGACTTCTTCCTCCGTTTCCTCGACCACCATTTCCTCTTTTTTCTGGGTTTGGTGGATGAAATACCCTCCAACTATCAGCAAAAGAGCGATAGGTGCCGTCAATAACGGTCCTATTGGCGTAAAGATTCCAAGAAGCAGAATCGTTCCTCCTGCAACATAGAGCATCTGCGGATAGGCGAATAGCTGGGCCGTAATATCTGCACCAAGGTTACCTTCCGAGGCAGCTCTTGTCACAACGATACCAGTCGCTGTTGCAATTAAAAGTGCAGGTATCTGGGAAACAATCCCGTCACCTACTGTAAGTAGCGTAAACTTCTGGGCAGATTCTCCGAAAGATAGGCCAAGCTGTGTCATCCCAATCACAATGCCGAAAAGCATATTAATGAATACTATGATGATACCCGCAATGGCATCCCCTTTTACGAATTTACTCGCACCATCCATCGCACCATAGAAGTCCGCTTCCTTTGCGATCTTTTCACGGCGCGCTTTAGCCGTATGCTCGGAAATAAGTCCGGCATTAAGGTCCGCATCGATACTCATCTGTTTACCTGGCATCGCATCCAAGGTGAATCGTGCCGCAACTTCCGATACGCGTTCTGAACCTTTTGTAATAACAACAAACTGGATAACTACTAAAATCAGAAACACTACAAGTCCTACAACAACATTGCCACCGACTACAAATGTCCCAAACGTATCTACTACAGTACCCGCATCTCCTTCACTGAGAATGGACCTTGTAGTAGAAACATTTAGCGCCAATCGATACAGCGTCAATAATAAGAGTAACGATGGAAAGATGGAAAATTGCAATGGTTCCTGAATATTCATGGTAGTCAATAATACGATCAAGGCAAGGGAGATATTGATAATGATTAGAATACTTAGCATCCAGGAAGGAAATGGAATAATTAACATGGCAATAATCAGGATAACGCTAAGTAATACGCTTAGATCTCTAGCTGACATAATAATCTCTCCTTTAGGTCAAACCATCATTTCACAAGGTTCTTTAATCGGTATACATAAGCCAATATTTCCGCAACCGCCTGGAAATACTCTTCGGGAATAGCATCGCCGATTTCGGACTGACTGTAAATGGCTCTTGCAAGTGGTTTATTTTCCACTGTGGTAATGTTATGCTCTTTGGCTACTTCCCTTATCTTTAATGCAACAAAGTCAACACCCTTGGCCAATACATAAGGAGCATCCCTTTTATTCTCATCATATTTGAGGGCGATTGCATAATGGGTCGGATTGGTGATGATGACATCCGCCTGGGGAATATCCTGCATCATACGCTGCATGGCCATTTCCCTTTGCTTTTGCTTGATTTTTGATTTGATCAGGGGGTCACCCTCAGACTTTTTGTATTCATCCTTAATATCATTCTTTGACATTCTGATATTCTTTTCATAGTCATATTTTTGATAAAGATAATCAAAGACTGATAGAAATAAGAGCCCTGCACCGGCAATAAGCCCCATTCGAACGGTTAAGCTGCCGATAAATCCCAACGCTTCATGAATATTCATCTGGGATAGCATCAATATTTCCTCAAGAGAGAACCAGAGCAGTGAAAAAGTGATAAGCCCCACAAAAAGAATCTTCAACAATGATTTCACCAGTTCAACGATAGCCCTTACGGAGTAGATGCGCTTAAAACCCTGAATGGGATCCAGCTTGTTCAGTTTCATATGGATCGCTTCAGTGGAAAACAATGCGCCAACCTGCAGGAAATTTGCAATGACCGCTCCAACCATGGCAGCAAGCATGATAGGTCCTACAATCATGATGAGCTGCATCAGTATATCCATGAATATCAGATGAACCTGATCCACTGTGACCTCTTCAAGCATATACACCTGAAATGCTTGAACAAACAGTGTGAGAATTTCCGATTTAAGCCAAGGTCCTATAAACGAAAGACAAAGAAACACAGCTATCAGGACAAACGCCGTATTGACGTCGGCACTTTTCGCAACCTGCCCCTTCTTTCTCGTATCCTGACGTTTTTTAGGTGTCGCCTTTTCCGTTTTCTCACCTGAAAAAAACTGCAGGTCCAGTCTCAACAATGATGCCATTTATAAACCTCCAAGCAATTCCATTAACCCTCTCATGGTATGAAGCATTAATTCGAACAATTGATAAAACAATGTAAACAGGATAGTAAGCGAAAAGATAATGGCAATAAAGCTTACACCAATCTTCAAAGGCAGACCCACAACAAATATATTAAGCTGTGGAACTGTACGTGCAACTATTCCCAGCGCAACATCCACCATAAAAAGGATTGCGACAATGGGGAATGCCAATTGCAGTGCAATGACAAACATCATGTTGACCGCTTTCAATACGTATTCCAGTACAAGATCATCACCAAGTGGCAGCCAAGCCTGAGTGATGGAAATTAGTTCGTAACTATAAAAAATGCCATCAAGCATCAAATGATGACCATTCAAAGACAGAAGCAGCAACATTGCAAACATATAGAAAAACTGTCCGATGATCGGACTCTGCACTCCGGTCTGGGGATCGATGACATTCGCAATTGCAAAGCCCATCTGAAAATCTATAAATCCCCCAGCAATCTGTATGGCGGTCAAGATCATATAGGCAACCAGTCCGATTAATAGACCCACCATCATTTCTTTTACTACCAGCATGATAAACATGCCGTCAATTTCAAGGACAGGAAGTTCAAGACTGAATGACATCACCAGTGCGAAAAAAAATCCGAGACCCACTTTAAATGTTGCAGGAACACTCCGATAAGAAAAGAGAGGAAGTGTGACAAAAAAAGCTGTTACCCTGGTCAGAACCAGCAGGAATGCCGGAAAATAATTCAATGATTCAAGCATCTTCCTAACTCACATACCGGTGCATGTTATTGAAAATTTCCAATGCATAGGAAAGCATATTGGATAACATCCAAGGGCCGAATACGATAAGCCCTACGAGGACAGCAACAATTTTCGGAATAAAAGCAAGGGTCTGTTCCTGAATTTGGGTGGTAGCCTGAAAGATACTTACAACTAAGCCCACTACTAATGCGAGTATTAAGAGAGGAGCGGAAATTAGTAAAATAGTAAAAACTCCTCGTTCTGCCATGGATATTACGAATTCTGGGCTCATTTATTTGACACCTCTTTTAAAATGTTTGCAGCAGTGATTTCACGACTATATACCAGCCATCAACAAGGACAAATAATAATATTTTAAATGGCAAGGAGATCATTACAGGAGGAAGCATCATCATCCCCATCGACATCAGAACACTCGCCACTACCATATCAATCACAAGAAATGGAATGAATATCATAAATCCAATTTGAAAAGCGGTCTTCAATTCACTGATTGCAAAAGCCGGGACCAAAACGGTCAGCGGTATATCTTCTATGGATTCAGGTCTTTCCATTCCTGAATAATCCATAAATAGTGCAAGATCTTTCTGTCTTGTATGTTTACTCATAAATTCCTTCATTGGCAGTGCTGCCAATTCATATGCCTCATCAAGCGTAATTTCCTCATTAAATAGCGGCTGCAGGGCCTGTTCATTCACTTGTGAAAAGGTCGGAGCCATGATGAAAAATGTTAAAAACAAAGATAGTCCAATCAACACCTGGTTTGGCGGCATCTGTTGCGTTGCCAAGGATGTCCTGACAAATGATAGGACAATGATGATTCTTGTAAAGCTTGTCATCAGAATCAGGATTGCTGGTGCCAGTGAGAAAACGGTCAATAATAACAAAAGCTGAACAGAAGTGGATACGGTTGAGGCATCATTGCCACTGAAGACTTCCATTAAATCTGTCATCGTCCCCGACCTTCCTTTTCATCCAACTCACTGATCTTCTTTTTTCTTTCCTGAGTTAGTTGTCCAATCTGTTCTTTTAATAAACTGGAAAACTGGTTTGTTTTGACCGTGTTTTTACTTGTTGGAAGTTTCTTTATCAAATCTTTGAATGCGTCCGTATTTAGAGGTGCTGTTTCTGATTTATTCTTGTATGCTTCAAGAAGTTGATCTGCCTCTTTTTCGTCCGTTATTTCTTTTAATAGATTAATGGAATCCCCGACTCCGACTACTAATATGCTATTTCCCACTTTAACGAGCTGCAGTGATTTATTGTTACCGAGGTTGGTTCCCCCGATATTTTCGACTGACCGGCCGTTATCGAACCATTTATTGCGCTTGTTGATAAAGCGCAGTGCACCGTATATCAATAAAAGCACAAAAACAAGCGCAAAAATCATTTTAACAAAATCCCATATGGTAACTGTGGGCACGCTCTGCCCTTTGACCATTTCCGTATCGCTCAATGAGTCAGGCTGGTCCTGTTCGGTTGTTTCGGATTTTTCTTTTTCACTTTTTTGATTGAACATTTCGTCCACCATCTTGCTTCCTCCCTCTCCCTGCTGAGAAGCAGTAAATGGAGATGGAAGAAGCAAGAATAGTAGAATAAACGCTATACTGATTTTTTTCATGTTTACAAGCAAAGTTGACACTCCTAGGATAGAGTTTTGTGGATAGCTTCAATCACTCGATCCGCTTGGAATGGTTTGACGATAAAGTCTTTCGCGCCAGCTTGGATTGCATCGATAACCATTGCTTGCTGCCCCATCGCAGAACACATGATTACCTTGGCATTTGGATTGATTGCTTTAATTTCTTTCAAGGCAGTAATTCCATCCATTTCAGGCATGGTAATATCCATGGTAACCAGATCAGGATGATGCTCCTTGTATTTCTCGACTGCCTGTACCCCATCGGCTGCTTCCGCTACCACTTCATATCCGTTTTTTGATAATATATCCTTGATCATCATTCTCATAAATGCTGCATCATCAACAATTAAAATACGTTTGCTCATCTTGTTTTCCTCCCAGTAATCAACGAAGCTTTTTGATTCTATCCGTTTGACTTACAATATCTGTCACTCTCACACCGAAGCTTTCATCTATTACAACTACTTCACCTTGTGCGATAAGCTTATTGTTTACTAATATATCAACAGGTTCTCCTGCCAGCTTATCCAGTTCTATGACGGAACCGGAAGACAGCTCCAGGATATCCTTGACCGAGCGCCTCGTTCTTCCAAGCTCTACTGTTACCTGCAATGGAATATCCATTAACATATTTAAGTTATTTGGTTCAGCCTCTGCAACTGTTGTAGTTTCAAAGCTTGAGAAAACTGCTGGCTGGACATTGACGGTATGTGCTGGCTTTGATGCAGCAGGTTGTGCTTTTCTTTCTTGCTGCTGCTGATAAGTGATGTCATCCGGTGCATGCTGTGTATAGGCGTAAGAAGTTTCCTCTGTTCTATGCTCCATCGATGCCACATGCTCTTGTTTTGGAACAGGTGATGGTGGCACATTAGACTGAGATACAACCGGTTCTTCCATTTTTTTGTCTTTGTCCAATAATTCTTTCACAAGTTCTTTAGCAAATGGAAAAGGAAGTATTTGCATAATGGAAGAATCAATCAACTTACCTATTCTTATAGAAAATGCAACCTTTACCAATAGGTTATCTTCCGGCATTTGTTCTTTCCCTTCGCCTTCTTTGAAGTCGATCAACAGTACTGCCGGCGGCGAGATATCTATTTTTTTGGAGAACACGGTCGACATCGATGTTGCTGCAGACCCCATCATCTGGTTCATCGCTTCCTGAACAGCACTCAAATGAATCTCATCAAATTCCCGGGATGGATTTTCACCGCTGCCACCAAGCATCAAATCAGCGATTATAGCCGCATCCCGCTGTTCCACCACCAAAATATTGGAGCCTGTAAAGCCTTCTGTATAATTCACTCTGATAGCAACATAAGGATCTGGAAACTCTGCTTCCAATTGTTGTTTTTCGAGCAGACTTACCTTTGGTGTCGTAATTTCCACCTTCTGATTCAAGAGGGTGGATAGGGCTGTTGCAGAACTGCCAAAGGAAATATTTCCGATTTCCCCCAGAGCGTCCTGCTCTAATGTCGAGAAGTGATCTTCTACATTTGGTGCAACAAAGAGGGGTTCTTCGTTGTCGTTATCTGAACCTCGAAGCAAGGCATCAATTTCGTCCTGTGATAACATTCCATCACTCATCATCTTCGTATCCCTCCTTGATTTCCTTCATAATTTGTATGGCCATATTCTTTTTCACTTGACCCACCTGGGCCAGAAAACTTGGTTTATTATCGACATTAACGAAAATGGGCTGTTCTATCTTCTGATCTAACGGCAACACGTCACCAATACTTAAATCAAGAAGATCAGAAAAAGTTATTTCAGACCTGCCCAGTTCGGCTGTAATCGTCAAGGTGGTCGCTTTAATCGCTTTTTGTAAAGATTCGACTTCATGGTCCTGCCTAACTTTACGCTTATCCTCCATCCAATAATGTGCAGATAATTTCGGGATGACCGGTTCCAACACTACAAATGGTATGCACACATTAATCATACCTGTTATCTCTCCGATCGTTATATTCATCGATATAACGATAACTGTTTCATTCGGGGAAACCATCTGCAGGAATTGTGGGTTCACTTCCAGGTCTGCCAGGAAGGGTTGGATATCAGCTATCGACTCCCATGCTTCACCGAAATTTTCAATCGCTCCTTCAAAAAGGGAAGTCATGAGCTTTGTTTCAATTTCAGTCAAGCTGTCCACTTTATTAAAACTGGTTCCTTTTCCACCCAGCTGACGGTCAAGCATCGCATAAGCAATATTGGGATTTACCTCCAGCACCAGTCTACCTTCCAATGGGGAAGCTTCAAAGACATTCAATATTGTCATTTTAGGAATGGATCGAATAAATTCTTCGTATGGCAACTGATCTACGGATGCCACACTGATTTGTATGTAGGTTCTTAATTGTGCAGAAAAATAAGTCGTCAGTAATCTTGCAAAGTTCTCATGGATCCTTGTCAGATTTCTGATTTGATCTTTTGAAAATCTTAAGGCACGTTTGAAATCATACACTTTGACTCTTTTTACTTCGTTATCTTTTTTCAATTGATCCGCATTCATTTCACCCGTTGAAAGAGCGGATAAAAGGGCATCTATTTCACTTTGCGACATCACTTCTGTAGACATGCCCACCACCTCCTATCTTCCTGTGGATCTCTTGATGTTAGTCTTGAAGCAGAAAGGACGTTGTGTAGACCTGAACCACTGATCCTTCCTTCATCACTTCATTCAGCTTGGATTGTATATCGCTTTCAAGCTTTTTCAAACCTTCATTGCCTGCAAAATCGGAAGACTTTTTATTCGAAATTTCATAGATGATGATATTTCGAACCTGGAAATCTCTTTTTTCCAACTCTTCCCGAGCTTTTTTGCTATCTGTCTGGACCTTGAACTGCACGCGGAGATATCCTCCGCTTTGCAGATTTGTTGTTATTTCCTCAATATCCAAAGAATGCTTCAGAATGTCATCGATCGATTCCTCGTCCTTTGAACCGTCTGCGTAGTATACATTCACCGTAACCAATGCAGCCACACCCACAAGGGAAATAATCAATAAAATGATAATCATGGCATTCACTAATTTGTTGCGGAACATTATCCATTCCCCCTATCGTTTCTCTTGATGAATGCTGGTATAAAATTCTTTACAAAGAAGAATTACCTGCTCCATCGTTTCTGTTACGATCAATTTCTTGCCATTATTAAGCGTAACCATCGTATCTGGGGTTTCCTCTACCTGCTCGATAAGCCAGGCATTTAAAGCAAAGGATTTACCATTGAGTTTCGTCAGTTTAATCATAATAGAGGGGCCAGTTCAGCATACCCCGGCCCAATCCTCCTTTAGCGCTTTAGATTGACAAGCTCTTGCAGAATCTCATCAGACGTTGTGATGATTCTAGTATTAGCCTGGAATCCTCTTTGCGCAGTAATCATCTCCGTAAATTCTTCCGAAAGGTCCACATTCGACATCTCCAATGTTCCGGAAATGATTGCAGCCGCTCCATCCTCTCCAGGGCGGAACATTTCAGCCAATTGTATTCCATCTCCGTTTTTATCCATCGTTCCGGAGTTATTGGACTGTTGGAAAAGGTTTTCGCCGATTCTCTCCAAACCGGAAGCATTAGGGAACTTGGCAAGCATCACCTGCCCTGCAACTTTCAGCTGACCGAACTGATCGATGAAGCTTACTTTTCCATCACCTGAGATACTGAAGCTTCTGGCATTCGGTGGAATCTGGATCAGACCAGGACCTCCACTTAATGAGTCGCTCCAAGATGGCAACTGAACCATTTCCGCTTTTGCTACGAAGTTTTCAAAGCTTTTAAATTCCGAATCCAAGCCTTCCTTGATCGATTGCGCGTAAAATACAAGGTCTGAAAGCTCATTCTGGCTGGCACCTGCAGCAACCGGTAATGTTCCGCTGTATGGTTGGACAATCGGATCCAGCAATTGATAAACAACTTCACCAGTTTGATTGATAAATGTTTCAATATCCGTATTAAGCACTTGACCAGAAGCATTAAAGTCAGTAATTTGGCCAGAATAGACATTCGAATAGAAATTATTGAATTCATTTGCAGCATTATCACGTGCTGTTTCTGCAGCCTCTGCAGCAGCCACCAACTGGGAATCTGTGCCTCCAGCCTCTGTACTTGCCTTTAATGCATCATCATACGTTCTCTGTGCCTCCAGGAAGGAACTAGCCAGCTTAAGGAACTTTGTTGTATCTGTTCTGAAATCCTGATATTCACCAAAAAAGTTCTCTGCGCTGTTCAAGGCGGCATTGGAGGCATTCATAATTGCATCGGTTGGAATAGTCTTTTCCCCTGTTTCCCCAATCAAGTACATCCCATTGGAATTTACGATATACCCATTATCGTCCATATAGAAATTGCCTGCTCTTGTATAATTCATTGAAACAGCATTATCAATCCCGCCTCCAAGGATCCTGTTGTCTCCATATTCAGTATTGGAGTCCACATTCACCCTTGTTACATCTGCGATTGATGCCACTGCAAAATATCCATCTCCTGAGAGAGCCAGATCAAGTGGTCTCGCAGTAGTCTGCAAGGATCCCTGTGTTTGAATGGAATCTATGGAACTGATCATCGAACCTAACCCGATCTGCTTCGCATTAACCCCGCCTTTTCCTGCTGCAGGACCGCTCGCACCTGAAAGCTGTTGTACCATCATTTCTTGAAAAGTTGCTCTTCCTTTTTTGAATCCGTACGTATTGACATTTGCGATATTATTACCTATTACATCTAGTTTTGTTTGAAAGTTTCTTAATGCTCCAATACTGGAATACATGGAACGTAACATGGTAAATCCCCCTCTATCTTATCTAAAGTTATTGAGATATTTTCGTTATTGCGTCAAGCGGTATCTTTACATCCTCAAGATTTGGGTCAGAAACGGTCAAATAAGTCTTTCCATCCTTTGATACGACAGAGTTTACAGTAAGATTTTCATAGGTTTTTCCATTGTAAAGAAGTGAAACTTTCTTCTCGATCAAATGGCTGGCTTGTAAAAGGGTCGAACTGTTCTGAATGGAATCATCAGGCTGAGTGACCTTAATCAGCTGCTCCAGGGAGACTTCACTGCCATCACTCGTAATCAGCTTACCGTTCCCTTCATTCATGGATATACTTGTGACATTTCCTGTTTTTGTTTCCACAAATGGCTCTTCATCTACATAGTAGACTTCTTGCCACGTCACTTCCGAACCTAAATACTGCTGCATCGCTAATGCTTGCTGTTTGTTTTGCGATTTGATGAATCCTTCCATGCTTGTGTTGAGATTGGTCATCTGCTCTAAGGATGAGAAGGTGGCCATCTGGGCGATGAACTCCCTATCTTCCATCGGATTCATAGGGTCCTGGTTTTGAAGCTGAGCCATCAGCAACCTCAGGAAGTCGTCTTTCCCCAAAACGTTGTTTTGCTTTTTGCTCTCCACTTGGCGATTTTGAATATATAAATCGGAAGATATACTTGTCATATTCCTTCACTCTCCCGTCCATTTATATCGATTTCCTCTGAAAGAATTTCATCAAAAGATTTTTCGGCAACTTCTTTATCTTTTCTCCCATTTGTAGAAGAATCTTTAAAGGCTTGCTGCTCCTCCTGGTTTTTTCCATGATGGAAAAAGCGCTGTTCCTGCTCCTGGTAGACGACCTCTATCTTATCAACAAGGATATTGGCATTAACTAAGTTCTGTTTAAGCGCGGCTACTCCACTTTCAAGCAGAGACGCGCTTGATTTGGAATGTGCAACCAATTTTGCGACCAACCCATGTTGTGTTTCCTGTAATTTTATATGTAATGTGCCTAGATGTTCAGGGTTCAATCGGATAGTAATCTGTTGATTTCCATTTACAAAGCTCGATTGGCTCTTGGAAAGTATGCCTTCCAATTTCTGAATAAGCTGTTCTCGTGCAACCTGGTTTGATGAAGTATCGACCACCCACTGAATGGTTGCTTGTCTCGGTTGCTGCAGCTGATTGATCGAAAATGGACCGGCTGATACATTCTCTGCTATAAAATGATGGAATGGGAAGCTTTTTACATTGGCAGTGTCTGCTCTTCCTGTATGTTTCTCTGTGACCTGAAATATTTTTGCGAATTTCTTTTCAATCTGAACCATCAGCTCTTTCAAGTCTGCTTGTTGTTTGACATTTTGTGGCTGCGTATTTTCTGATTTCCCTTTCTTCCATTCTTTAATAAAGAGAAGAAGTTTGTTGGTTAGAATCGCCATTTTCTCAAAGGCGTTTTCACCCATGTCTGCTGGAACTGACTGTTGCTGCTGAAGTTTTGTCAATGTCGAAGATAACTCCAAGAATTGATGAATAAGCCCGAAATATTCCTCAGATGAAAGTTCCTCTTCTAAACTATTAAGAAGTGAGAGTTCCAAATGTAAGAGTTCCTCCAAGTCTTCTATGTTTGTAGGAGGATTACTTATTTCTGAATGTAAAGCCAGCTCTTTACCTAAATCGTTAGGTGAAGCAGTAAGCTCTTCCAATAGTGTTGAAATATTTTCCGATAACAGACGATGAAACTCTCCCGATTTGGAAGCTTCTGCCTCCGTTCTTGCAGTGCCCTTCACTTTTAGCGGTTTTGCATGGAGCATTTCCCCCAATTGGCTAGTGCCTAAAAACATCAACTTTCCTCATTCCTTTCACATCGAGCTATTCGTCCTCTGCAAGAAGCTTCGTGAATCTGGCAGCCTGGTCAGGTTCAAGCTGGCCAAGAATACCTGATTTCTTAGATACGCTCAAGTCATTAAGAATGAGCAGCGCCATCTCTTCCTCTAATTCCATGATGATCCCTGCTGCTTTTTTAGTCGACATTCTTTCATAAAGGGCAGCAAGCTCTTTAGTTGAAGATTTCATTTCCTGCTCCTGCGCTTCCAAATCCCTGATTCGATTGTTTGCCTGCTCAAGTTCAGCAACCAGCTTCGTTACCTCACGTTCCTTTTCATTTATCTCTCTTTCAAGCATGATCACTTCTTGATTGGTTTCCGGCTTACTTTCATCCTCTTTAGTTGGAAGAGCTTCCTTCCCATTATCTACAGGCTCTTCATTCTTAGCTGTCTCGTTTGGAATGAATGTTTGGGCAAGATCAAAGACATTGGTACCTTGAAACGTTAAAATGGCCAGCACCACGGTAATCAAAAACAATACAGGGAAAATAAATAAGTATAGGACTTTCTGCAAAAAAGTATAGTTCTTTTGTTCTTCCTCTTGAATCATTTGTTGTTTTTCTTTTTTCATCGCTACTTCACCTATTCGTGTGATGCGTATAGTGAAGGATCGACATCTCATCTATGAACGAGGTCTCAATCCTGTTTTCGTTTTGTTTAATGAAAAGCTTCTGCTTGTCATCAAGCACTTCATATTTTCTGCACTCAATCGATTGTTCCTTTAATTTTTCTTCTTTTAGGTTCATAAAAGCACGGGCATGACTTACTTTCCGTTGCTGATTCAGTACATTCTTTTCCAGATTCCCGATAAAAAACTGCTGCTGCTTCAAATTTTCAATCGGGATGCCATGCTGCAGTCTATCCTGAAGACTACCTTCAAGCTGCTCTTTCCGCTTCAAAAGATCATAAAGCTGTTGCCCCTCGTTTTCAAATTGCGAGATGGCATCCTGGTATTCTGTACTGGCCAGTTCTTTCTCCGCCTTTTTCACAAACAATATCTTTTCCAAGCGTCCTTTTCTAACTTCCATCTGATCCCCCTACTTTACTTCATTAGATCCAAAAGCGCTGTCTTTGTTTGCATAAAGCTCCATTTAGATTCAACATCTTGTTTTAGAAATTGAATAATTGTTGGATATGCTTGAATGGCATCATCAATTTCTCGGGATGTACCACGCTTGTAGGCTCCTATGTTAATCAAGTCTTCCGCTTGATAGTACTTGGAGAGTTTCTCACGCATGTACTCAGCTGCCTGCTTATGCTCCTTGCTCACAATGTTGTTCATCACACGGCTGACACTTTTCAGCACATTGATTGCAGGATATTGCCCTTTATTTGCAAGCTCTCTATCTAAAACAAAATGTCCATCCAAAATACCTCTGACAGTATCTGCAATAGGTTCGTTCATGTCATCCCCATCCACAAGCACCGTGTAAAAGGCGGTAATGGATCCATGTTGATTGGTGCCTGTCCGCTCAAGCAGTTTTGGCAGCATCGAAAAAACGGAAGGGGTATAGCCTTTTGTGGTAGGAGGCTCGCCGATGGCAAGTCCCACTTCCCGCTGAGCCATCGCAAAGCGAGTGACAGAATCCATCATCAGCATCACATTATATCCCGCATCCCTGAAGAACTCTGCAATGGCAGTGGCGGTGTAAGCTCCTTTTATCCTCATTAAAGCGGGCTGATCAGAGGTTGCCACAACGATGATGGAACGCTTTAGACCTTCTGGGCCAAGATCGCGCTCAAGGAAGTCTCTAACTTCCCTGCCGCGCTCCCCGATCAAAGCAATGACATTAATATCGGCAAAAGTGTTTCGGGCTATCATTCCAAGCAAGGTGCTCTTTCCGACTCCGCTCCCGGCGAAAATGCCAATTCTCTGCCCTTTTCCCACTGTCAGAAGACCATCTATAATCTTCACTCCCACTTCCAGTTCTTCCTTGATGGAAGGTCTGGTCATAGGGTTAGGAGGAGCCTGGTCAGTTGGATACGTTCCAAGCCCGATCGGCATTTCAACCGTGGGATCCAGGGGTTTACCCATTGCATCCAATACCATTCCCCGAAGACCCTCTCCAATTTTTATCTCCAAAGGATGATTGGTAGCCTCCACCATACATCCTGGTCCAATATCCTGAATGTCAGTAAAGGGCATCAGAATGACATGCTCATCCCTGAAACCGACAACCTCCGCCTGCACAATTCTTCGCTTCTTACGGTCAATAATGATATTACAAACGTCTCCTATCGAGCTTTCAGGACCTTTGGATTCTATCATCAATCCAATCACTCTTTTTACTTTTCCGTAGCGTTTGTAAGAGTTCATGCCATCAATTTCTTGCAGTAGCTCTTCTAGAATCATCATTATTTGCCTCCGGTTTGACTAATTGCAGCAATTTTTCCTTGATTTCCGTCAGCTGTGTTTGTACTGATACTTCCATCCTTCCAGCAGAAGAATCAATCCAGCATCCGTCTTCCTGTATGTCTGCTTCTGGATAGATTAATAGATCATATTGGCTGTTTAAAATATTTTGCAAATGTTGTTTATTAAGAATGAGATGAGGGTACTGTTTAGTACTTACATAGATTTTCACTTCTTCTTTTTCTTTTACTTCTTTAAGAGCAGTCTGCACCATTTTCATATACGCATCACTGTCTCTCTCAAATTCATGCCCCAGGATTTTTTCAGCTACTTTAATACTGATAGCCATGATGGTTTCGATGGAGCTGTCTACTTTTTTTTGATGTTCCAATTTGCTTAGTTCAACAGCTTGTTTTGCTTGCAGGCACAAGCCTTCATATTCCATTAGCGCCTCTGTTTTACCAGCTTGGAATCCTTGCTCATAGCCCTCTTTAGAAGCCTGATCCATCCACTGCTGCTTTTCTTGTTTCCATTTTTCTTTTTCATGTGCAATGACCTGGAGTGCCCTCTCTTTTTCAGCGGCAGAAGCCTCTATGATACTGGCAGCTTCATCCTTTGCTTCCTGGACCATCTTATTTATATGCTCGATAGAATGTCCAAGGACTGCTGATTGCTCCTCCTCATCCTGTGCAGTAAAAATAGGTGCAACTCTTATTGCTATTCTGTCTTTCTCTTCGATATTGAAAAGGGAGGATTTTATTAACCTAGACAATGATGTCATCTCCTCCGCCGCGAGCGATGACTATTTCCCCTGCTTCCTCGAGCTTTCGGATGATGCCAACAATTCTTGATTGCGCCTCTTCCACATCCTTCAAACGTACCGGCCCCATATATTCCATATCGTCTTTCATCGTTTCTACCATTCTCTTGGACATATTCTTGAAGACTATCTCTTTCACTTCCTCACTGGCTACCTTTAGTGCCAGCATCAGGTCTTCATTTTCCACATCCCGGATCACTCTCTGTATTGCCATGTTGTCCAACGTCACGATATCCTCGAAGACGAACATTCGTTTCTTGATTTCTTCGGCAAGTTCCGGATCCTGTATTTCAAGGGCATCGAGAATGGTTCTTTCCGTACTGCGGTCGACCTGGTTCAACACGTCCACCACCGAGTCAATTCCTCCGGTGTTTGTATAATCCCTTGTAACTGTAGTGGAGAGCTTGCGCTCAAGGATCTGCTCGACCTCGTTGATAATTTCAGGGGATGTACTGTCCATAACTGCAATCCTTTTGGCGATATCCGCTTGAAGCTCCTGCGGAAGTTCCGATAGAATCTGCCCGGATTTGGTAGGCTCCAAATAGGATAATACCAGTGCAATTGTTTGGGGATGCTCATTCTGGATAAAATTTAATATTTGGGATGCATCCGCTTTTCTTGCAAAATCGAACGGTTTCACCTGGAGGGAGGAAGTCAACCTGGTGATTATCGCATTTGCTTGTTCTTTCCCTAATGCTTTCTCAAGAACCGTTTTCGCATAATTTATTCCACCCTGTGAAATATAATCCTGTGCAAGGGCAATTTGGTGGAACTCCTCCAACACATCTTCTTTAATGTGCGAGTCCACTGTTCTTACCCCTGAAATCTCCAATGTAAGCTTTTCTATTTCATCCTCCGAAAGATGCTTATAAACGGAAGCGGATACGTCTGGCCCAAGAGAGATTAATAAAATGGCTGCCTTCTGTTTGTTGCTGAAAGATTTGCTTGTATTCGCTTTCGCCATTTATTGAACCTCCTTATCTTTATTCTGATAACCATGATCTTAATAGTTTTGCAAATTCATCAGGTTTTTCTTTCGCCATTTTTTCCAACTGCTTACGGCGGGCTGAGCCTTCCGATTCTTTTTCGTTATTATTAATATCTGGAATGTTTATCCGTGTGATTTCCTCTTCTATTATCAGTTCTTCCTCTTCTTCCACTTTCTTACGTCTCAATAACAGGAAAATCAAGAGAATGATGATTGCGATCAGCACCCCACCGACCACATACATCCAAATCTGGATGCTGGAACTGGAAGTTTCCTCGAATTGAGCTTTACCATTGAAGGTTTGAACGGATACCACCACTTTATCTTCAATGTCCGCATCCGGATTTTCTGCAAGTGCTTGCTTATCAATGGAAGTTCTAACGATAGTACCTAAAATCTGCCTGATTTCATCAACAGTACCATTTTGCATGGAAAGTGGATCATCAGCAACAGGCGGCTCCACCATTACCTGAATGCCCATATCCCGTATCTTATAAGGGCTTTCCACTATTTCTTTTCTTATCCTGTTTACATCATTATTGATTCTTTCTTCCATTTTTTCGTAATCGCCACTGCCATTCGCCCCACCGGCAATATAAGCAGGAACATCAGCCTCACCCGCACCTGTCACTCCACCAGCTTCCCCTTCAGAACCTGTGTATGTCTCCGTTATTCTTTCGACACTGACAGCAATCCCTTCCATATTGTCAGGATCGACAGGTGTAACAAGGTTTTCTTCCCTGTTTTCTTGTGTATAATCGATATCAGTCGTGACAGACACCACGACCTTGTTTTGTCCCATCATCATGCCCAGCATCTGTTGAACCTGTCGTTGAATATCTCTTTCAATCTCTTTTTTCAATTCCAATTGGCTCGTTACATTCAGAGCACTTCCTGAATTTTGATTATTTGCAAGGTCAAAATACTCAAAATTCTGATTCATGATGACGATATTATCAGTAGAAAGGTTAGCGATACTTTTAGACACCAAATGGTACAAGGCATTTATTTGCGCCTGGTCGAACTGATAGCCAGGTTCTGTATCCAATACGATGGATGCGGAAGCTTCCTGCACCGCGTCACGAACGAACACACCCTCTTGGGGCATAGTGATCATCACTTGTGCATCTTTGACTCCTTCGATGCTTTTGACCAGGTTTGCCAGCTCCGTTTGCATCGCATCGAGCTTCATTATCTGGAATTCATTGTCGGTCATACCAAAACCGGATCTTTCTCCAAAGAAACCATAGTCAATACTGCCGCTTTTAGGGACACCCTCGGCAGCAAGATCCACTTTCAAACCGTCCACTGTTTCCTGTGGCACGAGGATCGCTGTACCGTTTTCTGTTATTTGCGAAGGAATTCCTCTTGTATCAAGCACCTCTTTGATTTGTCCAGTTTCCTGGGGAGTCAAGTCTTTATATAAGGGTGCCATATCGGTTCTTGTCAAAAAGTAAGTGATGGCAGTCAATGCAAGAATTGCAACGACTGCACTCGTAATGATAGCCGTTTTCTGTGTTTTCCCCTTGTTTTTCCAAAAGGTGACTGTTCTATTTTTCATATCAAGTAATTTTTCTTTCATTCTGTCAATTCCCCCGGTTATTATCTTGCAGCAATTTATGCAGTAAATAACCGCATTTATTTGTCTAGTATCTAATCGTTAAATGTTAGAAGGTGTTACTGGCAGATATGGAAATGAATCTATTATACTTGCATTCTCATTATTTCCTGATAAGCTTCAATACCTTTATTTCTTACTTCCATTGTCAATTGAAGGGAGACGCTCGCTTTTTGCTGCGCAATCAGAACATCATGCATCTCCACTCCCTCGTTATTGACAAGCTTTCTTGTCATTTCGTTGGATGCTATTTGAGAATTATTGACTTCGTTTAATGCATCCTTTAAATACCCGGAAAACTGCTGATGCACGTCTCCACTAGTTTTTTTAGTAAAATCGGTAGTTTGCATCATTGGAGCCTGGGTTGAAATTTTTGATATCATTCGTTTTCAGTCCTTCCTATTTCCCAAGTTCAAGTGTTTTCATCATAATGCCCTTTGATGCGTTAAACACTGTAACATTTGCTTCATATGACCTGGAGGCACTCATTAGATCCACCATTTCCTTTAATGGGTCTACATTCGGGAGTTCTACATAACCATCCTCGTTGGCATCTGGGTGCTCGGGATCAAACACGACTCTAAATGGCGCATCATCCTCTTTAATTCTCGTTACCTTCACACCATTGCCAATATTGCTTGAAGAGCCTGAAGCTTTTTGTAGAAAAGATTGAAAGCTACCCTCTTTGGGAGCCGTTTCTACAACCTTCCTTTTATATGGCACCCATTCACCATCTACAAATTTACCCCTCGTAGAATCAACATTTGCCATATTGGAAGAAATGACATCCATCCGCAATCGTTGAGCAGTTAAGGCAGAAGCGGAAATATTCATACTTTTAAACATGGACATTACCCTTTACCTCCTTTTATTACATTCTGCAGCGATTGGAATTTGCCACTAAGTTGATCAATCATGGTATAGTAATAGATTTGATTTTCTGCCAAGTCTGACATTTCCTTATCGATGTCCACATTGTTTCCATTATGCGAGTACGAATGGGATGTATTATTTATGGTAAAAACTTGTTTCGAGGTTCCTGTGAAATCATGATGTCTGCTGTCAGTTTTTTTGGCATTCAACGCATCCTGATATAATTGCCCGAAATTCGGACTTACTTCTTTCCTTTTGTAATTCGGTGTATCCACATTGGCAATATTTTGAGAAATCGCCTTATGTTTCATTCCCGAATATTGGATACCTTTTTCTAGTGCACTAATTGATGTCGAAAAAATTCTCATTATGACCCCCAAAAAAATTATAAAAATGACGAATTATATAAATTTGTCGAAAATTGTATGTATAAATTCATTGTAAATTATGGAACCCCATATGTCTATGTGTCAAATGTTAAAAAAAATCGTCAATTTGACTCATTTTTTGTCGTAGGACTAAAGTCACGACAAAAAACGACAATTATGAAATTTAAGAATAAATGAAAAAAACCACCATTTATTTGGTAGTTTTTTCAGACTGTTGACAAATTTGAAGGAATACGAGGTTGTCTATAGTTTTGGTGCATCAGTATAATTATGCCCGTTGATTTCCGTTCCAGGCACTACGCTTATCCTTTGGCGGTCCGGGAGCCTCCTCGACGCTGCGCTCTGTGGGGTCTTCCTTGTCCCTTCCTCCCGCAGGACAAGAAAGGCTTCGGCAGCGATACATCGCACGAAGAAAATGCGTTAGCATTTTCGAGGAGTCTCCGTGCCCTCCACTCCAATCAACTGAGTTTTCTAAACTCGGGCATTCCAAACGCGTTTTATCACAAAACAAAAAACCTACCATTTTTAGGTAGGTTTTTTTCTATTAGTGAGACTTTAATTTAGATAATTCCATAAGGAACTTATCATTTAATACTTTGATGTACGTTCCTTTCATTCCTAAAGAACGAGATTCGATTACTCCGGCACTTTCAAGCTTACGTAGTGCATTTACAATTACAGATCTTGTAATACCGACACGGTCAGCGATTTTACTTGCTACAAGTAAACCTTCTTTACCATCCAGTTCTTCAAAAATGTGTTCGATTGCTTCAAGCTCACTGTATGAAAGGGAACTGATGGCCATCTGTACCACAGCTTTACTTCTTGCTTCCTCTTCAATCTCTTCTGATTTCTCACGAAGAATTTCCATACCTACCACTGTTGCACCGTACTCAGCCATGATGAGGTCGTCATCAGAGAAAGGCTCCTGCAGGCGGGCAAGGATAAGCGTTCCTAAACGCTCACCACCACCGATAATTGGCACAATCGTAGTTAAACCTGATTGAAATAGATCCTTGTTTTCAACAGGGAATGCTGTATATTCGCTCTCAACATCCAGGTTGGATGAAGTTTCCGAGATGTTGAATAGGTTCTTTGTATATTCTTCAGGGAATTGACGATCTTCCAACATTTTGATCATTCTCTCGTTTTCAATCTGCTGGTTAATGGAATAACCAAGCAGCTTTCCTCGACGGCTAAGGACGAACACATTTGCTTCAATCACATTGCAAAGTGTTTCGGACATTTCCTTGAAATTTACTGGTTTACCTGCCGCTTTTTGCAGCATTGCATTGATTGTTCTTGTTTTTTGTAATAATGCCATAACTATTTCCTCCTAAAATCTACTTCTATAATATAAATTGGCTTAAATCTTTATTTTTTACGATGGTTCCTAATTTTTCATCCACATACTGTGGGGTGATCACTATTTTCTCCAGATTTATATCCGGTGCTTCAAAAGATAAATCCTCCAACAGCTTTTCTAGAATGGTATGCAAACGGCGCGCCCCAATGTTATCAGTATCCTGATTCACTTGGAATGCAACTTCAGCTATCTTACGAATAGCATCGTCAGAAAATTCAACTTGTATACCTTCTGTTTCCAATAATGCTATGTACTGCTTTATTAAAGCATTATCCGGCTCGATCAGAATCCTTACAAAATCTTCAACAGAAAGCTTGGTAAGCTCCACGCGGATCGGAAAACGTCCCTGCAGTTCAGGTATTAGATCTGACGGCTTCGCCATATGGAACGCTCCTGCCGAAATGAAGAGTACATGATCTGTTTTCACTTGGCCGTATTTGGTAACAACCGTTGAGCCTTCTACGATCGGAAGGATATCACGTTGCACCCCTTCACGTGAAACATCTGCAGATGAACCAGTGTTCTTTTTGGCAATTTTATCGATCTCATCGATGAAAATGATGCCGCTTTGCTCCGCACGTGTTACTGCATCCTGCGTAACCTCATCCATATCAATAAGCTTGTGCGCTTCTTCATTTGTCAGAACCGGTCTTGCTTCCGCAACTGTCAGCTTCCGTTTCTTCTTTTTCTTCGGCATCAGGTTGCTTAATGCATCCTGCATGTTCATGCCCATTTGTTCCATACCCGAACCCTGAAGCATATCAAACATCGAGCCTTGCTGTTCTTCGACTTCGATCGTGATATACCTGTCTTCCAGTTCACCCAAAGCAAGCTTATGTGCCATTCTTTTTCTCTGTTCCTGAATGGACACTTCCTCTTGTTTGGATTGTTCTTCCGGATCGGGGTTCTGGGCATTTCCGCCAAAAATCATTTCAAAAGGATTTTTATAGGAAGAATTCTTCTGTTTTCCCGGTACGAGAAGTTCTACAATGCGTTTATTTGCATTTTCGAGTGCTTTCTCTTTCACCTTGATCATTTTCTCTTCTTTAACTAGCCGCACAGACGTCTCAACAAGGTCCCGAACCATTGATTCCACATCTCTGCCCACATATCCGACCTCTGTGAATTTTGTCGCTTCCACCTTGATGAATGGAGCACCAACAAGCTTCGCTATTCTTCTTGCTATCTCTGTTTTACCTACACCTGTAGGACCAATCATCAGGATGTTCTTTGGTACAACTTCATCCCGCAATGATCCTTTAAGCAAATTACGTCGGTACCGGTTTCTTAGCGCCACAGCTACGGCTTTTTTTGCATTTGTCTGCCCTACAATATATTGATCCAGCATTTCCACTATTTGCCGAGGGGTCAATTTTGTACTCATCTCTACAACCGCCTTTTCTATAGTTCTTCTACAATGATATTGTCATTCGTATAAACACAAATTTCGCCAGCCATATCCAAAGCCGCCTTCGCAATTTCCCTGGCAGTCATATGCTCGCCTGCATAACGTTTTAACGCACGGCCTGCAGCAAGGGCATAATTTCCGCCGGAACCGATAGCCAGAATACCATCATCCGGTTCGATTACTTCACCAGTACCAGCTATAAGAAGAAGACTTGTTTCATCCATGACGATCAACATTGCTTCGAGTCTTCTGAGGACTTTATCGCTTCGCCAATCCTTTGCAAGTTCGACTGCCGCCCTCTGCAAATTCCCATTATATTCTTCCAGTTTCCCTTCAAAAAGTTCATATAAAGTAAACGCATCCGCTACAGAACCGGCAAAACCCGCAAGAATCTTTCCGTTGAAAAGTCTTCGGACCTTCCTTGCAGAGTGTTTCATCACAACAGCATTTCCAAATGTAACTTGGCCGTCACCTGACATTGCCGATTGGCCATTATGCTTGACGGCAAATATCGTGGTGGCATGAAAAGAAGACATGGGGATTCCTCCTATTTGATCCTCAGGCTCGAGGATGAAATTGATTGTATGTTTGTTGAAGACGATCTTTCGTCACATGCGTATAGAGCTGAGTGGATGAAAGGCTGGAATGACCAAGGAGCTCTTGAACCACTCTCAGATCTGCCCCTTCATTTAACATATGAGTTGCAAATGTATGACGCAAAACATGGGGGCTAATATGTAGGGTCGTGCTGGTTTTTTTCACCATCTCATTCAATACAACCCTTACACCACGAGGGGTGAGCGGGCCTCCGCGGAAATTCAGGAATAGTGTCTTTGAATGAGGCTGTTTTCCCTTGGAGAGCAATTCCTTTCGCCCATTTTCCATATAATGCTCCAGGGCCTCTTGTGCATAGCTTCCAAAAGGAACATACCTTTGCTTATTCCCTTTTCCGGTTACAAGAATGGTCCCGAGGCTGAAATCAATATCCTGCAGCTGCAGCTGGCAGCACTCGCTGATACGAATGCCTGTCGCATAAAGCAACTCCAAAAGAAGTTGATTTCTTTGACCAAGGGCCGTATCAAGATCAGATACCGCAAACAATTTTTCTAATTCTTCATTATACAGAAATTGCGGCAGGCGTTTTTCCTGCTTGGGCAGGGAAACGATCGTGAACGGATTAACGCTTAATTGTTCTTCCCGGATCAAATATTTAAAGAAGCTTCGCAGGCTTGAAGTTTTTCTCGCAACCGATCTTCTGGCATATTTTTTCTTATGCAGCTTGGTCAGATACAATCGTGCTTCAATATGGGTGATATCACTTATGCTAGTCAGCGCTTCTTCTTTCATAAATTCAAAAAAATCTTCAATATCCTTTTGATAATACACAATAGTATATTTTGAATAGTTTTTCTCAATCTGTAAATATTCTAAAAAAGAAATTAACGGAATCTTAACATTTTGCATATTATTTATCACCTCACAAGGGCTACTAAATATTATCACAATTTAGTAGCCCTTGCAATTAATTTGATTAACTTTTTACAAAATTCTGAATTGTTTCCAACGCTCTCCTAGCATGTGCTTCATTGCGTTCTTGTTTATTCTTTATTTTAGTCGGCAAATCAGGGAACAAACCGAAATTGGCATTCATAGGCTGGAAGTTCTTAGCATTTGTTGATGTAATATAATGTGCCATACTTCCAATAGCAGATTCTTTAGGAAACTCCACTGGCTCTTCACCTGTTACCATCCTCGCTGCATTGTAGCCAGCTACAAGACCTGAAGCGGCTGATTCGACATACCCTTCAACCCCGGTCATCTGTCCTGCAAAGAAAAGATTATCCCTTGCTTTAAACTGGTACGTTGCTTTAAGCAAGTTAGGGGAATTGATGAACGTATTTCGATGCATGACGCCATAACGGACAATTTCTGCATTCTCCAGACCAGGTATTAATCTTATCACATCTTTTTGAGGACCCCATTTTAAATGTGTCTGAAAACCGACAATATTATACAAAGTTCCAGCAGCATCATCCTGGCGAAGCTGTACTACCGCATATGGACGTTTATCGGTTTTTGGATCTTCGAGTCCGACTGGTTTGAGAGGACCAAAGAGCATCGTCTTTTTCCCGCGGTTTGCCATGACTTCAATCGGCATACACCCTTCAAAGAAGATTTCCTTTTCGAATTCCTTCAAAGGGACCGTTTCCGCTTCGATCAGGGCCTCGTAGAATGTATTGAACTGCTCCTCTGTCATCGGGCAATTCAAGTATGCTGCTTCTCCCTTATCGTATCTGGACTTCAAGTACACTATATCCATATTGATGCTGTCTTTTTCAATAATCGGTGCTGCAGCATCATAGAAGTAAAGATACTCTTCCCCAGTCAGGGATCGAAGTTGGTCTGAAAGTGCTTTTGACGTTAAAGGCCCTGTTGCGATGATGGTGGGACCTTCAGGAATTGCTTCCACTTCCTCGTTAAATACCGTTACATTCGGATGGTTTTTCACCATTTCGGTAACCTTTGCAGCAAACTCATGACGGTCAACTGCTAAAGCCCCACCAGCTGGAACGGCACATTCATCCGCTGATTTTATGATAACGGAGTCCAGTATCCGCATTTCTTCCTTTAGTACTCCAACAGCATTTGTCAGTGTGTTCGCTCTTAAAGAGTTGGAACATACCAATTCTGCAAATTTATCTGTATGGTGTGCTGGTGTTTGCACAACCGGCCTCATCTCGTATAAATGAACTTGAATCCCTCTATTTGCAAGCTGCCAAGCCGCTTCACTACCTGCTAAACCAGCTCCAATAACAGTTACTACTTGTTTTGTCATAATATTTCTTTCCTCCAAATCTGCAAACTTACTGACCCAATATCAACAAGCCGCCTAAAAACTACTTTACCAAATGAAAAGGGGCTGACGCAAAGTGTTGAGGTGTCAGTCCCTTTTTGTCATGCTTGCTGCTCTTCTTTGTAATCACACTCAACGCATTGTACTTGAACGCCCTTTTTCAGCTTCTTCTCTACAAGCAGAGATTCACATTTTGGACATTTACGGGCAATCGGTTTATCCCATGATAGGAATTCACACGTTGGATACTGGTCACATCCATAGAAAATTCGTTTCTTTTTACTCTTTCTTTCCACGATATTCCCTTTTTCACATTTAGGACAAGGTACGCCAATATCCTTAACGATCGGCTTGGTATTTCGGCAATCCGGGAAATTGGAACATGCCATGAACTTGCCATAGCGTCCCATTTTGAAAACCATTTCGTGTCCGCAAAGTTCGCAGTCCTCACCAGCAGGTTCATCTTTGATTTCGATTTCCTGCATTTCCTGTTCTGCTCTTTCCAGACGTTTGGCGAATTCATGGTAAAACCCATCAATGATATGGACCCAGTTCACCTTGCCATCTTCCACATTATCCAGATTCGTTTCAAGATTTGCGGTAAACTCCACATTAATGATTTCAGGGAAAAATTCCAATATTAATTGAATGACGATGTTTCCAAGTTCAGTTGGAACAAATCGTTTATTATCCAGTGCCACATAGCCACGCTTCTGGATGGTGTCAAGAGTCGGTGCATACGTCGAAGGTCTACCTATTCCCAGCTCTTCCAAGGTCCTTACCAGTCTGGCCTCTGTATACCTTGGTGGAGGCTGTGTGAAATGCTGCTTCGGATCTACATCCTTTGAGAAGACATTATCGCCTTTCTCAAGTGCTGGAAGCAGGTTTTCCTTTTCTTCCTGCTGGTCATCACTACCTTCAACATATACCTTCATGAAGCCGGGAAATTTAACTGTAGAGCCTGTTGCACGGAACATCACATCATTTTGTGCAAGATCGATGGAAACTGTATCTAATATTGCAGGTGCCATTTGACTTGCAACAAAACGTTCCCAGATTAGCTTATACAATCTGAATTGATCACGGGACAAGTATTCCTTTACGGACTGTGGGTCTTTCATGGTAGAAGTCGGACGGATTGCTTCATGTGCGTCCTGGGCATTGGCCTTTTTCGTTTCTTTTCGTTGTTCAGTCGAAAGAAATTTCTGACCAAATGTCTTTTCTATGTACTCTACCGCTTCTTTTTTAGCCGTCTCGGATATCCTGGTGGAGTCTGTTCGCATATAGGTGATCAATCCTACGGTTCCTTCTTTCCCCAGTTCAATTCCTTCATACAGCTGCTGTGCAAGCATCATCGTTTTCTTGGCACGATAGTTAAGCTTTCGGGCCGCTTCCTGCTGTAGCGAAGAAGTGATAAACGGCAATGCCGGATTACGTTTGCGTTCCTTTTTTGTGACACTCTGGATTTCAAAGGAGTTGCCTTCCAATTTCCCAAGAACGGTTTTAACATCCTCTTCAGACTTCAATTCGGTCTTCTTCCCATCCAATCCATAGAAGTTGCCCTCAAATTCCTTTGAATCATTGGTGATGAATGAACCCTTGATGGTCCAATATTCCTCAGGTGTGAAGGCATTGATTTCATTTTCTCGATCGATGATCAGTCGGACGGCTACTGATTGAACACGCCCTGCACTTAATCCTTTTTTAACCTTCTTCCAGAGAAGCGGACTGATATTATAGCCTACAAGGCGATCCAGAATTCTTCTTGCCTGCTGGGCATCCACTACATCGAGGTTGATAGGCCTTGGATGCTTAAAGGATTCCTTGATGGCATCTTTCGTAATCTCATTGAAAACAACCCTGCAGTCCGAATGCAGATCAATATCAAGGCTATGTGCCAAATGCCAAGCAATTGCTTCCCCTTCGCGATCCGGGTCAGCTGCAAGATAAATTTTCTTGGCTTTTTTGGCTGCTGTCTTCAGTTCCTTAAGTACAGGTCCCTTTCCTCGGATGGTAATGTACTTTGGCTCAAATTCGTGTTCCACGTCCACACCCATTTGGCTTTTAGGCAGATCCCTGACATGTCCCATCGATGCTTTTACTTTATATTTTTTTCCCAAATATCGTTCAATTGTTTTTGCTTTAGCTGGTGATTCCACTATCACTAAGTATTCTGACATTCAATAATCCTCCTCAAGAGGGTAAATTCTTAGAAAAAATTGGCCTCATGCCATTTGTTTTCTCAAAGTTTTTAACAACCACTTTTACATTCAATTTTTATCAATAGGTAAATTTTTTGTTTTTATAGTTTTAGTTCAGTTAAAAGCCGCTGTTGATTTCCGCACTAGGCGCAGCGACCCAAGGGGCGTTTGTTGAGCTTCCTCCCGCAGGAGTCTTCGCCTATTGCTCCAATCAACAGCTAGTCAAGCTTAAATAACAATACTAAGTTTTAACATTGCATTATTTTTTTATATATCATTCTTTAAATCTTCACCATTATTAAATATTCGAGATGGGTTTGTCAAACAACTTCCCATTCCTTCTATTTACTATGTAGTCAGATATCGCGCTTTTCATACTTGCTTGCATGAAAAAAAGTACAACTAATGAATATCGTTGTACCCTATAATAATATAGACATATAATCATTTGTAAAGTAAAAAAAGAAAATTTTTATAAAAAATTGAAATTTATTTGTCATTTTATATGGAAATTTTAGAAAATTCCACTATTTGAGTTCATTTAGGATATCATGGTGACTCATTACCAATTTGGCACCTTGTTGTATCAAGCTGTTTGTTCCTGCTGCGGTCGGTTCCACAATCGATCCCGGAACAGCAAAGACCTCCCTGCCTTGTTCTAGAGCCTGATCTGCGGTAATCAAGCTTCCGCTTTTTTCTTTTGCTTCTATTATAATAACCCCTTCGCTCAGTCCGCTGATAATTCGGTTCCTTTTTGGAAAATGCCATTTTTGTGGAGATGTGAATGGGGGATATTCGGAAATCAGTAGATGTTCTAACGCAATGTAGTCTGCTAGTTTCTGATTTTCTTTGGGGTATATTTTCATTAAACCACTACCGAGTACGGCAATGGTAGAACCTTTATGTTCCAAAGTAAGTCTATGAGCAAGCGTATCCACCCCCTTCGCCAACCCGCTTACGATGACTAATCCTTCTTTTACTAATGGCGGTATCATTTTCTGAAGGGATAACCGACCATTTTCCGTCATATTTCTTGTCCCGACCACCCCCAGAATCCTTGCTTTCAACAAATGTGGGTTACCTTTTGTATATAAGACCAACGGTGGATCGTATATCTCCTTCAGTAGAGGAGGATATTCTTCATCAAATATTGTGATAATACGTATCTTTTCCTTTTCATAGACGTCAAGTAGGTGGTCAAATTGGAGGTTTTTCATGTAATCAAAGATGGTAAGAGATTTTTGAGGAGAAAGAGAAGTGAGCTGGGAGATTTCAGAAGGAGAAAGTTGGTGAAAGTTTGCAAGGGTAGGGTCCATTTTAATCAGGTTAATAATGACAGAATCGTTCAGAAAAGGGCAATGATGAAGGGCAATAAATCTTTTTTTCCATCGTTCCATACGGTCGCAGCACCTCATTAAATTTTTTTTGAATATGATAAATAGGAATAGCCGTCTCCGACTATTCCTATTCAATCAATTATTAATGTGTTTTACATTTATCGTAAATGCCTTGTTCTTTGATCACTTTGATAAGTGTTTCTCCCATTACAGATGGAGTATCTGCAACTTCGATACCACACTCATTCATTACACGGATCTTCTCGTCAGCTGTACCTTTACCACCGGAAATGATTGCGCCAGCATGGCCCATACGTTTTCCTGGAGGTGCAGTACGTCCACCGATGAATCCAACTACAGGTTTTGTCATATTTTCTTTCACCCATAGAGCCGCTTCTTCTTCGGCAGTTCCACCGATTTCACCAATCATGATAACTGCATACGTATCTTCGTCTTCGTTGAATGCTTTTAGCACATCAATGAAGTCTGTTCCGTTGACCGGGTCTCCACCGATACCTACTGCTGTAGATTGGCCGATACCTTCTTGGGATAATTGGTGTACCGCTTCATATGTCAATGTACCAGAACGGGATACTACCCCTACATGGCCTTTCGTATGGATGTAGCCAGGCATGATTCCGATCTTGCACTCATCAGGAGTGATGACACCTGGGCAGTTAGGACCCACTAAGCGAGTCTTTTTCCCGTCCATATAGCGTTTCACTTTTACCATATCAAGAACCGGGATGTGCTCAGTAATACAAATAGCCAAGTCCAAATCAGCGTCAACCGCTTCCATGATTGCATCTGCTGCAAACGGAGCTGGAACATAGATTACAGATGCATTGGCACCAGTAGCCTTTACCGCTTCTTCAACTGTGTTAAATACAGGTACACCTTCCACTTCAGTGCCGCCCTTACCAGGTGTTACACCACCAACGATCTGCGTACCATACTCCAGCATCTGTTTTGTGTGGAACAAAGCTGTAGATCCAGTAATACCTTGTACGATTACTTTTGTATCTTTATTAATAAATACACTCATGTATGCTCCCTGCCTTTCTTATCCTACTTGCGCTACGATTTTTTGTGCTCCATCAGCCATGGATTCAGCTGCAACGATATTCAGACCAGATTCACGTAAAATCTGTTTTCCTAAGTCAACGTTCGTACCTTCCAAACGTACAACCAGAGGAACTTCAAGTCCTACTTGCTTCGCAGCTTCCACTACTCCAGTAGCAATGATGTCACACTTCATGATACCACCGAAAATGTTAACAAAAATACCTTTTACATTATCATCAGAAAGGATAATCTTGAAAGCTTCTGTTACTTTCTCAGCAGTAGCACCGCCCCCAACGTCCAGGAAGTTAGCAGGGTCTCCACCGTAATGCTTGATGATATCCATTGTTGCCATCGCAAGACCGGCACCATTAACCATACAACCGATGTTTCCATCCAGGGAGATATAGCTTAGGTCATACTTGGAAGCTTCGATTTCTTTTGCATCTTCTTCTTCAAGATCACGATATTCAACAATGTCTTTATGACGGTAAAGAGCATTTGCATCAAAGTTCAACTTTGCATCAAGTGCCATTACCTTTGCATCACCAGTTACAACTAGTGGATTGATTTCAGCAATCGAACAATCTTTTTCTACAAAAGCTGTGTATAAACTCATCATGAATTTAACAGCTTGTCCCACTAATTCTTTCGGGATGTTGATGTTGAATGCGATTCGACGAGCTTGGAATCCTGTTAATCCAACAACAGGGTCAATTACTTCTTTGAAGATTTTCTCAGGCGTATGCTCAGCCACTTCTTCAATCTCCGTTCCACCTTCTTCAGATGCCATTAACACAACACGAGAAGTTGCACGGTCCAATACTAACCCGATATAATATTCTTTCTTAATATCGCAGCCCTCTTCAATAAGTAAACGTTTTACTTCTTTTCCTTCCGGGCCTGTTTGATGAGTAATCAATGTTTTGCCTAAAATCTCGTTTGCATATTCGCGGACTTCATCCAAATTCTTCGCAACTTTAACGCCGCCGGCTTTACCGCGGCCACCTGCGTGGATTTGCGCTTTTACAACACAAACTTCTGTTCCTAATTCTTTCGCAGCTTCTACTGCTTCTTCTACAGTAAATGCAACGCGGCCATTCGGAACAGCTACCCCGTATTTTCTGAGGATCTCTTTTCCTTGATATTCATGGATATTCATTTCCCATCCTCCAATCTTATGTATCGCAAAAATAATAGTTAAAGGGTCTTTTCGCATACATTGTTGTTTTGACGTAACCAATGTAAACACGTAATATTACTTACTTTCGTGCTCTTTTCCCGTGTAATAGATTTATTTTCTATTTGAATTAACGGGGATAAATGCAGTAAAAAATCCAAAATCCGATTTTTTACGGACAAAAGCAACAAACTTTACGAAAAGAGCCTAGTTAAAAAATAGACTGCGCTTTCATTTTATTAAAAGGTTTGTCAAATGTCTACCTTTCTGCAAAAATATTATACTATTTTCAAAAAATTATCGTTTGACACCTAGATTTTGTATTAAATGAGGTTCAAAAATGCCGAAAATTGAATTTTTGACAGATTATTCAATTATTTTGTTATTTTAATAAACCTTCTATCTCCATAATTCCGGGGAATCACCTTTCTCCTTCTGATGCAATTGATACACAAAGGACAGGACCTCCGCTATCACCTCATACAGCTCCTCCGGGATGCTTTCATTCAATTCGATCTCGAGAAGCATCTCTATCAGAGCTGAATCCTCCTGAAGCGGGATATTGTGCTTCACTGCTTCCTGGATGATGTTTTCCGCTACAATGCCCCTTCCCTTTGCACTGACAACTGGCGCGGAATGCTTTGCTTTATCATACTTCAAAGCAACTGCTTTCTTTCTTTCCATAGACGCTTCACCTTGGCTATTGCTCATATTCGAAAGTCCACTCCTTCCTCGGAAGTGCTGAATATTTGTTTGACAAAATCCAAAGGCAACTCCTCAAGCTTATCTTCTTGCTTTTGAACTGTTTTTACCGATGAGAGAATATAACCCTTCTGGGAGAGATTTTCTTTAAGCTGAGGTAGCCCCTTCTCCACCAAATCACCTAATGGAGGGTAGGAGTGGTGGATGGAAAAGGTAATCACTCTTTGTTGGACGAACAAGTCGACCAAAGTGGTGGAAAAGAGCGGCAAATCGAGATAAAGGACAATACGGCAATAATCAGGATCAATTCCCTCGCCCTTTTTCTTTTTGGAACTCAGATGAACATACCACTCCCTGGATTCTTTCTCGACCACTACCGGGATAGGAAGGAATAGGTGTTGAAAAGAACCCTCTTCCCTGTTAAGGAGTTGAAAACCTGTTAATTTATTTACAAGCTTTGCGACATAGCCGCTATCCTCCTTATTCATCATGCCTTTCGCATATTCGAGCAGTAAGGGCTTGAGTTGCTCTAACGGATGGGTTGATAAAGACTGTTGTGAGTGGAGCCTTTGAAACAGGGTATTTTCATAATCCAACCCTGTATTGGAAAATAGCTGTTTCAAAAACAGCACCATTTCCTTTTGAGACTGGAGAGGGGCTGGAATTGTAATCTTTTCAAGCTGCGCTTGCAGTTTCAATGTTTCGGGGCTTGCATCCCGTGACACATTGATTAGTTGTTTCACCTTTTCCAGAGTACTTCCCAAAGATTCATCATCGAGCAAGGCTGCAGTCAGTAATGGCAGGTTTTTATATACAGCTTCAGGTGTGGCAGCATTTCGAACGATCAAGAATTTTGTCAACTCCATCACAATCTCCTTTTGAGCACCTTGAAATCCATCAATAACTTTTGCCAGCTGTTGAAGGTCAGCGGGAGCGAGCTTCACCGCTGCTTCTCTTGTGTGCTGCTCCAGCCTTTGTATAGAAGACTGTGGTTGAAGATGTTGCAACCCTTTTGATGGCGTTCTGTTCCCGGGCAAGGGATTTGCAGCATTCTCAATGGCCTGTATTGTGCGGTCCACTTTGAGAACTATCCCCTCTTCTTCACTCATACTATGAAACACATATTCTTTTCCCACTTCAACAGCCCCTGAGATCTTGGCTGAAAAAGAGACTCCCCCTTTTTGAATGGTAAAAAGAGCACCATTCAGCTGCTCTGTCACCTTTGCCTGAAATATGCCCGGCAGCTTATGTTTGCCCTTTTCCAGTTTATTTAATAGACTGTCCGGAATTCTATGCTGTATAAGCTGCCAAATATTCATCGCCCTATTCCCCTTTTTCTCAACTCACTACCAATTCTTTTACAGGGGAAAAGGAGTGTCGATGCTCCTCCATGATCCCCACTTCTTTTATAGCCTCCAGATGTTCACTTGTTCCATATCCCATGTTCTTTTCGAAACCATATTCAGGGTATTGTGCCGCAAGTTCTTTCATATACGTATCACGTGCCTCTTTTGCAAGCACAGAACTCGCTGCAATGGAAATACTCTTAGCGTCCCCCTTGATGATGGCAGTCTGAGGAATATCAAGGTCGAGCTTCATGGCATCGATCAGGAGATGATCCGCTTTAATTGATAATTGTTCAATCGCCAATCGCATCGCAAGCTTCGTAGCTTCATAGATATTGATCCGGTCGATTGTCTTGGAGTCCACAACCCCGATACCGAAGCTTACGGCATGCTCTCTTATATACTCATTGAAAAAAGCGCGCTTGGAAGCTGATAACTTCTTGGAGTCTGTCAGACCAAGAAGTTGAAAGTTTTTCGGCAGGATGACCGCTGCCGCAATCACAGGTCCTGCCAGAGGTCCCCTACCAACTTCATCTACCCCTGCAATATGGTGATACCCCTGTTGATAAAGGGAATTTTCATATTGGCTCATTTCTTCAAACTGAGTATGTAATTGGATGTCCTGCTCGATTCTTTTTTCCCATCGCTTCACTAAAACCTTTACGCCCTTCCGTTCGTCGTCTTTCAGGGAGTCCAGAAAGGGATCATCGGCGCTTTTCAACTCTCTCAGCTTTGCTTCTATCTCTTTTATCGGAGTGTTCTTCATTGTGTTTACCTCTCATTTTTCATTATCTGGCATAAATAAAAAAAGGCAGCAAAAAATTGCTGGCCTCCTATAACTGTACAGGTGCTTCAAAGCTAAGTTTTCCGAGCTTCTCTTGCCTAATTTCCCTGATGACCAGCTCAGCGGTCTTATCGTAGTCCACATGGCCACCACTCATCATACAGCCGCGTTTGGAGCCGATTGCATCGAAGAGATCCACTATATCTTCAGGGATTTCCTCCAGTGCATAGCGTTCACGCAGTCTATCCGGGTAGTGCTCGGTCAGGAAACGCAATGCAAAAACTGCAATATCCTGAAGATTGATGATGGTATCTTTGATGGCTCCTGTAGTCGCAAGACGATATCCGACCATCTGATCTTCAAACTTCGGCCAAAGGATACCAGGGGTGTCCAATAGCTCGAGCTCTTTTCCAACCTTCACCCATTGCTGGGCTTTGGTCACTCCGGGACGGTCACCGGTTTGTGCGATATTCTTTTTTGCCAGCCTGTTGATCAGGGTGGATTTCCCTACGTTCGGAATACCCACTATCAAAGCCCTGATCGCTCGGGGACGTATCCCGCGGGACTGCATTTTATCGAATTTTTCCTTCAACAGCTCTTTTGAAAGGGAGGATATCTGCTGAAGGCCCTTCCCTGTCTGGGAGTCGATGGCTATCGCCTTTGTTGTCTCCCCTTTAAGGTTGAAATAGTCCAACCACTGCTTGGTGATTCTTGCATCAGCCATATCCGCTTTATTCAACAGGATGATGCGAGGCTTGTTTGCTACAATCTCATCGATCATCGGGTTGCGCGAAGATACTGGAATACGAGCATCCACCAGTTCGTAAACGATATCTATTAATTTTAGTTTCTCTGTTACCTGTCTCCGGGCTTTTGCCATATGCCCCGGGAACCATTGAATTGTCATTGCCTGATGCCTCCTGAAGTCCTTACCGTTATCTTGCCTTAATCCACCATTCTCAGATCAGCCAATGGCCAGTATACGATATTCGTCTTGCCTAGCACTTCCTCTTGACTGATAGTGCCGATATGACGGCCATCCCTGCTGTAACGGCGGTTATCCCCCATTACAAAGATGTGCCCTTTCGGAACAACCTTTGAACCTGTACGCTCTTCCAAAGTGAAATCCTCGGTTAGCGGACCGTCCCCTTGTAGCTGTTCCTTGTATTTGTCCAAATATGGCTCTTCGTACGGTTCACCATTGATGTACAATACATCATCCCGGTATTCTATTTCATCTCCCGGCAATCCAATTACACGTTTGATATAATCCTTGTCTTGAGTTGCATGGAAGACGACAATATCAAATCGTTCCGGATTTCCAATCTTATATCCGATTTTATTGACAATCATTCTGTCTTTATCATGAAGAGTCGGCATCATGGATTCTCCGTCTACCACTATTGGTGCGAAAAAGAAATAACGAATGCCTGCTGCCAGTAAAACAGCGATTGCCAAAGCTTTTACCCATTCCCAAAGCTCATTTTTAGAACGTGCCATATCAGTTCCTCCGCTACTCTCAATTAGTGTGTAACAACATGGATGAAAATATATGCCAGACCGGCCAAGCATTAACGATCGGTCTGAAACTCCCCGAATATAACCTTGTCTACCAATTGCCCATATGTATTCTCTTCCTATTATATACCTTCTATTAGGTTTGGGAAAACTCCAAGCGACATAGATTTCTGATTAACAAAAAAAGAGCTTGTCACCAAGCTCTCCCTTTTATTATCGAATTTCTTTGATACGCGCTTTTTTACCACGTAATGCACGAAGATAGTAAAGTTTCGCACGACGTACTTTACCACGACGAACTACATCGATTCCTTCAATCTTTGGAGAATGAACAGGGAATGCACGCTCTACACCTACACCATAAGAGATCTTACGAACAGTAAATGTTTCGCTGATGCCGCCGCCACGACGCTTGATTACTACTCCTTCATACACCTGAATACGCTCACGTGTACCCTCGACAACTTTAACGTGTACACGTACAGTGTCTCCGGAACGGAAAGCTGGAAGATCAGTTTTCAATTGACCTTGCGTAATTTCTTGAATTAATTTTTGCATAGTTTTCTACTCCTTTTCCACAGATGTTCATTCCATACTTCTGATGCAGCGGAACATCGTTTTAAGACATAGCTAGGCTAAGTCACAAAGAGTATAATAGCATATTGAATAAAAAAAATCAATATCTCTTATCCTCTTTTTTAATCTCCTCCAACCATACTTCCTGTTCTTTCGTCAACGTGTATGCATTAAAAAGATCTGGTCTTCTCTCCCATGTTCTCTTTAGCATTTCCTTGGAACGCCATTTTTCGATATGTGCATGATTGCCTGACAATAATACATCAGGCACCTTCATCCCCCTGAAGTCAGCCGGCCTTGTGTAATGGGGATGCTCTAAAAGACCCGTGCTGAAGGAATCCTGTTCATGAGATTCCACTTTTCCAAGCACATCAGGCAAAAGCCTTACCACACTGTCCACGATGACCATGGAAGCCAGTTCCCCGCCAGTCAGGACAAAATCCCCGATAGACAGCTCATCTGTTACGATGTGTTCTCTGATCCGCTCATCATAGCCTTCATAATGGCCGCAGATGAAGATAAGATGCTCTTCCTTGGAGAGCTCCTCCGCTTTCTTCTGGGTGTAGCGCTCGCCTTGAGGACACATAAGGATGACACGGGGCCTTTTAGCAGCGGTGGATGACCTCAGGCTTTCCACCGCATCAAAGATGGGCTGAGCCTTCAGTACCATCCCTGCACCACCCCCAAATGGGTAATCATCTACTTTTTTATGTTTATCCGACGCGTATTCACGAAAATCCGTCACCCGATACTCCACAGCCCCCTTGTCGGCCGCCTTTTTCAGAATGGAGGATTGCAGAACACCTGGAAACATTTCAGGGAAGATAGACAGAATATCAATCTTCATTATTAGAACAGCCCCTCTAATGGCTCGATAATTATGGTCTTTTCTTTTACATCCACCTTTTTGACAACCGATTCGATGTAAGGGATCAGGATGTCTTTCCCTTTTTGAGGCTTCACTACCCATACATCATTCGCCCCGGGTGTCAGCACTTCGGTAACTGTGCCGATCTCCTCCATGTTTTCCTGTAGCAACACCTTGCAGCCGACGATTTCGTGGAAATAGTATTCCCCTTCTTCCAAGTCCCCTAACTGGTCCTCAGGAACCTTGACGATGGCTCCTTTTAATCCTTCCACTTGATTGACGTTATGATATCCTTCAAACGTCAACAGATCAAAAGACTTGTGAACTCTTCTCGACTCCACCACTACCTCAAGCGGTTCCTTCTGATCGGGCAGGAATAGATAAAGGCGATTTCCTTTTTTATAGCGCTCTTCCGGGAAGTCGGTTCTTGATACAATCCGGACTTCTCCCTTGATTCCGTGCGTATTCACCAATTTCCCTACATTAAACCATTTTGACACGCATAGCACCTCCATATACTTTTTCTTCCGACATTTATGTAGCATTATTTTACCCTTAATCAATCAAATATCCTATAAAAATACGTGTTAAAAAAGTAGGATAAATTTCTAAGCTAGTTTTACCGGTCTTTTTGAACATCCTCTAAAACAGGAAAAAGGGAAGCTATAAAGCCTCCCCTACTCCAGTATTTCTAATTGTACTCGTTTATTTTCATGAGAGGCAGCAGCGAATAATACAGTTCGAATCGCTTTTGCAATTCTTCCCTGCTTGCCAATCACTTTCCCTAAATCATCTTGATGTACTGCGAGTTGATACGTGAGGGCATTACCTGTTGCCTTTTCCGTAACAACCACCTGCTCTGGATGATCTACCAACGACGTCACAATTGTTTTAATCAGTTCTGTCATCTGATCTCTTATTTGCTTAATTTAGCATTGTGGAATTTTTCCATAATACCTTCGTTAGAGAAAAGGTTACGAACAGTGTCAGAAGGCTTCGCGCCATCTTGTAACCATTTTAAAGCTAGGTCTTCATTGATTTTAACTTCAGCTGGTTGTGTTACAGGATTGTAAGTTCCAACTGTTTCAATGAAACGTCCATCACGAGGAGAACGAGAATCTGCTACTACGATACGATAGAATGGGGATTTTTTAGAACCCATACGTTTTAAACGAATTTTAACTGCCATTTTGTAAAGCACCTCCGAAAATATTTCACACAAGATAGTATGATAACAAGTAGTTACTTGTTTGTAAAGTGTTTTTTCTTGTCACTTGATTTATTAAGAGAAAAAATGGTGAGAATGACTTACATGAAAGGAAACTTGAATCCGCCTTTTTTCCCTTTTCCTTTTTGCATGTTCGTCATTTGTTTCATCATTTTTTTCATCTCTTCGAATTGTTTGAGTAGACGGTTCACTTCCTGGACAGGACGTCCGCTACCTTTTGCTATCCGTTTTTTGCGGCTAGCATTGATCAGATCTGGATTTTCTTTTTCTGCTTTTGTCATGCTTTGGATAATCGCTTCCACATGACCAATCTGCTTTTCATCTACCTGGACGTTTTTCAGGCCTTTCATTTTGTTCGCACCAGGTATCATCCCCAAGATTTCATCGAGAGGCCCCATGCTTCTTACTTGACCTAATTGCTCCAGGAAATCATCAAACGTAAAGCTCATCGTACGCAGCTTCTGTTCAAGCTCTTTCGCTTTCTCTTCGTCTACATTCGATTGTGCCTTTTCAATAAGTGTCAGCACATCCCCCATACCTAAAATACGGGAGGCCATACGCTCAGGATGGAAAGCTTCAAGGGCATCCAACTTTTCTCCCATACCAATAAACTTGATCGGAGTATTCGTTACCGCCTTAACAGAAAGCGCCGCACCACCACGAGTGTCTCCATCCAGCTTAGTTAATACAACTCCCGTCAAGCCCAGCTGTTCGTTGAAGCTTTCCGCTACATTGACAGCATCCTGACCAGTCATCGCATCCACCACCAGGAAGATTTCGTCCGGTTTGGAAATTTCTTTCACCTGTTTTAACTCGTCCATCAATGCTTCATCAACATGCAGACGTCCGGCAGTATCGATCAACACATAATCATGGTGCTCATCTTTAGCCTGTTGGATGGCCTGCTTCGCGATTTCCACTGGACTAACCTTGTCTCCAAGGGAGAAAACCGGCATGCTTAATTGTTTTCCTAAGGTTTCAAGCTGTTTGATTGCTGCAGGACGGTAAATATCGGCAGCTACTAGTAGTGGCTTTCTATTGTGTTTTTTACGCAATAGGTTTGCCAGCTTTCCGGTAGTGGTCGTTTTACCAGCACCCTGTAGACCCACCATCATAATGACGGTCGGCGGACGGTTGCTTACAGCAATTTTACTTTGTTCCCCACCCATCAGTTCAGTCAGTTCTTCTTTAACTACCTTGATGACCTGCTGACCGGGTGTAAGACTTTTCATGACTTCTTGTCCAACTGCACGTTCATTAACACGTTTGACAAAGTCTTTCACTACTTTGAAGTTTACGTCCGCTTCTAGTAGAGCCAGTCGAACCTCACGCATCATCTCTTTGACGTCTTGTTCGCTAACTTTACCTTTTCCACGAATCTTCTGTATCGTATTTTGCAAACGGTCGGCTAAACCTTCAAATGCCATGTATGCCGCCCCCTAATCTAATTTCTCGAGCGATTCGATAAATGTTATAAGCTCTTCTTTTGACGGATTGGTCAAAAGTGTACCCTTCAACTGGTTTATCAGCTCTTGCCGCTCTTGAAACTTTTGAAATAACAAAAGTTTTTCTTCATATTGTTCAAGCATCTGTTCCGTACGTTTGATGTTGTCGTACACCGCTTGACGACTTATGTTATATTCCTCTGCTATCTCACCAAGGGAGTTATCTTCTAGGTAATACAAAGCCATATAACTTCTTTGCTTTGGCGTCAACAACGATTGATAGAAATCATAGAGATAGTTCATTCTCGTTGTTTTTTCTAGCATCCTACTCACTCTCCCTTGTTAAGTGAAATGCCTTTACAATAAGATAGTTTACATTTTGTTTGGGGGGATGTCAAGTTTTTTCCTTGTCATGTGGTCTAGGGGGTGTATGGTTGGTGGAATTAGTTATAGTCAGCTGTTTTAATACTCGTCGATTTTAGCTGAAATCGAGCTTCACTGAGTTTTTGTTGTTTAAAAGAATGGATACGTAGAGGATGTCCTGCAAGTTGGTTTCCGTAGTAAGTGTTGTGGTTTCATTTATTCGAAGCTTTTGAGACCACCATTCCCACCTTTCCTCCGGTTTCGCGGTCTCAACCAGCCCTTTTGAGACCACCATTTCCCTCTTTCTCCGGTTTCGCGGTCTCAACCAGCCCTTTTGAGACCACCATTTCCCTTTTTCCCCGGTTTTGCGGTCTCAACCAGTCCTTTTGAGACCACCATTTCCCTCTTTCTAGTCAAGTCCTGGTTATTGTGTAAAATTGTAGGCAATGGTTTCAACCCTACTATTATTATTTTTTTGCGAAACTTCCATGGACTTTTTTCTTCATATCTGGGAAGGGATGTCAAAGGCTTTTCACTT
>NZ_JBNIKR010000061.1:0-209 GCF_050107295.1 Sutcliffiella halmapala | reverse complement strand
TTGATATTACTTAACGTTATCTAGTTTTCAAAGAACATAGTTTCTGAAGTTATCACATCAAGTGATGTTTCAGATCCTTTATATAGAGAGAATGCTCTCTCAAAACTAAACAAAACAAACAGCGTCTTTTTCCTTAGAAAGGAGGTGATCCAGCCGCACCTTCCGATACGGCTACCTTGTTACGACTTCACCCCAATCATCTGTCCCAC
>NZ_JBNIKR010000060.1:0-223 GCF_050107295.1 Sutcliffiella halmapala | reverse complement strand
CTTAACCGTTGACAAACTAATTGTCATGTTTTTTCGATATCAGCGATGATATCTTAAAAGAAAATTACTAAGATGAACGATACTTGTGAATGTATCTTGATATTACTTAACGTTATCTAGTTTTCAAAGAACATAGTTTCTGAAGTTATCACATCAAGTGATGTTTCAGATCCTTTATATAGAGAGAATGCTCTCTCAAAACTAAACAAAACAAACAGCGTCT